>NZ_BAAGXF010000015.1:0-162042 GCF_054779975.1 Hymenobacter arcticus
CATAACGTATCGGAAATGATGAACTCTTGAGTAGTAGCCATACCCCAAATTAATCCCTATTTGGATAGCCTCTAAGTTGCACCACGACCCTATCGGGGCGACCCTCGAAACTGAGTGGCTCGACTTTGCCAATTCGGAGCAGCTGCGGGGTGCCCTCACCGAGGCCCTGCGCCTGGGCCGCCAGCTCCGCGTGCGCGGCTGGATTGGCAACAACACGCTCATGCGCACCATCCGGCCCGCCGACCAGGAGTGGATGAGCCATACCTGGTTTCCGGAATTTGCCCGGCTGGAGGTGCAACGCCTGGCCGTAGTAGTGTCGCAAGATGCACTAAATCAGATGGGTATCAGCAATATTTTGCAAAAATCCACCAACCACACGCCCTTCGACACGCAGTACTTTTCGGATATTGAGGCCGCCCGCCGCTGGGCCGCCAGCGCCACAAAGGCTGCCATAACTACCTACTAAACAATATTTTGTAACCAAAACGGCCCCGCTACCTGGTGCAGCGGGGCCGTTTTGCGTTCTAGTCAAGGTATAACGCCGCTTACAGGTTGGGCAAGCCGGGCTTCAACTCCTGCGGGAAAAGCTTGCGCACGTGGGCTACCTTGTGCTCCGATACGTTGGCGATGTAGGGGTTGTCGGTGTGCAGGCGGTAGTAGCCCTGGTGGTAGTCCTCGGCGTCCCAAAACTGCTTGAAGGGCACCACCTGGGTCACGATTTTGCTATCGTACTGCTTGGAGGCGTTGACCTTGGCAATGGTTTCGTCGATGATTTTCTTCTCCTCCGGCGTGCGGTAAAACGCGGCCGAGCGGTACTCAGGGCCTGTGTCGTTGCCCTGGCGGTTGAGCTGCGTGGGGTCGTGGCTGGCCGTAAAGAAGATATCAGCCAACATCTTGTAGCTCACTACTTTAGGGTCATAGTAGATGTTCACCGTTTCGGTGTGGCCGGTTTCCTGGCCGGCTACCTGCTCGTAGCTGGGGTGGGGCACGGTGCCGCCGGCGTAGCCACTCACCACCTGCTTCACGCCCTTTATTTGCTCAAAGGCCTCTTCCTGCGCCCAGAAGCAGCCGCCCGCGAAGGTGGCCTGGGCCAGGCCGGTGAGGTTTTTGGGCGCGAAGCCGGCCGTGGAGGCCACCTGCGCGGCGGGGGTTTGGCCCTGCGCCTGGGCGGGCTGCTGCGAGCCGCAGGCCGTGAGAAGAGCCAGCAGGCCCAGGCCGGAAACGGCCGACAAAATCTTGGTCATGGAGTAGAAGGAAAGAAAAGCCCGGTGGCTGGATTATACGCTAGCTACCAGGCCGGTGGATTGCCACTAAACACGCGCAGTGGGCGGGGGGTTCACTGGCGGCACTCGCTACGGGCGGTGGCTACCGGGCAGCTTCGGGCGCTGCTTTTGCGTAGTACCAGCCTCGCCTTTAGCCTCTTTCGCCATGCCTCTCTTCCCCTTGTCACGCGCCCTTGGCATCGCCCTTGGTATGAGCGTATTGGCAGCCCGCCCGGCCCTGGCCCAAAACCAGGTGGCCAACTACGGCTATGGCCAGCCGGGCACGGCTGGCTACGAGCATCTCAGCTTCTGGACCCACAACGGCCGCCGCTCGGACGTGGCCTACGCCTCCGGCAAAAACCGCGAGGACGCCCGGCTGCGCTACGTCGGCCCGAGCAGGCGCAACGGGCAGCCCGGCTTCCACGTGCGGTTTCTCAACGGCCACACGCTGTATCTGGTGCCCAGCGGCACCACCCTGCGCGTAGCCACCGCCCCGGGCGCCGCGCCCAAAACCTTCACCTGGGAATACGAAGGCCCGGTGAATGGCGTCGGTACCTTTTGCAGCGTGTGCGCCGAAGATGCCCCAGCCGCCATGCGCCTCCTGCGGGCGTACTATATGAAGTAGGCGCTGCCTACACCAACCCCTTCAATTCCTGCAATTTCAGCAGGGCCTCAATGGGCGTGAGCGTATTGATGTCCAGCACTTGCAGCAGCTCGCGCAGCTGCTCTAGCTTGGGGTCGCCGGGCTCAAACATGCTGAGCTGAATTTTAGGAGCCGAGGCCACGGCGGCCGTGGCGCGGGGCCGAGGCTGGGCACTGGCTTTCGGCTGCTCGTCGAGGCCAGCCAGCAAGTCGTCCAGTGCGGTGGGGGCGTCCGGGTTCACGAGGCCGGTTTGGGTGCGCTCCTGCTCCAGGTGGTGCATTATCTCGTTGGCGCGCAGCACCACGGCGGGCGGCATGCCGGCCATGCGCGCCACGTGAATGCCAAAGCTGTGCTCGGAGCCGCCGGGCCGCAGCTTGCGCAGGAACAGCACCCGGCCGTCGGCTTCCTGCACGGCCACGTGGTAGTTGCGCACCCGCGGGCAGTCGTCGGCCAGCTGGTTGAGCTCGTGGTAGTGGGTGGCAAACAGCGTTTTAGCCCGCGCCTTGGGGTTGTTGTGCAAGTGCTCCACAATGGCCCAGGCGATGCTGATGCCGTCGTAGGTGCTGGTGCCGCGCCCGATTTCGTCCATCAGCACGAGGCTGCGCTCCGAGAGGTTATTCAGGATGGAGGCCGTTTCGGTCATCTCCACCATGAAGGTGCTCTCGCCCTTGCTGAGGTTGTCGGAAGCGCCTACGCGAGTAAAAATCTTGTCGATGATGCCGATAGTGGCCTCGTCGGCGGGCACGAACGAGCCGATTTGGGCCAGCAGCACGATGAGTGCCGTTTGGCGCAGCAGCGCCGACTTACCAGCCATGTTGGGACCGGTAATCACCACTATCTGCTGGTCATCCTGGCTCAGGCACAGGTCGTTGGGGATGTAGCTTTCGCCGGGTGGCAGCTGGCGCTCAATCACCGGGTGGCGGCCGCCCTTGATGTCGAGCGTGGGCCCGTCGTTTACCACCGGCCGGGTGTAGCGGTGCTGCCGCGCCGTGGCCGCAAACGAGGCCAGGCAGTCGAGCACGCCAATGGCGCGGGCGTTCTGCTGAATCTGGCTCACGAAGTCGAGCGCCGCCAGCGTAACCTCCTGGTAGATACGGGCTTCAATCACGAACAGCTTTTCCTCGGCGTTGAGAATCTTCTCCTCGTAGGTCTTCAGCTCCTCGGTTACGTAGCGCTCAGCGTTCACCAGCGTTTGCTTGCGAATCCACTCGGGTGGCACCTTGGTTTTGTGGGCGTTGCTCACTTCGAGATAGTAGCCAAACACTTTATTATAAGCCACTTTCAGCGACGAGATACCGGTGATGGCCTGCTCGCGCTGCTGCATTTTAAGCAGAAAATCCTTACCCGAAAAAGCCAGCCCGCGCAGCTCATCCAGCTCGGCATCTACGCCGTCCTGAATCACGTGGCCCTGGTTGGTGAGCAGCGGCGCATCGGGCTTTATTTTGGCCTGAATCTCCTTGCGCAGCGAGTCGCAGGCGTTGAGCTGGTCGGCCAGCTTTTCGAGGGCCCGGATGCCCGAGCCGGCCAGCTTGGCGCGCAGCGGCCCAATGCTTTCGAGGGCCCGCGCCAGCTGCAAGAGCTCGCGCGGGTTCACGCGGCGCACCGCTACTTTGGAGATAAGGCGCTCCAAATCATTGATGGGGCGCAGCTGGCCCTGCACTTCTTCCAGCAGTTCGGGGTCGGCCACGAGGGCGGCCACGGTGTCGAGGCGGCGCTGAATCTGGCTCACTTCCTTGAGGGGCAGCACCACCCACTTGCGCAGCAGGCGCGCGCCCATCGGCGTAATGGTTTGGTCGAGGATGTCAATCAGCGGCACGCCGCCGGGGTGCTGGGCCTGCACCAGCTCCAGGTTGCGCACCGTGAAGCGGTCGAGCCACACGTACTTGTCTTCTTCCAACCGGCCCAGGCTGGCAACGTGCTGAATATCAGTATGCTTGGTTTCAGCCAAATAATGCAGGATGCAGCCGGCCGCAATCACGCCCTCCTTCAGGTTATCGACCCCGAAGCCCTTGAGCGAGGTGGTGCGGAAGTGCCGCGTGAGTGTGTCATGGGCGTAGTCTTGGCCAAAAACCCACTCGTCGAGCGCGTAGGTGCAAAAGTCGGGGCCAAAGTTGCCCTCAAACTCCACCCGGCTGCGCTTGCAAAACAGCACCTCGGCGGGCCGGAAATTCTGAAGCAGCTTGCCCAGGTAATCGAGCGTGCCCTGGGCGGCCAGAAACTCGCCGGTACTGATATCCAGGAACGAGATGCCGGCCTCCGTTTTGCCGAAGTGCACGGCGGCGAGGTAATTATTTTGGCGGCGCTCCAGGGTGTTGTCGTGCAGGCTCACGCCGGGCGTCACGAGCTCAGTTATCCCTCTTTTAACCAGACCCTTAGCTAATTTCGGGTCTTCGAGCTGGTCGCAGATGGCCACGCGCTGGCCGGCGCGCACCAGCTTGGGCAGGTAGGTATCGAGGGCGTGGTGCGGGAAGCCCGCCAGCGCCACCTCGCTGGCCGTGCCCGCGCCGCGCTTAGTAAGCGTGATGTCGAGGATGCGCGCGGCCGTAACCGCGTCTTCGCCAAAGGTTTCGTAGAAGTCGCCCACCCGAAACAGCAGCACCGCACCGGGGTGCTCAGTTTTGAGCTGGTAGTACTGCCGCATCAGCGGCGTGTCAGCCACCGCGACGGGCTTAATATGGTCGGGCCCCAGCGACTTAATGGCAAACTTGGTGGCGGGGGCGGCAGAGGCAGGGGCGGTAGACAAGGCAGAAGCGCGAACTTTGGGGCTCGCGTTGATAAAGTACTTGATAAGTAATCACCCGTCATCCTGAGCCTGCGAAGGACCTCTTGCGCAGCTGGGCGACTTGCGCCGGCAACGCGCACGGGGCAAGAGGTCCTTCGCAAGCTCAGGATGACAGATTGAGCGGAATTCCATTTAAAAACCCCTTTCGCGAACCACAAAGTTCGCCCTCCTTCCCGATGCGCAAACTCACCATGACCGAGTTAAACCGCCTGCCGGTGGCCGATTTCAAAGCTACGCCCAAAAGCCCGGTGGTGTTAGTGCTTGATAATGTGCGTAGTCTGCACAACGTGGGGGCCGTGTTTCGCACCGCCGACGCCTTCGCGCTCGAAAAAATCTACCTCTGCGGCGTCACCGGCCAGCCCCCGCACCGCGAAATCACTAAAACGGCCCTCGGCAGCACCGAGTCGGTGGCCTGGCAGTATACCGCCACCACCCTCGAAGCCGCCCAGCAGCTCAAGGCTGCCGGCTACCAGCTGGTGGCTGTGGAGCAAACCACTGGCTCGGTGCTACTGCCCCAATTCTGGCCCGAGGCGGGCCGGCCGCTGGCCCTGGTGCTGGGCAACGAAGTGCTGGGCGTAGACGACGAGGTGCTGGCCTTGTGCAGCGCGGCCGTCGAAATTCCGCAGCTCGGCACCAAGCATTCGCTCAACGTGGGCGTGGCTGCGGGCGTGGTGCTGTGGGATGTGCTCAGCAAGCTAAAAATATTCGGCTAAGCCCTTGGCAGGCATGCGAATACTCGACCATAAGTAGGCAGCCCGGATTTTTTCTACGTTTTTTCAAAGGTTAAACGAAGTGGTTTGGGAAATATGTTTATCTTTGGCACCTAGCCATTGTACTCATTTTTTCTCTTCCTTTTTCCTTTCCTATGACGTTGTTCTCTACTCATTTGGGCTATCGGACGCTGGCCCTGGCAACGGCTTTAGCCTTGCCGGGTATTGCTCAGGCCCAGCAGGCGCCGCCGGCCACCGCGCTGTCGTCATTTGCGGCCAAAGCCAAGGCCCAGGGGCTAAGTGTGGCCGACCTGCTCGTGACCAGCACCAGCTACGATGCCAGCATTGGCGTAACGCATACCTACTTCCAGCAGCGCGTAAAAGGGGTAGCTATCTTCAACGCTTACGGAGCCGTGCACACCGACAAAACCGGTAAGGTGCTCTTCGCTAATCAGGACTTTGTGGTGGGTGCCGCCGCGCTGGCCCCGTCGGCCACGCCGGCTCTCACGCCCGCACAGGCCGTAACGGCCACCAGCGTAGCGCTGGGCCTGCCCCGCCCCGTGGGCCTTCGCCCCGTGGTGGAAGCCCGCTACGCCGACGGCCTAGTGTTCAACAAGGCTGGTATCTCGGAAGAAGATATTCCGGTGCAGCTCATGTACACCCGCGTTGATAATAAGCTGGTGCTCGTGTGGAACGTAACCATCGCCCAGCTCGACCAGCAGCACTACTGGAACGCCCGCGTGGATGCGCAAACCGGCCGCTTGGTGGAGCAGAACGACTACACCGTGAGTGAGCAGACCAGCTTCAACCAAACGGTGCTGCACAACCAAACCAAAAAGCAGCGCGCCCTGGCCTTTGGCCAGGTGGAAGCCCCCGCGGCCCTGCTTAGCCCCACCAGCACCACCGCCGCCAACAGCGTAACCGTGGTGGCTTTCCCGCTGGAGTCGCCCGAGCAGGGCGCCCGCACGGTGGTGCCCCTGGCTCCCGTTGGCTCGCCCTACTCGCCCCTGGGCTGGCAGGTGGCCCAGGCCCCGGCCGGCACATTTGCCGACACGTACTCGTTTCTTTCCACGGGCAAGTACATCACCCGCGGCAACAACGTGGCAGCCTACGATGACTACAGCAATGGCACCAGTGGTGCTGGAGCTGCCAACTACGCGCTCTCGACCTCGGCCCCCGATGGCGGAGCCACGCTGAACTTCGACTTTCCCTTCACCCAGGCTTCCGGCGCGCGCAACAACCTGAACGCGGCTACCACTAACCTATTCTACGTCAACAACATGATGCACGACGTCATGCTGGCCCACGGGTTTGACGAGGCATCGGGCAACTTCCAGTACGCCAACCTCACCAAGGATGCCACGGGCGCGGTGAACGGCAAAGGTCTCGACCAGGTGCGGGCCGAATCGCAGGATGGCAGCGGGCGCAACAACGCCAACTTCGGTACCCCTACCGATGGCAGCAACCCCACCATGCAGATGTACCTCTGGGACAACTCGGTGAATACGCTGACTATTTCGGCTCCTAGCACTATCGCAGGAACATACAAATTCAATACCGCCCCTTTTGGCCCCAGTGTATCATCACTTCCTAATGGTATTTGTGGCAACATTGTGCCGGTAAACGATGGTGCAACGGCCAGCGGGGGCTTACTATCCTGCGTGACACCCTATGTGAATGCGGCAGCAGTAAGCGGAAATATCGCGCTTATTCAGCGTGGCACCTGCGCTTTTGTTGATAAAGTCAAAATAGCGCAAGCCAACGGAGCTACTGGCGTTATCATTTTTGATTCGGACCCTCTTGGCACAACGCTCATAAACGCAAGCGGCGCGGATGCGTCAATAACAATTCCTACTATTTTCATCAGTGGTGCAGATGGTGTCAAGGTTCGGGCAGCGCTCACTGGCACTACGGTAGGCACTGGTTGCGCCAAAACAATAGTAGGAGCTGATTGGGACGGTTCATTTGACAACGGCATTGTGGCCCACGAATACGGCCACGGCATCAGCAATCGTCTCACCGGCACTAAGTTCAACTCGTCGAGCTGCCTGATTGGCAACGTCGGCACCAACGACGCTCCCATCTACACCCAGCAGATGGGCGAAGGCTGGAGCGACTTCTTCGCCCTCTGGATGACCACTAAGCCCGGCGAAGATGGCAGCAGCAACCGCTACGTAGGCACCTACGTGGAAGGCCAGACTAGTGCCAAGGGCACCGGCATCCGTACCAAGCCTTACTCGACTAAGTTTACCAGCAACAACCTGACCTACGGCTCCGTTCTATCTCTCTCAGCTACTGGTGCCCCTCTCTACCAGGAGTCGCACTCGCTGGGTGAGGTCTGGACCACGGTACTGTGGGACCTAAACTGGCAGTTTATCTATAAATACGGCTACAACTCCGACTTCTACTCGGCCAACGGCGGCAACAACAAAGCTCTTAAGTTGGTGTTAGATGGCTGCAAAGTGCAGGTGTGTAACCCTGGCTTCCTCGACGGCCGCGACGCCATCTTGCGCGCCGACTCGCTCACCAACCGCGCCGCCAACTCGGAGCTTATCTGGAACGTGTTTGCCCGCCGCGGCATGGGCTTTAGTGCCGTTACCGGCGACCGCGTGAGCGGCACCGTGCGCTTCACCGGCGTGAAGGAAGCTTTCGACGTGCCGCCCAAAGTGCGCGTAATTGCCTTGGCCAGCCAGAACGCCGTTACCGTAGCCAACGCTCTGGAAGCCTACCCCAACCCCGCCCAGGACCGCCTCATTGTGCGCACGCAGCTCAGCAGCACCGCCCCCATGCAGGTAACCATGGTTGACCTGATGGGCAAAGTAGTGCTGCGCGCTACCGTGCCTACCGCCCAAATGCAACAGAGCGGCGCTGAGCTGAATACCAGCCAGCTCGCCACCGGCCTCTACGTGGTGCGCGTGAGCACCACCGAAGGCAGCTACACTACCAAGGTGACCATCCAGCACTAAGCTGCCTGGCACCCGAGAGTTAAAAAAGCCCGGCTTCGGCTGGGCTTTTTTTGTGCGCGTACTACCCAAGCTTATGTCCGATTTCTCCTCCCCTACCCGCGCCGATGCGGCGCTGCTGGCCCTGCGCCCGGCCATTGCCGGCCAGCCGGCCGCCATCCCCACCCCGGCCACCGTAGCCGATTTCCAGCACCAGGTATTGCGCCCGGTGCTCAAGCTCCAGCACGCGGTGCTACTGGCCACCGTGGCCGACTTTGCCCACGACTACCACCTGCCGCTGGCTGCCGCCGAGCCCGCTGAGGCCACCCGCCTGCTCACTGAGCTGCTGGCCCGTAACACCCGCCTGCGCGCCACCCTGGTGGGCCTCGTAGTGGGGATGCTCACGCAGCCCGAGCTGGCCTTTTACCGGCTGCACCGCCCCGAACTAAACCGCCGCTTGCTGGACCTGGCCGAGCAGCGCGTGCTCACCAGCCTCGACGGGCTGCCTGCGTACTTGCCCGGCTAAAAGCCAACGAGCGCCGCCCGGACCAACCGGACGGCGCTCGCTCGTAAAAAAACGATGGATTTGCCTAGTCGTACTGCGAGTCGCGCAGCTTCACGGGTGCGGCCTTGCTTTTGCGGCGCAACCGCATATTCAGCAGCTCTACCAGCAGCGAGAAGGCCATGGCAAAGTACAAATAGCCTTTCTCCACCTCCTTGTGAGCGGCTTCCATCACCAGCATGAAGCCAATCATAATGAGAAACGACAGCGCCAGCATTTTGATGGTGGGGTTGCGGTTCACAAAGTCGGCCACTACGCCGCTGAAAGCCAGCATGATACCCATGGCGCAGATAACGGCCGCAATCATCACCAGCACGTTATCAACTAGGCCCACGGCCGTGAGAATGGAGTCGAAGCTGAACACGATGTCGATGATGATGATTTGCAGGATGATAGCGCCTAGCTTGGCGTGCGTCTTCACAATATTTTCCTCTTCCTCCTCGCCTTGCAGCTTGGTGTGGATCTCGGTAGTGCTCTTGTACATCAAAAACAAGCCCCCCGCCAGCAGGATGAGGTCGCGCCCGCTCACGCCGAAATTATCGACCAGCGGCGGAATGTTGATGGTGAATAACGCCGTGCGCAAACTCACAATCCAAGAAATACTCATCAGCAGCCCAATGCGGAACACCAAGGCCAGCAGTAGGCCAATGGTGCGCCCACGGGTCTGCTCCTCGGGGGCCAACCGATTGACAGTGATGGAGATAAAGATAATATTATCAATTCCCAACACGATTTCCATCAGCGTGAGAGTGAGCAGACTAACCCAGGTTTGCACCTGTGAGAAAGCGGCAAAATGCTCGGAAGAAAAGGCAGCGAACGGTGACAAACGAAGACGGCTAAGAGGTCGGAGACAATGAATGAATGATGAAAAATACGGCGTACCCACCCAACCCAAGCGGCATTTGGCTTTGGGAGCGGGGGCAGCCTGGGTTATTTCATATTCACAAATTGCAGGGGCTGGCCATTATCGGTGCGGCGCAGTAGGGCAATAACCGCCTGCAAGTCATCTATCTTTTTGGCCGACACCCGAATCTGGTCGTCCTGCATCTGAGCCTCCACCTTGATTTTGCTGTCCTTAATGGCCTTAATGATTTTGCGGCCCGCGTCCTTGTCAACTCCGGCGCGCACCTTCACCGTTTTTTTGACGAGCGCGCCGCTGGCCTGCTCTTCGGCCGTGAAGTCGAGGGCCGTGCCGTCGATGCCCTGCTTCACGATACGCGCCATCAGAATATCTTCGAGCGCCTGAATGCGCATCGAGTTTTCGGAGCTGAGCAGCACGGTATTATCCTTTTTATTCAACTCGATACCGCCCTTGGTATCACGCAGGTCGTAGCGCGTAGCCAGGTCTTTTTTAGCCGTGTTAACGGCGTTTTCCAGCGTCTGGGGGTCTACTTTGCTAACAATATCGAAGGAAGGCATGGTTGTCTAAATTTAGAGAAAAATCCAGCGGGCCCGCAGGTTTTACCCCCTGCGCGGCCGGCTGGCTACGAATAGGCAAAGGTACGGGCTGGGCTGCAGCGGGTTTAGCTTGCACCACTGTTGCGCCATTTGTTAGCTACGTAGTTTCACTTTCTTCCCTATTCTTCCCCAGCAATGCCCACCCCCACCGATTGGCCCACCCTGGTAGCCCACTACAACCGCATCAACCGCTATGGCCAAGCCAACGGCATGGCCCTCACCGTGCCCGCCCCCGGCCAGGCCGAGTACCGCATGATTATTCAAGACGAGCACCTGTCGTCGCCGGGCACGGCGCACGGTGGCGTGCTGGCCGGCCTCATGGATGCCGCACTGGGAGCCGCCGCGCTCACCCTGGCTTTCACCGACGGGGACTTGGTATCTACTATCGAATTTAAAATCAATTACTTACGCCCTGTGCACTTGGGCAACGAATTGCTGGCCGTAGCGCGGGTCGAGCACACGGGCAAGTCAATTATGGTGGTGAGCGGCACCATCTACCAGCACGCAGCCGAGGGCACCGGGCCGGCCGTGGCGCAGGGCCTGGGCACCTTCAACCGCTACCCGGCCAGCAAGCGGGAATTGGGAATTAAGAATGGGGAATGAGGGAGTGGAAAACAACAAAACCCGTTCGTCCCTGCCGAATTAAGTGGCAGGAACGGACGGGTTTTGCTGTCCGGAAAGATGAGTTACACGTTGTTAACTCTTCCTTCCAACTTCTACATTCTAAACTCCTTACAGCACAGCACCCACCGACTGCATAGTGGGAGCGGGCTCGTAGTCGCCGTCTTCGTCGCCGGTCAAGTTAGGAGCGGGCACCTTGCGCACGTTGCGGGCGCAGTCTTCGTCGCGGTGGTTGCGGCCTACCGTAAACTCCACCCAGTCGCCCTCGCGCAGGTCGTTGAAATCGCCCTCCGACAAGTCGGCGTAGCTGAAAAACAGGTTGTTAGGCGGCATTATCACAAAACCAAAGCCGTTCTTCAGGTTCTTGATTGTGCTGATGCCAATGGTACCTACCGGGCCGGCGGCCGTGGGACCCGAGGGGCGCACGGCGCGGCTAGCGGCTGCGGCGGCCAGGGCCGCTGCTGAGGCGGCGGGCGCGTAGGCGGGGCTAGCAGCTGCCCCGTTGGTGGGGGCGGGCGCGGGCATATTGGCAAACGCGGCGGGCTCGCTCTGCGTCACAAACATGTTCTCCACTACTTCGTCCTGCTCCTGCAAGCCGCGGTCGATAACGGCGTGCATGGCCACCGGGTAGGTAGCCTGCTCCAGTAGGTGCTGCGAGGCGCGCGTCACGCGGGTTTCACCCTTGAAATCTTCGTATTTAAAGTCCCAGTTGAGCAGCATTACGCGGGTGCCCACCGTGTTGAGTTTGCGGATGAGGGGCACGTAGTCGGAGTCGCCAGCGATGAGCACCACCACATCGAGCGACTTGTGCAGGGCCATTTCGAGGGCTTCGAGGCTGAGCCACACGTCGATACCTTTTTCCTGGAGGCGACCGTCGCGGGTTTTGAGGGGCATGTAGTGCGTGCACACGCCCAGGTTCATGAGGATATCGTCGAGCAGGCGGTCGTGGAAGAGGCGGTCCTTATCGCGGGCTTCGGTAGCCGATAGACGGCCCCGGAAAAAGTGAGAAGTGGTAACCTGCGCTAGTCGCACGTCAACATCTTCTTCCTCAGCTACTTGGTGCCGAATGAATTCGTGCAGGCCTTCGAGGCTGATACGAGCTTTACGCTCATGCTGAAAATAGTAATAATCACTAATTTTAAGGAAATAATTGCCGTCGTAGAAAACGCCGACCCGGATGAGCGGACTATTCATCTGGTTCATAATAAAACAGAAATGTTGGTGGGTAAATTTTGAGAATGGGGTAGCAGTTGAAATAACGCCCGCCGAATAGCGGCTTAGCGGGCTAACACGTTAAAAATCAATGAGCTCGGTGGCTCACAAGCCTAATTTGGCCGGGTTGTTATAGTTCACGGTAAGATACAATTAGCCCCACCGTGTTCCCCGCTCCGACGCGAAGCTAAGGCCGGACAAGTAGATACACAAGTTATTCATTTTAAAACCCAACGCGGCCAATCACCAGCCCCAATACCAGCAGCCCATAGCCCAGGCAAATGGTGGCTTCCATGACGTTACCCGCTTTAGAGCCCGTGCTTAAAAGCGGAATTTTGAAGCTGAAGTCGGTGAGGGGCCGCAGCCACTGCACGCCCGACTTGGTGAGCGTATCGGCCAGCAGGTGAGACACATAGCCGCCGCCCGCGTAGTAGGCCACGCCGTGCCAGCCCAGGCTGCGGTTGGCCAGGTCGCCCACGTAGGTCCAGAACGCCACCGCCCAGATGGTGTGCGTCCAAGTGCGGTGCGAGGTATAGGGTGCCAGCGAAATGTAGCCACCTAATAAACTAAGCCATAAGAACTTGGCATATAGGCCCGCCAGCACCGTGGCCATGCCCGTAAACAGCAGCGCCAGCTTGCGGGCGTGGCCGCCCTGCAACGACACGCCCAGCAGCCCAAAGGCCAGCGCGGCAATGTAGGTGAGGCGCTGGTCGGGGCCAGGGTGCAGTTGCAAGTAGGCGTAGGCCGCCAGCGCCAGCGCCGCCGCCCCAAACGCCCAGCGCACGTAGGCGTGCATAAAGCCCAGGCGCTTGCTAAGGCGGCTTTCGGGGTGGTCGAGGTCGGGGGCGAGGGCCGAAAAGCCGGCCAGGGCAATGCCGGGCAGCGAAAACGGGATGCCGGGCACGAGGCCCGCAATGGCCACGCCCGTAATGAGGCCGATGGCCAGGTGAGCAGAACCGCGCAACTATTTAGGCTTGGGGATTTTCTAGATTATTCAACCGGCCGGCGTGGTTTTTCAGCTGGTCGTCGTGGTCGAGCAGACGGGTAAGGAAGGGCTCAAAGCCCCGCGTGATGCCGTCTACAATGCTGCGGCTATTCTCGCGCATTTCTTCGCGTAGGTCAACGCGCAACAGCTTTATTTCGGTTTCTACGCCTTCCATGCGGCGTTCCAAGCGGTCGAGGCGGCCGTTGATGGCAGTCAGTTCCGAGCGCACTTCGTGCATTTCGATGATGAGCTCGGACACTACTTCGGGCAAATCGCGGTTAGGAGGGGTGGCCATTGCTAGTAATTTTAGTCCAAGGTACGGCAAACCTATGGGCCACCGTAGGAGTACTACCCTCGCTGCCCGACCGGAATGAACCCCGGCCGGGCTGGCTGTTTTTAGTTTATCGTTAGCAATATTCCGTGCAAGTAGCTGATTTTCTTCGCCTTTATCGCCTCGACGCCGAGCTGCAAACCCTGAGCGCGCGCCTGCTGAGCGCCGCCCAGCCCACCGACGCCAAGCGCCCGGCCGACGAGGCTGCCCACGGCGGTGAGCTGCGGGTGCAGCTGCGCGGGCTGGTGGGCTCGCAGGACGCCGTGGTGGCCGCCGCCGCCGCCCAGTACGCGCACCCCAACGTGTTTGTGCTACATGACAAAGACGAGGCGGCGCTGTTCATGGCCGACCTGCGCCATCTGCTGCCCGAGGGGCCCGAGGCGCTGCTTTTTCCGAGCTCCTACAAGCGGCCGTATGAGTTTGACGAAACGGAGAATGCCAACGTACTGATGCGTGCCGAGGTGCTTAATCAGCTGAATGCCAGTCGTAATCCTGAGGCGGCGGCACGCAAGATGGCCCCACTCATCGTCACGTACCCGGAGGCATTGAGCGAGAAGGTTATCAACCGCCAGAGCCTGGTGCAAAATACGTTCACGGCGAAGGTGGGCGACAAGCTGGATGTAAATTTTCTGGGAGAGCTGCTGGCGCAGTACGACTTCGAGAAATCGGATTTTGTGTACGAGGCCGGGCAATACGCGGTGCGCGGCGGCATTGTGGATGTGTTCAGCTACGCCAATGAGCTGCCCTACCGACTCGAATTGTTTGGCGACGAGATTGAGAGCATCCGCACGTTCAACCCCGAGACGCAGCTTTCGGTGGAACCGCGCACGACGGTGAGCATTATCCCGAACGTGCAAACCAAGCTGCTGCAAGAGCGACGCGAGTCGTTTCTAGAGTTTTTGCCGCGCACCAGCTGCCTGTGGGTCAAGGATATGCGTCAGACGCTGGACGTGGTAGGGGAGCTGTTTGAGAAGGCCGAGAGCAACTTCAAGCGCCTGCTGGAAGAGGCCGGCGGCATGCAGATTGTATCGAAACCGGCCGACTTATTTGAGGCCGCTAAGAGCTTGAAGAAGTGCCTGGAAGAATTTGCGATTGTGGAATTCGGCAAGCGGTTCTACTTCAAAAATGCCCAGGATTTCCAGTTTGCGGCCAAGCCGCAGCCGAGCTTCAACAAGGATTTTGACCGGCTGATGAAGAACATCCGGGAGAATAAGGTGCGCGATTTCACCACCATTATCGCGGCCGACTCGGTGCGGCAGGCCGACCGGCTGCGCACGATTTTCGACGAGCTGGACCCTAATGTGCAGTTTCAGCACTTGCTCATTGCCTTGCGCGAGGGCTACGTGGATGAGCGGCTTGGCTTAGCAGTTTATACTGACCACCAGCTGTTTGAGCGCTACTACCGGGCCCAGGAAACGCGCAAGTTTTCCAAGAAAAAGGCCCTGACCCTGCGCGAGTTGAAGACCTTGCAGCCCGGCGACTACGTGACGCACCAGGACTACGGCATCGCGCGCTTTGCGGGGCTCACGCAGGTAGAAATGAACGGGCACACGCAGGAGGCCATCCGGCTGGTGTACCGCGACGACGACGTGCTGACGGTGAGCATTCACGCGCTGCACAAAATTGCTAAATACAGTGGCGCGGAGGGCTCGCCGCCCAGCATGAGCAAGCTGGGCTCGGCGGAGTGGGAGAATAAGAAGAAGTCGGTCAAGAAGAAGGTTAAGGACATTGCGGCCGACCTTATCCGGCTGTATGCCAAGCGCAAGACGGCCCCCGGCTTCGCGTTTTCCCAGGATGGCTTTATGCAGGCCGAGCTGGAATCGAGCTTCATTTGGGAGGATACGCCTGACCAGGCCAAGGCCACGGAGGACGTAAAAAACGACATGCAGCAGCCACACCCGATGGACCGGCTTATCTGCGGCGACGTGGGCTTTGGCAAGACGGAAGTGGCTATTAGAGCGGCCTTTAAGGCGGCGGCCGATGGCAAGCAGGTGGCGGTGCTAGTGCCCACGACCATCCTGGCGATGCAGCACTACAAGACGTTTCGGGACCGGCTGGCCAACCTGCCGGTGACGGTGGAGTACATCAACCGCTTTAAAACGGCCAAGCAGATAAAGGAGACGATGGAGCGCGTGGCAGCGGGCCGCACTGACATACTTATTGGCACCCACGCGCTTACCAATAAGAAGCTGCAATTCAAGGACTTGGGCCTGCTCATTATTGACGAAGAGCAGAAGTTTGGCGTGAAGACCAAGGACAAGCTCAAGGAAATCAAGGTGAACGTGGATACGCTCACGCTGTCGGCCACGCCGATACCGCGCACCTTGCACTTTTCGTTGATGGGCGCGCGCGATTTGAGCGTGATTGCCACGCCGCCGCCCAACCGCCAGCCGGTGACTACCGAGCTGCAGGTGTTTGACGAAATCATCATTCGCGACGCGATTGCGCGGGAGCTAAAGCGCGGTGGGCAGGCGTTTTTTGTGCACAACCGGGTGAGCGACATCGAGGAAATGGCGTCCATGATACTGCGCCTCGTGCCCAACGCCCGCGTAACGTTTGCCCACGGGCAAATGGACGGCGACACGCTGGAAAAGCGCATGATGAAGTTTGTGGAGGGCGAGTACGACGTGTTGGTGAGCACCAACATCATTGAGAGCGGGCTCGATATTCCGAACGCTAACACCATCATTATCAACCGGGCGCATCTCACGGGCCTCAGCGATTTGCACCAGATGAGGGGCCGCGTGGGCCGCTCCAACCGCAAGGCGTATTGCTACCTGCTCACGCCGCCGGTGGCCAACCTGCCTTCGGATGCACGCAAGCGCCTGCACACACTGGAGGAGTTTTCGGACCTGGGGGCGGGCTTCAACGTGGCCATGCGCGACCTCGACATTCGGGGGGCGGGCAACCTACTGGGCGGCGAGCAGTCGGGCTTCATTAACGACCTGGGCTACGAGGCCTACCACCAGGTGTTGGATGAGGCCGTGCAGGAATTGAAGGAAACCGAGTTTCGCGACCTATTTCTGGGCGAAGGCACGGCTGGCACCAGCCAGCAGCGCCTGCAGCAGGCGGCCGGCGCGCTGCCCGGCCACGGCGGCCCCAAGGAAACTCAGATTGAGACGGACCTGCCGGTGCTCATTCCGACCACCTACGTGGGCAACGTGTCGGAGCGCCTGCAGCTCTACGCCAAGCTCGACCGCGCCCAAAAACCCGAGGAGCTGACCAAGCTGGTAGCCAGCATGACCGACCGCTTTGGCCCGCTGCCCGAGCAGGTGCAGCTACTGGTGGATATTGTGAAGCTGCGCTGGCAGGCCGGCAACCTGGGCGTGGAAAAGCTGACGCTAAAGCGCGAAACGCTACGCATTTACCTGCCCGCCGGGGCCGGACACGAGGCCTACTTCCAGGGCGAAGACTTTGGGCGCATTCTCAACTTTGTGCAAACCCACCCCCGCACGGCCCGCATGAAAGACCAGAAAGACAAGCTGCAAGTGACCTTCGATGCCATCAGCAGCGTGGGCAAGGCCCAGCACCTCCTGGCCACGCTCGGGGCTGAGGAGATGGTGATGGCGTAGGCGCTTCTTGTGCAAATAAATAGGCCTCAGTTAGTAGCGGTTATCGCTACTAACTGAGGCCTATTTATTTGTTAATTAAGTAGTTATCTACTCTTCGGTGCTACGTAAATAGTAGCAGTACCCCGGCTGGGGTCACCATTCAGGCTGATGCCTTCGGTGGCAATCTGGAAGTTGCCGCTGCCGTCGGCGGTGTTGAAGATGAATTCGCCCTTGCCGGCGATGTCGGTGCTGAACTCGGGGTCCCAGTAGAGGGTGAGGCGGCGCGGGTCGGCGGCGGGCGCGTTCATAACGGGCGCGCCGTAGTGAGGCTGATAAAACTCGCGGGCCTGGTAGTAGCCCGGCAGCTTAATAGTGATGAGGCCAGGGCTGGGCCCTTTGTCTTCGCCTTTGTAGTTTTTGTTGGCCCGCTTGGTGTATATCGCAATCACGCCGCCCGAGCTGCCAAAGATGGCCGCCTCGGTTCCTTTGAAAACTTCCACGGCTTCTATCTGATTGGCGGGCAAGGTATTGATGAAGTCAATATCGGTGCGCGTGCCATCAAGGATGAAGATGGGCGAGCCACTACCGCGAATCTGTACGGTCATGTTGGGCGGGGAGCCGCTGATGGTGAGGCCTGCCACCCGGGCCTGCAAGATTTGCAGGGCGCTCATACCCGACTGCGCAGCGGGAATCTCGGTGAAATCGACTATCGTGTTGGCCACCACGCCGGGGTAGAGACGGCGCGTATCGTTGGGGGCAATGACCTGCTTTTTGCCGGTCACGGCCACGTTGGCCAGCTGCACGCTGCGGATGTCGCCCTCGGGGCGGCCCTGGCGCTCCTGCACTTGCTGCTGGCGGCTGCGGCGCAGGTACTCAGCTACGCCCGAGGTGGTAGCCACGGGCGGCAGCGGCGGCAAGGGCGCTCCCAGGGTAGGCGGTCCCATATCGGGCCGCACAATGACGTTGCTACCCCCCGTGGCGCGGCGTGCCTGCAAGGTGATGAGCGACGTGTCGCGCCCCGGAAAGCCACTGAACAGGAAGCGGCCAGTGGCGTCGGTAGTGGCCGTGGCTACGTTGCGCGCCGGCTTGCTTTGCACAAAGGTGAGCTGGCTGCTCGGAATCCCGGTTTGGCCCATACCCGTGACCTGCCCAAACAAGGTAATGCCCTGTTCGACGCCATAATACAGCGGCGGTGGCGTGGGGCTGAGCACCTCCTTCCACACGTAGCGGCGCCAGCCCTGGGTGAGGAGCAGGTCGTCGAGGGCGCGGGTGGTTTCGGGCGTGGGGTTTTGGAAGTAGTAGCCGGGGCTCTCGACGTAGCCGGCCAGGTCGGAGGTCAGCAGCAGGTGGCTGGCCACGTTGCCAGCGTTGGGGTCGAGGGCGGCGGCCCCGGCCTCGGCCACCGTTACGGAGAGGTGGGTGGCCACGGGCTGGCCGGCGGCGTCGGCCACGGTCACTTTCACGTGCACGGCGTCGTGGGGCGCATAGGCGGCCTTATCAGGAGTGAGCACCACGCGCAGGGCGGGCTGGCCCATCAGCACGAAGGCCAGGCGCTCGGCCTGGGCCGTGCTTTGGGCATCAAATAGCGTAAAGTGCAGAATACCATTGGGATAACGTGTCTTGGCTACCGTCCAGGTCACGGGCTTGCCGTCGTCGGTTAGCTGCTTGGGCACTAGGCCAATGATGAAGCCGCGCACCTCGGTGAGCAGCATCACCGGGCCGGGCACCGGGGCACCGGGCGCACCGCGGTAACGGGCCTCCACGGTGTAGCTGTCGCCGGCGTCGGCCACGTGCAGGGCGTAGCCGGTGGCCTGCACGGCGGGCAGCGGGTAGTCGGCACTTGTGCCGTCGGGCAGCTTCACGCGGGCGTGGTAGCGCTGGCCGGCGGCGGGCGTGAGGCTGAGCCGGCCCATACCCGCGTGCTGGGCGCTGAAGGCCGCCCCTACGGGTTTGTTCTGCTCATCCAGTACCTGGCCGCTAACGGCGATGCCCCGCCCGGTGGCCGCCACCGCCTTAAAGCCCACCACGGATGGCAGGCCGGCTACTAGCGGGCCGCCCTCGGCGAAGAATTGCACGTCGGGCTTGCCAGCGGTGGGGGCCAGACGCGGCATGGCTTTGAGAGCGGGCGTGGCGGGGGTAGTGCCACCGCTGGCCGCGTCGGGCGTTTTGTCGGGGTCGGCGGGCCACACTTGCAGCTGGCGCTCAAACACGAAGCCGGGGCCCGCATTGCGCATCCAGGTGGTGTAGGCGCGCAGCAGGTAGATGCCCGCATCGAGGCTGTCGCTCAGCTCAATGTCGCCGGCGGCGCGGCCGCCCACCAGGCGCAGGGTGCGGCGAGCCACTACCCGGCGCTGCGGCGAAAGCAAATCCACGTGCAGCACCTTGCTGAGGGTATCGGTGCGGTGGCGCATGGCGTCCACCACGTAGGCGCTCAGCCAGATGGTTTCGCCGGTGCCGTAGGCGGGGCGGTCGAGGTGTAGGTACACCTTTTCGGGCAGGGTGCGCGCGTAGAAGACGCTCAGCTTCTCGGCGATGACCCGAATGGGGTTGTCTTCGGCAGGTAGCCGAAAGGCCGTGAGGGCCAGCACGCCCGCGGCCACGGCCGGCACCCAGAGGCCGGCCCACCGCTTGCTAGCGCGCCCGTTGGCTGATGTTTTTTTTAGCATATCACAGAAAACAACGAATGCGGCGCGCCACTAGCGCCTACCGGCGCCCACTCACAAGCCTACGCCCGACCGCGTGGCGAAAGTATGAAGGTGAGATTTAGAATTTGGAATGATACCAAAACGCCTGTCATTGCGAGCGCAACGAAGTGGAGCGCGGCAATCGCACCTAAGCGATACCCGCCCGGTAACGTGTTGGTGCGATTGCCACGCTCCACTTCGTTGCGCTCGCAATGACAGACGGCTTTACGTAAGCTTTAGTCGCAGCCTTCGGGGCCACAGGCGGGGCCATCGGCCAGCAGGGTGGGGCGCGGGGCGGCGGGGTGGCCTTCTTCCCACACCTTGCCCAGCACTTCGGCAAATACCTCGCTGGGCTGCGCGCCCGACACGGCGTACTTGTCGTCGAACACGAAGAAGGGCACGCCCTGCACGCCTATTTGCTGAGCTTCGTACTCGTCGCGGCGCACCTCGTTGGCATAGGTGCCGGCCTCCAGGGCCTGGCGGGCGGCGCTGGGGTCGAGGCCGATTTCGGCGGCCAGGTTGAGGAGGGTATCCAGCTCGTTGAGGTTGCGGCCTTCGAGGTAGTAGGCGGCCATGAGTCGCTCCTTGGTGGCATCTTGCTTACCCTGGTGCGCCCCGAAGTGCACGAGCTGATGGGCTAGAAAGGTATTGGCCGGAATGGTCTTGTCGAAGTCGTAGTGCAGGCCTACTTCTTTGGCAATGAGGGTCATGTGGTCGCCCATGCGGCGGCCTTCGGCCTCCGATACGCCTTTTTTCTTGGCCAGCGAGGCGTGGATGCTTTCACCGGGTACGGGCACGAAATCGGGGGTGAGTTGGAAGCTTTTCCACTCCACCTGCACGTCGTCGCGGTGGGCAAACTCACCCAGGGCTTTCTCAAACTTACGCTTGCCAACGTAGCAAAACGGGCACACCACATCGGACCAAATTTCAACTTTCATAGGAAGGAAAGAGCTAGTAAATAACGGAAACCCACGAAGCCGCGGGCGGGGCCAATTGTTTGCGTTCCGGCCCAGCTTAACACGCGGCCGGCGGGTAGCGTTCGGCCCGACCGGGGCTGCCGGGGCGTAACCTTCGGCCGCCGGGCAGGGTTAACGGAGAACGTATTTTTAGCAAGCACTACCCTTAACGCATGGAATATCAGAAATTAGGCTCGTCCGACGTATCCGTATCGCGCATAACCTTTGGCAGCTGGGCGGCCGGCGGCTGGATGTGGGGCGGCACCGAGCAAAACGACGCCGTGGGCGCCATTCACGCCGCCTACGACCTGGGCGTGACCAGCATCGACACGGCCCCCATCTACGGCATGGGCTTGAGCGAACAGATTGTGGGTGAGGCTATTAAGAGCCTACCTCGTGATAAGGTACAGATTTTGACCAAGTTCGGCATGCGCTGGGACCTGGCCAAAGGCGACTTCGCCATGAAGACCAAGAACAACGACGGCCAGGACGTGGACGTGTACAAGTACGCTAGCCGCGACAGCATCATTAAGGAGTGCGAGGACAGCCTCAAGCGCCTAGGTACCGACTACCTCGACCTCTACCAGCAGCACTGGCCCGACGTGACCACGCCCATTGCCGAAACGATGGAGGCCGTGCAGCGCCTCATCGAGCAAGGCAAGGTGCGCGCCGCGGGCGTCAGCAACTACTCGGTAGCCCAACTGGAGGAAGCCGAAAAAACCATCAGCCTGGCCTCCAACCAGGTGCCGTACAGCATGTTGCGCCGCGACATTGAGAAGGAGGTAGTGCCGTATGCGCAGCAGCACGGCCAGGGCATTTTGGTGTACAGCCCCTTGCAGCTAGGTTTGCTGACGGGTAAAATCAAGCCCGGCCAGCACTTCGACGCCAGCGACCTGCGCAGCACCAATAAGCTATTCAAGCCCGAGGCGGTCACGAAAGTCAACGACTTTCTCAACAAAATCCGGCCGCTGGCCGAAACCAAAAATGCCACCCTGGGCCAGCTCGTACTGCGCTGGACGCTGGCGCAGCCCGGCATCACGGTGGCGCTGGTGGGCGCCCGCAACCCCGAGCAAGCCGTGCAAAACGCCAAGGCAATGGACTTGCAGTTGAGCTTTGAGGAGGTGGATTTCATCAATAAGCAGCTGGCACAGTTGCAGTTGCCGGGCTAATTATGTTTAAAAAGAACGTCATGCTGAGCTTGTCAAAGCATCTCTACCGCGCCATTTGGTTAGTAACCCGACTGGCGTGGTAGAGATGCTTCGACAAGCTCAGCATGACGTTCTTTTTAAACATAATTTTTAACCTCAAACAAGCCTACCCCACGCGCACCACAATCTTGCCGAAGTGTGCGCCGCTGCCCATGTGGGCCAGAGCATCAGGCACTTTATCAAAGTCAAAAACCTGGCTGATAACGGGCTTTAGTTGGTTGGTATCGAATGCTTTAAATAAGTCAGCCAGCATGTGGGCACTGCCTACGTAGATGCCTTGCAGGCGCTGCGTGAGCAGGGGCACCATGCGCAGGTTGGGAACTTCATCGCTGGGCGACACCTGGCCGATTTGGAACACGGTGCCGCCGGGCTTAAGGGCGCGCAGCGAGCGGGCCATCTGGCCGGCCACTTCCAGCACGTAGGTAGCACCTTCGGCTTGGGTTAGCTCGCGCACCCTGTCTTCCCAGTTGAGCGTGGTTTTATAGTTGATGAGGTGGTCGGCGCCCATTTCCTGGGCTTGGGCCAGCTTTTCATCCGAGCTGGACGTGATAATGACCTGGGCTCCGAACAGCTTGGCTATTTGCAGGCCGAAGATGGACACGCCGCCCGTGCCTTGCAGCAGCACCGTGTCGCCGGGCCGCAGCCGGGCCTGCTCTACCAAGGAGTGCCAGGCTGTGACGCCGGCGCAGGGAAAGGCCGCCGCTTCCTCAAACGAAAACGAGTCGGGCACTTTCACCACCGCGTTTTCGGGGAACACGACGTACTCGGCCAGCACGCCGTCGGTGCTGCCGCCCAGCGAGCGGTGAACCTTGGCGGCCGTGAAATCGCCGTCGGCCCAGTCGGGGAAGAAGTTGATGGCCACGCGGTCGCCGGGCTGAAACCGGGTGACGCCCGCGCCCACCGCCACCGCCACGCCAGCGGCATCGCTGAAGGGAATCATGGGCAATTTTTCGCCGGGGTAACCAAACCAGCCGTTGGCCAGGGCCCAGTCGCGGTAGTTGAGCGACACGGCTTTCACCTGAATTTTTACCTCGTAGTCGCGGGCGGTGGGCTCGTCAAAATCACCCGGCTTGAAGTTGGCGAGGCTTTTGGGCTCGTGCAGTTTATACGCTTTCATAAATAGAACAAAGGGCCAGCTGGCCCCAATAGAGGAGCAGTAGCAACAGGCAGCACCCCCAAAAAGTCTGCCGCCCGGCCCGAGGCAACGCCGGGCGGCCCTAGTTTTGGCCTTCTTCCCTGCTGCCGCCATGCCCCTGCCCTACCGCCGCCTCGTTGTCAAAATCGGTTCCAACGTGCTCACCCAGCCCAACGGCCTGCCCGATGAGGCGCGCATGGCCCAGCTGGTGAGCCAGGTAGTGGCGCTGCGTACGCAGGGCTGTGAGGTCACGCTGGTGTCGTCGGGCGCGGTGGCAGCGGGGCGCAGCCTGCTCACGCTGCCGCCCAAGGCCGATGCCGTGCGCAGCCGCCAGGTACTGGCCGCCGTGGGCCAGGTGAAGCTGCTCAGCCTGTATGCCGCGCTGCTGGCCCCGCACGGCCTGCTGGGCGCGCAGGTGCTGGTGACCAAGGAGGATTTCCGCGACCGCCAGCATTACCTCAACATGCGCAACTGCTTCCAGGAATTGCTGCAACAGGGCGTGATACCCATTGTGAATGAGAACGATGTGATTTCGGTAACCGAGCTCATGTTTACCGACAACGACGAGCTGGCCGGCCTGGTCGCCAGTATGCTCGACGCCGACGCGCTGCTAATACTCAGCAACGTGGACGGCATTTACGACGGCGACCCGGCGCGGCCGGGCGCGCGGGTCATTCAACGCATTGCGCCGCATGACACCAGCTTTGCCGAGTTCGTCACGGCCACGCGCTCGCAGTTTGGGCGCGGCGGCATGCTCACCAAGTGCTCCATTGCCCACAAGGTGGCCCGGCTGGGCATCAGCGTGCACATTGCCAACGGCAAGACGCCCGATGTTTTACTCAACATTTTGAATGAAAGCGTAGTAAGTACCTGGTTTCAGCCCAGCAAAAAAGCGTCGGGTACCAAGAAGTGGCTGGCCCATGCCCAGGCTGCCCAGGCCACGGTGCACGTAAATGCCGGGGCGCGGGCCGCGCTGCTGGCCCCCGGCCAGGCCAGCAGCCTGCTGCCGGTGGGCGTGGTGCGCATCGAGGGTGAGTTTCAAAAGGGCGACCTCATACGCCTCGTGGATGAGGCCGGCCACGCGCTGGGCCTGGGCCTGGCCGAGTACGGGGCCGACAAAGCCCGCGAGCGCCTGGGCCAGCACGGCCAGCGCCCGCTGGTGCACTACGACTACCTGTTTCTGACCGAAGACGTGCGGTAAGCTTTAGCTTGCCGTAAGCCGGAGTGCTATTTGTTAATTATCAACTGATTACCCGGCAAGCTAAAGCTTACCACACACCGTTATGGCTGACTACTCCGAGTTTTTCATCGCTACACAGCGGGCCAGCCGCGCCCTGGCCACGGTGGCCCCCGCCACCATCGACGCCCTGCTGCGCGACTTGGCCGACGCCCTACTGGCTCACACCGACTTCCTGCTCGGCGAGAACGCGCAGGACCTGGCCCGCATGCCCGCCACCAACCCAAACCACGACCGCCTGCGCCTCACCCCCGAGCGCCTGGCCGCCATTGCCGACGACCTGCGCAGCGTGGCCGCCCTGCCCACGCCACTGGGCACAGTGCTCAGCAAGAAGGAGTTGCCCAACGGCTTGCAGCTCGAAAAGGTACGGGTGCCGCTGGGCGTAGTGGGCATCATCTACGAGGCGCGGCCCAACGTGACCATCGACAGCCTGGCGCTGTGCCTCAAAACCGGCAACGCCTGCCTGCTGAAGGGCGGCTCCGACGCGGCGGCCTCCAACGCGGCGCTTATGGCGGTGGCCGGGCCGGTGCTGCTGCGCCATGGCCTGCCGCTGTCTGCCGCCACGCTGCTGCCTCCCGAGCGCGCCGCCACCGAAGCCATGCTGCTGGCGGTGGGCCTGGTCGATGTGGTTATCCCGCGGGGCAGCCAGGGCTTGATTAACTACGTGCGCGACAACACCAAGGTGCCCGTAATCGAAACCGGGGCCGGCGTGGTGCACACTTACTTCGACGAAACCGGCGACCTGGCCAAGGGGGCCGCCATTGTGGCCAATGCCAAAACCCGCCGCGTGAGTGTTTGTAATTCGCTTGATTGCCTGCTGGTTAACGAGCACCGCCTTTCCGACCTCCCAGCCCTCGTGGCCCCGTTGGCGACGGCGCAGGTGCAGCTGTTTGCCGATGCAGCGGCCCACGCGGCGCTGGCGGGGCACTACCCCACCGCGCTACTGGCCCCGGCCACGGAGGCACACTTCGGAATAGAATTTTTGGATTATAAGCTGGCCATTAAAACGGTGTCCGACCTCAACGCGGCCCTCGACCACATTGCGCGGCACGGCTCGCGGCACAGCGAGGCCATTATTTCGGAAGACGCGGCCCACATCAACACCTTTCTGCAAGTGGTGGACGCGGCCGCCGTATACGCCAACGCCTCCACCGCCTTCACCGACGGCGGGCAGTTTGGACTAGGGGCCGAAATCGGCATCAGTACCCAAAAGCTGCACGCCCGCGGCCCCATGGGCCTGGAGGAACTTACCAGCTACAAGTGGCTGGTGCGCGGCAATGGCCAAATAAGATAATTTATTGACAGGCAATACTTTATGAGCAATCCGGCTTCTACGTCTTTCCAAGCATTGCTCAAAGCGGGCGGCCCCAGCTTCATGCCCACGCAGGTAGTAGTGGTACCCGAGGCCACTTGGCAGGCGCTGGGTGGCAAGGCCACGAAGCGCGTGGTGGCCACGCTCAATGGCCACGCCGAGCGGCTGGGCTTGCTGCCGCAGGCGGGCGGCGGCCGCTACCTGCTGCTGCGCAAAGAGCTGTGCGAACGTCTGGGACTGAAAATCGGCCAAACGCTCACCGTCAGCCTCGTGCCCGACCCTAACCCCGACTATGTGGACCTGCCCGAAGAGCTAGCCGAGGCCCTGGCCGCCTGGCCCGAAGCTGAAACCGCCTTTTTGCACCACACCGGTGCCATGCGCCGCGCCATGGCCCGCAAAGTAGCCGACGCCAAGCGCCCCGAAACCCGCGCCCGCTACGCCGTAGAGCTGGCCGAGCGGCTGGCGCGCGGTGCGCATCCCTTTCGTGCTGATTTATAGTATTTTACAGATTATTCCAGCTGCTGATGGCGACCACTTTGCCCGGCCCATCTACTACAAACTCGCACTCCTTGAAGCTGGGGGCCGATAGGCGCGGGCGCACATTGTTGGAAAACGCGAACGGCTCGGTGGGAATGCCGAGGAAGTTTTTGTCGAGTTTGTCGTTGTTGTTGGTGTCCTGGGTGAGAGCCACGGCCCACTCGCCGGGCGCTAGCTCCACGGGCACCGAAATCTCGGTTTTTCCCTCGGGCTTCACCACCAGCCGAAACGCCTGCTGGCCGTGCTTCAGAAACGTGGCGGGGTCGTGGTAGAAATTCAGGCGCACCACCGACTGCGGCGAGGCCAGCGCCGTTATCACCACCGTCACGGTTTGGGTGGCGGGCGCGGCCGCCGGGCGCGGCGCAGCCGGTAAGGTAGGCGCGGCCTCACCCAGCAGGCTGCTTGCGAGGAGGATGGCCAGGGGCAAAGCTTTCATACGGGACGCCATAAGTTGCGGTAGGTTTGGCCTGAACCAGCCCGGCGCGGTAAAACGTTCCGGCCAGCCGACTCCCGCACGCCTCCTTTCCCACCCCGCCCCATGCAAGCTTATTTCGAAGATTTTCAGCGTATTGCCGAGGCCGGTGCCTACCACGAACTCGCCACCCAGCCCATACCCAAGCCCGAGTACTTCAACTGGACCACCGAAATACTGGAGGGCCTGTACGTGGCCCGCCACCCCGACAAAGTGGCCCTGGTGCTGGCCGACGACCACGGCCACCAGCACATTACCTACGCCGAGCTGGCTGCCCGCGCCAACCAACTGCTGCACTTTTGGCGGGCCGCCGGGGTGCTGCCTCAGCAGGCCGTACTGCTGATGGTGCCCGTGTGCGCCGAGCTGTGGCACACCTACGTGGCGGGCATCAAGGGCGGGCAATTGCTCATTCCGGCGGCCAGCATCCTCACGGTGAAGGACTTGGAGTACCGATTCGGCCGGCTGCTGCCTGCCGTGGTGATTGCCGATGCCGAGAACGCCGCCAAAATCGACGCCGCCGAGCAGGCCCTGGGCCTGCCCATCCGGCTCAAGATGCTGGTGGGTGCGGCGGCCCCGCGGCCGGGCTGGGTGAGCTTCGCGGGCCTGGATAACTTATCGGACCAGGCTGAGGCCACCACCACCCGCGCCGACGACCCGCTGTTCCTGTTCTTCACCTCGGGCACCACGGGCCTACCCAAAGTGGTGACGCACACGCACTTCTCGTACCCGGTGGGCCACCTCAGCACCGCCGCCTGGCTGGGCCTGCGGCCCCCCGACCGGCACTGCAATATTGCGCAGGCCGGCTGGGCTAAGTTTGCCTGGAGCAGCTTTTTTGCTCCCCTCAGCCTGGGCGCTACGCTGGTGGTGTACCAGGGCGGCGGGCGCTTTGCGGCCGGGCCGCTGCTAGCGGCGCTGGCCCGCGAGCGGGTCACCACGTTTTGCGCGCCGCCCACGGTGCTGCGGCTGCTCATCTTGGAAGACCTGGCCGCATATGATTTCAGCTTCCGCGAATGCGTGAGCGCCGGCGAACCCCTTAACCCCGAGGTGATTGAGGCCTGGCAGCGCGGCACGGGCCAGCTCATCCGCGACGGCTACGGGCAGTCGGAGAGCACGGCTATGATATATAACCTGCCCGGTAGCGCCGTGCGCCTGGGCAGCATGGGCCGGCCCTCCTTCATGTACGACATCGTGATTGCCGACGACGAGGGCCGCGAGCTGCCCGCTCTGGCCGAGGGCCACATTGCCGTGCGCACCGACACCGGCCGGCCCAACGGCCTGTTCAGCGGCTACTTTGGTGAGCCCGAGCGGGCGGCCAGCGTGTTCCGCCACGGCCTGTACTACACCGGCGACAAGGCCTACCGCGACCCCGACGGCTACCTCTGGTTCGTGGGCCGCGACGACGACGTGATAAAATCGAGCGATTACCGCGTGGGGCCCTTCGAGGTCGAGAGCGTGCTCGTGGAGCACCCCGCCGTGGTAGAAGCCGCCGTGGTGGGTTCGCCTCACCCCATTAAGGGCCACGAAATCAAGGCATTCGTAATTCTACTACCCGGCACTGAGCCCAGCACCGCGCTGGCCCAGGAGCTGTTTACCTACGGCCGCACGCACCTGGCGCCCTATAAAATGCCGCGCATCCTGGAATTTGTAGCCGAGCTCCCCAAGACCATCAGCGGCAAAATCCGCCGCGTAGAACTGCGCGCCCGCGAGGCTAAGCAGCGGCGCGGGGAAGCTGGGGAGGCGGAGTTTTTCTATGAGAAAAGCCAATAAATCAACATAATATAATTCTTTATTCTTCAGCCATGACTACGGAGCAGTTTGATATACGCTGGCGTGAGGCATATCCTGAGACAACCTCGCTTGCCCATCTTTTCAGACACGTGCGACCAGACAGGTGGTTTAGAATACACAGCTTGCCCGAGTCGAAGCGCTATGCTAGCACGGCAGCGGATTGGACAATACTTCTTGACCGACAAAATCTTTTGTTGACCGACCTCTTAGGTAATGGTGCGGAAATAACATTAGTCAATGGCGAATACCTGTTTGAAAATGTAGCCATATTGAATACCGACCCGGTAAGTGAGGCGCTAGCAACTTTATCTTTTTTGCCCACCGGCCATTGCACTGACTTACATAAGCTTTATCCAACTGATTATGAGCCGGGTATCTTCTACCAGTCAGGATTTAGTGAGCAGACCTGGCAGCCGCACAAGTTCGATGAACTGCTGCGGGAGATTGCGAATGACCAAGCGAGAGCCTTCTTCATTTCCTGGCGCAATGCCTGCATTGTTGTTCCTTACGATGGCGGCGTAGACGTTCTTCTTAAGGACAGCGCTACCCAAGACTACTATCGCGAGAAGTACCACGCCTGGCTATCGGCGCGGCCCGACGGGCTATAACGCCAAGCGCGCCGCCGGCCCAAAGGCCAGCGGCGCGCTTCTATTCTGCGTCATCTAGGGCTACGACTTCTTTTCGGCCACCGGAAACTTGTCTAAGATGTCTTTGGCCGACTTGCTGAACTCGCTGCCCAGGCGGGCGGGGTCGTTCACGTCGTCGGCCACGGAGCCGCGCCACACGAGGTTATTGGTGCGGGCGTCGATGAAGTCAATGATGAGCGTGCCTTCGGTATACTGCTCGGTGTGAGCCGTTTGGTAATAGGCCGGCGAGTAGTAATAGCCGTAGTTGATGGGCAGGTAGGCCCCGCGGTAGCCCACAGAGTAGGGATAGGCGAAGCCGGCGCCGGGGTAGGAGTTGCTGTATACCGTGCGCTCGGCCTGGTCTACGTAGGTGTGGGTCGAAATAAGCAGGTCGGGCTTACCCTTGGTTTGGCGCAGGCCACGCTTGGCTAGCTCGCCGGCGATGGCCTGCTTGATGCGGTCCTGGGCGATGGGGCTGCGCAAGAGCGGGTTTTTGTCGCCGTTGGTTTTCACCTGCGTTTCGGCAAAGTCGAAGGTGCGGTACTTGCTAAAGTTGACGTTGGCGCGCTGCTCCACGTTTACGGCGGGCGCACAGGAACTCAGGCCGCCACCCAGGGCGAGCACGAGGCCAAAAAGAACTTTTTTCATACTAAATAAGGATAAGTTAATAAAAACTGGTGGGGCTGATACCGTTTTTTGCGGTGCAGGGTTGCGCTGCGCTGGGCCACGGGCGCGCTGTTGGCTCCCTACTTGCTCACCAATGGGTTACGCGCTTGCCCATTGTTGGCATTTTTGCGTTTTGGGGCCGACTAATGCGCAGCCGGGCCGTATTAGGTTGGCACGGCGGGCGTTCGCTACGTGCTCCTGATTGTGACCCTATGGAAGGACTTACGAAAATTGCCGACCTCGGCAAGCCCCGCGTGGTAATTGTGGGCGGCGGCTTCGGCGGCTTGCAGCTAGCTAAAGAATTGGCCGATGCGCCGGTGCAGATAGTGCTCATCGACAAGCACAACTACCACGCCTTTCAACCACTTCTTTACCAAGTAGGTACGGCGGGCTTAAATGCCGATAGCATTATTTCACCGTTTCGTAAAATCCTCAACGAGCAGGAGAACTTTTACTTCCGCCTGGCCGATGTGAAGTCCATCGACCCTACGGCCCAGGTGGTGGAAACGTCCATTGGGCTGCTGCACTACGACTACCTGATACTGGCCACCGGCACCACCTCCAACTACTTCGGCGACAAGCAGATGGAGGAGAATTCCATCAGCCTCAAAAGCGTGGGCGACGCCATTGAGCTGCGCAACACGCTGCTCTCCAACTTCGAGCAGGCCCTGGAAGTGGGTGATTCAAAGCAGCTCAACAGCCTGCTCGACTTCGTGATAGTGGGCGGCGGCCCCACGGGCGTCGAAATGGCCGGCGCGCTGAGTGAGTTGCGCGCCCACGTATTCCCGCGCGACTATCCCGAGTTGGACCTCAAGCAGATGGACATTCACCTGGTGCAGAGCGGCCCGGTGCTGCTCAAGGGCATGTCGGCCGAGGCGTCGGAGCACGCGCTCAAGTACTTGCAGGAAATGGACGTGCAGGTGTGGCTCGACAACCGCGTGACGTCGTACGATGGCTACACGGTGGCCCTAAAAAGTGGTGAGAAGCTGGTGGCGCGCACCCTCATTTGGGCGGCCGGCGTCACGGGCGCGCCCGTGGTGGGCCTCGCCCCCGCCGCACTGCTCAAATCCAACCGCTACCAGGTCAACGAATTCAACCAGGTGGCGGGCTATGAGAACGTGTTTGCCATCGGCGACATCGCCCAGATGGCTACCGAAGGCTACCCCGAGGGCCATCCGCAGGTGGCGCAGCCCGCCATTCAGCAGGGCCGCTTGCTGGGCGAAAACCTCAAGCATCTGCTCAACAAGCAGCCATTAAAACCCTTTGTGTATCAGGATAAAGGCACGATGGCTACCATTGGCCGGCACCGGGCGGTGGGTGATATTATCCTGTTTGGCAAGCAATATCATATCACCGGCTGGCTGGGCTGGCTGGGCTGGAGCTTCGTGCATATTATGGCGCTCGTGAGCTTCCGCAACCGCATTGCCGTGTTTATTGCTTGGGCCTGGAACTACATCACCCAAGACAAGGGTATGCGCTACATCATTGGCAAGCCCAAGGCCCCGCTCACGGAGCGCGCGGTGGAAGTCAAGCCCGTAACGTAGGGCCCAATGCCGGCGGCTATCTCTCACATTTCGGGCACGTTATCGGTGTTGTCGGCCATGTTCTCGCCGGCAATTCTGGTATCGGCGTGCGGCTCGCTCATCCTCACCACCTCGCAGCGCCTGAGCCGCAGCCTCGACCGGCAGCGTGAGGTGGCCCAGCTGCTGCGCCAAAACCAGCAGCAGGCCGCCACTTCCACACCCGACCCCGCCGAGCACGGCCACCTCACGCAGCAGCTGCTGTTTGCCATTCGGCGCGCCCGCCTGCTACAACGGGCCATGACCAGCCTGCACTTCACGCTGAGCATTTTCATCGGCAGCATTCTCAGCATCGGCATTTTTGAGCTGATTGACAGCTCCGCCGCCTGGATTATTGCCCTGCTGAGCGTGCTCGGGGCCATCACGCTGCTTTATGGTAGTGTGCTGCTAATCAAGGAGTCAGCCCTGGCCCGCTCCGACGTGGCCGAGGAAACGGCCTACCTCACCCAGTTCACCGTGGCCGACCAAGACCGCATTGTAAAGAAGTAGCGCGAAGCGCCGGCTTCGCGCTACTGCGCTACAGCCGCACGTTAAAGGCCAAGGGCTGTACCACAAAATTCTGTAAATCACCGTTATACGCTATCCGCACGCCCGCCTCCAGAGGCGTGCGCAGGTGAAAGATGTTGAACAAGGCCATAAAATCGACTCCCACATTGCGGTAGTTTTGGTAGAGACGTGTGGGCACGAGCTGGCCGGCGGCGGTGCGTAGCGGCACCACGCTGCTGCCCTGGGCGATGTCGAAAAACGCGGTGGCCCGCAGGCGCTGCACGTACAGCACCCGGCCCATCGACCAGTGCACGAAGGCCAGCGGCAGGTTATAGTCGGCGCTGCCCACCGCCAGCCGGTCGAAGCTCACGTAGCTCGTTTCGGCCCGCGGGAAAGAGATGGCCGCCGCAAAATTATACTGACCCTGCTGCTGGTATTGGAAGCCCCCACGCAGCCGCAGTGCGTGGTGTTTGGCCAGGCCGGGCAGGTACATGCTGCTTTGCACGCCCACCTGGCTGGCCTGCAAGTTGGTGCCAAACGGCGTGGTGCGGTACGTAGCCAGCAGCGTAGCGCCGCCGCGCGGGGCCACGTCGCGGGCGCTCTGCTTGAGCTGGCTGGCGTAGCCCAGCGAGGTTTGGATGGCGTGCAGCGGCGTATTGAGGCCGGTTTCGTTGCGGCTGCGGAAGGCCGGGGCGTAGTTGAACACCCGCTCGTGCAGGTAGTACGCGCCCACCGTCAGCGACTGCAAGTATTTGGAGCGCGTGAGCACCAACGGCAGGCGCACGCCGGCCAGCAGCCGGGCGTATTGCCACTGGCTGCCGCGCAGGCTATCGAGCGGCGCGGCGCGGTCGAAGTAGCGCGTGGCGTTGCGGCCGCCGTAGGTGGCCTCCACATCGAGCACCGGGAAGCGTCCCTGGTAGCTGAGCGCGCCGGTGGCGGCCACCGTGCGCTCGGTCTGGTCGTAGCTGAGGCCCGCAAATAACTGCGTGGTACTCAGGTAGTCCTGCGAGCGCAAACCCACGCTCACCGCGTTGCCGGCTGGGCTCTGCACCACCCCGTAGCTGAACAGCCGGAATGCGTGCGCCAGCGGCCGGTAGCGCCGCACCCCGTAGCGCACGCCCCCTGAATCGGGCGAGGCCAGCAGCTGCTTGATTTGGGCAGCTCCCGGCTCGCCGGCCGCCAGCGCCGCCACAAAGGGCGCGGGCGCATCGGTGCGGGCCGGGGCAAACCTCGCGTCTTCAAAACCTCCTAATGCGTGCACATGCATTTCTGCCAACCTGACCGTCATATTCGAGCCGTCAGTTGCTAGCCACTCTGAATAATTTAACGTGGCTTCTACCGTTCGCGCGCCAGTGGCACGGTAATCATAAAAGGCAAGGTGCTTCCCATCAGGACTTATGGCGGCGTGGTAGGCCCCGGTGGGCCGGTTGGTCACTTGGTACGTCAGCCCCGATGACAGGTTGACAGCGTAGATGTTATCTATGCCCGACTGCGGCGAGTTGTAAAACACGTAATCACCCCAGGGCTGCGGGTTGGCCAGGTTCACATTTGCCACCGGCAACATATTGGTAGCCAGCCCCGTAGCGGGGTCCAACACTTGCAGGGTTTTGCCGGCGGCACTGAGCGCCACGGCCACTACGCGGCGGCCATCGGGCATAAAGCGCGGCTGCTGGTAGAAGTCGTTGTGCGGGTTGGGCAGCGTCTGGAGCACCGCGCCGGTAGCGGCATCGAGCAGCACCAACGCGTGGTGGTAGCTGGCATCGGTGCGCACGGCCACTATCCGCGTGCCATTGGCCGAGAGCGCGGCGGCCGCGTAGCGCTGGCCCTTGCCCAGGCGCGTGAGGCGACCGGTGCTGAGGTCCAGCACTTTAAGCTCCGAGTAAATGCGCTGGCCCCAGCGCGGATGCTGCCGAAACTCGGGCCACACGGCCTTGCCCCCGCCCACCGACAGCAGCTGCGGAATATTCTGCAAGCCCAGCGTGAACACCCGCTTCTCCTTACCGTGGCGGCCCAGCAATACTAGCTGCGCAATGTCGCCGAGGCCGCTTTTCAGGGCCAGCACCGTACTATCATTCACATACTGAGGATACTGGTACTGCGTGAATACCTGCGTGTTAGCCTGTCCGGCTAGCTCGCGCACGGGCGTGGGCGCTGGGCGCGCCGCCTGCTCGGCCCGCCAGGTCGAGTCCAAGGCGTGCATGGTGCGGGCATAGAGGTCCTCCACGCGCAGGCCGGTGGTGCGCTTCAGGCCATTGGAAAACGAGAACGGGTAAAAGGGGAAGCGGTAGTACTCATCCAGCACCCGGCCCCACACTGCGGGGCCATAATGCGCTTTTGCATAAGAAGTTAGGTAATAGCCCAGCACGTACCAGTCGGGCACGTTGTCGCGTAGCGAGCCGTTCACTGCCTTCTGGTAGTTGTAGAGCCGGCCTTCCAGCAAATTGGCCCGCAAACCCAGGCCGAAATACGGGATGCGCCCGCGCCCACTGCGCGTGAGGGCCGTTTCGGTGCCCACGGCGTCGCCCTCAAAAAACCACTGCGGCACGCCCACCGCGCTCACACCCAGGCCGCCATCGCCGAGCAGCGGCACCACCACCCGCCCAAAGCCCTGCCGCGCCTTATCAAACTGATTGACGTGCCGAAACTCGTGTACCACCAGCCCATCGAGCCAGTCCACGGTGCCCAGGCCCTGGCCTTGGTCGGGCGTAGTAAAAAACTCGGCGTGGCGCGGCAAAAACGTCACGAAGCCGTTGCTCACCGTGGTCTGGTTTTGCAGCACCACCGCAATGGGCTTGGCCTGCACGCCCAGCGTGGTGCCAGCGGGGCCGTGCACGGCCTCCAGCCGGCGGGCGGTGCGCTGGGCCGCCGTGTCGAGCCCGGCCGGGTACAGCACCCGAAAGTGCGGGCTCCGGATTTCCTGCCAACGCAGCGCAGACGGGTTTTGGGTGAGAATGGGCAGGCTTTGGGCAGCGGCCGAAACGACACTAGCCAGCCCTAGCAAGGCAGTAAACAGGCGGAACATAGCGAGCAAGTTACGGCGCACTTGGTGCAACCGTTTCAGCTTGACCAATGCTCTCTAAAGCACTCACCACCTACCCATTCCACCCTTACTTATGCGTAGTTATTCACTACTATTTGTCGGCCTGCTTGGCCTTTCGCTGGCTGGCTGCCGCCACGACGCCGACCTTAGCCCCTGTTACGGGGGCGTGGTCCTGGGCGAAACCTGCCTCGACGGTGTCCTCATTCAAGTGGATGAAACTTACCCGATTGGCAAGCCGGCCATGTACCGCCTCACCAGCCGCGATAGCCTAGCCGGCTCTAACGTAGTAGCCGCCGTCAACAACCTCGGCGCTTTCAAAGTGAAAGGCCAGCGCGTTTATTTCACCTATGCCGGCAGCACCGACCAGCCCGGCCCCGCGCAAATCTGCACCGCCAACACTGCGCGCTTGGCAATTCCGCACTTGGCAATAACTAACTTATCGTCAACTGTTTGCGCAAACTGAGGCTTGGTAATTGCGTAACCTACGCCGAGCGCTTTAGCCCGATAATCCCCACCAGGATGCAGCCGATGTAGAAGACGTGCGCCCACTGAAATGCCTCTTTCAGCACCAGCGTATCCACTATCTTGATACCCACCAAGGCCATGCCCATCCAAATGGCGAAGGCAGTGGAGGCGGGAATAACGTTGAGCGCCTTGGAGAAGAAAAATACGTTGCCCACTCCAAATGCCACGTAGCAAATGGCCGGTATCAGGGTCATAATGCCCGCGGAGCCGGCAAAAAACTGCGACCAATCAATGGCCTTAATCTTGGCAACGCTCGTGTACTTGAGGCTATAGTTCCAGCACACTTCCATGATGGAGGCGAGAACCAGGTAAAGCCAGGCAGGATTAAAGCTTAGAGTCAAGACGAAACAGTGGCAACGGGGCGGGAAGAATCGGAAGTAGCGGCGGCCTCAGTGGTGGGGTTGCCGCCGGGGCGCGGGGCGGGCACGGTTTCATCGGCCCCCTGCGTCACCTCCCAGCCTTGCAGCACCTTGGCGGCGGGTAGGCGGCGGCCCACCCAGTCGAGCACGCGCCAGCGCACGCCGTGGTAGTAGCGAAACGGTGCCGAGCGCTCAGCCAACGCCTTTTCATCGAAGCGGTAGACCGAAAACGCGTGCTGGGCGAAGTAGTCCTTCGGAAACGCGTAGGGCAAACCCCAGCGCTCGGGCTTGCGGTTTTCGGGCAGAAAGGCGGTGCCGAAAAGCCAGTCCCAGACCGCGAACTTGGTCGAGAAGTTGGCGTAGTACACTTCCTCATGGTCGGCGTGGTGCCAGAGGTGCATTTCGGGACCGTTGATAACGTACTGAAGCTTACCCGATTTCACGTCGATGTTGGCGTGAATGTACATGCCCCACACGGCATCAATCAGTGCCTTAATGGGCACCACAATGGGGTTGGCCCCTAGCAGAATGATGGGCGCAAACTCGATGGTTTGGTTGATAATAATCTCGACGATGTGCGAGCGCGAGCCGGCCAGCCAGTCCACCTGCTTGCCCGAGTGGTGCGCCTCGTGAGTGCGCCAAAAGAAGGCGCTGTTGTGCTGGAAGCGGTGAAACCAGTAAATGTAAAAATCGTGGGTAATCACGAAAAAGCCCACCTGCGCCGCCACCGGCCAGCTGCTCACCAAGTTGAACCGTGTGCCGAAGTGCGCGGCCAGCGGCGCGATGATGAACCCAAAAATCAGAATTTGCAGGAAGTAGCTCTGCACCAGCGTATACCAGAACAAATCGACAAACAGTCCCTCGCGGAAGAACGGCAGGCCCTTACGGTACGGAATCTTGCGCTCCAGCACCAGCAGCACCACTACCGCCAGCAGTAGAATGGGCGTGGTAATCATCGTGGTGCGCCCCACGGCGTTGAGGCTGTGGTAAAACGTGCTTATCGACTCTAGCATAACGGATAATGACTAGTTGGCTTCCCTAACTCAGCCCAGCAGCCGAATGTTCGGCTTTTCGGTAGGCCCGGGTTTACTTGTACGTAAAAATAAGAACGTCATGCTGAGCTTGCCGAAGCATCTCTACCACGCCATTGGGATTAATACTCCAACGATGCGGTAGAGATGCTTCGGCAAGCTCAGCATGACGTTCTTATTTGCTTCATTCGGTTGCTTACGCGGCCGTTACCTCGCGGCGCAGGCGGCGCAGGGGCTCTTTCTCGCTCTCATACACCACCTTCACGCCGTCGCCGAGGCCGGCTTCGGTATCGCGGATGTCGCGCACCATCTTGGCCATGCCACCGGGCTCTACGCTGGCCGCATGGTCGGAACCCCACATGGCGCGGTCGAGGGTAAAGTGGCGCTCCACGAACGTGGCCCCCAGGGCCACGGCCGTTACGGTGGTGCTCAGGCCGGTTTCGTGGCCCGAGTAGCCGATGGGCGTGCCGGGAAACTGCGCCATCAGGGTGGGTATCATGCGCAGGTTCAGCTCCTGGGGCGGGCAGGGGTAGGCCGAAGTGCTGTGCGCAATCATCAGGTTATCAAGGCCTACGTAGGCTACCGCGTCGGTGATTTCCTGCTGGGTGCTCATGCCGGTACTCAGCATGAGGGGGCGGCCGGTGGCGCGCACGCGGTCGAGCAGTGGCTTGTCGGTGAGCGAGGCGCTCGCCATTTTGTAGAGCACAGGCTTGAACTGCTCCATGAAATCGACCGAGGGCTCATCCCAGCAAGAGGCAAACCAGTCGATGCCGCGTGCCTTGCAGTAGTCGTCGATGGCGGTGTATTCTTCTTGGCCAAACTCCGTTTTGCGCTTGTAGTCGATGTAGCTCATGCGGCCCCAGGGGGTGTCGCGCTGCTTTTCCCACTGGTCCTTGGGCACGCACAGCTCGGGCGTGCGCTTCTGGAACTTCACGGCGTCGCAACCGGCCGTTACGGCGGCGTCAATCAGCTGCTTGGCAATGTCGAGCGAGCCGTTGTGGTTGATGCCGATTTCGGCAATAATGTAGCACGGCTGGCCGGGGCCAATGGCGCGGTCTTTCTTAATTTGAACGACAGACATAACGAGAGAAGTGGTGGGCTGAAAGTAGAGCCAGAAACAGTTGAAAAGCAACCTAACAGCGCAATCGTCGGACAGTTTGCGCAGTCAGTTAAACGAGACGACGCAGGGCGCCGGATTTTATTTTACCAAGCTAATTTATTCCGAGCCGCGGTTGGGCACCGGGGCCCCGCCCTGGCAGCTGATAATCAGCTCGGCCAGCTCCCGAAAAGCGCCTTGGCCCCCAAAGGCCTGGCAGCGGTAGTCGGCCGCCTCACGGGCAAATACGGTGGCATCGCCGGGGCAGGCCGCCAGCCCCACGAGGCCCAGAATAGCCACGTCGTTGGTATCATCGCCAATGAAAGCCACCTGCTCGGCCGTGAGGCCCAGGCGGGTCAAAATCTCGGCCAGCAGCGGCGCTTTATCCTTTATACCCAGATGCAGCTCCGTGATTTTGAGCTTATCGGCGCGCTTCTGCACCGAGGGCGAGCGCTCGCCGGTCACAATGCCCGTGTCCACGCCCACGGCCCGCAGGCGCTCCACGCCCATGCCATCACGGATGTTGAAGCGCTTGAGCACCTCGCCGCTTTCGCCATAGTACACGCCGCCGTCGGTGAGCACGCCGTCGCAATCAGTGAGAACGAGCTTAATGCGGCGGGCTTTAGCAACGAGGTCGGCGTGCTTCATATAGGTTTTTGGTGAAATTCTGTCCGAAATTAGTACACGGCGGGCAGTAGCGCGGAAGTAGCGTGGACTCTGCGAGTCCGCGCGTGGGTGGCGTTGTTCAACGAACCCACGCGCGAACTCGCAGAGTCCACGCTACCTCCTAAATGGCCGTCCAGCCGCCATCCACTACGAGGTTAGCCCCCGTCATGTAAGCCGAGGCATCGGACGCCAGGAACACCACTGCGCCCTGATAATCGGTAGACGCGGCCATGCGGCCGAGCGGCGTTTTAGCGCTGTACTGCTGCACGAAGAACTCGTCTTGGCTGTTCTCCACGCCGCCCGGCGACAACGTGTTCACGCGCACGCCTTTAGCACCCCAGTACGCCGCCAGGTAGCGGGTAAAGTTCACCACCGCCCCCTTGGTAGTGGGGTAAGAAGGTGATTTATAGAAGGTTTGCTCGCCGGCCGCGTTGCGGTAGATGCTCTGGTCGGGCCCCACGATGCCGTAGGTGCTGGCCACGTTGATGATGGAGCCGCTGCCCTGCTCGGCCATGGGCGTGCCAAAGACCTGCGCCGCCAGGAAGAGGCCCGTCACGTTCACCTCCAGCACTTGCTTAAAGGTAGCCAGCGGGAAATTCTCAAACTTGCTGAGGTCGGCGGCCAGCGCCGGGTTCTCAAACATATCGTTGATGGCAGCATTGTTCACCAGCACGTCGATGTGGCCGAAGCGCTTGATAATGGTATCGCGCGCAGCGGCCAGCGACTCGGGCGAGGTCACGTCTACGGCCAGCGGCAGGTGCACGGCCCCGGGCAAGCCAGCGGCTACCTCGCGGGCCTTGTCTAGGTTCAGGTCGGCCACTACCACGTTGGCACCGGCCAGGGCCAGGGCCTCGCAGTGCTTCTGGCCAATGAGGCCGCACGCGCCGGTCACGATGGCAGTTTTATTGGTTAAATCAAAGAGGGTCATAGTATAACGTAGCGCGAAGCTCTGCTTCGCGTATCGCCACGCAGCGGCGAATCAGGCATTAGGATTAATTGCTAGCAATAAGCGGGGCCGGGCAAACGTGCCCGGCCCCACCCTCGCCGCTTCGCAGCGATACGCGAAGCAGAGCTTCGCGCTACTTCGCCTTCACCGGCGCGGCATTGGTCACCTTGCGGAACACGGCCTCCAGCGGCTCGCCTTCGAGGCGGGTGCTTACGTCGCCCTTTTCAATGGCGTCTTTCAGCAGAGGCAATACGGCCTCGTAGGCAGTCAGCGTTTTGGCCACGTCCTCGTCGGTGTGCGAGAAGCTCATGTTGTGGAAACCGCCCCACAAGATGCCGCGCTTAAACAGCTCCTGCTGCACGTAAGCTTTGGTTTCCAAGGGGTTGCCGGCGCTGGCGTCGAAGGTGATGATGCTGCGGCAGTCGTAGCCGTAGCACTTGGTGTAGCTGCTGAGGCCCAGGTCGGCAGCAATTTTATTGTAGCCTTCCTTCAGCTTGTTGCCTTGGCTAGCCAGGAACGCGGGCACGTTTTTCTCGCGCATCTCGCTGATGGTGGCGATGGTGGCCGCCAGACTCAAAGCCTCCCCACCGAAGGTGGTGAAGAAAAACACGTCTTGCTCAAACAGTTGCAGCACATCCTTACGGCCGGTGAGCAGCGCGATGGGCATGCCATTGGCGCAAGCTTTGGAGAAGACCGCCAGGTCGGGCGTGATGCCGAAGTACTCCTGCGCGCCGCCGATGGCGATGCGGAAGCCGGTCCACATCTCATCAAAAATCAGCAGCGTGCCGTTCTCCTTGCAAAGGCGGGCTACTTCGTGCAGGAAATTGTCTTTAGGTGCGTCAAAAATGAATGGCTCCAGGATGACGCAGGCTACCTCTTCGGTCAGCATTTCCTTGAACGAATCGAGGTTGTTGTACTCGAAGGCGCTTACTAAGTCCTTGCTTTCCTGCGGAATACCCTTGTCGCGGCTCGTGGTGCCGATGTACCAGTCGTGCCAGCCGTGGTAGCCGCAGCACAGCACGTGCGGGCGGCCCGTGAAGGCGCGCGATACGCGCACCGCCGCCGAGCACACATCGGCCCCGGTTTTGGAGATGCGGATACTCTCGGCGTTCGGGATAATCTCGTGAATCAGCTCCGCTACCTCCACTTCCAGCTCGTGCATCATCGAAAACGTGATGCCGTCTTCGAGCTGCGCCCGAATGGCGTCATCGACGCGCGGGTAGGCGTAGCCCAGCGACAGCGGACCGATACCCATCTGGTAGTCAATGTATTCGTTGCCATCAACGTCCCACACATGGGCGCCCTTGCCGCGCTTCACGTACTTGGGGGCCGCGCCTTTGGTGTACTGTCCCGGGCCCTTGGCCAGGGTCTGGGTCACGGGCGTCATTATTTTTTGGGCCCGCGCGTAGAGTTCGTCGGATTTCTGGAAATTCATAGAAGGAAGGAATGTAAAACGGAGTGGCACTCCGTTTGGCGTTGGGGCATGGCGCAAGTCGTTCGCCCGGAAACGGAGTGCCACTCCGTTTTACACTTCGTTACTCGGCAAATTCGTTTTCGACCACCTTGGTTTTGGCCCCGAACGAATGCACGCCGTCGCCCAGCCGCTCGCCGATGCGGCGGGCAATGTGCTGGCCGGTAAAGCCTTCGTATTCAAGTACTTCACTCAGCAGGCCCGGCTTATACCAGCGCTCTTTCAGCGCCAACGGCAACACCTTAGCGGTCAGCTCATTGGCCAGCAGCAGCTCGGCCAGAATGGAGTAGAGGCCGCCGGTTTGGAAGTGGTCTTCCACGGTCACCACCAGGCTGCCGCCGCGCACCACGTTGAGCACGGCCGCTTCGTCGAGAGGCTTGAGGCTGCGCAGGTTGACGAGGCCCACCGAGTAGCCGGCTTCGGTGAGTAAGTCCTTGGCAATCAGCGTTTGCTCAAACAGCATACCGTAGGTGAGGATGGTCACGTCTTTGCCTTCGGCCACAATTTCGGCCTTACCCATTTCATAGGGGGTGTGCTGGTAGGTGGCGGGGCGGGTGTTTACGCGCAGGTAAGCGGGGCTGGGCGAGGCCCAGATGGCGGGCAGCATGGCCAGCATGTCCTGCTCATCGGCGGGCGCAAAAACCGTCATGCCCGGGATGCCGCGCATCAGCGAAACGTCCTCAATGGCTTGGTGCGTCGGGCCGTTGCCATCCGACAAAAAGCCGGGCACGAAGGCGCTGATTTTCACCGGTAAGTTCGCAATACCCACGTCGGTGCGAATAAATTCGAACGCCCTGAGCGTGAGGAAGGTAGCCAGCGCGTGCACTACCGGCACGCGGCCGCGCAGGGCCAGGCCGGCCGCCGCACCAATCATGGTTTGCTCCGTGATGCCGGTGTCGATGAAGCGCGGGCCCAGCGGGCCGGGCAGGTTGCGGATAAGGGCGCGGTTTTCGGCCGTCATCACCAGCAGGCGCTCGTCGGCCAGGGCGGTTTCGTGAATTAATTTCTCGTAGTTCATATCTGGAGCTGTTAATGCAACAACTGTCATTGCGAGGAGGAACGACGAAGCAATCGCACCAGCACGGCACCCGAACGATTCTGTTCTGGTGCGATTGCTTCGTCGTTCCTCCTCGCAATGACAGGCTAATTAATTATCTAACCGTCAGGGTTTCGCTGGTGAGCGTGGTAGCTTCTTGGCTGTGCAGCTCTTTTAGCAGCTCCACTACTTCGTCGGCGCTGAAGTTGCAGAACCAGCGGTCGGCGCGGCGCTCGATGCTAGGCAGGCCGCGGCCGCGCACCGTGTCGCAGATGATAACCGAGGGCTTGGTATCGCTGAAAGGCAAGGCCGTGAAGGCCTCTTCCAGGGCCGCGAAGTCGTGGCCGTCGATGCGGCGCACTTCGGCGCCGAAGGCCTCAAACTTGGGGGCCAGCGGCTCCAGCGGGATGAGGTCTTCGGTGGCGATATTGGCCTGGAAGTGGTTGCGGTCCACCACGATGGTGAGGTTGTTCACCTTGTGGGCGCTGGCTACCAGCAGGGCTTCCCAGCAAGTACCCTCATTGAGCTCGCCGTCACCGGTTATCACGATGACCTTCTGATTTTGGCCGCGCATGCGCGCATCGAGGGCCACGCCCAGCGCCACGCTGGGCAGGTGGCCCAGCGAGCCCGAGTGAAACTCGACGCCCGGCACGCTGCGGTTGGGATGCCAGTAAATGGAGTCGTTCGACTTCAAATGGTTGCTGAGGCGCTCCTTGGGCATGAAGCCCAGCTCGGCAAACGTACCGTAGAGGGCCGGCACGTCGTGGCCTTTGCTTAGGAAGAGGTAGTCGCGCTCAGGGTCCTGGAGGTTGCCGGGGTGCACGTTCAAGAAGTCGGCGTAGAGGTACACCAGCAGGTCGGCGCAGCTCAGCGAAGCCCCGGTGAAGCAGCCGCCATCAGTGCTGAGGCGCACAATGTGCTCGCGCACGCGCAGAGCCAAGGCTTTCAGTTCGTCTTGTTTTTCGGAAGTCATAGTAAACGTTTGAATCGTTGTCATGCTGAGCTTGCCGAAGCATCTCTACCGCACCGGTAGCTTAGTAACTCTAGCGGCGTGGTAGAGATGCTTCGGCAAGCTCAGCATGACGTTCTTATTGATTTATAATTGCTTCGTTTGCTCCGCGGCCACGGTTTTGAGCTCGTCCAAGTGGTTGCGGTACCAGTTCACGCCGGCTAGGTCGGCATTTAAGGCGTAAAGGTCCGGCCTTTGTTTTAATAAAGCCAGTATATCATTCAGGCCAAAATGAGGATTGGCCGGATAAAGCGCTTCGTACACGGCCTTTATAAAATCGTAGTCAGCCGGGTAGTCAATGGTGAAACGGTGCGACATCGAGTAGTCGAGGCCCGTTTCCCAGGCCACGTTGGCGAGGCGGAAGCGGTCGGGGTTTTCCCAGAAAAACGGCGTGGTATGCTCACGCTCCAGCGAGCGGCGGGCGTCGCGCCAAGCGGTTTTGAGGGCCGCAAAGGTCATCACTTCCACGTCGTTGCCATCGGGGTAGGTGGCGGGGTGCAGGTTGCTCACGAAGTCGTACTGCCCGGCAGTTTCGAGGTAAAAACCCAGCACTTTGTCAATAATGGCCGGGTCGATGAGCGGGCAGTCGCTGGGGATTTTTACCACCGCCTCCGTTTCGCCAAAATGAAGCGCCGCCTGGTAGTGACGGTCGAGCAGGTCGAGCGCGCTACCCCTAAATACCTCAATACCATACTGTTGACATAGGTTGGCCAGCGCGTCGTCGCTGGGCTCGTCGGTGGTGATAACGGCCACGCGGCCCGCCCGGCGGGCCTGCTGCACGCGCTCGACCTGCCGCACCAGCAGCGGCCGGCTCACCAGGTCGAGGCTGACTTTGTCGGGGAGGCGCGAGGAGCCGCGGCGGGCCTGAATAAGGGTGAGCATCGGCTAAAGTATAAAACGTAACATTATTGGCACAAAACGTAACAACAGCGGCCTGCGAGTTCCCGCTAGCGGGGCGCGGCGGTCAGGTTGGCAAGCTGCGGGGCCGCCACCGGTTTGTACTGTTTCAGGAAGGCCGGGCCCCGGCCCTCAAACCGCCCAAACTGCCGGCAAATGTCGGCAATGCGCTGGGCACTGGTGCCCCCGTTCTGGATGGGCAGCTTGCGCTTGAGGTCCTCCACATCGAAGTACGAGTGCACGGGTATGCCCAGCGCCAACCCTACATAAGCCACTGTGCTGTACTGCGTTACTAGCTCTACGCAGTTGGCAATCATCTCCTCCGTGTTGCCCTCGGTGAAGATTAGGGTACCGGGCGGGGCGTAGCGCTGCACCTCGGCGGTGGCACGGGCCATGTCCTCGTTGGGGTGAAACTTGAAAATCATGGGTCGGCCGGCGGCAATGCGCGTGGCGTGGCGAATAAACTTCTTGCGGTTGTCGGGCCGGAAGGTTTCGCGCATGTCGGTGGTGGCCACCAGCACGTAGCCGCGGTGCGGGAAGCTGTTGTGGCGCAGCTTCTCGATGTCGTCGAAATTGGGAATGCCTGTAACCACGATTTTGTCCTTTTCCACCCCAATGTGCTCGAAGTGCTGGGCGTAGCCGGGCGAGGCCACGCAGTACACGTCGCAGCAATTGTTCATGCCGTTGAGGGCGGTGCTGATGGTGAGGATGGGAAAATGAGTGAAGCGCTTCACCACCCGCGCCCACAGGTTGAGCGGGTCGGTCATGCCCTCCTGCACGAATACCGACTTGGTTTTTTTGAGCAGCGGCCAGGGAACGATAATGTCGGAGCAGCACACGATGAGGTCGTAGTCGTGGCGCAGCTCGCGGTTCTCAAAGTCGCGGCGCAGATTGTGCTCGGCCACGTAGCGGTCGGCCTTTTCTTTCACAAGCCCTTGTACCACTGTGCGCTCCAGCACATTATTGCGAATCAGCCACTCGTAGAAGCCGCGCATCCAGCCATCGTAGTACAGCTGGCTGAAGTAGGGTTCGTACTCATCTGCCAAGAGCTGCGCCACGCGGTGCATTTGGGTGGTCTGGTTGGGCGAGCCGATGAGATAGAGCGCTTTTTTCACAAACAGAAAGTAGGTATGCCTACAAAAATACGACGACGCGCCAATGGGCGGATGCGCCGGCCGGCGCACGCAACTAGCAACGGTAGCGCTTATTTTCGGGACGTCCCGTTCGCCTTAGCCCACCTCGTATGCGCCCGTTGGTATTGCTTATTTTGATTGCCGCGGCCGGCCTGGCGCGGACCGCCCACGCGCAAGTCCCCTGGGTGCCCGACCTGGGCAATGGGCAGTATAAAAACCCAGTGCTTTACGCCGACTACTCGGACCCCGACGTGGTGCGCGTGGGCACCGACTATTACCTCACCTCCTCTAGCTTCAACGCCGTGCCGGGCCTGCCCATTCTGCATTCGAAGGACTTGGTGAACTGGACGATAATTGGCCACGCGCTGCCCGTGCAGCCGCCCGCCAGCCGCTACAACCAGGTGCAGCACGGCAACGGCGTGTGGGCTCCCGCGCTGCGGTTTCACAATAAAAAATTCTACCTCTACTACCCCGACCCCGACCTGGGCATATTCGTAACGACGGCCAAAAACCCGGCTGGCCCGTGGTCGGCCCCGGTGTGCGTGAAAGCCGCCAAAGGCTGGATTGACCCCTGCCCCCTTTGGGACGCAGATGGCCGCGCCTACCTCGTGCACGCCTTCGCGGGCAGCCGGGCGGGCATCAAAAGCGTTATCTACGTGAGCGAGATGGCCCCCGACGGTCTCAGCCTCATCGGCGAGGACAAGCTGGTGTTTGACGGCCACCAGCACCACCCTACCATAGAGGGCCCAAAATTTTACAAGCGCCACGGTTACTACTACATTTTTGCGCCGGGCGGCGGCGTGCCCACCGGCTGGCAAGTGGTGCTGCGCAGCAAAAATATCTTCGGGCCCTACGAAGATAAAATCGTGATGGCCCAAGGGAAGAGCACTACCAACGGCCCGCACCAGGGCGCATGGGTCGATACGCCCGATGGCAAGGAAGACTGGTTTCTGCACTTCCAGGACCAGGGCGCCTACGGCCGGGTGGTGCACCTGCAACCCATCACCTGGAAAAATGACTGGCCCGTAATCGGCCGCGACACCGATGGCGACGGCACCGGCGAGCCCGTGCTCACCTACCGCAAGCCCACCGTGCCCGGCCACCCCGCCGGGGCCGTGCCCGCTACCTCCGACGAGTTTGCCCAGCAAAAGCCCGGCCTGCAATGGCAGTGGCAGGCCAACCCCCAGCCCGGCTGGCTGGCCACACCCGGCGCGCCCGGCCAGCTAAGCCTGGCGGCCGTGCCCGCCCCGGCCGCCGCCGCCAGCCTGTGGCTCGTGCCCAACCTGCTGCTGCAAAAGCTGCCCGCCGAGCACTTCACGGCTACTGCCAAGCTCACCTTCCAACCCCAAAATGAGGGCGACCGCGCCGGCCTCGTGGTGCTGGGCCTCGACTACGCCGCCCTCACCCTCACGCGCCAGCCCACTGGCCAGCTGACGCTTACGCAAGGCATTTGTAACCAGGCCGATAAGGGGACGCCCGAAACCCCGGCCGCCGCGGCTACCGTGCCGGCGGGCCAACCGCTCTACCTGCGCGTGGCCATGCGGGCCGGCGGCCGCGGCCAGTTCAGCTATAGTGCCGACGGCCAGCAGTTTACATCGCTCGGGCCCGAGTTTGTGGCCCGCGAGGGCAAGTGGGTGGGCACCAAGATGGGTCTTTTCTGCCTGGGCACCGGGGCGCCGGCCAGCGCCGGGCAGGCGGCTATCGATTGGTGGCACGTGGCACCCTAGACCCACGGATTTTTACTAAAATGTGCAGGTTTTTTACCAACACAATCGTTTGCGTAGGTCGGTTAGCGGATATTTGCCCTACTTTCGTTTTCCATTCGTTTTTCCCGCCCTATGCACAAGCTGGCTACATTAGACTACATCGTCTTTTTCGTTTACTTTTTGATAGTTGCCGGCTACGGCATCTGGATATATAACCGCAAGACGGGCCACGACGGCACCCTGGAGGGCGACTCCAAAGACTACTTCCTGGCCGAGGGCTCGCTCACGTGGTGGGCCATCGGCTCGTCGCTGATTGCCAGCAATATATCGGCCGAGCAGTTTGTGGCCATGTCGGGCTCGGGCTTTAAAATGGGGCTGGCCATTGCGGCCTACGAGTGGATGGCTGCCGTCACACTGGTTATCGTAGCCGTGTTCTTCATTCCGGTGTACCTCAAGAACCGCATCTTCACGATGCCGCAGTTCCTGCACCAGCGCTACAACGGCACGGTAGCCATGATTATGGCCGTGTTCTGGTTGCTGCTCTACGTTATTGTCAACCTGACGTCCATTCTCTACCTCGGGGCCATTGCGGCCAGCAGCGTTTCGGGCCTCAACCTCACCTTCTGCATGTACGGGCTGGCCATTGCCGCCGTCATCATCACGCTGGGCGGCATGAAGGTAATTGGCTTCACCGACGTTATTCAGGTGTTCTTCCTCATCCTGGGCGGTTTGGCTACTACCTACCTGGCTATCAACTTGGTATCGGAGCACTACGGCACCACGGGCGTGTTCAACGGCCTGGGCATCATGTACCGCGAGGCCAACGACCACTTCCACATGATTTTGAAGCCGGACAACCCCAGCTACATCGACCTGCCGGGCCTCACCGTGCTACTGGGTGGCCTCTGGATTGTAAACCTCAACTACTGGGGTTGCAACCAATACATCACGCAGCGCGCCTTGGGCGCTGACCTGCCCACTGCCCGCAGCGGCCTCTTGTTCGCGGCTGTGCTCAAGCTCCTGATGCCCATTATCGTAGTGCTGCCGGGCATCGCGGCCTTCATCCTCTACAAGCAAAACGTATTCGGCAGCGGCGAATTCATGCAGGGCGGCGAGCTTAACCCCGACCGCGCTTACCCGGTGCTGCTCAACATCTTACCCGTAGGCCTCAAGGGCTTGTCGTTTGCGGCCCTCACGGCGGCCGTGGTTGCCTCGCTGGCCGGTAAGGCCAACTCGATTGCCACCATCTTCACCCTCGACATTTACAAGAAGGCCATCAACCCCAACGCCTCGGAGAAGACGCTGGTGAACACCGGCAAGATTGCCGTGGTGGTGGCCATGCTGCTGGGCATTCTCATTGCCCCGCACCTGGGCATCGACAAAAAGGGTGGCTTCACCTACATTCAGGAGTACACGGGCTTCGTGTCGCCGGGCATTTTTGCCATGTTCATCCTGGGCTTCTTCTGGAAGAAAGCCACGTCGAGCGCGGCGCTGTTTGCCACCATTGGCGGCTTCTTGCTATCGGTGCTGCTCAAGTTCCTACCCGGCATGACCAATCTGGAGTGGCTGTCGCCCTTCGGCTTCGCCGTGCGCCCCCCCGGTGGCGGCGCTTACGAGATTCCGTTCCTCGACCGCATGGGCTTCGTGTTCATCTTCTGCATCTTGGGCATGGTCATTATCAGCCTCATCGAAAACGCCCGCGGCGTAAAAACCAACGGCCTCGAAATTGACTCGTCCATGTTCAAGCCCAACCAAGGCTTCACGGCCGGCGCGGTACTCATCCTGGGCATTGTGGTGGCCCTGTACTCGATATTCTGGTAGGCTCCCGCCGGCTAGAACTCGCGCAAAAGGGACCACCTGGCTAGCCAGGTGGTCCCTTTTACTTTTCAACAGGTTGGGTTAAAAGGCCCCATATTGCAAAATAAGTAGTGTACACCTCACAAAATCAGCAACTTATGCTACTACCGACAGTGCGGAACGCCTACGCAGTGCTATGCTGGGCAAGCGGCTTAGCGGGGCTTTTGAGCCTGGCGGCCCGGCCAGCGCAGGCTCAGCAAGCGGATAAGCCGGGCAAGCTTTGGTACCAGCAGCCGGCCCAGCAGTGGGTGGAGGCCCTGCCCCTGGGCAACGGCCGCCTCGGGGCCATGGTTTTTGGCGGCGTGGAGCAGGAGCTGCTGCAACTGAACGAGAGCACGCTGTGGAGTGGCGGCCCGGTGAAGGCGGGCGTTAATCCCGGCGCGGCGGCGGTGCTGCCCGCACTGCGGCAGGCCCTGCTGCAAAACCAGGACTACGGCCAGGCCGACCGCCTGGCCCGCCAGATGCAGGGGCTCTATTCTGAATCGTACCTGCCGCTGGGCGATGTGCAGCTGCACCAAGACCTTGGGGGCCAAACCCCCACCAACTACTACCGCGAGCTAGACCTGAGCACCGCCACGGCTACCACGCGCTTTACGCTGGGGGGCGTGCGCTACGAGCGCACGGCCTTCGCCTCGGCCCCCGACAAGGTGCTGGTACTGCGCCTGACCAGCAGCCAGCCGGGCGCCCTGAGCTTTGACGTGGCCACCCGCTCGCTGCTGCGCCACCGCACCACGGCCACGCCGCAGGGCGAGCTACTGGTGCGCGGCAAGGCCCCCGCCCACGTCGACCCCAGCTACTACAACCGCCCCGGCCAGCCGCCCATCGTATACGCCGACGCGAGCGGCTGCAACGGCATGCGCTTCGAGTACCGCCTGCGGGCCAGTACCAAGCAGGGCACGGTGGTGGTCGATACGGCTGGTATCCACGTGCGCCACGCCACCGAGGTGCTGCTGATAGTGGCCGCCGCTACCTCGTTCAACGGCTTCGACAAGTGCCCCGACCAGCAAGGAGTAGATGAGGACGCGCTGGCCGCCACGGCCCTGCGCGCCGCCCTCGGCCAAGACTACGCCGCTTTGCGCCGTCGCCACTTGGCCGATTACATGGCCCTTTTCAACCGCGTAACGCTTGCTTTGCAAGGCCCCGGACCAGTGACAACCGCCGCCGGGCTACCCACCGACAAGCGTTTGCAAGCCTACGCGACCGGCGGCCCCGACCCCGGCCTGGAGGCCCTCTATTTTCAGTATGGCCGCTACCTGCTGATTGCCGCGTCGCGCCCCGGTGGGCCGCCCGCCAACTTGCAGGGTATCTGGAACAAGGAGTTGCGCGCCCCCTGGAGCTCCAACTACACCATCAACATCAATACCCAGATGAACTACTGGCCAGCCGAGGTCACGGGCCTCAGCGAGCTTCACCAGCCGCTGCTCGACTGGCTGCCCGGCCTAGCTCAAACTGGTCGCGTCACGGCCCGCGAGTTTTACGGAGCCCGCGGCTGGGTGGCCCACCACAACTCCGACCTGTGGGCCCTTTCCAACCCGGTGGGCGACCGCGGCCAGGGCGACCCCATGTGGGCCAACTGGTACATGGGCGGCAACTGGCTGTGCCGCCACCTTTGGGAGCACTACCTCTACACCGGCGACCAGGCCTTTCTGCGCCGCGCCTACCCGCTGATGAAGTCGGCCGCCGAATTTTCGCTCGATTGGCTGGTCGAGGATGGGCACGGTCACCTGGTCACGGCCCCCTCTACCACGCCAGAAAACCGATTCAAAGACGCCACCGGGCGGCCGCAGAGCGTGTCGGTGGGCACCACCATGGACCTGTCCATCATCCGCGACCTGTTTGCCAGCGTGCGGCAGGCCTCGCTGGTGCTGGGCATAGATGAGGGCCTGCGCGATACACTGCAAGCCACCAGCGCCCGGCTGCTGCCGTTGCAGATTGGCAGCCAGGGGCAACTGCTGGAGTGGTCGCAGGACTTTGCCGAAACCGAACCGCACCACCGCCACGTCTCGCACCTCTACGGGCTATATCCGGGCTGGGAAATCACGCCGCACACCAACCCCACGCTGCTCGCCGCCGCCCGCAAAACCCTGGAACTGCGCGGCGACGAAGGCACTGGCTGGAGCAAAAGCTGGAAAATAAACTGGTGGGCCCGTCTGCTCGACGGCGACCACGCCTACCGCCTCGTGCGCCAGCTACTGACTTACGTAAACCCCACGCCAAGCCAAGGCGAGGGCGGCGGCACCTACCCCAACCTATTCGACGCCCATCCCCCCTTCCAGATTGATGGCAACTTTGCCGGCACGGCCGGCGTGGCCGAAATGCTGTTGCAAAGCCACGACGGCGCCCTGCACCTCCTGCCAGCGCTACCCAGCGCTTGGCCCACCGGCCAGGTAACCGGCCTGCGGGCCCGCGGCGGCTTCGAGGTAACGGCACTACGTTGGCAAGCCGGCGCCCTCACCAGCCTGACCGTGCGCTCTAACCTAGGCGGCAACCTGCGCCTACGCGTACCCCGGGGGAGCAAGTTAATTAAAGGCCCAGCGCTCAAGCCGGCTACTGGCACCAACCCAAATACTTTTTATCAGCAAGGCGAGTATTTCAGCGCTGCGAGCAGTAGCAACACCACGCCAGGGCAGGCGGCTAACTGGTTAGATTACGACCTGGCAACTCAGCCGGGACAGACTTATACGTTAAGTTGGACTCGGTAAGTATAATATAGTCAATTATTTTCCCAATACTAAATCTGCAACTAATCACTGCCGAGCCATTCATACGCTATGTTGGCTGGGAACCTATACTGGTTTTTCCACCACCCTAACTGCCTTACGCTGGCACTACTTAGCTTCAGAAGCTGCTAAGCTTTAGTAGGCTAGGCCAGAAACGAAGAATGCCCGCTGATAAGGGCGGGCATTCTAAGCTAAAAGGCACACCAACAAAAACGCCACCGTAAATACTTGATTTACAGTGGCATTCTAAGCTAAAGCGCTCCCTCCTGGGCTCGAACCAGGGACCCTCTGATTAACAGTCAGATGCTCTAACCGGCTGAGCTAAGGAAGCTTTATATCCCGAAACCGGCGCTTTCGGGCCACAAAGATAGGAACAGTATTTTTCAGAAAACAAGCCCGTAGCAAAAAAACATCGTTTTTTTGCCTGTCTTTTCGCTTAATTGGTGATTGTCAGCAAGCTACCGCTTAAACTAGTACTGTATTGGCGCAGTGAGCGGGCTGCTGGGCCGCCCGTCACCTGGCCCTGGAGGCTGAACTGCGACGTGCAGCAGCTATCCCGGAAGAAAAGGCGCGAGCTACGGTCTAGGGTCACGGTGGCGCAGGCGTTCAGCGGCTGGTAGGGGCAATTGCGCTCGAAGGCTGTGTAGGTAGTGGCGTTCTGGCGCACCACGTAGATGCCCTTCACGCCCCCGCCGTTGATGCCGCCGGGCATGATTGTCACCACGCCATTATCGAAGCGCAGGGCGCGATTCTGCTGGTCGAGTAGGTCGAGCTGCACGTTCACTGGCACGTTGGGGACGGTCACGGTCGTGTCAGTATTGGAGTTGCAGCTAGCCAGCAAGCCCCCAGCCAGTAGCCCAAAGTGTAGAATGCGCATTGTACAAAGTAGTAGTAAAGCCTCCAAACGCACGAAAGCGCCCGGTAGTTTACCGGGCGCTTTCGGAGCGCATTTTATCGCTGACAACCCTATTTTTTAAACAGAGAGTTGACGAACGTGTGCCGGTCGAAAAGCTGCAAGTCGGTCATCTTCTCGCCCACCCCGATGTAACGCACCGGGATGCTAAACTGGTCCGAAATACCGATAACCACGCCGCCCTTGGCCGTGCCGTCGAGCTTGGTAATGGCCAGCGCCGATACTTCGGTGGCACGGGTAAACTCCTTGGCCTGCAAAAAGGCGTTCTGGCCGGTGCTGCCGTCGAGCACCAGCAGCACTTCGTGCGGCGCTTCGGGAATCACCTTCTGCATCACGCGCTTGATTTTGCTGAGCTCGTTCATCAGGTTCACCTTGTTATGCAGGCGGCCGGCGGTGTCGATAATAACCACGTCGGCGCCCATCTCCACACCCTTTAGCACGGCGTCGTAGGCCACGGCGGCGGGGTCGGTGTTCATGCCGTGCGAGATAACGGGCACGCCCACCCGCTGGCCCCACACAATGAGTTGGTCCACGGCCGCCGCCCGGAAGGTGTCGGCCGCGCCGAGCACCACCTTTTTGCCCGCACTGTGAAAGCGATGCGCCAGCTTGCCAATGGTGGTGGTTTTGCCCACGCCGTTCACGCCCACCACCATAATCACGAAGGGGTGACCGGGGCTATCGGGCCGGTCGAGGATGGCGCGCGAGCCGGTGGTTTCCGTATTCGCATCAAGCAAGTCCACAATCTCTTCGCGCAAGATGCGGTCGAGCTCATTGGTGCTCACGTACTTATCGCGGGCCACGCGCTTTTCGATGCGGTCGATGACCTTCACCGTAGTGTCGATGCCCACATCGGCGTGCACGAGCAGGGTTTCGAGGTCGTCGAGCACGGCCTCGTCCACCGTGCTTTTGCCCACCACGGCCTTGCTGAGCTGGTCGAAGAAGTTGGTTTTGGTTTTCTGCAAGCCCTCGTCGAGTGCCTGCTGCTGCTCTTTGTTTTCCTTGTCTTTCTTAAAAAAGTCGAAGAGACCCATAATACCGGCAAAAAGAACGTCACGCGGAGCCTGACGAAAATGTATAACACGAAAAAAGTCCCACGAAGGTGGGACTTTTTTGCTTCATCAGCGGCTGGTCAGCTTACTTGCTGCTGTTAGCCAATGCTTCCTGTACTTTGTCAACGGGTACCATTTCCTCCTTGAAGGTATAGGCACCAGTCTTTTCCGAGCGCACGGCACGGATGATTTTCGCCCAGTCTTTGCCCGTGGCGGTTTTCAGCGTTGCTACTACTTTCTTAGCCATGACTCAGGTTATTTAATTTCCTTGTGAACAGTCATTTTACGCAGAATCGGGTTGAATTTCTTCAACTCAATGCGCTCGGGGGTGTTCTTACGGTTCTTGGTGGTGATGTAGCGCGAGGTGCCCGGCATGCCCGAGGTCTTATGCTCGGTGCATTCCATGATAACCTGCACCCGGTTTCCTTTCTTGGCCATCGTGACGGGAGGGGGGATTAATTTTTAATTTTAGGACTGCAAAGGTACGGCTTTTTCTGAATAAAGGCAACGCCTTGTTGGCCTGCCTTCTGCACCAGAAAAAGCCGGTGTGCGGGGCACAACGTTTTTTTTAGCGACAGTCCCGAAAAAAATCCCTTCCTAAGCGAAAAGCGGCAACTAGTAAACGATGAAGCCCTGCTCCTTGGCCTTCTTCAAGGTGGCCATGATGCCGTTCTTGTTGATGGTGCGGATGGTGGAGGCAGCTACTTTCAGCGTTACCCAAGCATCTTGCTCAGGGATGTAGAAGCGCTTTTTCTGCAAGTTGGGGTAGAACTTACGCTTGGTTTTGTTGTTGGCGTGCGATACGTTGTTACCAACGCGGGTACGCTTGCCGGTCAAATCACAAACTCGGGCCATGATATCGAAGGGTTAGATGATGCTATTCCGAAACGGGCCGCAAATATCGGTAAAATTCAACCAAATTCCAAATCGCGAAACAATTGAGAATGAGCAATGAGGCTATTGGCAAAGCAGCCGGACCCCAATTTGGCCACTCATTTTCACTCCGCTTGATTAGGACTTTACTTTCTTCCAGGGGCAGTGGCGGCAGCCGTTGCCGCAGCAAAAACCCCGGCGTCGGTGATACTGCTCGGTGAAGACGAGGTAGCCTTCGGGAGTAGTGTAGAAGTCGCCGGCCACGAGCGGCAGGGCGGCAAAGGCGGCGAGGCGGGGGTCGGCAGCGGGCATGAGGAGCGCAAAAGTAATGGCCTCCAGCCAACCAAATACCACCGGGCGGGGTTCAGGAAGAGTACCTTAGCTGCCCGTTCTCAGCCTCTTTTCCCTCCTTATTTTATGGCTAGCCCCGCCCCTACCTCCACTACCACCCGCGCCGCGGAGCTGATGCAGCTCGAAGACCAGTACGGGGCCCACAACTATCACCCGCTGCCCGTGGTACTGGAACGCGGCCAGGGTGCTTACCTTTGGGATGTAGCTGGCAATCAGTATTTTGACTTTTTATCGGCTTACTCAGCAGTGAACCAGGGGCATTGCCACCCGCGCATTATCGGGGCGCTGACCGAGCAGGCGCAAAAGCTGACGCTTACCTCGCGGGCGTTTTTCAATGATCGGCTGGGCGCGGCCGAAAAACAGATTTGCGAGTTGTTTGGCTACGACAAAGCCTTATTAATGAACTCGGGAGCCGAGGCGGTAGAAACGGCCCTCAAGCTAGCCCGCAAGTGGGGCTACCAGGAAAAGGGCATTGCGCCCAATATGGCGCGCATTGTGGTGGCCGAACACAACTTTCACGGACGCACCACGGGCATCATTTCCTTTAGCACCGACGGCGACAGCACGGGCGGCTTCGGGCCCTTTGTGCCGGGCTACCAGGTGGTGCCCTACGACGATGCCGAGGCACTGGCCGAAGCCCTAGCCGACCCGCACGTGTGCGGCTTTTTGATTGAGCCCATTCAGGGCGAGGCCGGCGTGGTAGTACCCAGCAAGGGCTACCTAACTAGGGCCGCCGAGCTGTGCCGCGCGCACAACGTGCTGCTCATCACCGACGAGATTCAGACGGGGCTGGGCCGCACGGGCAAGCTGCTGGCTACTGATTATGAGGAGGTTCGGGGCGATATTCTGATTTTGGGCAAAGCCCTGAGCGGCGGCGTGCTGCCGGTGTCGGCGGTGCTGGCCGATGATGCCATTATGCTTACCATTCAGCCGGGCCAGCACGGCTCCACTTTTGGGGGTAACCCGCTGGCCTGCGCCGTGATGCAGGCGGCGCTCGACGTGCTCCTCGATGAAAAGCTGGCTGATAACGCCTTCCGCCTGGGCGAAATTTTCCGCGAGGAAATGCGCCAGGTGCAGCGCGAATGCCCCGAGGTGGTGACGCTGGTGCGCGGCCGGGGCTTGCTTAACGCCGTGGTTATCAAGCCCGCTGCCGATGGCCGCACGGCCTGGGACGTGTGCGTGAGCCTTATGGAGCGCGGCCTGCTGGCCAAGCCCACGCACGGCGACATTATCCGGTTTGCGCCGCCGCTGGTCATTACGGAAAGCGAATTGCGCGAGGCCTGCGTCCTGATTGCCGACGTTATCCGGGCTTTCTGAGTATAAGGCGTTATGAGAAAAATTGTATTCCTGGTGCCGGCGCTGCTGCTGGCGGGCTGCCGCGGCGAGCAAGTAGTATTTCAGTTTCAGCCGGCCCCGGCTACGGCGGTGGTAGTATCTCCTGAGGCAGCCGTAACTACCTCAGCAACAACACCAATTGCACCAGCTCAGGCGGTAGCGCCGGCCCCGGTAGCGGCCCTGCCTAGAGCTGGCAAGCAGTTACGTCCGGGCCACTCAGCCAGCACAATCAACACCTTATCTAATAAGACATTAGCTACCCTGGCGGCCCCTACGCGGGCCGGCCGGCAGCTAAGCCAACACCTGCGGCGGCGGCACGCCACCGAGGGCGCGGCTGAGAGTGGGTTGGGCCGCGTAGCGCTGTTTTTTATTGGCGTGACGCTGGGCGTACTCGCCGGACTGGCGGCGCTGGTGACTTTGATTTTCAGCGTAGGATTCTTCACGGCGCTGGGTTACACGGCGGCGGGGCTGGTGGTGCTGTTTCTGCTGTATTCACTGCTCAGTGGGGGGAAAAAGACCACTACAACACCGGCCAAGTAGTGCGGCGCCGGGGCAGGCAGGCTAGCTCTTGCGTGCACATGTGCTGTTTGGCTATGGGTTTTGCTGGCAGCCAGCTGGGTGGCTGCCGTAGCGAGCGGCCACCCGCCTATTTTGCGCCTGGCGCAACGCTGGCCGCGCCTATTTGGCAAGTGCCGGTGGTGGGGCCGGTTGACTCGCCTCGGCTGGCCGAGGTGGCCCCGGCATATCCCAGCTTGCGCAACCGCCAGCCCCGGCCGCTGCGCATCGCTAAGCAGTTGATTAGTAAACGTTTTTTAACGCACTGCATGATTTCGCCTTTGCCGCCGCGTACTCATGCACAGTCGACTGCGGAGGAGAAGACGCCGACTACCTTCAAGGCGAGCTCTTTGATTGTGCTGAGTGGCGTTTTGGTGGCGGTGGGTGGTATTTTGCTGGGCATTGCCCTGGGGGGCGCTTGGGTACTGCTAACGGGCGGCCTGGGCCTGGCGGCCGGGGTAGTACTAGGGATGCTCGGGCTATTCGGGGCGCTCAGTAATGACAGCCGCAGCCAGATTCGCTTTAGTGGCATTATGCTGCTGGGGCTGCTGGTGGCGCTAGCCGGCGTGGTGCTGGGCGTGAGCGTGGGTGGCCTGCTGGGGGTAGGCGTTGGCTTACTACTGCTGGGCCTGGGTAGCCTCGTTACGGGCTGGGGCATTCTTAAGTAACTCGGCGGCGTTCTGGCTGGCCTCGGGCGTGACTGTGTTGTGACGGCTGGGGCATTCTTAAGTAACTCGGCGGCACCGCAACCAAGGTGCGTACTACCTGTTACAAAGTAGGCTTTTGAGCCAAAGCAGTTATCATTTAGCTTATCGTACTTCATGCCTATTATCCCCACGCACCGGCCCCGCCGCAACCGTAAGTCGCAGGTAATCCGCGATATGGTGCAGGAAACGCGCCTCACGGCCCACGATTTTATCTACCCCGTTTTTATCATTGAGGGCCAAAACCAGCGCCTCGAAGTGAAGTCGATGCCCGGCGTGTACCGCTACTCAGCCGACCGCATTATCGACGAAATTGGGGCGGCCGTGGAGCTGGGCATCAACTCGTTCGCGCCGTTTCCGGGTATTAACGACGCCTTGAAAGACCCGCTGGCCCGCGAATCGACCAACATGGACGGGCTGTACCTCAAGACGGTAACCGACATCAAGCGGCAGTTTCCGGACGTGGTGCTGATGACTGACGTGGCGATGGACCCCTACTCTTCCGATGGCCACGACGGCGTGGTGAACCAGGAAACGGGCGAGATTCTCAACGACGCCTCGCTTGAGGTGCTGGGGCAGATGGCGCTGGCCCAGGCCCGCGCCGGGGCCGATATCATCGGGCCGAGCGACATGATGGATGGCCGCGTGGCCTGGATACGCGACGTGCTGGACCGCAACGCGTTCTCGCACGTGAGCATCATGAGCTACACGGCTAAGTATGCGTCGGCTTTCTACGGCCCGTTCCGCGATGCGCTGGACTCGGCCCCGAAAAAAGGCGATAAAAAGAGCTACCAGATGAACCCCGCCAACCGCCTGGAAGCCCTGCGCGAGCTGCAACTCGACGAGGCCGAAGGTGCTGACATGGTGATGATTAAGCCCGCCCTGAGCTACCTCGACATCATTCGGGAGGTGAAGAACCACACCAACCTGCCCGTGACGGCCTACAACGTGAGCGGCGAGTACGCGATGGTGAAAGCCGCCGCCCAAAACGGCTGGGTCGATGGCGAAAAAACCATGATGGAGGTGCTCATGAGCATCAAGCGCGCCGGGGCCGACGCCATCCTGACGTACTTTGCTCAGGAGGCGGCCGAGGTGCTGCGCCGCGGCTAATTTTGGCTATTAGCTGCTGGCTGCTGGCCGTTGGCTTTTGTTCCAACGAAAAAAGCCAAAAGCTAACAGCCAGCAGCTAACAGCCAAAAACCATGACAACTGACCTGACTATCCGCCGCGCCACGGTGGCCGACTTGCCGGCCATCGTGGCGCTGGTGCGGGCCGTAGTACCGCTGATGAATGCCAACGGTAACTACCAATGGACCAGCGAGTACCCAAATGAGGAAGTTTTCCGGCAAGATATTGCGCAGCAGCATTTGTGGGTGGCCGAGCGCCTCAGCGAAATTGAAGGCGTGGCCGCCCTTAATCAGGACCAGGACCCCGAATACGCCGACGCCGACTGGGACGCCGCTGCGCCGGCCCTGGTAACGCATAGGTTGGCCGTGGCCCCCGCCGCCCAGGGCCGGGGCGTGGCCGCCGCGCTGCTGCGCCAGGCCGAGCACGAAGCTAATGCATTGGGAATTGGCACGTTGCGCATCGATACCAATTCGGAGAACGTGGCTACGCAACGGCTTTTCCCGAAGCTGGGCTACCGGTTTGCGGGCGAGATAAAGCTAGCGTTTCAGCCGGGGCTGCGGTTTTTTTGCTACGAAAAGCAGTTGGGGTAGCTGCGCTGATAAAGCGGCAAAGGAGCAGTTACCTCCGGTCCGCCGGCTTTTTCAGCTGGCCGACCGGTTGTCGTTGGGAGCCTGGGTGTAGCAGCGTCAATCGGTCGGCCGGCTGAAAAAGCTGGCGGACCGGCCCTTATAAGCGCCGTATTTTGCCGGCATGACTGATTTATTCCGCTTGGGCGTGGTGGTGGGGCTGCTCAGCCTGGGGATGGCGTACAGCGCGCGGGCGGACAAGCTGACCACGGCCGCCATTTGGACGGGCGGCGGGCTGGGGCTACTCATTTTTCTGGGCAGCGGCTTTGCCGGATTGGCGCAGTTGGCCCTGTTTTTTGGGCTGGGTACGGCCGCCTCCAGCTGGCGCGTGGCCGACAAGCGCCGCCTCGGGCTGGCCGAGGAAAACCGGGGCCGCCGCACGGCCGGCCAAGTAGTGGCCAATGCCGGCGTGGCGGGCCTAATGGGCCTATTGGCTTGGCAGTGGCCACCCCACGCGCCGCTGGCCCGCCTGATGCTGGCCGGCAGCTTTGCCGCCGCCACCGCCGACACGCTGGCCTCGGAGCTGGGCAACGTGTATGGCCGTCACTATTATAACATCCTCACTTTTAGACCCGATACGCGCGGCCTCAACGGCGTGGTGAGCCTGGAAGGTACGGCCTTGGGGCTGGCTGGCTCCGCCGGGCTGGCGGCCAGCTACTGCCTAGGTTTTGGCTGGGGTCCGGCCTTTGGGTGGCTGCTGGTGGCAGGCACGGCCGGCAACCTGGCCGATTCGGTGCTGGGGGCCACAGTGGAACGGCGTGGCTACTTGAGCAACAACGCAGTTAATTTTCTCAACACTTTGACTGGTGCGCTGGTAGCTGGCGGGCTGATACGGTGGCTGGGCTAGATTCGGAGCTAGCAAACTGGCTGACTAAACCAGAAGCTTGTCCTGTGCGACGATGCTAGGTTACCGTTTTGCCGACGAAATGAAGCTGACTTTAGGTTGGAACAGTGGTTATTTTGCTACAGCAAGTCAGTCGCTCCTTGTCTTATCGCACTTACAAGCCCACTTATGAATTCAACCCAGATTGAGTACCTAATGCGCCACCTAAAAGCGAATGGGGTGAGCTTTGATGCCGGGCTAACAACGGAAGAGGTGCAGCAGGTAGAGCAAACCTTTGGCTTCCGCTTTCCGCCTGACTTACGCGCATTTCTACAAACAGCTCTCCCTGCGAGTAAAGGGTTCGTGCCTTGGCGCTATGGAATCAGTAACACGGTTGTTGCCCACAGCATAATAGAGCGAATACATCGCCCAATAAATGAGCTTGTAGCTGATGTGAGAGAGAGTGTTTTTTGGTTGCCACAGTGGGGCCCGCGACCTGCGGATAAATGGGAACGGGAAACACTTGCAAGGCAGTATTTAACTGGCTGTCCGCAGCTTATTCCTATCTACAGCCATCGCTACCTGCCCGAAATGCCCTACGAAACTGGCAATCCGGTATTCTCTGTCTATGGCGCTGATATCATTTACTACGGCTACGACCTGTTTTCTTACTTCGTACATGAATTCACGTTGCACAACCCACCTGACAATAAAGTACCCATCAGGCCAAAACACATAGCGTTTTGGAGCGACTTTGACGAGCCCCAAGACATTAATACCTGGGGTTATTGGGATGGCACAGAAGATGAGAACAATTACTTGTTCTCATGCAAGTAGACGGGGCATTCGGTTCGAATCAACTTCTGTCGCTCTAAACTTTAGCAAACGGCCACTTAGCCTCGCGGCGGCTCCAGAGCAGGAAGGCTACCGTGCCCACGGCCATCATGCCCAGCGCGGCTACCTGGAAGTAGAGCTTGAAGTGCAGCCCGCCCCAGCTGACCTCGGCCGGCGCGATGCCCGCGAATACGAACAGCCACACAATAATGGCCAGGATAACGGGCAGCGGGTAGAGCGGCATTTTGAAGGGCAGCGACGCGGTGCCGCGCCGGCGGCGCAGCAGCACCAGCCCCACCGCCTGGCCCACAAACTGCACCAGAATGCGCATGGCCAGGATGGCCGAAATGACCTCGCCCAGCCGAAACAGCAGGCTGAACACGAAGCCCACACCACCCAGCAGCAGCAGCGACACGTAGGGGAACTGCTTGGTAGGGTGCAACTTACCAAACACGGGCAAGAACTCGCCATCGGCCGCCGCCGCGTACGGAATGCGCGAGTAGCCCAGCAGCACCGCAAACAAGGACGCGAACGCCACCAGCAGCACCATGCCGGTGGCTACGTTGGCGGCCGTGGGCCCGTAGAGGCGCTCCATAAACACGCTGATGATGAACTGCGATTTATCGCTGGCCCCGGCCTGCCAGCCCTGCACCTCCTGCCACCCAATGACGGTGCCCACGCTCCAGTTCAGCAACAGGTACAGCGCCGCAATGCCCAGAATACTCAGGAAAATGCTGCGCGGAATGACTTTCTCGGGACCTTTTATTTCGGCTCCCAGGTGGCACACGTTGTAGTAGCCCAGGTAAGAATAGATGGTTTTGACGGCTGCCTGGCCCATGGCCACCGAAATGAGCAGGCCGGGCAGCTTGCCCACGCCGCCCGCCGGCAGCCAAGCCACCGGGTGGTTAGCGTGGGTGAGGCCCCCAAAAATGAGCCAGCCCATGAGGCTCAGCACGCCCACCCACAGCGCCACGCCGAGCTTGCCAATGTCCTCGATGCGGCGGTAGAGCAGCGCAATGAGCAGCAGCACCACCGAGCCGGCCACCAGCTTGGGCTGCCACCACAGGGGCAGCGGCACCAGGTAGCTGAAGTACTGGGCGAAGCCAATGGCCCCGGAGGCCAGCACCAGCGGCGACTGAATAAGCGTTTGCCAGACGTAGAGAAACGACATGTAGCGGCCCCATTTCTGCTCGCCGTAGGCCAGCTTGAGGAAGCGGTACGAGCCACCCGCCTCGGGGTAGGCCGCGCCCAGCTCGCTCCAGATGAGGCCATCTACGGCGGCCAGCGCCGCGCCTACCAGCCAGGCCAGCAGGAAGTTGGGCCCCATAAAGCCCATGACCAGCGGCAGCGTAACGAAGGGCCCGATGCCCACCATGTCAATCATGTTGAGGGCGGTGGCTTGCACCAGGCCCAGGCGGCGCTGTAAAGAGGGTTGGGACATAGGCGACGAAAGTAGCCCACGGGCGGCCGTTACGGGTGCTGGTGGCCGGCGGGCTACCGCAGCAGCGCCTGCACGGCCGGGTAAAATTCGGCCGCCAGCTCTTCGTCGGGGTAGGTGTCGGAGATGCGCAGGCCACCCCGCTGCCGGTTTGGCGCCGATGCCGGGAAAGCCTCGTAGTAGATGCCCCGGCTGGCCCCGTTAAGGACGAGCCGAACAGGCAGTATCTGGCCCACCTCTTCAAAATCAAGTACTTGGCGACCAATGAATTGCTGATTGACAAACCGGCGTTGCCACAGGTCGATAACCAGTCGGGTACGCAGGGCCATTAGCAACAGCAGCACGGCCCCGGCCCCACCCAACACAGCCGCCGCCGTGCGCACGTATACATCGGCCCCGAAAAAGCCCTGCACCACGGCGTAGCCGGCCAGCAGCAGCGCCAGCCCGTATAGCATTGCCTGCTTCGGGCCCGACTTGCCCAGTCACCAGCCATCGGTGGTTTCGATGAAGTTGAAATTTTCCATGTGCTGCTCAAAGGTGCTGGCCTACTGGTAATTATGCAGAAGACTAGCGTTGAGGCTGATGTAGCGGCGTGGGGCGGTGCCCAGCGCAGCATCCGGGTTAGGAAATGAGCGGTGCACGTAGCCTACGGGCGGTGGGGTGCCCGTGGTAAGTCGGCCGGGGATAACCAGCCCAGAAGCTGCACCGTACAGCTAGCTAAGGAGTTGCGGACGGCCGCCGCAAAGGTCGCTTCCCCGACGAAAACAGCTGTGCACAGAAGCAGTGGCTGGCTGCGTTTGCAGCCGGCCACTCGCCTCGACTTTTCCTTTTCGCGTGATGAAAAATCCCCTCTTCTCCGCCTGGAACCAGAAGCTGCTCCTGGCCCTGCTGCTAGCCACCGCCCTACCCGCCTGGGCCCAGGATTATTCGGGCGGGGCCGGCGACGCCGGCATTAGTATGAGCGACGCCACCATGCGCGCGATGCCTTTCAACTTGATGATGAACCATCTCAAGGATAAGGGCACCAAAAACGGCGCTGCGCGCCCGGCTTCTGCCAAAGCCGCCAGCCTGGCCTACACGCCAACCCCCGCGCTCAGGCAAAAAACCGTGCAGGGCTACGCGGACCGGCTCAAAGCCAAAAACCCCGCCGCCGCGCAGGCCGTGGCGGCCAGCTTCGGGCCGGGCAAAAACGACTACGGCACCGTCTACCGGGGGCTGATAGACGGCTACAACCTGCGCGAAAACGACGCCGTGGATGCTACCACGGCCTACCTGACGCTGGGCTGGATGATAGTACACAACGTGCAGAACGACAAGGCCGTGACTCCGGCCATGGTGCAGGGCCTGCGCGCCCAGCTGGCCCCGCGCCTGGCAACCAACCCAAAACTAACCACCCCCGGCGCGGCGGCTCAGGTGGGCGAAGAAATGAAGCTGCAAAGCGTGGTGGTGCAGGGCGGCTGGCTGGCGGCCATTAAGGAAGGCACCTTGCCGGCCTACCGCCAAGGCATCGCCGCCATGTTCAAAAACCAGTACGGGCTGGATTTCGGCCAGCTCAAACTCACACCCCAGGGCTTTGCGGGCGCAGGAACAGCGGCCGTTGCGGCTAATAAGTCGGCCCCCAACGCGACGTCTTCCACAACGCCCGCAGCTACTGCTGCGCCAGTGGGCAGTGGGCTAGCGGCCGGTGCGCAGTGGTTTTTTCGCGCCGTGAGCGGCGGCAGCGGCGTGGCCTTTGAGCCGGTGGTGCTGCTGGCCAATGGGCAATACTTCGATATTGGCGACGAGCCGCTGGAAAGCGTGAACCCCGCCGCGGCCAAAGCGGCCCGCCCGGCGGCCTGGGGCAGCTGGCGCAAAAACGGCGCGGCCTTCGTGCTCACCAACTACCAGGGCCAGCCGCACGACTACACGCTGGGCAGCGGCAACTGGTTTCCGGCCTACGCCGCCGGGGCCGCGCCGCTGAAGCGGGCCTATGAAAACACGTCGGGCGGCAGCGTGGGCGTAGCTAGTAGCTTGTTTATCAATAAAATACAGTTTGTGGATGCTACGCGTTTTCGGCAGGGCGAGAATATGGGTGTATCGGCCCCCAACGCAGCGGGCGGGCGCGCCAGCAGCGCCAGCGGCACCTACCGCCTGCAAAGCCACACCCTCACCCTCACTTACGCCGACGGCCACACCGTGCGCAAGTCGTTTGCGCTGGGCGCCGAGGGCAGCCCGACCCACGCGGTTAACACGCTGATTTTCATCGGCGGCGATGCCTACACCGACGAATAATCGCTCCCTCTTTCCTTGTCTGCCATGCGTACGCTCTTGAAACTGCTGGCCTGCGCCGCCTTGCTTCTGGCCACCCCCGCTGCCCGCGCCCAAGATGGCCCACCCGTCATGGATTGGATTACGCCCATCATTGATGCCCAACGCGCCGCCGACCTGCGCAACAGCCTGCTCGAACACAAGGCCGGCGATATGAACGTGGGGTACACGCCCACGCCGGCCCTGCGCCAGGCGGCGGTGAAAGGCTACGTGGCCCGCCACCAAGCCACCGACCCGGCCCTGACCCTGGCCATCACCGAGCTGAACCAGGCCGGCAAGCTCAACTACGCCACCGTGTACCGGCAGGCCACGGCCAGCTACGGCTTGTATGAAAACGACGCGGCGGCGGCGCTGACCACGTTTTTCCTGCTCGGCTACCGCATCGTCAACGAAGTCCCGGCGCCCTCGCACGATGCCGCTTTTGCCGCGTGGCTCCAGCTTCTTCCCGGCCTGGCCCATAGCCCCCAACTCGCGGCCCTGGGCGGCGCGGCCCGGTTTGGCGAGGACCTCAAAATGGAATACTACGCCCTGAACCTGGCCTGGACCGTGGCCCGCAAAAACGCGCAGCTAGCGGCCTTCCAGCAGAACACGGCCACGTTGTTTCGCACCAAATACGGGCTGGATTACCAAAAGGTGCAGCTTACCAACAAAGGTTTTTCTAAGCGCTAAGCTTCTAGCATTTGTTTATAACGTATTTACTAACAACTACTTAGCTACTCAGCCTATGAAACGCCCGCTGCACGTATCCGCCTCGCTAGTGGTTTTGAGCGCTGGCCTGCTGGCCGCCCCAATCGCCCGCGCCCAAATGTCGCCGGACCTGGTGATGGAAACCTACAACGCCAACATGAGCGCCATTACGAGCGCGGCCATCAGCAACGCCAACCTGAATAACATTCTGGACGGTAGCGCCCGGCCCAACAGTAAAAAAGGCATCGTGGTGGGCCGGCCCGGCTCCAGCGCCAGCCGGGGCAGCGCCACCGCTACACCGCGCAATACAATGGCCGCCAGCGCCACCAGCGCCGGCCTGCCCTACACCGTGACGCCCGCGCTCAAAGCCAGTACGGTGCAGGGCTACATCGACCGGCTCAAAACCAAAAACCCCGCCGCCTCGCAGGCTGTGGCCACCAACTTCGGGCTGGGCAAGTACGACTACGGCACCATCTACCAAGGCATCGTGAAAGGCAACGGGCTGCGCCAAAACGACGCCGTGGACGCTATGACGGCGTACATGATACTGGGCTGGATGATAGTGCATAACGTGCAGGACGGCAACGCCGTGACCCCGGCCATGGTGCAGGGCGCGCGGGCCCAGTTTGCCCCGCGCCTGAGCCAGAGCCCGCAGCTGACGGCCCCCGGCGCGGCCGGCCAGCTGGGCGAGGAAATGAAGCTGCAAGTCGTCATCGTGCAGGGCGGCTGGCAGTCGGCTATCAAAGAAAATGCGCTGCCGGCTTACCAGCAGGGCATCGCGGCGCTGTTCAAAAATCAGTACGGACTAGATTTCAGTCAGCTCACGCTAACGGGGCAAGGCTTTGCGAAGAAATAGGCCCGCTCGCTGCCACAGCGCGGGCTGTGGGCAGTGAGCGGGCCTATTTCGTTGTTAGCTAATTACTTGATTGACAAGTGCTACCGCACACCCACGTCTTTGCTGGCCGGGGCCAGGCCTTCGGCCAATTGCACGAGGCGCAGCAATTCGGCACGGTAGCCGTCGGCATCGGGGCCGCGGCCGGCCTGGGCCAGCTGGGCGGCGCTGGCATAGGTGGCGGTGCCGCGCTGCTCGCTCTGGCGCAGCAGCAGGCCAAACTCGGCTACGGCGGCGGCAAACTGCTGGTCGGCCGAGGCCTGGGCGATGGGCAGGGCAGCCCCCACCAGGGGCTGAGCCAGCAGCTGGCTAGTGCTGCCCTGCGGCTGCTTGTAGCGCAGCTTCACGGTGAGCACCTCGGTGGTAAGGCCCTGGGACTTGGCCAGCACGTCCTGGCCGGGCTGGTAGGTGGCGGGCTGATATTTCAGCTTATCTACCAAGGGGTTACTGGAATTAACAGGCACGATTTCGTAGAGGGCCGTCACGGTGTGGCCCGCGCCCAGCTCACCGGCGTCTTTGTGGTCGTTGTTGAAATCTTCGTTGGCCAGCAGGCGGTTTTCGTAGCCAAGCAGGCGGTAGCTGGTCACGCGGGCGGGGTTGAACTCGACTTGTAGCTTCACGTCTTTGGCCACCGTGAAGAGGGTGCCACCAAACTGCGCCACCAGGGTGCGGCGGGCCTCGTCGAGGTTATCGAGGTAGGCGTAGTTACCGTTGCCTTTGTCGGCCAATAGCTCCATGCGGCTGTCGTGCAGGTTGCCGCGGCCCACGCCCAACACGGTGAGGAACACGCCCGTTTCACGCTGATTCACAATTAATTGCTCCAGGGCCGCATCGGAGCTTTCGCCCACGTTGAAGTCGCCGTCGCTGGCCAGAATCACGCGGTTGTTACCCTCCTTCTTGAAGTAATGCTGCGCGGTAGAATACGCCAGGCGCAGGCCCGCGCCGCCGGCCGTGGAGCCGCCCGCTTCGAGCCGGTCAATGGCTTCGAGAATGGTATTTTGCTGCGAGCCGGGGGTGGGCGGCAGCACCAGGCCGGCCGCGCCGGCGTAGGCCACCAGGGCCACGTGGTCCTGGGGGCGCAGCTGGCGCACCAGCAGCTTGAGGCCGCTGCGAATGAGCGGCAGGCGGTCGGCGCCCATCATCGAGCCCGACACATCGACCAGAAACACCAGGTTGGCGGGCGGCAGGCTGGCCGTTTCCATCTTTTTGGCCTGAATACCGATGCGGGCCAGCTGGTGGCCGGCGGCCCAGGGGCACTCGCTGAGCTCGGCGCTGATGCGTACCGGCGCGGGGCTGGTGGCGGCCGGCGCGGGCAGCTCGTAGCGGAAGTAGTTAAGCATTTCCTCGACCCGCACGGCATCGCGCGGGGGCAGCTGGCCCTCGTTGAGGAAGCGCCGCACGTTGGTGTAGCTGGCATTGTCCACATCAAGGCTGAACGTGCTCAGCGGCTCCTTCGCCACCGGGTGAAAGGCGTTTTCCTGGATTTTGGCGTACGTGTCGCCCTCCCCCGCCTCGGCGCGGGCCGGGTAGGGCGCGGGGGGAGCTTGGAGGTAGCCAGCCGCTGGGGAAACCGACTTATCGGCCATTTCCAGTTGGTCGGGCATTGAATAGGCGGCTACCTGCCTGCCTCGCTGCGGTTTACGAGTCGGCTGATTCACGGCCAAGCCGGGCACCCGGCCATTGGGGCGCGTGACTACCACCTCACTCAACGTCTTGTGGTCGGCGCGCAGCACCACGTTTAGCGGCCCGGCACCGGCGGGCACGGCCACCTCCTGCGTGAGGTAGCCCACGTAGCTGAACACCAGCCGCGCCCCCTGCGTCGGCACGCCGGCCAGCACGTAGCGGCCGTTGACATCGGTGCTGGTGCCGAGGGCCGTACCCTTGAGCATGACCGTGACGCCGGGCAGGCCCTGGCCTTTGGCGTCGGTGAGGCGGCCGGTGAGCGTGCGGGTGGCGGCGCTGGCGGGCGCGGCCGGCTTATTTTGCTGCGCAACGGCGGGATGGCCAACGGCGAGCAGCCCAAGTGGCAGGAGCAGCGCGGGAAGAAGCTTTTTCATGGCAACGGCGAAGGGTAAGTGAAAGACTTACCCTGCTGATGCCGGAGCGCCCGTAATTGCACAAGGTGTTTCTCAGCTCACTACGGCTGCTGGGTCCGGGTACGTGCTCCGGTCCGCCGGCGCACCCGGCCGACCGGTTGACGGGTGTGGCGTTTGGCCAATCGTTCAGACATCGGGCAGGCATGTTCACGCGACAACCGGTCGGCCAGCTGCGCCGGCGGACCGGGGCACGACCTGGATTTGAAAATAATTGCCTCTCACTGGCAATCGGTGCCTAGCGGGCCCGCGTAGCCCAGCTCCCTAAGCGACTGCTGCGCTTGGCTACGGGTGTACGCGTCGGGGTCTTGGCCGAATGCCTGCAGCACCGTTTCCAGCTCCTTGGTTAGGGAGCTGAACTTTCGGCAAGCGGCCGCAAACTGGTACTTGGCATCGGTAAATGCCGGGTGCGTGAGCGTGGCAACGGTGGTAGCTAGCCGCAGAAAATCGGCAGCAGCTAGGTCTCCCACGTTGGATAGCGGACTGCCTGGGGTGGGCGAGAGCCAGCCAATCAGGCTGCCAATATCCCAGTTGCGCGCAATCAGGTAAAGCAGGTTTACTTGGTCGTCGTGGCTAAGCGTAGCGAGCTGGTGCTCTGCCAGTAGCTGCGCAACGTAGCGTTCTATTTCAGCCCAGGCTGGGTAGCCCGCATCATCTATAAAGAGTGCCTCTATGTCTGGTGGCGAATACGTAGCGGCCAGCCACTCTTTGTACTGAGCAACCAACTCGATTAATAGCAGCGAATTATCTCTCATGAACTGCAACTACTTTGTTATGAGATAATTAACTCATCGCTTTGGTAGTACCAGCCCGCCACACGGCCCACATAAGCAGGGGCTGCAAGGGCAGGCGGGCCCATAGCGCCCACAGCGGAATGTGCAGCTGCTCATGCAGTTGCAGCATGTACACATTGGCCGGAAACACGGCTACCAGCAGCGCCAGCAGGCCCCAGGCGGCCCAGCGCCGGGTGGCGGGCAGCAGCAGGCCCAGGCCGCCGGCTACCTCGGCCGCGCCGCTCAGCAGCACCAGCAGCCGGGGCGCGGGCAGCGCCGGCGGCATAATGCGCAGGTAGGTTTCGGGGTGGATAACGTGCAGGATACCAGCTCCTACAAACGCCACCGCCAGCAGGTAGCGCAGCCAGGGGCGGCCGCCGGGGGCCGCTGCATTAGCTACCACTAGCGGCGGCCGGCGCGCAGGGCCGCCAAGCCGCTATCGAGGAAGCGCACGAAGTTATCGGGGTCATAATTAGCGCCTTGCGGGGTGGCCAGCACGCGCTCGGTGGCGGGGTCGAGCTGCACGTAGAAGGGCTGCGAGTTGGCATTGTAGCGGGTGGCCTGAAAATCACTCCACTTGTTGCCGATGGTTTTAATTTTCTTGCCGCTGAATTTCGACATGGTTTGCTCGGCCTCAGGCAGGTCGGTTTTATCGTCTACGTAAAGCTGCACCAGCACGAACTCGTTGCGCAGGCGTTGCAGCACGCGCGGGTCGGGCCACACGGAGGCCTCCATTTTGCGGCAGTTTACGCAGGCGTTGCCGGTGAAGTCGATGAGAATCGGCTTGCCCACCTGCTTGGCGTAAGCGCGGGCCTCATTATAGTCGAAGTACGCATCGAGGCCCAGCGGCGCGTGAAAAATGTCGCCGTACTTGTGCTGCGCGTGGGGCGCGGCGGCCGGGCCGGTGGCACTGCCGCCCAGCGTGGGCGTGTAGAGGTCAAAATCCTGGGTGTGCTGCGGGGGCAGGAAGCCCGACACGGCTTGCAGCGGCGCGCCCCACAGGCCGGGCACCAGGTAGGTGGTGAAGGCCAGCACGATGATGGCCATGAACAGCCGCGGCAGCGACACGTAGGGCAAGTCGCTGTCGTGCGAAAACCGGATTTTGCCCAATAGGTAGAAGCCCAGCATGGCGAAAATGATAATCCAGAGCGCCAGAAATACCTCCCGGTCAAACCATTGCCAATGGTAGGCCAGGTCTACATTCGACAGGAATTTCAGCGCCAGCGCCAGCTCCAGAAAGCCCAGCACCACCTTCACCGAGTTCAGCCAGCCGCCCGACTTGGGCAGGGCCTTCATCCACGACGGGAACAGGGCGAACAGCGTGAACGGTAGCGCCAGCGCAAACGAGAAGCCGAACATACCCACCGCCGGCCCCAGCAGCTGGCCCGTAGCGGCGGCCTGCACCAGCAGCGTGCCAATGATGGGCCCGGTGCACGAAAACGACACCAGCGCCAGCGTGGCCGCCATAAAGAAAATGCCCACCAGGCCACCCTTATCGGCTTGGGTGTCCGTTTTATTAATCCACGAGCTGGGTAAGGTCAACTCAAAAGCGCCCAAAAATGAGGCCGCAAATACCAGCAGCAGCGCGAAGAAAACCAGGTTGAACGCGCCGCTCGTGGCCAGATTATTCAGGGCATCGGCCCCGAAAATGACGGTCACCAGCAAGCCCAGCGCCACGTAGATGAAGATGATGCTCAGGCCGTAGAAGCTGGCCCGGCCCACCGCCACCCCGCGCGAGTGGTCGCCCTTGGTAAAGTAGCTGACCGTGAACGGCAACAGCGGAAAAATGCACGGCATGATAAGCGCCGCCAACCCGCCCAGGAAGCCCGCTAAAAAGATGCCCCACATCGATTGGCTATTGGCCGGGGCCGCGGCGGCTTGCGCTACTTCCTTGGTAACAGCAGTAGCGGCGGGGGCCACCTCGGTGGGCACCGCAGCCGCCGGAACGGCAGCAGTAGCCGCAGCGGGTGCGGCCGTATCCACTACCGTGGGCGGCGCAACCGGCGTCGTGGCAGTCACCGTTTTAGCCGTGGGCGTAGTTGCGGCAGCGGGCGTAGTAGCCGTAGCGGCGGCAGTTGCAGCGGCCACTTTGGTGGGCGTAGTGGCGGCCGGGGTAGTAGCCGCCGAAGCGCTGGCTACGCCCTTGGCGTCGATGCTGAAATCGAGGTCGTCGGGGGGCAGGCACTTCTCGTCGTTGCACACCATGAAGGTGAGCGTACCCTTCACGGTGGCTTGCGGGCCTTTGAGGCGAATTTTCTGGCTGAACACCGCCCGCTTGGGGAAGTAGGCGATGTTCATGTTGAAGGCTTTTTCGAAGGCCTTCACCGGCTCGGGGCTCTCCGTGACTTTGCCCACCAGCTCGTACTCGGCCGAGGGCGTAAACTTGAAGCTCGTGGGCTCGGGGCCGCCTTCCTCAATAAACTGCGAGTAGATGTGCCAGTTGCCAGCAATGGCCGCCGTGAACGTGAGCGTGGCCTCGCCGGCCGCCGCGCCCGGCTGGGCGGCAAACTTCCAGGTGACAGGGCGGTCAATCTGCGCCTGGGCTAATTGGGTAATACCCAATAATATAACTAATAGCCAGCCCAACCGCAAGGCAGCGGGGCGGCACGTACTAATTTCTAGCATAAAGAGCAGCAGCCCACAGGCTGCCAGGAAAATACGAGCCGCAAAGGTCGGGCACAATGGCCTCAGTAACAGCGGCCGCGGGCGGGCGGTTTGGATGGATAGGTAACCAGTACTTAGTGCTACCCAAAAAGAACGTCATGCTGAGTTTGTCGAAGCATCTCGCTCGCATCGTTGGATTACTAACCCATCGGCGCGAGCGAGATGCTTCGACAAGCTCAGCATGACGTTCTGGATTTTTAATGCTTCTGCTACTGCCTAGCGGCCGAAGTCGTCCTGCACGCGCACGATGTCGTCTTCGTCCGAGGGCTGGCTGGCGTCGGTGTGCTGCCAGATTTCGGCAATCACGCCCCAGCCGGCCAGGCCCACCAGGCGGTGGCGCTCGCCTTGCTTGAGCACGATGCGCTCGCCGGGCTGGTACGATTTTACTTCCGTTTGCTCATCGGTGTCGCTGATGGCCACGCCCACCGGGCCCTCTACTACCTGCCAGATTTCGGCGCGGCGGAAGTGGTACTGCCAGCTCAGGCGCTGGCGCGGGGCCACCAGCAAAATCTTGGGGCTTAGCTGGCCCGAAATGCGCAGCTTGGCCACGTCGAGGCCGTTGAAGTACACATCGGCAAACTGCTGGGCCTGGCTCTCATCGAGCACGAAAAAGCCGCCCCAGGGCCGGCTGGGGTCCTGGCGGTCCACCCGGAAGCCCTGGGTGGCCAGGCGGGCGGCGATGTCGGAGAAAAGCTGTTCTTTTTGGGGGTCGGGGGTTGCCATGGGCGAAAGTGGTAATTTTTTAACCGAAGCTGATTTGCTACCAGCCAATGTGGTAGCAGCGGGGCGTAAAGTTAATCGCAGGTACCAAGTAGCCGCTTTTACACCCCAAACGCCGGCCCCTCCCGGAGGAAGAACCGGCGCTTGCGGTGTAAAAGCGGCTACCTGGTGCCAGTTAGCGGGCCCGGCGGCGGTCGCGCAGCTTCCTGAGGCCAAGCGCCACGCCGCTGGCCAGCAGCAGCGAAGCGCCGCCATCGAGGGGCACGGCCGTGGGGTCGGGGGCCTGGGGCGTGGCCGCAGGGCCGCCCGTATCGGCCTGGGCATGGGCCGCCCCGGTGGTGAGCAAGAGGGCCACAGCTGCGGCACCCATCCCTTTTAAGATTGACTGTTTTTTCATGTTAATATCAGCTGAAGGAGAAAGGATTATGCGCAAAAAACCATCCTTCTCCGACCCGGATACCGGGCCGAAGAAGGGGTTTTTTGGGGCATTAATTAGCAATCACCACGCGCTTTACCACCTGGTTATCACCCGATTTGAGGCGGAGCGTGTACACGCCCAGGGCGAGGTACGATACGTCGAACTGGGCGGTAGCCCCGGCGGCCGTCATGGGCAGCACCTGCTGCGCCACTTGCTGGCCCAGCTGGTTGAAGAGCGTGGCCGTAACCGGCGTGCGGCCCAGCTCGGCGGGCACTACCACCGTGAAGTTGCCCTTGGCCGGGTTCGGGAACAGCTTCACCTGGTCGGCAACGGCGGCGGGGGCCGTAGCCAGGGCATTGTCGGGGCCGAAGTAGAGGCTAAAGCGGCCCGTCAGCGAGGCGCTGTTGGCCGTGAAGCTGTACACCGGCTGCTTGCTGAGGTCGATGCGCGCCCCAGTCTGCGTATCAAGCAGATACACACGGGTGGCCGACCCAAAGTTGAGCACGTCCACGGCATTCAGGCTGTAGCTGCCCGCACCGGCCACCTGCACGTTGAGGGGCACGGTGGTGACCCCCGTGAGCGGAGCCAGGCCATTCACCGACAGCTCGTCGCCGGTGATGAGGCTGCTCACGTTCATGCCCGACGAGTTGGCTAGCTTGAAGGCGTCGAAGTGCGGGTCAAACGCGGCGGTGGCGCCTTGCTCAAAGTACACCGCAGTTTCGTCGATAAGCGGGGTGCTGCCCTGCAGGCGCAGGCGCACCTGGGGCCGGCTGTCGGCCGCAGTGCGGTTGAAGCTCGGCGCGGTGGCGAAGGTGGTCACGCGGGCCGCGTTGGTGAGGGCCAGGCTACCATTGGCGGTGCCGGGCGTGGTTACCCGCATAAAAAAGCCCTGCATAGCGGCTACCAACGGGCTGCCACCCATGCCATTAACGTAGCCGCGGTACTGGCCCACGTACTGGCCGGTGCTCTGGTACACGTACACGGCATCATCCAGGTTGGTGCGCGTTACGCCGGTGGTCTGGCTGAAGTCGAGCGGCGACGGGTAGGGGTTGCCCAGCAGCTGCCAGCCGCTTTTTACCTGCGTGCCGCGGGCCAGGCTGCCGATGCTCAGGGGGCCGTTGTTGAGCGTGCCCATCAGGTCGGCGGTGGCCCCGGACGTAATGTTGAGGTCGTAGCCGCGTAGCGGAGTCATTACGTCGCTGGCCAGCGGCACCATAAAGCCCTTGTCGAAATCAATCGAGCCGGCGCTACCGCTGGTCGTCACGCGGGCCTGGTCGTAGATATACACGTTCGGGAAGGGCGTTACCGAACCGGGCGTGGGCGAGTTGTTGTAGGCCTGGTTGTAGATAGCGGTGAAGCCCGAAGTCGTGGTCAGGTCGCTGAGCGTGGTGCTTACCATCGGCGAGCTGTAGTGGCGGTAGCCAACCCCAGCATTGAAGGTGGGGTCGATGGCGCGCTGCATGGTGGCCGGGCCCGTTACCGAGCCAGCGGTGTTCACCACGAGGGCGGTGCCGGCGGTAGGTGTCGAGAGCAAGGTCAGCATCTGGCTGGTGCTGGTGGTCAGGTTGCCGCTGGTGAGGGCCAGGGTCTGGGCCACGGCCACGCCGCCGTTGGTGAGGGTGAGGCCGGCGGCGTTGTTCACCGTGAGGCTACGCACCCGGCTGGGCAAGCCCGCGCCGGAGGTTTGGGCATCGAGGCCGTTGAACTCGTAGCTGGCATCGGGCGAGTAGCTGCGGGTGCCGGCAACTTGAATAGCCCCGGTAGCGCCGGTGGCGGCAATGCCGTCCGAAGCGCACACGCGCAGCGTGGCGCCGGCTTGCAGCACGAAGCTGCCCGCGCCCGTGATGGGCTGGCAGTTGGTAGCCAGCACGCCGCGGGTGCTCAGGCTGCCGCCGGTTTGCACGGTCAGGGTGCCATTTACCACAATGGGGCCGTTGAAGGAAGCCGCGCCCGTGCTGGTGATGGTCACGTCGTTATACGTGCCCGCTTCTACCGGCATGGCGGTGCTTACTACCAGGTTGGGCGCCACAATAGTATTGGTGGGACCGCTGGCGGGGCTGGTACCGCTCCAGGGCGTTTGCAGGAACGGGAACTCGGCCCGGATGGTGGTGTCGTTGCGCTCCACACCCGTCGTAAAGGTCAGCACGCCACCTAGTTGCGGCGTTACGGGGTTGGTAGCCGTCGGGCCAAAGTCATCGTACCACAGGCCAATGGCGGCCAGTACTACGCCGCTCACAGCCTTCAGCTCAATCTGGTCCACGGCATCCTCCAGGCGGCGGCCGTTGGGGAAGCCGTCCATGTTCGGAATAAACTCCAGGTTGGCGTTATCCTTATACGGGCTGGTGGTGAGGCCCAGCACGGCGGCCTGCAACAAGCCCTGGTTGCTGAAAGTAGCCGAGTTGCGCGGGGTGGCGGGCACGGCCATGTTCAGGCGCAGCATGTCACCGATTACGGGTAAGAAGTTGTTGATGAACGGCTTACCCGCTGCCAGCGGGTTGCCGCCCTTGCCCGTCGCCAATTGGTACGGAATGGCATTGGGCACGCCGGTATGGAAAATGGGCTTGATATCAACCGAGCGGGGCGAGCCGGCGTTGCCACTGTTCAGCAGGTATTCGCCAAAGCCGCCATCCACGGCCGGCGCAAAGGCCGTGCCCGCGTTGGAGCCCGGCGCGCTGTTGTACAGGGCACTCAGGCCGGGAGCCCCATTGCGGAAGTCGAAGCCGTTGCCAAAGCCCGGCCGGCCGGCCAGCGACTTGGTTTGGATGCGCAGGGCCGCGATGTTCGGAATGGCTTCGCCGAAGTAGGTCTGGCCGGCGGGCTTGGCAGCCGCGCCATTCTTGGGTGCATCGTCGGCCATGTAGAGGGCCAGCTCGGGGTTCGAGAGGTAGGTATCCGTTATCGGGGCCTCGGCGTAGGGCGTGCGGGCGTTCCAGGCATCCTTGCCGCCAAGGGGGTTGATAACCTCGTTGGTGAGCGGCATGCCCAGGCGCGATACCTGCACCCAGTTGCCGCTGGCACCCTGGCCGTTAGCAGCGTCGAAGGTCTGCATTTGGGGGCGGCTGGCCGAGGCCCACACGCCGATTACAAAGTCGGGGTCGAGAATATTTTTGGCCGCCGTCACGGCCAGGCCGGTCTTTTGCAGGCTGGCCACCGGAATGCTCATCGTAATCGAATGGCAGTTCTTGTGCGACAAGCCATCGGTAGCGGTGGTAGGCCGGATGTTGGCCAGGTCAAAAATGGCCCCCAGGTCGGCGAAGAATGGGTCGTCGGCCGGGCCGCAGAGCATTTTTTCGCCCGTCGAAGCCGTGGTAATGGCATTTTCGCGCACCGACGTTTCGTAGGGGCCAGCTTTGGCCAGGCCCGCCGCACCGTTGATGGACTGCGGCCCGATATTATTGGCCGGCACTACCCCATTGGTAATGATGGTGGTCGAAACGCCCCCCACGATTTTCTCGCAGGTGTAGGTGGTTTTCAGGTTTTGCTTGCCCAGCCGGACGTTGAAAAACGTGCTGGGGTCTTCGTTCACGCGTTTGAACGTGAAGCGGTACGTGATGTCGTCGCTGCTGGCGTTGGTGGCGTCGTTCTTGACGTGAATCTCGTAGCGCACGTTCTCGCCGAAGGTCGAGTAGTTGGGCCCGCCCTGAGGCAGCTCAAACGGGATGTAGTTGGCCACAATCACGATGCGGCTGGCATCGTTGGGGTCTTTGAAGGCGTAGAGGTCGGTGTTGTCGGCCACCGGGTCGTCGGCGATGAGCGGGGCCTCGCGGTGCGAGGACGCCTCCAGGGGCGTGTAGCGAATCTGGCTCCAGGTAGAGAGGCCGACCGCCGCTGCCGCGAGTACCGGCAGCGTGACGTAAATACGTAACTGTTTGGAAGTCATGTTAATAAACGATAGCAGGAGTGAGACAATGAGTTAGCGGCGAATGCGGAATCCCTGCCACGGCGTTTGCACGTAGGGGAAGGCGGCGCGGAACGTCGTGTCGTTTTTCTCGACCCCGGCCGTGAAATTCAGCACGCCTTTCAGCTGCGGCGTCACGGGCGAGGCGCTGGTGGGCGCGTAGTCGTCGTACCACAGGCCAATGGCCGCCAGCACGGCCCCGCTCACGGCCTGCAACTCAATCTTCACTACTTCGTCTTCGAGGCGGCGTCCGTTGGGGAAGCCGTCCATGTTGGGGATACTCTGGAGGTTCTTATTGCCGTTGTAGCGTGGGTCGGTGAGGCCCAGCACCGCGGCGGCCAGCAGGCCCTGGTTGCTGAAATCGGGCGAGTTGCGCGGGGTGGCGGGCACGGCCATGTTCAGGCGCAGCATGTCGCCAAATACGGGCAAGAAGTTGTTGATGAAGGGCTTACCTGCGGCCAATGGGTTACCGCCCTTACCCGTCGCCAATTGGTAGGGAATGAGGTTGGGCACACCGGTGTGAAAAATGGGCTTGATATCGACCGAGCGCGGCTGGCCAGCCTGGCCATTATTCAGCAAGTATTCGCCAAAGCCGCCCTTGGAGCTGGGCGCCAGGGCCGTGCCATCGGTGAAGGCAGAATTGCCCAGCAGGCCGCTCAAGCCGGCCGCACCATCGCGGAAATCGAAGCCCGCGAAGCTAGCGCCGCCCAGCAGCGGCTGGCCCGCCAGCGACTTGCTTTGGATGCGCAGCGCGGCGAGGGCCGGAATAGCCTGGCCGAAATAGGTTTGGCCGGCGGGCTTGGGCGCCGCGCCGTTCTGGGGGTTATCGTCGGCCATGTACAGGCCCAGTTCGGGGTTTGAGAGGTAGGTATCGGTGGCGGCGGCTTCGCTGCCGGGCTTGGCGCGGTTCCAGGCGTCTTTGCTGCCGATGGGGTTGATGGCCTCGTTCAGCAGCGGCATGCCTAGGCGCGATACCTGGGTGTAGGTCATGTTGTCGGTGGTAGTGCCACCGGTGGCGCTGAGCGTGCGCATGGTGGGGCGGCTGGCCGAGGCCCACACGCCAATCACGTAGTCGGGGTCCAGGATAGTATTGGCCTGACCCACCGTTTTGCCGTCCTTTTGCAGCGTGGCAATCGGCACGCTCACGGCAATGGAGTGCACGTTGTACTTGCCCAGGCCATCGCGGCTGCCCTTGTTCACGCGCAGGCCGGCGAGGTCAAATATGGCCCCCAGGTCCACAAAAAACGGGTCGTCGGACGAGCCGCAGAACACTTGCTCGCCGCCCGCGCCGGTGGCATTGGCCACCGTGCCCTGGCGGTAGGCCGTGTAGGCCGCCTGGTTCAGGCCCACGCCCGAGTTGTTGGTGCGCGGCCCCACGTTGTAGGCCGGCACGGTGCCATTGCTGACGATGGTGGTCGAAACGCCCCCCACGATTTTCTCGCAGGTGTAGGTGGTTTTCAGGTTTTGCTTGCCCAGCCGCGCGTAGAAAAACGTGCTGGGGTCTTCGTTGGTCCTAGTAAATGTGAAGCGATAGGTGATGTCGTCGTCGTTGGTGGTGGCTTTGTTCTTGACGTGGATTTCGTAGCGAATATTCTCGCCAAACGTCACGTAGTTGGGGCCGCCCTGCGGCAGCTGAAACGGAATGTAGTCGGCAATGAGCACCACCCGGTTGGCGTCGTTGGGGTCCACGAAGGCGTACACGTCGGTGTTGTCGGCCAGCGGGTCGTCGGCAATCAGTGGAGCTTCGCGGTGGCTACTGGCCTCCAGGGGCGTGTAGCGCGTGGCGCTCCAGACCGAGAGCGCCGTAACGGCACAAGCCGCTACCAGCCACTGCGATGGTTTGGTTAACAGATGCTTCATGGGAAAATGGAAAGGGGAAAAAGTGGAAATGGGAAACAACGCGCAAAAACACATTAACTTACTAATGTGCTTACAATCAATATTTTACGCAAAGAGATGCGCCCGCCTGCTGCCCGGCAGCAAAAGCAAGCCGGTAGAGAGCGGCGGGTAGCCTTCGGGGAGGTGCCGCACAACGAAGGAGCCGGGGCCCAGAAGGCGCGGCTGCCCGGCACACCGGAAAGTGGGTTGAAAAACCAATTTGACACAGAGTCAAATCAGGTTACCAAGTGAGTGATTGACCCGAAAGTCAGGAACTTACGCCCATAAGTAATTCTCGGATTCCGGCGCGGGGAACTTTTTTTAAAAAGTATTATTGCCTAGCATAAACAACCTAATTAGTTGGCTTTTTCGGGGTTTTTGGAGCCAGACCGGGGCCATACTTACCGGGCCGGGCGGGCGTTGGAGGCGGGCGAGCCGCACGGCGGCCGCAGTTTTACCTTTGTGCCACCTATGATTCTCCGCGCCGAGCACCTCGTCAAGCAATACAAAGCCCGCACCGTCGTCAACGACATGTCGCTCAGCGTGGCGCAGGGCGAAATCGTGGGTTTGCTGGGCCCCAACGGGGCCGGCAAAACCACCTGCTTCTACATGATGGTGGGCATGGTGAAGCCCAACGGCGGCCGCATCTTTTTGGGCGAGGAGGAGGTAACGCGCCTGCCTATTTACCAGCGGGCGCGGCGCGGCATGGGCTACCTGGCCCAGGAAGCCAGCGTGTTCCGCGACCTGAGCGTGGAGGAAAACATCCTCTCGGTGCTCGAAATGACCGACATGCCCAAAAAAGAGCAGCTTGATAAAGTAGAGCAGCTGCTGGAGGAGTTCAGCCTGGGCCACGTGCGCAAAAACCTGGGCAAGGTGCTGAGCGGCGGCGAGCGCCGCCGCACCGAAATAGCCCGCGCCCTGGCCGTGAGCCCCAAATTTGTGCTGCTCGACGAGCCCTTCGCGGGCGTGGACCCCATTGCCACCGAAGAAATCCAGGGCATCGTGGCCCGGCTCAAAAACCAGAATATCGGCGTGCTCATCACCGACCACGACGTGCACAAAACCCTCGAAATAGTGGACCGCGCCTACCTGCTCTTCGAAGGCAAGCTGCTCAAAGCCGGCACCGCCGAGGAGCTGGCCGCCGACGAAACCGTGCGCCGCGTGTACCTGGGCCGCGACTTCGAGCTCAAAAAGCGGAAGACGTTTGAGTAGGGAAGAGTAATGGCAACTTCCACATCATCAGCCGCACCAGTTGTCATTGCGAGCGCAACGCAGTGGAGCGCGGCAATCGCACCAGCACGACGCACGAACGATTTCGTTCTGATGCGATTGCCGCGCTCCACTGCGTTGCGCTCGCAATGACAAACGATTTTTACTTACTAACTACCAATTAAACCGCAGTGCTTGACCAGCTTATTGCCCGCGCCGTTCAGCTTGGCAGCCTGTCCCGGCTGGCGCGGGTGCGGCACGAGCCGCTGGCGGCGCAGGCGGCCGTGCTGCGCTACCTGCTGGGCCGGGCGCGGGGCACGGCCTGGGGCCAGCGCTACGGCTACGCACCCGGTTTGAGCGCCCAGGAGTTTGGCCAGCGCGTGCCAGTAAGCACCTACGAGGAGCTGTACCCCGAGCTGGAGAAAGTGCTGCGCGGCCAGCCCGATGTGCTGTGGCCTGGCCCCGCCCCGCAGTGGCAGGCCCGCAGCAGTGGCACCACCAACGCCCGCAGCAAGTACCTGCCCCTCACCCGCGAGGCCCTGCACCACAACCACTACCGCGCCGGGCGCGACATGCTGGCCCTGGCCACCCACCTCTACCCCGCCCACCGCCTGCTGCAAGGCAAAACCCTGAGCCTGGGCGGCAGCCTGGGCCCCAGCCCCTTCAACGCGGCGGCCCTCACCGGCGATGTATCGGCCCTGGTAATGAACAGCTTACCTAGCTGGGCCCAAACCCTGCGCACCCCGCCCCTATCCCTAGCACTACTAGATGAGTGGGAAGAAAAAATCGAGCGCATTGCCCGCCACGTGCTGCACCAGGATGTGCGCGTGCTGGCCGGCGTGCCCACCTGGATGCTGGTGCTGCTGCGCCGCGTGCTCACGCTAGCCGGGGCCAGCGACCTGCGCGCCGTGTGGCCCCGGCTGGGTCTGTTCCTGCACGGCGCGGTGGCATTCGGGCCGTATAAGTCACTCTTTCAAGAGCTTATGCCCGGCGAGCAGCTGCGCTACCTAGAAATTTATAATGCCTCGGAGGGCTACTTTGCCTTGCAGGACGAGCCCGGCAGCGCCGACCTGCTGCTGCTGCTCGACCACGGCATTTACTACGAGTTTTTGCCCGCCGGGCAGTTCGACCAGCCCGACCCGCGCCCCGTGCCGCTAGAGGACGTGACCATTGGGCCCAGCTACGCGCTGGTTATCAGCAGCAGCGCCGGGCTGTGGCGCTACCTGGTGGGCGACACCGTGCGCTTTACCTCGCTGCGGCCCTACCGGGTGCGCATTACGGGGCGCACCCGGCAGTTTCTCAACGCTTTTGGCGAAGAAGTGGTGGTGGAAAATGCCGAAACGGCCATTGCTGCCGCCGCCGCCGCCACGGGCTGCGCCGTGCGCGACTTCACGGCCGCACCCGTCTACTTTGCGGCGGGCGGCGGCACCTCGCGCGGCGGCCACGAGTGGGCCGTAGAACTGAGCGGCCCGCCGCCCGCCGATACCGCACTATTCGGACAAGTACTTGATAAAGAGCTACGTGCCCTGAACTCAGATTACGATGCCAAGCGCCACCGCGACCTGGCCCTGGCCCCGCCCCGCGTGCACTTTGTGCCCGCGGGCACCTTTGAGGCCTGGCTGCGCCACCGGGGCCGCCTGGGCGGCCAGCGCAAGGTGCCGCGCCTGGCCAACTCGCGCCAGGTGCTGGAGGAAGTACTGGCCACCCGGCCCGGCTAGTCGGCCGTGGCTTCGGCGTGCAGCAGCCAGCTTACCGCGGCGGCAGTTTCGTCGAAGAAAGCGTACTCCATGCTGCCCGCTACTTGATGTCCAATGGCCTGGGGTGCCCCAGGGCTGCTGTGGCTGGTTTCGACCAGGGCGCACCGCTCGTAGCCGGCTTCGCGGATGGCGCGGGGTACCCACTCGGCCACCAGCCAGCGCTGCGTCGCGGCCGGAATTTCCTCCGGCTGCCCGTGCACAAACAGCAGCGCCGTAACGTGGTAGCGCTGCATGGCCCGCAGCACGTGCTCGTAAATGGCCCGCAGCTCGCCGGGCTCGGCCGCCATCGAGCGCCAGTCAGTCCGAATATAACCCTTTGAGCAATAAGATATTGCAGCGGCGGGATTACGAAAGTACTGGGTAGAGTGGCTCATGGCGGGCAGCGGTAGGGATAACGACACAGCAACTTACTCCCTCCCCTACCAGTCGGTTTTTGCCTTCCGACCAACACCCCCGAACGCCCGCCGAACGGAGGCCTTTTGTGGGCGTTAGCTATACTTCTGGCGCGACGCAGCGTGCCTGGCGTGCCGCTGGCACTCAGCCCAAATAGCAGAATAACAGGGTCGTGGCGCACGCAGCGTCTGGCCGGGCATGCGCGCCGGCATAACTATTCAGGCGCAATAAAACCGATACGTCCTTTTTGTAACTCACTATTTATCAATGCAAAAGCCAATAGCTAGCAGCTGAAGGCCAATAGCCCACTACGCACCTAGCCGTTTTGGGCCGCTTTGCGTTAAAAAGCAACTCGTTCCCTGATTCCCTTTCACTTTCCCATGAAATCCAAGAAGCTCAAAAAGTCTGCCCCGGCCGCCGCGCCGCGCACCGCCAAGTTTTGGCCCGCGCTGGGTTTTGCCGCCATCACGGGGGCCCGCGCCACCAGCGGCCCCATGTTTCTAGCCGATTACCTGTCGCACCGGGCCCTGGCCCCCGGCATGGCCTCGTCGCCGCTGCGCTTTCTTACCAAGCCCGGCGTGGCCGCCACCCTCAAGGTGCTGACCGCCGGCGAAATAGTGGGCGACAAGCTGCCCAACACCGGCGACCGCATTGTTCCGCAGCAGCTATCGGCGCGCGCGGCTTCGGGCGCGCTGGTGGGCGCTACCTGGTATAAGAGCCAGGGCGGCAGCGCCTTAACGGGAGCCCTGGTGGGCAGCCTGGGTGCCGTGGCCGCTACGTTTCTGACCTTCTACCTGCGCAAGGGCCTGAGCGAAAAAACGGGTATTGCCACCTCCACCATCGGCGCGGGCGAAGACGCCCTGGTGCTGGCCGGCGGCGTGGCCCTCAGCCCGCGGCCTAAGTCCTAGCCGCGTAGCGCCCTGCGCCACCGCGCAGCTTACCACGTATAAATAGCTGACAAACAATAAAATACCCCGCTATTCGGCGGGGTATTTTATTTTGGATAAAGTGGTATTGGCAAGCGCATTAGTCGCGCGGCCATGCCTGCCGCGGCCGGGGCCCGCGTATCTTTGTGAAGCTGGCCGCGCGCCGGCTTTCACTTGATTTTTGTGAGTATGAATCAGTATGATGTGACCGTTGTGGGCTCGGGCCCCGGCGGATATGTAGCCGCCATTCGCTGCGCCCAGCTGGGCCTGAAAACCGCCCTCATCGAGAAGTACCCCACCCTGGGCGGCACCTGCCTCAATGTGGGCTGCATCCCCAGCAAGGCGCTGCTCGACTCCTCAGAGCACTACCACAACGCCCACTCGGTGTTTGCCGAGCACGGCATCGGCCTCGATAACCTCACGGTGGACATGAACCGCATGATTGACCGCAAGGCCGGCGTGGTGAAGGCCAACGTGGAGGGCATCGGCTACCTGATGAAGAAAAACAAAATCGACGTGCTCACCGGCGTCGGCGCGTTCGTGGATAAGAACCACCTCAGCATCACGCCGTTGGGTGGCGGCGAGGCCCAACAGATTGAAACCAAGAACGTTATCATCGCCACGGGCTCCAAACCCACGGTGCTGCCGTTCATTGCCCAGGACAAGCAGCGCATCATCACCAGCACCGAGGCCCTCAACATTCGCGAAGTGCCCAAGCACATGATTGTGATTGGCGGCGGCGTTATCGGCCTCGAAATGGCTTCCGTGTACGCCCGCCTCGGTGCGAAAGTATCGGTGGTCGAGTTCATGGATTCGCTCATCCCCACCATGGACCGCGGCCTCGGCAAAGAGCTGAAGCGCGTGCTGGGCAAAATCGGCATCGAGTTTTTCATGAGCCATAAAGTGACCGGCGCCACCCGCGAGGGCGACGTCGTGACCGTGACCGCCACCAACCCGAAAGGGGAGGAAGTGAAATTTGAGGGTGATTACTGCCTCGTGGCCGTGGGCCGCGCGCCCTACACCGCCGGCCTCAACCTCGAAGCTGCCGGCGTGGCCATGGAAGAGCGCGGCCGCATCAAGGTCGATGAACATTTGCAAACCAACGTGCCCGGTATCTACGCCATCGGCGACGTCATTCGCGGGGCCATGCTGGCCCACAAGGCCGAGGAAGAAGGCGTGTTCGTGGCCGAAACCATCGTGGGCCAGAAGCCGCACATCAACTACCTGCTCATCCCCGGCGTGGTATACACCTGGCCCGAAGTGGCCGGCGTGGGCTACACCGAGGAGCAGCTCAAGGAGCAGGGCAAAGCCTACAAAGTGGGCTCGTTCCCCTTCAAAGCCAGCGGACGCGCCCGCGCCAGCGGCGACACCGACGGCTTCGTGAAAGTGCTAGCCGACAAAACCACCGACGAAATTCTGGGCGTGCACATGATAGGGCCGCGCATCGCCGACCTCATTGCCGAAGCCGTGACCGCCATGGAGTTCCGCGCCTCCGCCGAGGACGTGGCCCGCATGAGCCACTCGCACCCCACCTACGCCGAGGCCATGAAAGAAGCGTGTTTGGCAGCTACGGAGAACCGGGCCATTCATATGTAATTCGAAACGGTATCGAATGAAAAGGGCCGAAACTGCTTAACTGTCAGTTTCGGCCCTTTTTGTATTTACCACGAAAGTGCGGGTTACCAATCGCGGCCCGCAGATAAGCCTTCCCCATCGTTGTCGATATAGCCAAGTCCGGCGGCGTTAGCAATTGTGTCGATAAGGTCGATTAAATCTTCTCGGGCAAGGGTATCAATGCTACCAGTCCATTCATTCGTTTTATCAACAGCTTCTTCAAATAAGGCCACCTTTTCTTTTTCTGCGCCGTTTTCTCCCAACGCAATCAAGTGCGCTATAAGGCTGTCGAAGGTGTCAATCATTTCGTCACACTCTTCCAAAGTCCACATCTCTAGGCCATCGTCAATCGAGGATTTCCAATTATCAAAAGGATATTCCTGCTTGGCAGCAGTAAGGTTTTCGGCGTAGGAGCTCATAGCTATTTGGCGTCGTGAAAAGGCAGGAATTAAGACTTGGTTGTAGTGAAGCCAAAAAGCGGCTAAAGCTCCCGCAGATTCAGCCGCTTTTAGTTTGGCGCAATCAATTTAACCCAGCGCCGTATTGGGCCGCGTCAGGTCTAGCACGTCGCCAATGTCGTAGGCCTCAAACTGGTCGATGAGGGCGTCGGCCCCCTGCGCCATCTTCAACTCCATTTCCTCGCGGTAAATGGGGTAGAGCGTATAGAACTGCACCGTTTTTTCGGGGCTGATGACCAGGGTCTGAAACTCCTCGGGCAGGCTGAGCGCCGTGAGCAGCAACATGCAGCCCAGCTCGGTGTTGTCGGCAAAGGGCACGGCGTCCTCCCCGTTGGGGATGGTGTGGCCGAAGCCTAGCCAGCTGCTGTATTCGTGCGGCAGGCGAGCCAGTATTTTCAACCAGCGAATGGGCCAGTATACGTTTTCATCGGCGAAGGCGGTGGCTACGTCGGCCGGGTCGGCGGGGATATTCCAGGTGCTGGGTAGCAAGATGCACAGCTCGGCAAAGGGCGGGGCATCGTCGGCGGAAGCCCCGGGCGGCACGTTCATGGGGCGGTCGCTCATGCCCGACGTAACGAGGGTATAAAACGGAAAGTCGGCGCTGGGCGGCACCACGTGCACGTCGAGGTGCACCTTGTCGGAGATTAGCTCGTGGTACACGCCACTCACCGGCCCTAGGTGGCGCTCAATGTGGTCGGCAATGGCCGAGATGGTAGCGTCGTCGCCGCTGGTCAACTCAAATGGGGCCGCTTCCTGGTAGCGGTAGATGGGCGCGCCCGCAGGCGTAAGCTCCGGCTCATCCTGGCCGGGGCTGGTAGGGGAAGTTGGCGAGTCAGACATAGGCGGCTATACGGTACCGGTTTGCGGCGGGGTTGCGGGCAATTTGCTGCCATTCACTAGCAGCGCTTTTCCTGCTCGACCTAAACGCAAAAAGGCGGCTGAAACTCCCGGAGCTTCAGCCGCCTTTTTGCGTTTGGTAATGGTGACTACTTCCCTAGCACGTCTTGCAGCGTCTTCAGCCGAAAGCGCTTGTCGTATTTCACGAAATCCTGCATCATGGCGGCGTGGCCCGAGCCCACCAACACTACGGCGTTGCCATCTTCGGCCGTCATGGTTTTCTGCACAATGGAATACATGTACAGATTGCGGCGGTACCATTCGGAAACGAGGTAAGACCCGGCAAAATTTCCCACATTGCCCGCTCGGTTAAAGAGATTCAAGTACGCGCCCTTGTTTTCGGCCAGGCTTTGGGGGGTATTGAAATCAAGTAGTAGCTGGGTGAGGGAGAGGGTGGTCAGCTTGCGGTTCTGCTCTGCTTCCATAACCTTGTGGCCATCCTCCATTTGCTTGATTAAGGACTCTTGGTGAGCTTGTTGCATCACATGCACTACACTGTCGTAGGGAAAGGCCGCCTGGGTATAGTCCATCCCATAGATGCGGGACACGCCGGCCTTCTTACCAGCCCGAAAAGCGAGTTGCATAATCTCATTTTTGAGGTAAAAGCTGTGGCGGCTAACCGGAAATTTGGCCGTGACATAAGCCTCGTAAGTGCCCCCGAGGTACTGCTTGTACAATGCATCTATTTCCTCCTGCTTACTCCACTCAGCTTCCACAAATATTTTAGTAGCCTTAAAACGAGCGATTTTATCGGTCATCGCCTCCAGTTCGGCTTGGGCGGCGGGGCCGAGAATATCAAACGATTTTGTCTTCACAATGTCCACGCCGGGGTTAGCGAAGTGGAAGGTGCCCAGCAGCAGTAAGTCACTTTGCTTAGTTTGGGCAAAGCTTTGCGAGGAGAAGGCGAAGAAGAGTATTAGTAAGACAAGACGTTGCATTAGAGCCAGGTGAAGTTAGTTCGAGGCTAAATATACTATTCCGTAGTACTGAGCCTTTGACCCAAAATGGCCCAAACGCAAAAAGGCGGCTGAAGCTCCCAGAGCTTCAGCCGCCTTTTATACAGTCAAGTTGACTAGGCGCTCATTTTCACGCGCACGGCGGTCGGGCCTTTCATGCCCGGCTCTACCTCAAACGTGACCTTGTTGCCTTCCAATAGCTGGAGGCCGCCCAGGGCGTTGGCGTGCACAAAAATGCTTTCCTGGCTGGCGGCATCCTTGATGAAGCCATAGCCTTTGGAGTTGTTGAAGAACGTGACGGTGCCGGTGCGCATAACGTCTTCCGGCTCGCGGTCTTCCTGCTTGGGCACGCCCACCAGAATGTCTTCTACGTTGATTTCCTTCTTCTTGCGGGTCGGGTCGGGCGGGGTGGAGGTGATGTTGCCGTTCTCATCGACATACGCCATCATCTCTTCCAGGCTCGAATCCTTCTTGTTAGCCTGGCGCTCTTCGCGGCGCTCGGATTTCTCCTGCTGCTTTTTCTGCCGCTTCTTTTCGTTCTCTTTCTTACTGAAACTCTCTTGCGCTCTGGCCATAGGGGGTGTGTAGGGTATTCGGCTGCGTTGCGTTGGGATGCTGCCACCGGGCGGCAACCGCCTAGTTTATAACCATCTCGCACCGAAATAAGTCCCGAATTTACTCCTTATTTTCCGAAAAAACTACTTACCTCCCGGTTGGCCCCGGCCACCAAGTCGGCCAGCAGCACCTCCCCCACCCGCACGCGCACCAGCCGCAGCGTGGGAAAGCCCACGGCGGCCGTCATTTTGCGCACCTGCCGGTACTTGCCCTCCGTCACCGTGATGGCCACCCAGCTGGTGGGGCCGTGGCGGTCGTCGCGGATGCGCCGGCCGCGGGGCGGCAGCTCGGGCGCGGTGGCCAGGCGGCGCGCCTGGCAGGGCAGCGTGCAGTAGGGCGTGCCGTGAATGCTAATCGCCACTCCCTCTTGCAGTTGCGCCAGGGCCTCGGGCGTGAGCTCGCCATCCACCTGGGCGTAGTATTCCTTCTCCACATGGCGGCTGCGCACCTGCTCGCTCACACGGCCGTCGGTGGTGAGCAGCAGCAGGCCCTCACTGTCCTCGTCGAGCCGGCCAATGGCCATGGTGCCGGCCGGGAAGTCGCCTAGCTCGCCCAGGAAGTGCTTCTTCGCTTCTTTGGAAAATTCGCTGGTAAACTGGCTGAGGTAGCCGTAGGGCTTGTGCAGCGCAAAGTGGCGGTGCGGTACGGGGGCATCGTCGGGGGCGGGGGGAGCAATGGAGTCGGGCACGGAGCAGGGGAAAAGCCGGCGGCAAAGGACCGGCTTTTTTAGTAAAAACTCATTTTGTTAGTAACCCCGCCGGCGGCTGGCCGTTAAGTTGAGCCGCTTACTACCTGTTTCTTATCCACAACTTACCATGTCTGACAAACCCACCATTTTCCCGCCCCAGCACCAGGACGCAGGTGCCGGCCACCCCGGCCTCGAACACAAAATGACGCCCGAGCCGGAGTACATCCGCAAGGGCTACAAAGGGGCCGATAAACTGCTCAACAAAATTGCCCTCATTACGGGCGGCGACTCGGGCATTGGCCGGGCCGTGGCCGTGCATTTTGCCCGCGAAGGCGCCGATGTGGCCATCTGCTACTTCCCCACTGAGCAGGAAGACGCCGAAAAAGTGCAGCAGCTGGTGCAGGCCGAAGGCCGCCGCTGCCTGTTGCTGCCCGGCGACCTGAAGGTGCCCACCTTCTGCGAAGAGATTGTGGAGCGCACCGTGGCCGAGTACGGCAAGCTCGACGTGCTGGTGAACAACGCCGCCGAGCAAAACTGGCACGATTCGCTGGAAGACATTACCAATGAGGAGCTTGACAGCATCTTCAATCTCAACATCATCGCCATGTTCCGCATCACGCGCACGGCGCTGAAGCACCTCAAGGAAGGCGCGGCCATCATCAACACCACCTCGGTGAATGCCTACAAGGGCAATGAGGCACTGCTCGACTATACCTCGACCAAGGGCGCTATTGAGGCATTTACGCGGGCGCTGTCGCTGCAACTCATTAAGAAAGGCATTCGGGTAAACTCGGTGGCCCCAGGCCCCATCTGGACGCCGTTTATTACGGGCGTAGGCTTGCTCAAACTGCCGCTGTTTGGCCACGATGTGCCCATGGGTCGCGCCGGCCAGCCGTCGGAAGTAGCCCCGGCCTACGTGTTTTTGGCTTCGGAGGATGCCTCTTATTTCTCGGGCCAGACGCTGCACCCCAACGGCGGCTCGGTGGTAAACGCCTAAGTCTCTTCTTTGAGTTAACATAATGATTGCCAGCTCCTTGCTAAGGAGCTGGCAACATCATTTTCGGCCAGCCGTATTAGCTGCCAATCGCGGCGAAAGCCGCACCTTACTTTGTGCTAATCTCATGAACACCAAACTCCTGCTCTTGGCCACGGCCGCCACTTTCACGTTCGCTTCCTGCTCGAACGAGAAGAAGACCGAAACCACTGAAACCACGGCCGTACCCGGCGGTACCGAAACCACGACCACCACCACGACGGTGGACACCGCCAGCTACCGCAGCAACGCCGACCAACTGGCCAACCAGGTAGCCGCTGACTTGAAAACGACGGATGCCGCAGCCAAGGCCCGCCTCCAAAACATCTACTACAGCCGCGGCCGCGCCCTGCGCGACATCGACACCCGCTACACCACCGACACCACCGGCCGCTACGCTGCTGTAATGGCTGCTAACGACTTGACTACCAAGGAGGTAAAAACGGTAGTAACCGACCCCGACGCCTACCGCACCTACACCGACAACCAGGGCAATTATTACGCTGGCCCTTACACCGCCGCTACTACCACGACCACTACTACTACCACCAGCACCCCGGCCGCCAAGCCTAGCCTGGGGGCTCGCGTGGGTCAGGGCTCGGGTATCAAGAAGCTCGAAAACAACGACGACGACCGCAAAGTGAAGTACGAAAACGGCGCTAAAATCAAGCGCAGCGACGACGGCTCGCTGAAAATCAAGCGGGCCGATGGCACCAAGGTTAAGATTGACGAAAACGGCAAGCGCACGGTAAAAAAGCCGCTGTTCTAAGCTACTTGAGTCAGTAAGAAAGGCCCGTTTCCAGGTTGGAAACGGGCCTTTCTGCCTTGCGGCAAACCGCTTGGCGCTGTTTGGCATCTTTGCCCTAGCGGGCTGGTTGCTACTTGCCAGAGTGGCCTTATCTTTCAACCATTCAAGCGGATAGCGGCGGCGCGTGGCTGGCTGGCGGCCGCTTTACTGCGCATGTCTGCTCCTGTTTCCTTGGTTACCCCACCGCCTGCTGCCTCAGCCGCGGCACCCAACCGCTTTGCCAACGAGTTTGCGGCCCTGCGGGCCAATGCCCCAGCGCTGCGGGCCGAGGACGTAGCCGCCCGCCGCCGCCGCCTGGGCCGCCTGGCCGATTGGCTTGTGGCTAATCAAAAGGATATTCAACAGGCTTTATACCAAGATTTTAAGAAGCCGCCTGAAGAAACCGACCTCACCGAAATATGGCCCTCGCTCACCGAAATTCGCCACAGCAGCCGGCAGCTGAAAAGCTGGGCTGCCCCGCGCCGGGTGGGTACGCCGCTGGCGCTGCTGGGCACCCGGGGCTGGGTGCAGCCTGAGCCCAAAGGCGTGGTGCTCATTATTGCGCCCTGGAACTACCCGTTTTATCTGGCCATCGACCCGCTGGCCTCGGCCATTGCGGCGGGCAACGCGGTGGTTATCAAGCCCGCCGAGCAAACGCACGCCACCGCGGCCCTGCTGCGCCGGCTGGCCGAGGCACTGTTTCAGCCCAACGAAGTGCTGGTGCTGGAGGGCGACAAGGAGGTGGCCAGTGAGCTGCTGCGCCTGCCCTGGAACCACATTTTCTTCACCGGCTCGCCCCAGATTGGCAAAATAGTGATGCGCGCCGCCGCCGAGCACCTCAGCGGTATCACGCTGGAGCTGGGTGGCAAGAGCCCCGCCATTGTGGACGACACGGCCAACCTACGCGACGCGGCCGAAAAAATCGTGTGGGGCAAGTTTCTCAACGCCGGCCAAACCTGCGTGGCCCCCGACTACCTACTGGTGCAGGCCCGCGTGCACGACGCCTTAGTGACCGAAATGCGCCGGGCGCTGGCGCGCTTTTACGGGCCCGACAATGAGGCGATTAAGGCTTCCAAATCGTTTGCCCGCGTGGTGAATGCCCACCACTTTGCGCGCCTGGCCGCCCTGCTCGAAGATGCCGAAACGCGCGGCGCCACCGTGGCCCAGGGCGGCAGCCTCGACGAGCACCAGTGCTACATCGAGCCCACCATTCTCACCAACGTGCCCGCCGGGGCCGCCGTGCTGGAAGAGGAAATATTTGGCCCGCTGCTACCCGTGCTCACCTTCGAGCACCTGCCCGAGGCGGCGGCCTACGTCAACGCCCGGCTGCCGCCCCTGGCGCAGTATGTGTTCACCACCAGCCCCGCCAACCGGCGCTACCTGCTCGGCACCGTAGCAGCCGGTGGCGCGGCCGTGAACGAAACCATCATCCAGCTCGCGCACCCCGACTTGCCCTTCGGCGGCGTGGGCAACAGCGGGCTAGGCAAGGCGCACGGCCACGCGGGTTTCCTGGCCTTTAGCAACGAGAAATCGGTGTTGCAGCAGCGCGTGGGCTTCACCGGCATCAAGCAGTTTTACCCGCCTTACACCGGGCGGGTGCGGCGCTTGCTGGGCCTGCTGCTGAAGTATTTATAACGCGCTGAACAGCTACTTTGAGCAACGGGAAATGTAATGGAAACGCCTGACCTAACGCCGCGCCGCTACACGCCGGAAGAATACTTTGCGCTGGAAGAAACGAGCGAAAAGCGCTATGAATACGTTGCTGGTGAGCTATTTGCAATAACAGGTACCAGTAAATCGCACAATCTTATCAAAAGCAACTTAGTGGCTGCGCTGCGGCCCGGTGCGCGGCAACGCGGCGGCCGGGTATTCGATGCGAGTGTGCGGCTCGTGGTGCAAGAAAAAGCCATTTACGTTTACCCAGACGTGATGCTGACCTGTGACCCCGCCGACCGCCGCGAAACTTATCAAGTGCGCAACCCGGTATTGATAGCCGAAATCCTATCGCCCTCTACGGCCGAGTATGACCGCACGGAGAAATTTGCTAATTATCAGAAGATAAACAGTTTACGCCATTACCTACTGGTATCGCAAACGGCTTGGGTGGTCGAGTGGTTTCGGCGCGATGAGGCCGGGCAGTGGATTTACACCCTGCTCAGCACCCCCGAGCGCGTGCTGGAAATCCCGGACCTAGGTCTGGCGCTGCCCCTGCGCGAGTTGTACGAAGATACCGACGTAGCCCCGCTGCGGGTGCAGCCAGGGCGGGATTTAGAGACACGTGGGTAAAACCATCAAGCCGTCATGCTGAACCTGCCGAAACATGACGGCCTGATGGGTATTTTAACGGGCTTTATTACAGGCGCAATCAGTTACCTCCGCTGCATTTCGGCCTGAATCTGGGGGCGCTTGACCTGCATTTCCTTGTACGAAACGGGGCCCAGCACCTGGCGCAGCTCCTTGTCGGACGAGGCGTTGATGCGGCCCAGGGCAGCCTTGAGCTGGGGAGACTGGGCGGGGTACTGCTGGCGGGCGGCGTTTACCTGCTCCACGGTGGAATTGAGCACTTTACGGGCCTGCACGGTTTGCTCGGGGCGTAGGTGGAGCACGGTGGTCATGGCATCGGCGAGGTCGCGGGCGGCGGTGGGCGGCGTGGGCGAATCAGGCGTGCGCACGGCCTCCACTACCGGCGGAGCGGGGGCATCATTGCGATGGCGATGAAAGACGGAGCAGCTAGCGGTGCCAATCAGGGCGAGGGCCAACAAAGGGCGAAGGGCAGAAACAGAATGCATAGGGTGAAAGCGGCTTGCAAAAGAAACCGGCCTCATCCTACGCAAACGCCGGGCGAATGGCCAGTATCCAGGTGCTGGCGAGGCCCGGGTGGGGCAGTTATTGATTGGCAGGAACGTGCCAAGGCACGTTCGTCGCCCGCAAATAGCGACGGCAAAACGCGCCGTGGCGCGTTCCTACGGCTTATTTCAACCCCTGCGCCGTGTAGTGGGCCAGCGCCATAATGGTGAGCATGGGGTTGACGCCGCTGCACGCCGGGAAGGCCGAACCATCGGCCACGTACAGGCCCTGCACCTCCACGGTTTCGCCGCTGGGGCGCAGCGGGTGGGTGGCGCGCTGGCCGCCGAGGCGGCAGGTGCTCATCTGGTGGGCGCTGTAGAGGCCAAAGCGGTTGGGGTGCCAGCGCAGGCTGGTGAGCTGGTCGAGCAGCGCGGGGTTGTGCAGGGTGCCGCCCGCGGCGTGCAGCGTGGGCAGGGTGCCGTGGGGCAAAAACACGGTGTGCGCCCCGGCCGCCACGTGAATTTCGGCGGCAGCCCGCACGCCGGTCAGCATATTCTGCTTGTCAAATTTCGATAACTTATATTCAATCAATGGCTTGCCCTGCTTGTCGGCCTGCACGCGGCCGCCAGCGCGGTCGCGGGTGAGCACAATGAACGAGCCCAGGTGGCTGGCGGCTTGCAGCAGCTGGCGGTGCTGCGCGCCCGACTGCCAGGGCAGCACCATGGCCAGCAGGCCGGGGTGGGTGGGCGGCGTTTCAAGCTTCACGCCGAAGTTGGTGCCGTGCAGCCGGGTGTAGGTATCGTTCACCACGCTCATGCTGGGGCCGTGCCACGAGTGCATGGGGTGCGGGTAGTGGGCGGCCACCACCACGGTGGGGTGCAGGTGCAGGTGGCGGCCCAGGTGCGGGTGCCGCAGCCCCGAGCGCAGCAGCAGCGCCGGCGTCTGGATGGCCCCACCCGCCACCACCACCCGCTGCGCCCGCACCGTGATGCGCACCGGGCGGCCGTCGGCCGTGGTGTGCATGGCCTCGGCCCCGGTGGCGCGGCCGCCCACCACGGTCACGCGCTCGGCGCGGGTGTCGGGCAGTAGGCGCGCGCCGTGGGCGGCGGCGGTGCGCAGGTAGGTATTGAGGGTGCCTTGCTTAATACCGTGGGCATCGCCCAGCGTGGAGAAGCCTAGGCCCTGGAAATGCAAGTCATTATCAGTCAATTCCTTCTCATTGCGCGGAATGAGCTGGGTGGCCTGGCCCAGGCGGGCCGAGCCGTCGAGCAGGGCTTGGTTTTGGCCGTTGTGGCGCGGGTAGTCGGTGTTCACGCTCAGAGCCTGGGTTACGGCGTCGAGGCTAGCCTGGAAGGCGGCGCTGGTGAACTGCGGCGCGCGGTGCTCACGCGCCCATTCGTCGAGCACGTAGTCGGGGGTGCGAAACGCGCCGGCCCAGTTCACGGTGGTGCCGCCGCCCAGGCAGGCCCCGGCCAGGATGCTCACGCCGCCATCGCGGGTGCTGAGCGCGCCACGCCCGTCGTAGAGGCGGCCCAGCATATCGGCCTCGCGCTGCGTGAAGTCGGGGCCGTGGCAGTAGGGGCCGGCCTCCAGCACCAGCACGTCGTGGCCGGCCTGGGCCAGCTCGCCGGCTACCACGCCGCCGCCCGCGCCCGAGCCAATTACCAGTACATCACAGTAATAGGTAGTATCAACTACGGGAGCCAACGGCTTCAGGGGCCGCTCGGTGGTCACGGGTGGGTCGGGGGCAGGCGGCAGCGCGGGGCCGGGGTAGCCCAGCGCCGCCCAGGCCGGGTTGAGGGAGCCATCGGCCGGGCTACCGCCGTAGTACAGAAACGTGCACAGCTTGCGCAGCGCCTGAAAGCCCTGCCGCAGCGCGGGCACCCGCGAGCCGGCCCAGCTTTGCAGCAGGCGCTCACGCTGCGCGGGTGCTAGCCCCCGAAAGGGCCGCAGTGGCCCCCACCAAGTCAGACCCGCTAAAGGTTTATCCAGTAAATCAAGCAGTTGACCAAACTCGGCCTGCGCGCCCAGCGGCTGGGCCCGAATGGCGGCCGCTAGCATATCGAGGTCCACAAGTGCGGAGCCGGGCGGCGCGCTGGCCGGCGTGGGCCCGGCCGGAATAAACGTGTCGGCGAGGGCGCGCAGGGTGGCGGCGCGGGCGGGCGTGAGCACAAACATGGCAGGTGGGCGGGGCAAAGCGAGCGCAAGTGGTTGGGGCTGAAAAGATAAGCCGCAAAACGCCAAAGTAGTAGGCGTGCCGACTACTTTGGCGTTTAAAAGAGCCGCCCGACCTTTACCGCATGGCTACTCTTCTCCGCACTCCCGAAACCCAGCACCGCGTTCATTTCCAGGACTGCGACATGCTGGGCCACCTCAACAACGCCCGCTACCTCGACTACTTTCTCAACGCCCGCGAAGACCAGGTGGCCGAGCACTACACCCTCAACATGGGCGAGCTGGCCCGCGAGCAGCAGGCCGCCTGGGTCGTTACCAAGCACCAGCTCAGCTACCTCAAGCCGGCGCGCCAGGGCATTATCGTGCGCATTCTCACCCAGCTTATTCATTTCGACAACTCCAACCTGGTGGTGGAGATGCAGATGCGCACCGCCGATGGCCTGCGCCTGCTGGCCATATTATGGGCCGAAATGACCTTTGTAAAGCTGCCCGCCGGCACCCGCACCGACCATGCCGACGCCCTCATGGACCTGCTCGATGAGCTCGACGTGCCCGGCATCGACTACGAGGCCGATGGCTTCGACCAACGCGTGAAAACTGTGCGCCAGGAGCTCAAGAAGGTGCGCCGCGCCGCCGGCCAGCCCGATTAATCTAAGCCCGGCCGTAGCAACCCGGCCCCGGCACGGGGCGTACAACGCAGCACTTCCGGCAAACTCTTTCCAGCCGATTCCTTTTCCACAAGTACCATGTCTCTTTTCAGCAGCGATAAGCTTAAAGGCAAGCGCATTGCCATCCTGGCCACCGATGGCTTCGAGCAAGTAGAACTCACCGAGCCCCAGAAATTTCTCAAGAATGAAGGGGCTATGGTCGATGTAATTTCCCTCAAATCAGGTTCCATCAAAGGTTGGGACATGACGGACTGGGGCGACAAAGTGGACGTAGATAAAACCCTGGACGATGTGAAGGTGGCCGACTACGACGCCCTCGTGCTGCCCGGCGGCCAGATTAACCCCGATAAGCTGCGCGTGGAGCCCACGGCCGTAAGCTTCGTGCGCGAGTTTGCGCAGTCGGGCAAGCTGGTTGCCGCCATCTGCCACGGCTCCTGGACGCTCATTGAGGCCGACGTGGTGCGCGGCAAGCACATGACCAGCTGGCCCAGCGTGAAGACCGACCTACGCAACGCCGGCGCCGAGTGGCAAGACGCTGAAGTAGTGGTCGATGGCAACTTCATCACCAGCCGCAAGCCCGAGGATTTGGACGCCTTCAACAAGAAAATTGAGGAGCTGCTACTAGCCGGCAAGGATGCCTAGCTTCGCAAGTAACCCCACAAAAAAGGCGTGCGCTACCGAGTAGCGCACGCCTTTTTTCATGCAGTAAATAGTAGCTAATACCTTAAAAATAAGTACATTGCCGCATCAAATACCAGCAAAAAAGCCCCTTGTAGCTGCACCGAGCGGCCGTAGCCGTGCAGGCGCTCGGGCTGTTTGGCGGCGGGGTCCGTGGCGCGGCGTAGCAGCCACACCCCCACCAAAATGTAGCCCACGTCGAGGGCCGCGTTGAGCAGGAATACCTGCCCCGTGAAGTGCATATCGGCTAGGGCAGCGGCGGGCGAAAAGCCCGCGGGCGGGTGGCCGGGGTGCGTGCGCAGGATGCCCACGGCCGCCAAAATAGCGTTGATGAAGCCCCAGCCGCAGTTCATGAGGTGGAAGTGGTGGTACCAGGTGCGGCGGTCGGTGCGCGGCAGCTCGTAGCCGCTGAAGGTGAGGTTGAGCAGCGCCCACACGCCCAGCACACTCAGGCCCCGGCTCAGCAGCAGCTCGTGGTGCTGGTAGGTGGCCAGCCAGGCCGGCGCGGCCGGCAGCGTAGAAAGCAATAGCATAGCTACAAAGAAAACTACGGCCCGGCCAGTTGCGCGGGCGGCGGCCAAAAGTTGCGGCCCGCACAGCTGGCAATGGGCCCGGCGGCGTACTTTTGCGCCCGGCACGCCCGGCGTGCCACCCAGCCCCGGGGAATTAGCTCAGCTGGTTAGAGCGCTACCTTGACATGGTAGAGGTCGCCGGTTCGATTCCGGCATTGCCCACAAAAGCCCCGCTGGCAGCTTGCCAGCGGGGTTTTTACGTTATAGCCCGAAAATCAAAAGGAGCGCCAGCCAGCCGGCCGGTGCTCCGTTTGATAAGTTGGTAAAGCCAGACCGCAGGGCGGCCGGGTTTTACAAAAAGCGGTTTTTCTGACTAGCGCTAGTTGATGCTCGCCGCGTGCGAGCGCAGCACTTCCCGGGCAATAGCCAGGTTGGTATCGCGCGAATTCACTACCAGGTAGATGAACTTGGTGCCCGAGGGGTTGAGCTTGAGTAGGTGCAGCTGGTTGGTGAGGGTGATGAGGATGTCCTCAATCGTTTCACCTTGCAGCTTGAGGGCGGCCATGGCCTTCTGTTTTTGCTTTACTACTTCGGTGTTATAGGCGGCGGCGGTTTCGGGGTTGATGGTAGGCGTGTTGGAGTGCGAGGCCAGGGCCATGCCCGACTGCACATCGACCACGGCTATGGCCATCAGGCTGGGTAGGTCAGTAATAATTGCGTCAACTGCTTGCCCAGCGGGGCTATTCTTAGAGTATGCCATGGTGGCGGAGGGAGGGGGGGTATTTGGTAAAGATTCTTGCAGCTTGAGGGCGTCTTCTTGCAGTTTTCGGGCGACTAGTTTGCGGTACGTTTTCGCTTTCACATCGTCGGGAGGATGCCCCTGGGGCACCCCGTAAATTCAGGTATTAGAAAAACAACCAGTGGCGGCGCTTGCTGGCCTTGGGCTGGAGCGTGACGGTGGCAGCGGTGCTGGCCTGGCCGGCGGCTACTTCTTGCTCGTGGTAGCCACCGTAGCCGTATTGCAGCGTGGCTTGGCCATCGGCAGGCACACGCAGGGTGTAGTTGCCCTGCGCATCGGTGCTGGTGCCGTGGGCGGTGCCTTTGCGCAGCACGGTAGCCCCGGCCAGCGGCAAGCCCTTTTCGTTGAGGATGCGGCCGTGCACCAGCACGGTGCGGGCGGCGGTGGCCGCCGCAGGAGCCAGCTCCAGGCTAGCCATGGCGGGCAGGGCGCTGGCTACGGGCAGCTTGGCAATGGGCAGCACGTTGGAAGGCCGGTTGCTAGCAGCCATGCTCACGCCGGCTAGCAAGGCACTCACCGTTACCAGGCTCAGCGCCCGCTGCCGAAACCGCTTGGGCTGCTCCCGGATGAAGGTGAGCTGCTGCTGCACCCAGCTGGGCGCGGCGGCAGGAGCCTCAGTGGCTTGCAGCTGATGCCAGCGCGTGACGGTGGAGTGGGCCTGGCCGGCATCGCGGTGCAGATAGGCTTCCACGGCCTGGGCCGAGCTACGGGCGAGGTCACCTTGCAGGTAGGCATCTCGGTACACGGGCAGCAACTCGCCAGTTTGCGGGTCGAAGGGGGTAGCGGTGAGTTTCATAGGACAGGGCGCAGAAAAAAGGCGAGAAAAGCGAGTGGGTTAATCTGTTTATAATCAATGCACTAAGCTACTGGGCTATCGAGTAGCTGCGCGGCTTGCTGGGCGAGCTGGCGGGCCAGGGCCAGGTTGGTATCGTGCCGGCCAACGGCCAGAAACAATACTTGCTGGCTGCCGGGCCGCAGCCGCAGCAGGTGCAGCTGGCCCGAAAGCGTGAGCAGCACCTCTTCCAGCTCTTCGTCGGCCTGCCCTTGGTGGAGCTGCTTGGCCTGCTGCACCACGGCGGCTACCGACTGCGCCACTAGGCTGGGTTGGTAGTGCCGCTCGGCGGCGTAGGTGGCCAGCAGCTGGCCGGTAGGCAGGTCCAGCACGGCGGCTAGTAGTAGTTCGGGCAGTTCGGTGAGCAGGTAATGCAGGGCGGCGGTAGCGGGGCCGCTAGCAGCACCACTGCCCGCTACCACCTCCCGGATGGGCGGGCCGCCCAGGCCCGGGATGTAGCGTAGAAAGGGTAAGTTCATGGCACGCGGGCGGCAGTTATCCCGACGAAGCCAGCCTCCATAAAATCGAGAGCTAAACTTCTAAAAACCTACCAGGCCTTAGGTCAGACGAATAGAATAAAAGCAATTCGCATCAGTAATCAAGCAAGTGGGAGTAGCGCACCAAAATATGTGTTGAAAATGAAAATAGTGTGCTGCATTTCTATTACAAATATTGAATAAGGCCTTCGCAATAAAAATGACATTTGTCACAATTTAATTTGATTTATGTTAAATCAGAGCGCTTTACATTTTTTAGTAAATATGATTATTTTGTTAATTTTCATTATCAATTATTTTATTTGCGGGTGCTGATTGAGCCTGATATTTTTTCTTGATAATATCCATCGCCTTATGTAAGCAATATTATTTTACCCATTCGCGGCCACTAAAAAAGCCAACGCCCAGCGGTGAAGCAGGCGTTGGCTTAGGTGGTTAGCGGTAGCTAATAGCTCAGTCGTAGTGGGCCGAGATAGCCAGTAGCCGCGCTTCATCGAGCAGCGTTATCTGGCTGCCGCGGGTGGCAATAATGCCCGCGTCCTTGTAGTCGGAGAGCAGGCGGCTCACGGTTTCCTTGGCCGTGCCTACTAGGGCGGCCAGGTCGTCGCGCGAGAGGGCCAGTGCGAAAGGCTGGCCGGGGGGCGCGGCCGAGTCGAAGGTACGGCGCACCAGCAGCAGGGCTTCGGCCAAGCGCTCGCGCACGGGCTTGTAGGCCAGGCGCAGCATCTGCGCTTCGGCCTCGCCCAGGCTAGTGGCCAGCAGCTTCAGCAGCGAGTTGGCAAACTGCTGGTTGGACTGCACCAGGCGCAGGAAATCGGCGCGGGGCACAAAGCACACCACACAGTCGTCGAGGGCCACGGCCGAGGTCGAGTACGGGCTATTGCTGAGCAGCGCCCGGAAGCCCAGCACATCGCCGTGCTGCACAAAACGCACAATCTGCTCCTTGCTGTCGCCACCCGTTTTGGTCACCTTTATGCGGCCCTGGTGCACGCAGTGCAGCCCCAGCGCCAAGCTACCCTCGTGGTAGATGGTCTGGCCCTTTTGGTAAAGCTGGGCCGACTTGGTGGTGGACACAAACTCCAGCTCTTCGAGCAGGCAGCTGCCAAGCAGTGGGCCACGCCGGCTCGGGCACGAATGACAGGTAGGGGAAGTAAAACGGCTCATACACACAGTTCGCTAAAGGCCAATCACCCAAAGTTACTAGTTACAGCTTTTTTAGTTACGCGTATAAATATCTGAAACAAAGCAAACATTGAGCATAAATTCTTGATTGTTAACATTTTATGAAAATAAAGAAAAATAAAAAAAGCTGCCTTCAATGAAGACAGCCTTTTTATAATTCAATTTAATATTTCTTAAACACCTAGTAGCAGGCGGGTCGGGTCTTCGAGCAATTCCTTCACGCGCACCAGGAACGAGACGGACTCGCGGCCGTCAATCACGCGGTGGTCGTAGCTGAGTGCCAGGTACATCATGGGGCGAATTACCACCTGCCCGTTCTCGGCCACGGGGCGCTGAATGATGTTGTGCATGCCCAGAATGGCCGACTGCGGCGCGTTGATGATGGGCGTGCTCATCATGGAGCCGAAGATGCCGCCGTTGGTGATGGTGAACGTGCCGCCCGTCATCTGCTCGATGGTGAGCTTGTTGTCGCGGGCCAGGCCGGCGAGGCGCACTACTTCCTTTTCCACGCCCTCAAAGCTCAGCTTCTCGGCGTTGCGAATCACGGGCACCACGAGGCCCTTGGGGGCCGACACGGCAATGCTGATGTCGCAGAAATCGGAGTACACGATGTCGCCGCCGTCGATGTAGGCGTTCACGGCGGGCCACTCCTGCAGGGCCACGCACACGGCCTTGGTGAAGAATGACATAAAGCCCAGGCCCACGCCCTTCTTCTCCTTGAACTTGTCCTTGAACTTGTTGCGCAAGTCCATGATAGGCTGCATGTTCACCTCGTTGAAGGTGGTGAGCATGGCCGTCTCGTTTTTCACCGACACCAGGCGGCGGGCCACCGTTTTGCGCAGGTTGCTCATGCGCTCACGGCGCTGGCCCCGCTCGCCGGCTGGGGCGGGGGCAGCGGCCGGCTGGTTGGCGGGGGCAGCAGCGGCCGGCGCGGGCGCAGGTGCGGCGGGCTTAGCCTGCGCGTTCTGGGCGTCGTCTTTGGTAATGCGGCCGTCGCGGCCCGTACCGGCTACGTCGGCGGCCTTGATGCCTTTCTCGTCCAGGATTTTACCGGCGGCTGGCGAGGGCACGCCCGTAGCGTAGGTGCTGGCATTGGCGCTGGCTGGCTGGGCCAAGGCGGGGGTAGCGGCGGCCGCAGCCGGGGCGCTGGCAACTGGGGCCGCAGCCGCTGCGCCGCTACCACTCTCAATGCGGGCAATGACAGCCCCAATGCTGATGGTTTCGCCTTCCTGCACGGCGTGGCGTAGAATGCCTTCGGCCTCGGCGGGCAACTCAAACGTGGCTTTATCTGATTCCAGCTCCGCAATTACTTCATCACAAGCTACTTGCGCACCATCGGGCTTCAGCCACTTGGCCACCGTTACTTCCGTAATGGACTCGCCCACGGCGGGAATCTTCATCTCGACCGAGCTGCTGCCACCAGCGGCGGGGGCACTTGCGGCGGGGGCGCTTGGGGCAGCCAAAGCCGCGCCGGGCGTGCTGGGGTCAGCGTCGGGGCGGTCGGCGGGGGTGCCACCGTAACCGGCCTGGTCGCTGGCCTGCGCATTCTCTTCGCCCTTATTCAGCGGGTCGGTAGTAGCGGCGGGCGCGGCGGCGGCCGGGGCACTAGCCGGGGCCGGAGCAGCACTGCCGCCCGCGCCATCGAGCTCGGCGATGACGGTGCCGATGTTAATCGTTTCGCCTTCCGCCACGCGGATTTTGAGCACGCCATCGGCCTCGGCGGGCAGCTCAAACGTGGCTTTGTCCGATTCCAGCTCGGCGATAACCTCGTCGCGCTTCACGGCCTCGCCGTCTTTCTTGAGCCACTTGGCAATGGTGACTTCGGTGATGGATTCGCCGACGGCGGGGATTTTGATTTCGGTGGGCATGGTAAGGAGCGGGAATTTTGGCAAAGGAAAGAATTACGTCAGGCTTTGCCGAATACGCTGCGTAAAAGTCTGGTAAATGGCCGCCGCTGCGTCGAGCAACACAAGCTTTGCTGGCGGGGTAGCTACAGTAAAAGAGTAATCGTGAAATAGCGCTGAAAAGGGAGCCAATAGTTTAACCTTCCGGCATATGGCTGCTTCCACATCTTCTTTTCGCTTGACGGCCGCCAGTAGCAGATTCAAATCATGCCCGGCGGGCAACTGCACGCGCAACGACATAAGCCGTGCCTTGAGCAGCTTCTCAGCCGCCGACTGGCAGGTGCGAGCTACCATATCGTAGTAGTCGATTTGGAGCCCCACTTCGCGGGTCGCAGCCAAGTCTTGCTCAGCGCTTTTTAGTAGGCGCTGAATTACAATTCTCTCTTGGCTACTAAGAGGCGCATCGTCGGGCACACGGACTGGCCGGCTAGCCACGCCATGAAGAATACGTCCGCGTTGCAAAGCCGCGTATTCGCGGCGGCAACGATTGGCGCTAACCTCGTGCAATTCGCTCGCATTCAGCGAAGCAATATCTACGTCAGTAGCCCACAAGTCGGAGTATAACAACTGCTTAACTTGTTGCTGCCTTTCTCGCTTTGGGGTTTCATCAGTGTCTTTAACCACTAACAAATCCAGGTCGCTGTGCTCCGTTGGCTCGCCGTAGGCGTACGAACCAAACAGGATTATCCTGTCCGGCGCGTAGCCTTCGACGATGCGGCGCACCACGGCCTGAATTTGCTCTTCGGTTATCATGGGGTGTGCGGTAAGTTTTAGCTTGCCGTGGCGTGATGAAAGCCTGCTACACACGGCAAGCTAAAGCTTACCGCACACTGGCTAGTCCTGCTTTTTAGCCACTTCGTTGGTTTCTTTGATTTGCTCGTCGGCCACGGCATCCTTGGGCTTGTCGAAGGCGCGGGCTACGATTTCCTTTTGCTCTTTTACGTGCACCTTGTTGTAGCCGGTGGCGGGCGAGGCCGAGGGTTTGCGGGCCACCACGTCGTGCAGCTCGCGGCGCATGAAGCGCAGCAGGTAGTTCCAGTAGCCCATGTTTTCGGGCTCTTCCTGCACCCAGATAAGCTTGGCTTTCGAGTACTTAGCCAGCTCAGCGTCGAGCTGCTTTTTGGGGAAGGGATGCAGCTGCTCGAGGCGCACAATGGCCACGTCCTTGCGGTCGGACTTCTGCTGCTCGTCGAGCAGGTCGTAGTATACCTTGCCCGAGCATAGTAGCACCTTTTTCACCTTCTTGGCATCGGCAAACGTGTCGCCGAGCACCTCCTGGAAGCGGCCGCTCGTGAAGTCCGCTATCGGCGACACGCAGAGCGGGTTGCGCAGCATCGACTTGGGCGACATCACCACCAGCGGCTTGCGGAAGCTCCAGGTGAGCTGGCGGCGCAGGGCGTGGAAGAAGTTGGCCGGTGTGGTGATGTTGGCCACCACAATGTTGTTCTCGGCCGCCAGTTGCAAGAACCGCTCGGGGCGGGCGTTGGAGTGCTCGGGGCCCTGGCCTTCGTAGCCGTGGGGCAGCTGCATCACGATGCCGTTCATGCGCTGCCACTTGCTTTCGCTGCTCACAATGAACTGGTCAATCATGGTTTGCGCGCCGTTGGCGAAGTCGCCAAACTGCGCCTCCCAAATCACCAGCGCCGTGGGGTTGGCCATGGCGTAGCCAAACTCGAAGCCCAGCACGGCATACTCGCTCAGCAGCGAGTTGTAAATGCTCAGCTGCTCATGCTCGCCCTCCAAGTGGTTGAGCGAGTTGTAGGGGGCCGACGTTTCGGCGTCGTGCAGCACCGCGTGGCGGTGCGAGAACGTGCCGCGCTGCACATCCTGGCCGCTCACGCGCACCATGTGGTTTTCGCTCATCAGCGAGCCGTAGGCCAGCAGCTCGCCGGCCGCCCAGTTGAGCGTGCGGGTTTCGTAGAACATTTTGCGGCGTTCCTTCAACAGGTTGTCAATCTGCTTAATAGGCCGGAAATTCTCCGGAATCGTGGTCAGGGCCTTCGCCACGCGCTCCACAACTTCTTCACTGATGCCGGTTTCCGGCGACTGGTCGAAGTCTTCGTTGGTGCTGCGGCGCAGGGTGCGCCACTCGTTTTCGAGGGCCTGGTACTTATAAGGTAGCGGCTGCTGCTTCACCTGGTCGAGGCGGGCTTGCAGCATATCGCGGAACTCGCGGTCCATCTGGTTGGCCAGCTCGGCATCGACGTCGCCGCGCTTCACCAGTGTGGCGTTGTACACCTCGCGCGGGTTAGGGTGCTTCGAGATGACGTTGTAGAGCGTGGGCTGCGTGAACTTGGGCTCGTCCGACTCGTTGTGGCCGTGGCGGCGGTAGCACACCATATCGATGAAGATATCGGCGTGAAACTGCTGGCGGTACTCCGTGGCCAGGCGCACGGCGAACACCACCGCCTCGGGGTCGTCGCCGTTCACGTGAATCACTGGCGCGTCGATAATCTTCGCTAAATCAGTGCTGTAGATAGACGAGCGCGCATCCTCAAAATCGGTGGTGAAGCCCACCTGGTTGTTAATCACGAAGTGAATCGTGCCGCCCGTTTTGTAGCCCTCCAGCTGCGACATCTGGGTCAGCTCGTAGCCGATGCCCTGGCCGGCCAGCGCCGCATCGCCGTGGATGAGGATGGGCAAAATCTGGTGGTAGTCGCCACCGTACTGGTGCTCAATCTTGGCGCGCACGAAGCCTTCCACCACCGGGTTCACCGCTTCGAGGTGCGAAGGGTTAGGAGCCAGCTTCAGGTTAACTTTCTGACCATTAATGGCTTCTACTTCCGACGAGTAGCCCATGTGGTACTTCACGTCGCCGTCGCCCATGGTGAGGTCGGGCGTGGCCGTGCCCTCAAACTCCGAGAAAATCTGCTCGTACGTTTTACCCATGATATTGGCCAGCACGTTGAGGCGGCCGCGGTGGGCCATGCCAATCATCACTTCCTTCACGCCCAGCTCGGCGCCCCGGTTGATGATGGCGTCGAGGGCGGGAATGGTGGTTTCGCCGCCTTCCAGCGAGAAGCGCTTCTGGCCCAAGAACTTGGTATGCAAGAAGTTCTCAAACACCACCGCCTCATTTAACTTCTTGAGAATGCGCTTCTTATAGTCGGCATCCGGGTTGAAGGCCAGCGCGTCGTGCTCCGTCTTTTGCTGGAACCACTCCAGCACCTGCGGGTCGCGGATGTAGGTGTACTCGAAGCCCACGGTGCCCGCGTAGATGCTGGTGAGCGCCGCCACAATCTCGCGCAGCGTAGCGCCCTGGCCCAGGCCGAGGTCGTCGCCCTGCCGGAACTTGGTATCCAGGTCGCTGTCGCTCAAGCCAAAGTCGGCGAGGTTCAGGCGGGCCTGACGGTCTTTGCGCTCGCGCACCGGGTTGGTTTTGGCGCGCAAATGGCCGCGGCTGCGGAAGGCGTGAATGAGGTTACGCACGGCCGTTTCCTTGTCGGCGGCTACTGCGCCAGTTGCCAGGCCGGGGGCATCGTTGGTTGAGGCATCGGTGCTGAGCACGCCGTAGCCATCGGGCTGCGGCACGGGGCCGGGGCTGGGCGCGGCGCTGGTTTTGGGCGCGCTGCCGTTGGTAGCGGGGGCGGCACTAGCGGCACCGGGCACTACGGGCGCACCCTCGGGGAACTGCTGCGAAAAATCGAACCCCTCGAAGAACTTACGCCAGCCAAAATCGACGGATTCGGGGTTGTTTCGGTACGCCTGGTACAGCGTTTCGATGGCCGCCGCGTCAGCGTTGGCGATGTAGGAGTAGGTATCCATTGCGGGAATTTGAAGGGTCAGGCGAAAGCAATGCAAAAGTAAACTAGCTGGTAGCAAGCGCGAAACCTACATTCGGGTTTACAAATCTTGCTGATAACCAACTTATTGACTGCGGAGCTTATCGGCGGAGCTACCGATGGTTGGCCAATTTAACTGAATTAGCCAGGATACCTAGCCCCTTAGGGGCCTGCGAGCAATGCTCAACGGCATTTTTTAGCCAGGGTACGGCGCCTGCTGCTACTAGCTGCGGTGGGCCATACTAGTCCGGCGCAGATAGAATTTTTCCGGCTAAGGACCTCACTTTAAGCTAATGGCGGTAGTGTTTGTTGGACAATAAATTTATCCACAACCATTCTATCTCATTCACTGTTAAAGGCTTTCTTCTAACTATTATAGAGGAAAGAATGCCCAGAACGCCGGGCCTAACTGGCGCACTAATCACTATTTTATGAATGGATAATGTCAAATTAGTGGCAAACATTCTGCTAGCCGCTGCGGCCCTGATTACCAGGCCGCACCCAGCCGAAACCACTACCGCTACTACCAACCGCACTACGTTTATTGCCTCCGCGGGCACCAGCCACCGGCTGGTAACGCGCACCGCGCGGAAAAAAAAGCTGCTTAAAGCCAGCGCCCGCACGTTTACCGTAACGGCTACCGCCTACCAGGCCGTGCCGGGTCAAACAGATAAGGAGCCATTTGTAACGGCCGACAACTCACGCATCAAGCGCCACTATAGCAGCAAGACGCACTGGATGGCCCTCTCCAATGACTTGCTGACGCGCTGGGGCGGTAAGTTCAATTACGGCGATAAGGTGCGGGTACGGGGCATTTCGCCCAAGCTCGATGGCGTGTATACGGTGCACGATACCATGAACAAGCGCCACCGGCACTGCATGGATATCCTGACTCACCCGAGTGAAAAAGTAGACATTTTTACCAAAGACGTTAAGATACAGTTAGTTGCCAAGGCACCCAGCATGGTAGCCAGCACCCCGCCGGGCCGGATGCAGGAAACCCGCACCCGGCCGATTGCCCGCGTAAGCCGCCCGCGAACGCGCCGGCCAATGGCCAGCGCCTTGCGCGGACATAGACACAACGGCTTCCTGGCTAGCGACAAGCGCGGCAATTATTTTGCCAGCGCCATCTTATAGATGCGGTAGGGCTCGCGGGGCTGGCCTACGCCTTTATTCCAGTTCGGCGTTTTGTGAATGGCCGACGTGGTGAAGTAGATGGACTTGCCATCGGGGTCCCAGGCGAAGGTATCGGGCCACTCCAAGCGGGCTTCTTTCACGAGGCTTTCCGTTTTGCCATCGGGCGTACGACGCAGGATTTCCGCGTTCTCGAAGGCCGTGAGGTACAGGTTGTTCTTACTATCCATCTCCATGCCGTCGCAGGCGGGGGCATCGGCCAGCTTCTCCACGGCGGCTTCTACCTGGGCCTCAGTGAGGGCCGCGTTGCGGAGCACGGCAGTTTTGATGCGGTAGAGCGAGTGGCCCGACAACGCGCGGTAGTAGAGGTACTGGTTATCAGTGCTCAGCGCAATGCCGTCGGCTTTGAACGCGCCGGGCTTGCCAGTGGGGTCGTACAGGGCGTGGCCCTGCGCCTTGGTAATGAAGCCTTTATCGGGGAGCGTGGAGGGCTGCTTGGCTAGCAGCTGGCGCGACTTGGTGGTTTTGAGGTCGGTGACGACCAGCGCGCCGGTGCCCGAGTCGGTGAGGTAGGCGTAGTTGTTTTGCAGGTCGATGCGCACATCGTTGAGGTACGAATGGCGCGGGGCCACGCTCTCGGGGTACAGAATGGTCTGGAGCACCTGGCCGGTTTTAGGGTCGGTTTTTACCAGCTTCACGCCGCCGGGCACTGTGAACTTGAGGCCAGGGGCGGCGGGGTCAATTATCCAGAGCATGCCCTGGCTATCGACGTAGCCGGCCTGCGGGCAAATCCAGTGTTTCTGGGGCTCCGCCTTTACCGAGTCGTTCCAGGTGCACCAGCCGGCGTCGGGGTACGGCGTGAGGGTGCTGTTGGCCCCCACCAGGGCCACCGGGAAAGTGGGGTTGTAGTCCCAGCGCGGTGAGAAGGCGAAGATTTTGCCGCCCGGCGCTACGGCCACGCCCGTTACCTGCGGGTCGGCGAACTCGGCCACGATGGTGAGCGGCGAGTTGGCGGGCACGGGCGCTGGCACGTGGGCCGCCGTAGAGTCGGCGGGCATGGTGCCGCGGGCCTGATTGGTGGCCGAGTCGTTGCCATTGCAGCTGGCCAGCAGCAAGCTAGCGGCCGACAGCGCAGCCCCGGCTTTGAGAAGAGAAGCAGTCATAGAAAAGGGAGATTACTAAAAACCCCGGCCTCTTGGTGAGGCCGGGGTTTTGCATACGGGCAGACCGGGCGGGGCGTTCGGACGAGCTTACCACTGTGCGGGGTCGCCCTCCCCGGAGCACCCCACCCCCGGCCCCTCCCCTTCGGGAGAGGGGTGCCTGACGCAAGCCAATGCAAGCGCCGCCGTGGCACCCCTCTCCCGAAGGGGAGGGGCCAGGGGTGGGGTGCTCCGGGGAGGACGACCCCCGCAAACCAGTAGCATTCCCCACTCTTTCTACAGCCACACGGCGGCTTCGGCGGCGCTTTGCACCCGGCCCTCCGCATTGTAAAGCAGGCTCATGGGCTGAAAGGGATTGGCCAGGATGCGCGCTTCGCCGATGCCCCAGCGGGGCCAGAGGCCGGTGAGGGTGTGGGCGTAGCCGAGGTTATCCCAGGGGTTGAAAATGGTGGCCGTCACGTCGTCCACCAGCGCGTCGAGCACCAGCTCGGTGCCGGGGGGGTCGAGGGGGCCGGGGCGGCGGGGGTACACGTCGGGCACGGCCGCCAGCAGGTAGGCCGCGTAGTAGGCGCGGGCCTTAAACTCAGCTACTTGCGCGGGGTGCAGCGGGCGCTGGGCATCGTGGTACACCTGCCGCATGGCCTGGCTGATGAAGCCAATATCCACTAACGTGCCCACTACCACGGCGTTACCCATTTTAATGCTGAAAACCAGCGTATTAAGGTCGTCGTCGTACTCAAAGGCGGGGGCTTCATAGGTGGCATCTACTTCAAGCACGAACACTGAGCCGGGGATAAAATCGGCGTAGTCGGTGGGCACGCGCAGGCCTTGCAGCAGCTGAAAAAACGCCCGAAATCGCTGGAGCAGGTGCACGTTTTCGGCCAGCGGATACTGGGGCTTAATGAGCGGCGCTTGCTGCTGCACCAGCTCGGCGGCGAAGATGCCGTAGAACATCTTGCTCAGCCACTGCCACAGGCGGGCGGGCGGCAGGGCGCGCAGGGCGGCGGGGCCGGCCAGGGCGGCGGCTTGCACCTCGGCTTCCAGCGCGGCGAGGCGGGCGTGCAGGGCAGGCACCAGCGACAGGCGCAGGGCGGCGTAGGTGGTGTGGCTTTGGTCGAGCAGGTAGATGGGGCGCTCGGCCAAGTGGTAAGTAGCTGTTAGCCAGTCGGCAAATACCGGCACGGTATCGGCCGGGCCCACGGGCTGGCCGGTGAGAAAGCAGCGGCCGGGGCCAAACTGCATGCCCTCAAAAGGGTCGTAAAGCGTAATCATAAGCGGCGCGGGTAACGGCCGCAAAGGTCGGGCCCGGCGGCTTAGCGCAGCGCGGGCGGCGGCGAGCACGTGAAGTTCAGCCTGCTGCACGCAAGTCTGGCTCCCGGGGCGGGGGCTAACGCCAGCACGCGGTGGCAAGGGGGGGGTGGGCACCGGACCAGCAAACGGGGCACACCAGTAAAATCAGACGTTAGCAAATGCTTCAACTCGTTCCAATGTCTAATTTTTCTTTTATAATTAATTGATTTACAGAAATTTGAACTTGAATAATTTCTAAAGTGACATCAGTTAATTATAAGTAAATAAAATTTATTATTCCTTATATATTAGTACATTTCCACCGATTTCAGCACTACTTTATACTAAGCTGATTTTCAGCTGTAAAGATGCTAGCTACGGTTCTCTTTTTATCCATTCCTTTTCCCTCTTCCCATGACCAAAAAATTATCACGCCTGTTGCTGCTGCTTGGCCTGCTGAGCGGGGTCTATGCCCCCGGTTGGGGCCAGCAAGCCCCCACTGCCGACGTGGGCAACCTTCAAGGAACTGCGGACCGCCCTGGCCGGGCTCAACCCCAACCGCATCCCGACCGGGGTACTCCTCAACCGGACGCCGGTTTTTACCGACCCCCACCTCTTTAGCGGGCAGGGTGACACGGCCGCCAGCTACGCCGGCTTCGAGCAGCAGTACGCCGAGTTTTACCAGGCCGCGCTCGACACGAGCCAACTGCCCACACTGGCGGCGCTGCGAGCCAGCATTACCCAGCGCACGCAGCAGGGTACCGTGCCGCTGCTTATGCTTCAGTACAACTACAATGAATTTGCCAGTGACGCCTTTAGTAGCCAGTCACTTACCGTCGATTCGGTGAACGAGCGGGTGAGTGAGGGGCCAAACTTCAGCCGTAGCCCCTACACGAGCGGACGCGTTTTTTCGGTGGCGCTGCCCCTGTTAGTGGCGGCCGGCCGCGTACTAAGCCTGTACGTGGGACCCGAGTTTTGGCTGGGCAACACGGCCCCACCGGCCACGGTGCGCATTGATTTTGGGGATGGCTGGGGCGCACGCACCGTTGCGATGGGCTCCACCATCGGGGTGCAGGTAAACGGCATGCTGGACCTGCCCGCCAGCCGGCGGACTACCAGCCAGGCAGCCGTCTTGCCCTATCCGGTCCGGGGCCCGGTCGCACGCCGCCACCCAGCCTGTTTAGCGGGGGCACCATTCGGGTAACAGACCCCACTACCAGCTTCATGGCGGCCACCACGCTCAGCACGTTGCAAACGGCCAGCCAGGCCCCCGACATGGCCCTGGGCCTGGTAGCCAGCCGCAAATGGGGCGCGTTTGTGCCGCCACCGGCCATTGTGTCGGGCCCCAACGGCCGGGCCTCGGCCATTGCCTGGATAAAGTATGCCGAGGATAACCCGGCCCTGCCCGATGGCACGCACCGGCTGCGCCACCCGCTGGTGTTTGTGGAAGGCATCGACTTTCCGGCGTTTCGCAACAACTCGGGCGCGGCGGGCCCGAACCACTACATTGCCCAAACGGGGCCGCTGCCACTCAGCGACTTTGAGACGGGCCCGGCCCAGCAGTTTGGCGGCTACCGCAACGGCGCGGCCGGCTGGAACGAGTTGGTGGACTACAACAGCGAGTATAAGGCGCTGGAGAAATTCCCGGACCTGCGCAGGCCATTGCCAACGGCAGCGGGCAGGCAGCTGCAGGCGGCCACCAGCACCACGCTGCCCGATGGCACGCACGGTGGCGGCTACGACATCGTGTACCTCGATTTTTCGGATGGGGCCGGCCTCATTCAGCACAACGCGATGGTGCTCGTGGAGCTGCTGCAATGGATAAACCAGGCCGACGACCGCACCGCCGATGCCGAGGAAACGTTGGTAATCGGGGCCAGCATGGGCGGGCAGGTGGCCCGCTTTGCCCTGGCCTGGATGGAGCAACAGAACCTGTGCCACAACAGCAAGCTCTACGTCTCATTTGACTCGCCCCACCGCGGGGCCAACGTGCCGCTGGGCCTGCAATACCTGTTCGACCGCCTGCAGGGGGCTTGGATTGGCGCGGGTGGTGCCGAGGAAGTAGTGCATACCAAGCTGCTGCGCGAGGCCTCGATGCAGATGCTCGTGTTTCACTTTGCCGACGGGGCCACGCCCTACCGCACGCAGTGGCAGGCCTCACCGGGCTCCTACCCGTCGCTGCTGCGCAAGGTGGCCATTGCCAACGGCAGCGGGCAGGCCGCGTTTCCGCCCGATATGTCGCCCGGTATGCTGATGCTGCGCACTAGTATTAATCCGTTCAGGGGCACCCCATTTATAGTGGGTCAAAACTATAGCTACGCGCTGGGCCGCGGCGACCACTTGGTGCTACGCTGGAAAAGGCCTTACAGCCCTTACGTCCACACCAAAACTTCCGACCCCGGCTGGGGCAACTACGACACGGCCCCCGGCTCGGGCGCGGGCGCGGGCGCGGGCGCGCGCACGGCCGGCGATGCCCAGGACGTGAGCGACCACGCGCTGGTATCGGGCGGCGACCATAACACCTTCATGCCTACCATCAGCACCCTCGACGTACAGGACGCGGGGCCCATCTGTACGCTTCCCCGTTCGATAAGCCAGTGGTAGGCAGAGGTTAAGCGGCTTGTTTAAATTCGATAGGGGTCATAAAATTCAAGGCCTGGTGGGGCCGTTGGGTGTTATAGTCGTGCCGCCACTCGTCGACCAGTTGGCGCACGTGGGCCAGCGAGCGGAACAGGTGAGCGTCGAGCAGTTCGCGGCGGAACGAACCGTTGAAGCGTTCGATGTACGCATTCTGCGTCGGCTTGCCGGGCTGAATCCAGTGTAGCGTAATACCCTGCTGCTCACACCACTCACGCAGTTTGGCGCTAATAAATTCAGGGCCGTTGTCGGTGCGCAGCTGCATGGGGCGGCCATAGCACTCGACTAAGCGCGTCAGCACCTGCACGACGCGACTAGCAGGCAAGGAGAAGTCAATTTCCACGCCCAGCAGCTCGCGGTGGTAGTCGTCGAGCACGTTGAGCGTCCGGAATCGGCGGCCATCGGTCAACACGTCGCTCGTAAAGTCGATTGACCAGCACCCGTTGGCTGCCTCGGGCACCGCTAAGGGCTGCTTCACGCGGGCCGGCACGCGCTTTTTCAGGCGCCGGGGTAGGTTAAGGGCCAGTGCCCGATAGATGCGCAACCTACGTTTATGATTGATTACCAGTCCGTTTTTGCGTAAGCGGTGGTGCAGCTTCCAGAAACCCCAGCCCGGATGCCGCCCACTTAACGTCCGCAGTGCCTGCTGCACGGGCTCATCGTTTCGCCCCTGCGCCACGGGATGGTAGCTGCCGCGCGCCAGCCCCACCAGGGCACACGCCCGGCGCTGGCTCCAGCCTTTACGCACTAAGCCCGGCGCTGCCTGGCGCCGCGCCGCCGGGCTACTTACTTTTTTCGCAGTATCTCCTTGAGGGCCTGATTCTCTAGGCTTAGGTCCGCGAACATCTGCTTGAGCTTGCGATTCTCCTCTTCCAGGTGCTTGAGCCGGGTTAGCTCCGCCACGCTAGCCCCGGCGTATTTGCTTTTCCAGGCATAAAATGTAGCCTCGCTTAAGCCGTGCTCGCGCACAATCTGGGCCACCGTCTGCCCGCTGGTTTGCTGTTGGAGAATGGCCATAATCTGGGCCTCGCTGAATCGTCCTTTTTTCATTTCTCAGTCGTCAGGTAGTGAAAGTTACACCTTTCTCTACTCACAACTGGCACTCGATTTGGAGAAGCGTACAGGTCAAGCTCCAACTTGTTGATGTGCCACCTAAAAGTAGGGTAATTATCCATGTACAAGGTTACGAGGGCTCAGGCGACACCTTCTACTATCCACGAGATACTATCGTAATTCGCCCCCTTTTGGCAAATTTCAAAACAGGTTTGTTATGGTCAATCAATGACCAAGGAAAGGATACAGATACCAATACCACTGTTCAGGCCAGTGCTTTAGACACGGTAACGGTACGCATCCCCTTCTAGCATGTGTGGCTTTTGCTCCCATGAAACGTCCCCTCCTTTACGCCCTACTGCTCCCGCTGCTGACCGGCTGCCAGCCGGACCCCACCACGGGCACGACCACGGTGGAAGGCCAGGTGGTGGACAGCCAAAGCCACCAAGATGTATCCAACGCCACCGTGCAGGTCTACCAGGCCCCGGCTATTTGGCGTTTACCGAGCGGCTGCCCGCGTAGTAGTACAGCTCGGCGCGCGATTTTTCATAGCTCGACCGCAGGCTTTCCTGCTTGATGCGCAGGTCGATAAGCTTAGTTTCGCGGGCGTTGATGAGGAAGATGGTGCTTTCGCCCAGCTCAAACTTGGCCAGCTCGGCGCGCAGCAGAATGCGCTGATTGGCAATAGTTTGGGCTTGCAGCGCAAGTTGACGCTCGTAGGCCTTGAGGGTGTTGTAAACCGTATTGACCTGCGTGACAATGGTGCGCTGGCTTTGCTGCTGCTCCAGCACGTTTTCCTTGATTTGGATGCGCGTGTATTGCAGCTTGCCGCGCTCGGCGCGCAAGAATAACGGGAAGGCAAAGTCAAAACCTACCTTGTGGTTATCTATACCAAACCGGTAGTAATCAGGTAGTTCATTCTGATAAAAATCGCCCTGGCTGATGAGCGTGCCGGTTAGGTTGAGCTTGGGCTTGAGCATTTCGCGGCGGAAACGCTCTTCCACGCCCAACTGGCGGCTTTTGGCGTCGAGCTTCACCAGCGTGGGGTGGCTGGCGGCGGCCAGCTCGGCGAGGCGCTGGTACTCGGCGCGGCGCACGGTATCGAGCACGGGCGGCTGGGGCGCGGCGTAGCGCGGCAGCTCCACGGGCTGGTTCTTGTTGTTCCAGAGGTGGTTGGACAGCACAAGGCGCGCATTTTGCAAGTCTACTTGCAGCTGCGTGGCCTGCACTTGGCGGTCCTGCACGGTTATTTGGGCCTCTACCGAGTCGATGGGAGCCTGGTCGCCAATCTGGGCGCGGCGGGCGGTGCCCTGAAAGCGGCGGTCGGCCAGGGCTACGCCTTCCTGAATGAGGGCCGCCTGCTGGAAGGTGTAGTACCAGTTCCAGTAGTCTTTGGCGGCTTGCAGCCACACCTCGTTTATCTGCTTCACGCGGTCGGCCTCGGCGGCGGTCTGCATGATTTGGGCTTGGCGCAGGGTACTGCGGCGGGCATCAATGAGCAAGCCCTGGCCGATGGGAATGGACAGCCCCAGGCCAGCCAGGCCGTTGAGCGGGGTGCGGTTCTCGGGGTTGACGTAGGTGCCGGCGTAGCGGTCGTAGGTAGCCTTAAGGTCGATGCCACCGGGCCAGATGGGTACCTTCAGCTCGTTGTGCCAATTGTTATAATAGTCGGTGCCACCAAATTGCTTGCGGTGAAAATCGGAGCCCAGCTTGGGGTCGAAGCCGCCGCGGGCCTGCAACACCTGGCTGCGGGCCTCGTCGCTGAGCAGGGCGGCCTGCTTCACAATGGGGTGGTTGGCAAACACCAGGTCGGCTAGGTCTTGCAGCGAAAACACCTTGGCCGTATCGGCGGGCTGCACCTCGGCCAGCTGCTCGGTTTGGAGGGGCGCGCGCTCCAGGCCCGACTTGCGGGCCGGCAGCTGCGGGTCTTGGGCCCGAGCGGGGTGCGCCAGGCCAGCCAGTAGCGCCAGCACGGGCAGCCAGTGCCAGGCCGGGCTAGCCAGTGCCTGCCGTAAACTCTTGAAAATCAACGTGAATGAATACATGGGTTACTTGGCTTTCTCCTTGTCTTCCTTCACGGGCGTGCCGTCGGGCTCGGTGTTGAGGGTAGGTGGGAAGCCGTTGAGCTGCCGCCAGATTTCGTACCACACGGGTACCGAGTCGAGGATAACCCAGCCCTGCACGCCCGAGCCCAGGCGCAGCTGCTTAGGCCAGGGCTGGTCGCCGGGCTGCGGCTGGCTGGGGCGCACCAGCAGGCGGTATTTGCCGCTGGTAGTGCTCACCACGTCGATGACCGTGACAAAGCCGCCAAACGTGCCCACGGCGGCCGACGGCCAACCCGTGAACTGGATGGCCGGCCAGCCGTCGAACTGCAGGCGCACTATACGCCCGCGCTGAATTAGCGGCACATCCATAGCGCGCACGTACATCTCGGCGGCCAGCACCGGCGCTTCGGGCTGGAGCGTGGCAATGGACTCGCCCTCCTTAATCGTCTCGCCGATGCCAGCCTTGAGGGCCCGCACGATGAAGCCGGTTTGGGGCGCGCGCACCACGTAGAGGCCGCGGCGCACGGCCACGTTGCTGATTTTGTTGCGCAGCGACGACACCTCGCCTTCCGAGCTAGCCCGGCTCGACACAGCCGAGCTGCGGTCCGACAGGGTTTTGGCCAAGTCCTGGCCGTACTTGGCGCGCAGGTTGGCGAGCTCGATGCGGGCGTTGGCCAAGGCTTGGATGCTGCTGTTCACCTTGTTGCGCTGCGAGGTTACTTTGGCCAAGTCTTCTTGCAGCTTAAGGCGGCGCGTTTCGATGTCGGTGAGCGAAAAAAGGCCATTTTTGTAGCCTTCCTCGTAGCGCAGCAGCCGGGCCTTGGCTGTTTCGTAGAATGTGGTAATGGCCACCAGGTCAGCCCGGTCGCTGTCGAGGTAGTTTTGAGCTTGCTCCACCTTGTTGCGGGCCGATTCTAGCTGCACTTCCAGGGTAGCGCGCAGGGCGGCCATTTGCTGGTCGGTAGCCGCAATTTTGGCCACGTTGGCGGCCACGTTGCCGCGCTTGGCAGTCAGCTGCTCGCGCAGGCGCTCGGGCAGGTTGGGGTCAAAGTACTCGTCCTTGATTTCGGAGATGGTCAGCAGGGTATCGCCGCGGTGCACCAGCTGGCCCTCGCGCACGTTCCAGTGCTCGATGCGGCCAGCTATCTGGTTCTGAATGTTTTGCGGGCGGTCTTGCGGCGTGAGAGCCGTGAGCGTGCCGGTGCCATAAATAGTCTGGCGCCAGGGCAAAAACAGGATAATAAGGAACACAATGCCGATTACCGCCAGGATGCGGCCCAGCTTGCGGCTGGCGTAGGTGCGCAGCAGCTCGGGGCGCGACTGCCGGGATACCTGCTGCCACACCTCCTCGGCCACGTGTTGGTTGGAGAGATTAAGCATGGTCTAAGGCGATGGAATTTTTGTGCTCGTCCAAGGGCAGGTCAGTTACGGCGGCCACTTTTTCTACGCCCGTCAGCACGTCAAAAATGGTGTTAACGCTCGTCATTAGTTTTTCTATCGAGCCGCTAATCATCACAATAAGTACTTCAGCCGCAACAAATTGCCCCAGCGTCATCTGGCGCGACACCACGAAGAGCGTGCCCGCTATGAGCAGGCCCGCCGTAAGAATGGTGCGCAACCCCACCCCGTAGGCATAGTACGATTTCAGGATGCGGAAGTGAGCGTTGCGGGCGTGCAGGTACTTGGAAGTCAGCTCGTCGGCGCGGGCCAGCGTTTTGTGCTCCTCCGCGTCGTCGCCGCGCACCTCGTCGATGCGGCCGGCCACATCTTCCAGCCAGGCCACCAGCTGGTATTTATAGGCCGACTCGTCGATGCTCGTGCGCAGTGCCTGGCGGTAATTGAGCATGAACACAACTATCAGGGCCAGGATGGTGAATAAGCCAAACCCAATAAAAATGGGGTGGTAAAAAGCCAGCACAAGCACGCCCATCAGTATTTGCAGCACCGCAAACATGACATCGACCAGCAGCTTGGTCAACCCCTTTTGGATGGTCAGGATGTCAAAAAAGCGGTTAACCAGCTCCCGGGGGTCTTGGCCGGCCAGCGCCTCGGCCTTGATGCGCGGCAGCCGGTAGGCGTACTCGATGGCCGCTTTGGCAAAAATGCGCTGCTCAATGGCCTCCACCAGCGTCATTTGGCCCACCAGCAGAATACCTCCCAGCAGCACGCCCCCCGCCACCACGGCCACCAAAATGTAGGTAGAGCCAAACACCGCCCCCGTCGAAACCAGGTTGAACACCGCCTGCGTGCCCAGCGGCAGCGACAGGCTGATGAGGCCCGTGATGATGGCGTAAAAAATGATGTAGCGAATGGTGGGGCGCTCCGTGTCGAGCATCCGCGTGAGGCGCTGCCAGGGGGTGGGCGGCGGCAAGCCAGCCGTAGCGTGTGAAGCCATAGGGATTCTAATTATCAGTATATAAAGCAGTTAGAGGGCCCGCCGGTGGGAAGAAAGCCGGCCAGAGGCAGCGCGGCGCGGTGGGCAGCTACCGCAGCTGAGGCCCGCCCCGGGGCAGGGCTGGCAGCGGCAGTTCGCAGGTTTTGCGTCGTTTACCAGTAGCGAGCTAGTTAGTTACGTTTTTAATGAACATTTAATGAACATGAAGAACACCTTGGAGCTAATATATTGGCCATCAGATTATTATCCTAAATCACGCGACCAGGTTGCTTAAAACCCGGCTACGCCAAAAACCCAGATGTGGGTAGGCCCCCAGCAGTTGGCTACAACTACCGGGGGCCTACCCACACCTGGGTATAGCAAATGGGAAAACGGAGTTTGGCGGGCGGCTAGCGCGACAGCAAGTTGCCGGCCTTAATGAGCGTGCGGCTCAACTGGTGCAGCGAATCGGAATAGCCGTTGGCGGCCTCCTCGCCCACCTTTGCGGCTTCGGCGCCGAGGCTGGCCAGCACCTCGGCCACCTCGTGGGCCTGCGTGTCAGACGAGCCCAGCATTTCGCGTAAGAGCTTGATTTCCTGCTTTATTTTAGCTAGGCCGGGGCGGTCGCTGGCGGCCAGCACGGTTTCCCAGCGCTCCAGCTCGCGCAGGCCGGTGGCCCCGTCGGCGTTCGGGAGGCCCTGGCCCAGCAGGGTGAGCGTGTCGGTCAGCAAAGCCGTGTTTTGCTCGTCGCTGATGTGCAGCTGCACTTCGGGCGTGGGGGGCGTGTGCGGGGTAGCGGCGGTAGAGTCCATGGGGGAAAAGGATAAGTTAACTGGCTATACTTGGCGCGGCCCGAAAAAGTTAGTTTTCCCGGCTTCTCCTAAGGTTACCTTTTGGCCCTGGTGCTAATTAAGCCGCACAAGCTCACTAGCTCCTCATCTTCTTTTTTTAATCTTATGAATACCTCGCTCAAAACCCTGTTCGCTGCCGCCATCGCCCTGAGCTTCACCGCTTGCTCGACCGACACCACCAAAAACGCCGATGGCTCGACTACCACCGAGGTAACCACCCCCAGCGCCGACCAAGTAGGCGACAAAATGGAAGCCAAAGCGGATGCTGCGGGTGACAAAATGGACGCTGCCGGCGACAAAATGGAAGCCAAAATGGATGCCGCTGGCAACAAGATTGACGACAAAATGGACCAGGCCGGCAACAAAATGGATGCCGCTGCCGACCGCGCCAAGGCGAACGCCAACGAAGCCGGTGCCAAGATGGACGCCAAAATGGATGCCGCTGGCAACAAAATGGACGCCATGGGCGACGCCGCTGCCAAGTCGGCCCGCGAAACCAAAGCCAACATGAAGGCTGCTTCGCAGAACTAGTTCTGACCGCTTCGCTGAAAGCCCGCGCCCCTGGCGCGGGCTTTTTTTGTGGGGCTAGCGCCGGTTGGGCGTATTTTGCTGCCGTGTTTTTTAGTCGCCGCGCCCCCATCGTCCCAGCCGCCGCCCTCTCCGACCAGGAGGTGCTGGCCCGCTACCGCCAGGGCGGCGATGTGGCCGCGCTGGGCACGCTGTATGAGCGGCACCTGCCGGAGGTGTTTGCGGTGTGCCGACGCTACCTGGCCCCGCCCGACGAAGATGCGCAAGATGCTACTATGCAGCTCTTTGAGCAGCTCGTGACCAAGCTGCGCACCCACGTGCCCGACAACTTTGGGGCCTGGCTCTATGCCACGGCACGCAACTTTTGCCTCATGGAGCTGCGCGCCCGGCAGCGGGGCACGGCCAGCGGCGGCCCGCTGGTGCTGTTTCCGGAGGCCACCGATGTGGAAAACGCCGCCGCCCGGCATCTGCCCGATGCCACCTTCGAGGCCGAAACCGCAGACCAGCACGAGGCCGACCTGCAAGCCCTGGAGCTGGCGCTCACCCAGCTACCCGCCGAGCAGCGCCGCTGCCTGGAGTTGTTTTACCTCGAAGAAAAATCGTATCAGGAAGTGGTGGCCGCCACCGGCCTGGCCCTCAACCTGGTCAAAAGCCACTTGCAAAACGGCCGCCGCATGCTCAAGCGCAACCTAAGTAGTGAATTAAAAATCAGGAGTGAAGAATGAAGAAGTAGCAGACCGTCATGCTGAAACAGCTTATCTATATTCTTCTCCCAAAACCCAATTCTTCACTCTAAATTCTTCCTTCCTAATTAAATTAACATGCTGCCTGCCAACTCCTTACTGAACGCTACTGCCCCGGCCGGCCCGCACCTGCCGGTGACGCTGCTGCGCCAGTATGCGGCGGGCACGCTGGCCCCCGCGGCCCAGCACCGCGTGGAGGCCCACACCCTGGCCTGCGCCCGCTGCGCCGATGTGCTGGCCGGCCTCATGCAAACGCCCGCCGCCACCACCGACCAGGCCCTCGCGCAGCTCCAGCTGCGGCTGCGCCAGCGCACGCAGCAGCAAGCCGCCCCGGCCCGGCTGGTGCGCGAAACGCGCCGCCACCGCTGGCTGGTGCCGCAGCTTGCGGCCGCCGCCGCCCTGCTTTTTGGGTTGATTGCCGGCGGCTGGTGGGCGTGGCAGCAGCGTCAGCATTCGCCGGCGGCGCAGGTACCTGTTGCTGCCACTACGCAGCCTGCGGCACCGGCCGCCCCTACGGCGGCTGCCCCGCCGTCAGCGGCTACTGAATCGGCACCACCTGCCAGCTCAGCCGCGCCGATGGCCGTAGCCCGGCCGGCGGCCCGCCCCAGTTCCGCGGCGGTGAGGCAGCCCACCCAACGGCCACTGGCAAAGCTTTCTTCTAAAGACGTTGCCTTCAGTAAGCCGACCCCAGTTGCCGCAGTACCGACTCAATCTGTACCTGATTTAGTCGCGGACTCGCCCGCGCCCACAATCCTTACTACACCGCCCGCCGCGCCGGTAGCCCGCGCTGCCGCGCCCACCCTTCCCGACTCGGCAGCGCTGGCAGGGCGCGTGAGCGGCCTGGCGCTGCGCAGCACTCCTTACGATAACGCGGTGAAAGTGCGGGCCACGGCCATGCCCAACGCGCCGGGGCTACCGCCCACGCCGGTGGGGGGCTACGCCGCCTGGCGCGAGCAAGTACGCCGCGAGGCCACCGAGTTCAAGCCCGAGCTGCCTGATACGCCCCTCTCGGGCACGGTGCAGCTGGGCGTAACCATCGGGGCCGATGGCAAGATTCAGGAAATGAGGGTGTTGCACGGCCTGCGGGCTGACTACGACGCCGAGGCCCAACGCCTGGTGTGCGACGGCCCTAAGTGGGTGCCCGGCATCAGCGGTGGCCAGCGCGCGCCCCGCATGGTGACGGTAGCGGTGCCTTTTTAAGGAATGAATGAGTGAGTTGTAACTGAGTGAATCAGCAAATGACGTTAATACCAGTTGCTGATTCACTCATTCACAACTTACTCATTCACCCTTTTTAAAGGAGCCATCGTCCACCGTTTTCAGGAACCTGGTGAAGCCGGCCATGTACACCTGCTGGTCGTCGTACATGGCCATGTGGCTGCCTTGGGGGCAGATAAGTGATGCCCCTTGCTTGACCTGGGTGGCAATCCAAGCCATGTGGGCGGGGTCCATGGTATCGTACTTGCCGCCGATGCTGAGCACCGGAATTGTGAGTTGCGGCAGGTCCTTGGTGCGGTCCCAGGTGGTGAGCTTACCCGAAATGCCGAACTCGCTGGGGCCCTGCATGGTCACGTAGAGCGACTGGTTGACTTTACTCATGGCGCGGGTCACCGGCTCGGGGTTGGGCACGATACGGCATAGGTGCTCGGCGTAGAAGTTGGGCTCCAGCAACCCCATATAGCGCGGATTGGCGAAGTCTTTTTTAGCCTCAATCTGGCGGATTTCGGCGAGCACTTCGGGCTTCATCTGCTTGGCCAGCACATCCTGGGCATACTTGCCGTAGGCGGGGCAGCTCATCATCATGTTGCTGATAATAAGGCCCTTGAGATTTTGCTGATACTTGAAGGCGTACTCAGCGGCTAGGATGCCGCCCCAGCTGTGGCCCAGCAGGTAGAAGTTGCTTTTGTCCAGGTGCAGGGCCTGGCGCACCTGCTCCACTTCCTCCACGTAGCGGGGCAGGCTCCACATGCTGGTATCGCGGGGGTTGTCGGAGTTACCGCAGCCTAGCTGGTCGTAGTAGATGAACTCGATGCCCTCCTGCGGCAAGAAGCTCTCCATGCACTCGAAGTATTCGTGCGTGGCCCCGGGGCCGCCATTGAGCAGCAACACCTTGATTTTGGGGTTGTTGCCAAACCGCTTGGTCCAGACGTTGAACTTGCCCTTGGGCGTGGTGATGGAAATTACCTGCACGCCGCCGGTTTTCACGCTCGCCTCGGGGGCCGGGAAGTAGGTACTGGGCGTGGTGGCCGGGGCGGTGGTGGCCGCGGGCTGGCAAGCGGGCAGGGTAGCCGCCGCGAGTAGCGCGGCAGTAGCCCGAATGAGGGTAGCAAACGACATAGGCAGGGCTAAGTGGCACGGGCGTTCGTACCGGGCAGCCAAGCTACTACGCAAAAAGGGAGCTAAAAAACAACGTCTGTCATGCTGACGAAGGAAGCATCCTATCAGGGCTGAACGAGTCGTTCTAACCTGATAAGATGCTTCCTTCGTCAGCATGACAGACGATTAGCAAAAGCAGCAATACCTAAAACCTAGCCGCTGTAGCCGCCGCCGCTTTCGGGCTCGGTGGCGCTGCCGCCGGCCTTATCGGGCGTGGGCAAGTCAGACTCGGTTTTGATTTCGACGTCGCTGTAATCGGGCACGCCGTCGCCTTGCACGGGTACGGGCGGCTCGGTGTGGGGGTCGGGGGTGGGCGTATGCTGGCTCATAGTGGTGAGATAGTGAATTGGTGAGACGTGAATGTGCTTACGCAGTTGGGATGGTAATGGCTGCCGGGGGCAGAGCAGGCACTGTACTTTTGCGCACGTGCCGATTGGCCTTGCCGACCGGGTTTCTCACTAGTTCACCATCTCACTATCTCACCTAAATGAGCCAGTTTCGGACCGAAAAAGACACCATGGGCCAGGTGCAAGTACCCGCCGACGCCTATTGGGGCGCCCAAACCCAGCGCAGCATCGAAAACTTCCCCATCGCGCAGGACATCAACCGGATGCCGAAGGAGATTATCGCTGCCTTCGCTTACTTGAAGAAGGCCGCCGCCCTCACCAACCGCGACGCCGGCGTGCTCGACGCCGACAAGGCCGCCCTCATTGGCCAGGTGGCCGACGAGATTTTGGCCGGCAAGCTCGCCGACTCATTTCCGCTGGTGGTGTGGCAAACGGGCTCGGGCACGCAGAGCAATATGAACGTGAACGAGGTGATTGCCTACCGCGGCCACGTGCTGCACGGCGGCCTGCTAAGCGACGAGAAGAAGTTTCTGGCCCCGAACGACGACGTGAACAAGTCGCAGAGCAGCAACGACACCTTCCCCACGGCCATGCACATTGCGGCCTACAAGATACTGGTAGAGAATACGATACCCGGCATCACGAAGCTGCGCGACACGCTGAAGAAGAAGTCGGCAGACTTCAAGCACGTGGTGAAAATCGGCCGCACCCACTTCATGGATGCCACGCCGCTCACGCTGGGCCAGGAGTTTTCGGGCTACGTGTCGCAGCTCGACCACGGCCTGCGAGCTATCAACAACACCCTGAGCCACTTGAGCGAGCTGGCGCTGGGCGGCACGGCCGTGGGCACGGGCATCAACACGCCCGCCGGCTACTCCGAGAACGTGGCCAAGCACATTGCCGACCTCACGGGCCTGCCCTTCGTCACGGCCGAAAACAAGTTTGAGGCCCTGGCCGCCCACGATGCCATTGTGGAAACCCACGGCGCGCTGAAGATGGTGGCCGTGAGTTTGATGAAAATCGCCAACGACATCCGGATGCTCAGCAGCGGTCCGCGCGCCGGCATTGGCGAAATCCATATTCCTGATAACGAGCCCGGTAGCAGCATCATGCCCGGCAAGGTGAACCCCACCCAGTGTGAAGCCATGACTATGGTAGCGGCCCAGGTGATGGGCAACGACGTGGCCATCACTATCGGCGGCTCGCTGGGTCACTTCGAGCTGAACGTGTTCAAGCCCGTCATGATTTACAACTTCCTGCACTCGGCCCGCCTGCTCGGCGACGTGTGCGTGGCCTTCAACGACAAGTGCGCGGTGGGCATCGAGCCCATTTTGCCCAACATCAAGAAGCACGTCGATAGCAGCCTGATGCTGGTAACGGCCCTCAACCCCCACATCGGCTACTACAAAGCCGCCGAAATTGCCCAGACGGCCCACAAAAATGGCTCGACGCTGAAGGAAACCGCCATTCAGCTCGGCTACGTGACGTCTGAGGACTTCGACCAGTGGCTGAAGCCCGAGGATATGGTGGGCGAGATTAAGTAAAAATCAGTTGTCACTGCGAGCACCGCGAAGCAATCGCATCCGAACGATACCCGCGCCGGTTGTTTGTCCATCGTTCGGGTGCGATTGCTTCGCAGTGCTCACGATGACAACTGATTTTTAAGAGCGTACTCCCTTGTTCAATACCATCCTCCCCTACCGCCGGGTGCAGCGCAACCGTAATAACACGGCGGGGCGGGAAAGCTGGCTGGCCGAATCGATTTACAAGTTCTTCATCCACTCGCCCACCTCGCGGCGCAAATACTTGGTGGAAGTAAGAGAGTATCCTGACCACTTATGCACCGTAGATTTTTACGCCAAGATTAAAAGCGTTTATCGGTACCGCCTGCGCACCAACCAGCATGCCGCGGGCAAACTAGGGGCCACGGTGTTGAACATTATTGCCCACACCATCAGCCAAGACCCTCAGGCCTGCTTTGGCTTTATTGCCGCTGCTATGCTGGACGAAACGACCGATACCAGTACGCGCCGCTTCCAGCTCTACACCAAAATGCTGGAACTTAAAATCGACCCAACACACTATAAAGTAGAGGTATTACGAGAAAACAGCTTCATCTTTGTTTTACCCGTTGCGCTGGCAAGCCAGCCACAAGGGTTGCAACAATTTATTGGCCGTTATGACCGCATTTTCCGCGAAACGTTCTAAAAAAGCTGACCCAAGGCAAGCTATGCGCGATGCCCGTAAGGCAGCCAACCGTGAAATCACACCTGACCGCATTGCAGCCGTTCACATTCTGGCTGATGGTAGCGAACTGATTGAATTAAAGCCTGTTGCCATCCCCGGCTACACGTACTCGTTTTAATTTCGGCGGCCCGTTGGCCCGTAAAAGCCGTCTGGCCCTTGTGCCAGGCGGCTTTGTTTTTTGGCCCATTTGCAGCGGCCTTTTACTTGCTTTGGCTATGCACTATCACGCTGTTTATCTGATTTTTAACTTATCACTACTTCCCTTGGCGAGCCATGCGCAGCTAACGCAAGCGGTGCCCGTGGACACGGCCACGGCGCGCACGGTGCTGGCCCAGGCGGCCCGGCAGTACCCCAAGTTTACCGCGGCGCTGACCGATGTGCGCCAGCACGACCCGCTGCTACGGCGCTTTATGGTGGTAACCAGCGCGGAACGGCTCGGCAGCCCGGCCGCCGCTTTCGGTAATGGCGTGGTGCGGCTCGACCGGCGCTTTCTGGAGCACCAACAACCCGATTTTGACGATAACCGGCTGGTGGTGGTGCTGTACCACGAAATTGGGCACCTGCACTATTTCAGTGCGGTGCCCCTCGGCCAGCGCGACTCGCAGGCGAGCGAGCGGGCGGCATTTGACTACTCCTTGCTGAAAACCAAGGACTTGGCTGAGGCCGGCGACTGCGCCCCGTTGCACACCGGCCTGCGGTTTATGTTGCTGCGCAGCCAATCCAGTGACCTGGCCGACCCGCACGTGCGCGCCCTCAAAAGCCTGGTGCAGGAGCCCACTTACGCGGCGTACAAAGCCTACGTGGCCGCCCATTGCCCCGCGCAGCCGTAGCGGGTGGCTAGCAGTTGGGCGCGGTTTTTTCGCATCTTTGCGGCCGCACTATCTCCCTGCCCGCCATGCCTCTCGACTTCACCCAAAACCTGGTACTGGAAAATAGCCGCGTGCGCCTGCGCCCCCTCGAAGCCGCTGATTTTGAAGAGTTAAAGCTTGTTGCCTTTGCGCCCGAAATCTGGCAATTCACCGTTACCCGCGCCGACGATGCGGTGAGCCTGGCCGCCTACATCGCGGCGGCCCTGCAGGCGCGGCAGGCCGGGCAGCGCTACGCATTTGCCATTATCGACCGGGCCACGGGGCGGCTGGCGGGCAGCACCAGCTACTACAATATCGACCTCGACAACGACAAGCTAAGTGTAGGCTACACCTGGGTAGGCACTGATTTTCAGCGCACTGGCCTCAACCGGGCGGCCAAGCACCTGCTGCTGGGCTACGCCTTCGACCAGCTGGGCTGCGAGCGCGTGGAGCTGGAAACCGACCGCCGCAACCAGCAGTCGCAAACCGCCATGCGCCGCATGGGGGCCACCGAGGAAGGCACGCTGCGCAGCCACCGCGTGCTGCACGATGGCTACCGGCGCGACACGGTCATTTTCAGCATCATCCGGCCCGAGTGGCCCGAGCTGCGCCGTAGCACCTTTGCCGAGTACAATGTCTGAACCGACGGCCGACGCCGCCCGCCCGGCCGCCCGGCCCGGCTTGCTGCGCCGCCGGGCGGCCAGCTTCGGGCACGCGCTTCGGGGCGTGGGGGCGGCACTGCGCACGGAGGTGCACTTGCAGTTTCACGCGGTGGCCACGGCGGCGGTGTTGGGGGCGGGCTGGTTTTTCAACCTCAGCCTTACCGAGTGGGCGCTGGTGGCGCTGGCCGTAGCTAGCGTGTGGGCCGCCGAACTGTTCAACACGGCCCTTGAGGCGCTTACCAACCTGGTGTCGCCGGGCTACCACACGCTGGCGGGGCGGGCCAAGGACGTGGCAGCCGGGGCGGTGCTGCTGGCCGCGCTGGGCGCGCTGGCGGTGGGCGGCTGCGTGTTTGGGCCCAAAATCTGGGGGTTACTGTCGCGCTAACTATTTGGGCTGGTTGGCGTAAGGCTAAACACTTTTACCAGTGTTTTTCTACTCCCTTCCGCTATGCGTCGTTTGTCTATTCCACTTATCGCCCTTACCCTGTTGCTGGGGGCCTGCCAGCAAGATGTGGTAGTGAACACGCCCACCACGCCGCCTTCCGAAGGCTTTGTGAGCCAGCCCAATACGCCCGCGCCCACCAGCACCAACACCGTGGATGCCGTGCCCGCCCGCGACATGCGCCTCGATAGTACGGCCCGCCCCGCCTGGCTGGAAAACCGCATTCAGAAAATACTGGCCACGCGCAAGCGCAACCCCATTATTCGCGTCACGCGCTATCAGTTTGAGGGTGAGACGGTTTACTATGAGTCGGCCCCGTGCTGCGACCAGCAATCGACGCTCTACGATTTGGAGGGCAAGATTCTGTGTCACCCCGAAGGCGGCATCACGGGCCGGGGCGATGGCAAGTGCAGCAGCTTCAACAAGCGCCGCAGCAACGAGCAGCTGGTGTGGCAAGACCCCCGCTGAGGCGGCTTATCTTAAAGAGAACGTCATACTCATCTGACGTCCGCTTGCCGAAGCATTTCTACCGCGCCGTTGGCTAACCCTAATGGCGCGGTAGAAATGCTTCGGTAAGTGGACGTCAGAGGAGCATGACGTTCTTTTGCATTTCCAATCCCCTTGTTTTCCTCCTTCTCCTGTACTCCATGATTAACACCATCGCCAAGCTCGGCGTTTTCAACGTGTGGGCCAACGAAACTTTGCTGCGCCGCCTCGACTCCTCAGTGGCCGCCGGCAAGGAAGCGCCGCAGCCGGCGCTGCGCATTTTCAGCCACGTTATCAATGCCCAGGCCATCTGGATTGCCCGCCTTTCGGGCACGGCCAGCCCACTGAAAGTATGGCAGGAGCACGACCTCGCCGGGCTGCACCACTGGCACGAGCAGACATCACAAGCGTTTGCCGACTTGTGCGCCAATGCCGACGAAACCGAGCTACTGCGCCACATTCAATATTCTAATTCTCAGGGCGATGCGTTCGACTCGCAGGTGAGCGACATCCTGACCCACTGCGTGATGCACGCCAGCTATCACCGCGGCCAGGTGGCCGTGAAGATGCGCGAAGGTGGCTTGGAGCCCGTCAATTCCGACTTCATCACCTACTGCCGCGAGCAAGCCGGCCAGGTGACCCCGCAGCTGTAAAACGGAGTGCTACTCCGTTTTACATTTCTTCGCAGGCCGCTTCGCCTTTGTTGGCGGGGCGGCCTGTTCTTGTTTGGACCGGGGCCGTATAGCGGGTAGTACTTTTTGCTTATGAAAATTCTGCTGGTCGAAGACGAGCCGCCGCTGGCCTCGTTCATCAAAAAAGGCTTCGCTCACGAAGGCTACGACCTCACCGTGGCCTACGACGGGCGCACGGGCTGGTCGCTCTACGAGCAGCAGCCCTACGACCTGGTGATAATGGACGTGAACCTGCCCTACGTGAACGGCGTGGAACTGTGCCAGCGCATTCGGGCGCATAGCCGGCAGGTGCCGGTGCTGCTGCTCACGGCCCTCGACAGCCTCGACGACAAGGAAGCCGGCTTCGCCGCCGGGGCCGACGACTACTTGGTTAAGCCCTTTGAATTCAGGGAGTTGCTGATGCGGGCCCGCGCCCTCACCCAGCGCTACGCGGCCGCTAGCGGCGAGCGCCGCGAGCTGCGCATGGCCGACCTGGTGCTCGACCTCGACGCCAAAACGGTGGCCCGCGCCGGCCAGCGCATCGACCTCACCACCCGCGAGTACTCGCTGCTGGAGCACCTGCTACGCAACCGCGGCCGCGTGGTGTCGCGCGTGGATATTGCCGAGCGGGTGTGGGACCTGGACTTTGACACCACAACCAACGTTATTGATGTGTACGTGAGCTACTTGCGCAAGAAGCTGGACCGCGATTTTTCGCCCAAGCTCATTCATACCGTGGTGGGCATGGGCTACGTGATGCGCGAAGGGTAGCGTGGACTCTGCGAGTCCGCGCGTTGAACGATACTGAAACGACCCACGCGCGGACTCGCAGAGTCCACGCTACCCCTTGCAAATATGCTGATTCGCAATAAGCTGATGCTACGCTTTACGCTGGTGGTGCTGGCCATTCAGGTTAGCTTTTCGGCGTTTATCTACTACTTCAATGCCAGCACGCGGGCACAGCGCTTTGAGCACCGGTTGGGCACCAGCGCCACGCTGGCGGCGCGGCTGCTCATCAGGCCCGGCAAGCTCGAAACCGGGCAGCTGGGCAGCCTGCGCCGCCGCGACCTGCTCACGCTGCCCGAGGAGCAAATCAGTATTTACGGGCCCGGCGGCGAACTGCGCTACAGCAGCGCCGACGACATCGACCAGGGCCCCAACCGGGCGCGGCTGGGGGCCCTGCAGCCGGGCCAGCTCACGGGCTTCGGGGCCAGCGGGCGGCGCGAGGCGGTGGGCTGGAGCTACGACCACGAGGGCGAGCAGTACGCCATTTTTGTGTCGGCCGATGACCAGCTGGGCTGGGCGCGGCTGTACCAACTGGGGCTGCTGCTGCTGCTGGGCAACGTGGGGGCGCTGGCGCTCACCATTTTGGCGGGCTGGTACTTTGCGGGGGCGGCGCTGGCCCCGGTGGCGCGCATTGGGCGGCAGGCGGGGCGCATTTCGGCTACCAACCTGGGCCGCCGGCTGTCGGAGGGCAACGGGCGCGACGAGCTGGCCCAGCTGGCACGCACCTTCAACACCATGCTGGCCGGACTGGAGCAGGCGTTTGAATCGCAGAAAAGCTTCCTGGCCCACGCCTCGCACGAGCTGCGCACGCCCCTCACCACGCTCACCGGCACCCTGGAAACGGCCCTAGCCTACGACGCCACCCTGCCCGACGCCCGCGAGAGCCTGGCCCACTCGCTCGATGCGGCCCGCCACTTACAGGGCCTCACTACCAGCCTATTAGCCCTGGCCAAGGCCGATGGCACGCTGCCGCCCTTCGGCCCCGTGCGCCTCGACGAGTGCCTGACCCAGGCCCTGGATTTTGCCCGCGCCAAGTACCCCGGCCGCGAGCTGCGCCTAACTTTTGGTGCGTTGCCGGAGGCCGAGGCCGATGTATTTATGCTGCCCGGCAATGCCGAGCTGCTCACCACGGCCCTGCTCAACCTGCTCGACAACGCCGCCAAGTACTCGGCTGGCCCCGTGCTGGCCGAGCTGGCCTACGAGGGCCCCGCCACCCTGCGCGTGCGCGTCACCGATGCCGGCCCCGGCCTCAGTCCCGACGAATTGAGCCACATTTACGAGCCGCTGTACCGGGCCGCCGGGGCAATGGGTCGCCCCGGCTACGGCCTGGGTTTGCCCCTCACCCAGCGCATTGTGCGCCGCCACGCAGGCCGGCTGGAGTTGACATCGGCCGTGGGCCAGGGCACTACGGCCACCGTGTGGCTGCCGGCACCGCCGGTGTAAAGCGCAACTTTACAGTTGCCCATTATCCAGCATATGAGCCTTCAAACTGTCCCCATCACTGACCAGCTTGCCTGGCTGCCCCAAACGCCAGCTACTGCCGCACCGGCCGCGCCCGGCCTGCCACCTGGCTACGCGGCCTACCTCAAGCTACTGCCGCCGCTGGGCATTGACCTGAGCGTTCCTATTGCGGAGTATTCGTTTGCTCAACGAACAGTAGCTGAGCTGAATGCGCGCGCAGCTTTTTGGAAGAAATATGGCATCGTGCAGGGGCAGCCTTCGGCCAATCGACTGGAAACCATTACCTACCGTGAAGTAGCCGCCGCGCTGGACTTGGTTTTTGATGCACAGTTCAGCGGCGCTGATATAGCACGGGCTTACGGTGGCTGGCCGCCCCACTTAGGTAGTAGTCCAGCGCTGGAAGCGGCTTTTGTGCAGCAGCTTATCCAAGCGCTGGGGTCAGCTACGGCAGTTTATTTCTACGGGTCAGCTGAAGAAGGCAACGGTTACCGTAGCAGCGATGGCTTCCCGGCCGACTGGCTCACGTACGGCTTACTAGCTGATTTACCAGAGGTGCGCGAGGAGAGTGGAGGGCTACCCACGTATTTTTTTGCGGCCGACCATTCGTGGTGCTTTTACCAAGGCGAATCAGCTGATTTGGTTGTGGGGTGCGCCGCGCCCTTGGCACAGGCGCTGTTAGCGCAGGCGGGGTTAGAGGCATTGCCACTGACTACTTTTTAGTCGTCTGACCTTCGGAACAGGCAAAGCCAGCGGGTGATAATTCACCCCATTTTCATCTTTTCTAATACGGTTCTCATACCGTTTTAATGTCGCGGGGGGTGCTTTGCGGGCAGTTGACACTGCCCCGCCTGCCCATGTCCAATCCGCTTCGGTCGTTGAATTTTCTGGCTTTGCTGCTAGCGGGGGCTCTGGCTTTATCGCTGGTATTCAATGGCTTCCTACTTTACAACAGGACCCCGGCGGCGGCCGACTACGAAGACCTCCAAGAAACCGAAACCGACCTGCGCCTGACGCAGCGGCTGCTGGCCCGCTGCCAGGCCGACCACCACCAGCAGGACAGCCTGCTGGCCTTGCAGCCCCGGCTACCGGTGGTTTTGCCCACCGCCAACGCCTCGGCCCAGTAGCCGGCCGGGGGCTTTTCGCCTGCTCATTTTTTACTCCATGAACTCCTTGTTTCGCCGCTCTTTCTTTCGCCCGTTTGCGCTGACCGCTGCGGCGGGTTTGCTGGCCGCTGGCCTCGCCAGCTGCTCGGCCAAGGCCGAAAAAGACACCGCCGAGGCCCCGCCCGTGGTGCCGGTGGTCACGCTCCAAACCTCCAGCCAGCAGCTGCACCGTGACTACGTGGTGGACGTGCAGGCCGTGCGCAACGTGGAGGTGCGGGCCCAGGTGGCGGGCTTTCTGGAGCACATTTACGTGGAGGAGGGCAAGCCCGTGAAGAAGGGCCAACTGCTGTTTCGCCTCAATGCCAGCGCCTACCAGAACAAGCTGGCCCAGGCCCAGGCCGCCGTAGCCAGCGCCCAGGCCCAGGCCGCCGCCGTGCGCGTGGAGGGCGACCGCGTGCGCCTGCTGGTAGATAAAAACGTGATTGCCAAGTCGGAAATGTCGCTCTCGAACAGCAAAATTAACGACGCGAAGGCCCAGATTGCGGCCGCCCGCGCCGGCGAGGCCGCCGCCCGCCTTAGCCTGAGCTACACGCTGGTACGCGCGCCATTTGATGGGGTTATCGACCGCATTCCGCTCAAGATGGGCAGCGTGGTGGAGGAAGGCACCCTGCTCACCACGGTGTCGGACCTGAGCTCCGTGTTTGCTTACTTCGACGTGGCCGAGGGCAACTACATGGACTACACCAAGGCCCGCCAGCAGCACCCCGAGCAGCACCCCGACTCGGTGCGCCTCACGCTGGCCAACGGCGAGCAGTACCCCCTCACCGGCCACATCGAAACCGCCGAAAGCGAGTTCAACCCCAACACCGGCTCCATCGCCCTCAAAGCGCGCTTTGCCAACCCGCAGCGCCTGCTCAAGCACGGGGCCTCGGGCAAGGTGCGCCTCACCAGCGGGCTGCCCAATGCCCTGCTGCTGCCGCAAAAGGCGGTGTTCGAAATTCAGGACAAAAACTACGTGTACGTGGTGGACCAGCAGGGCCTGGTGCACACCCGCAACTTCGTGCCCCAGACGCGCTTAGGTGATTTTTACGTGGTGAAAGACGGCCTCAAACCGGGCGAGCGCGTGGTGTACGAAGGAGCCCCGGACCTGCACGACGGCCAAAGAATTCAGGCCAAAGCCCAGCTGCTGGATACGGCGGCCGTGGCCACGCAGTAGCGCGCTGTAGCGTGGACTCTGCGAGTCCGCGCGTTGGGGCAGCCACCCACAATTATCAATCAGTGAGCTTTTTAGCACTGATTTTCCTCCTCCAATTCGTTCACGCGCGGACTCGCAGAGTCCACGCTACTGCTTATGTTCGATATCTTCATTCGCCGGCCGATACTCTCGCTGGTCATCTCCGTGTTTCTGGTGCTGCTGGGCGGGCTGGCGCTGTTTACGCTGCCGATTACGCAGTTTCCGGACATTGTGCCGCCCTCGGTGACCGTGACGGCCAAGTACACGGGCGCCAACGCCGAGGTGTGCGCCAAGGCCGTGGCCACGCCCCTGGAGCGCGCCATCAACGGCGTGCCGGGCATGACCTACATGAACTCGGTGAGCTCGAACAACGGCGTGACGCTCATCACGGTATTCTTCGAGGTGGGCACCGACCCCGACCTGGCGGCCGTGGGCGTGCAAAACCGCGTGACGACCGTAATTGATGAGCTGCCCGAGGAGGTAATTAAGGCCGGCGTAACCACCGAGAAAGAGGTAAACTCGATGCTGCTCTACCTCAACATCACGAGTGACGACAAGGCGGTGGGCGAAAAGTTTATTTATAACTTCGCCGATATCAACGTGTTGCAGGAGCTCAAGCGGATTAATGGGGTGGGCTTTGCCGAGATTATGGGCTCGCGCGAGTACTCGATGCGGGTGTGGCTGAAGCCCGACCGCATGGCTGCCTACCAGGTGGGCACCAACGAGATTGTGACCGCCATCCGGGCCCAGAACGTGGAGGCGGCCCCCGGCAAATCGGGCGAAAGCTCGGGTGGCAAGGCCCAGCAGTTGCAGTACGTGCTGCGCTACACGGGCAAGCTGTTTGAGCCCGAGGAGTACCGCAACATCGTGATTCGGGCCAACCCCGACGGCTCGGTGCTGCGCCTCAAGGCGGTGGCCGACGTAGAGTTTGGTTCGCTCACCTACGGCATGTCTTCGAAGAACGATGGGCAGCCTTCGGCGGCCATCATGCTGAAGCAGCGGCCGGGCTCGAACGCTAGTGAGGTGATTGCCAACGTAAAAGCCCGCATGGCCGAGCTGCAAGCCACCAGCTTTCCGCCCGGGATGAAGTACAGCATCGCCTACGACGTGTCGCGCTTCCTCGACGCCAGCATTCACGAGGTGCTGCGTACGCTGGTGGAGGCGTTCGTGCTGGTGTTCATCATCGTGTACCTGTTTTTGCAAGACTGGCGCTCCACGCTCATTCCGGCGCTGGCCGTGCCGGTGGCGCTCATTGGCACGCTGGCCTTCATGCAGATGCTGGGCTTTTCGATTAACCTACTGACACTCTTTGCATTGGTGCTGGCCATCGGCATCGTGGTCGATAACGCCATTGTGGTGGTGGAAGCCGTGCACGCCAAGATGCAGGAAAAGCACCTGGATGCCCGCACGGCCACCTACGAGGCCATGCATGAAATCAGTAGCTCGCTGATTGCCATTACGTTGGTGATGTCGGCGGTGTTCATCCCGGTGTCGTTCATGGATGGGCCGGTGGGCGTGTTCTACCGTCAGTTTTCGCTCACGCTGGCCATCGCCATCGTCATTTCGGGCGTGAACGCGGTGACGCTTACGCCGGCGCTCTGCGCGCTCATGCTCAAGCACCAGGAGGGCGAGCGCACGGGGCTGGTAGGCAAGTTTTTCAAGGGCTTCAACAACAAGTACGAAGGCCTAGCCGGCGGCTACCAGCGGCTGCTGCACAGCATTGCCGGCCGCCGCGTGGTCACTATCGGAGTGCTGCTGCTGTTTTTCGGGGCCACCTGGGGCATCAGCCGCATTCTGCCCTCGGGCTTTATCCCGACCGAGGACCAGGGCATGGTATATATCAACGTGACCACGCCGGCTGGCGCTACGGTGGAGCGCACAGAGGCCGTACTGGCTCAGGTACAGCGCATTGCGCAGAAGCTCAAGCCCGTAGAGTCGGTTTCGACGCTGGCTGGGTACAGCTTGGTAAACGAGGTGGCCGGCTCCAGCTACGGCATGGGCATGATTAACCTCAAGGGCTGGGAAGAGCGCGACCAGTCGGTAGCCGAGTTCATTAAAGAGTTGGAAGACAAGACGAAAGGCATCAAAGACGCCGAAATTCAGTTTCTGCCGCCGCCCACGGTGCCGGGCTTCGGCAACAGCAGCGGCTTCGAGCTGCGGCTGCTGGACAAGACGGGCCGCGGCGACTTGCAGCAGACGGCCAAGGTGTCGCAAACCTTCCTGGCGGCGCTGCAAAAGGAGCCGGCCATCAACGGCGCGTTCACGGGCTTCGACCCTAACTTCCCGCAGTACCTCATCCACGTAGACCAAGACATGGCCGCCAAAAAGGGCGTGACCGTGGACCAGGCCATGAGCACGCTGCAAACCTTGCTCGGCAGCTACTACGCCAGCAATTTTATCCGCTTCGGCCAGATGTATAAGGTGATGGTGCAAGCCGGCCCCGAGTACCGCGGCCGCCCCGACGACCTGCTGGCCCTGCACGTCAAAAACAACCGCGGCGAGTTGGTGCCCTTCTCCACGTTCGTGCGGCTGGAGCGCGTGTTTGGCCCCGACCAGCTGACGCGCTACAACATGTACACCTCGGCCATGATTAACGGCGATGCCGCCGCCGGCCACAGCTCGGGCGACGCCATTACGGCCATCCAGCAGGTGGCGGCCAAGGTGCTCCCTAAAGGCTTCGCCTACGAGTGGAGCGGCATGACGCGCGAGCAAATCCTGAGCGGAGACCAGGCGCTCTACGTGTTCGCGCTCGTGCTGGTGTTCGTGTATTTGCTGCTGGCCGCCCAGTACGAAAGCCTGCTGCTGCCCCTGCCCGTGCTGCTGAGTTTACCCACCGGCGTATTCGGGGCCTTCGTGAGCCTCAAGCTTTTGGGCCTCGAAAACAACATCTACGCCCAGGTGGCGCTGGTGATGCTCATCGGCCTGCTGGGCAAAAACGCCATCCTCGTCATCGAGTTTGCCGAGCAGCGCCGCCGCGCCGGGGCCACCGTGCTGGAGGCCGCCGTGCAGGGCGCGGTGTCGCGTCTGCGGCCGATTTTGATGACCTCGTTCGCCTTCATCGCGGGCCTCATTCCGCTGGTAACGGCCAGCGGCGCGGGGGCCCTGGGCAACCGCTCCATTGGCACGGCGGCGGCAGGCGGCATGCTCATCGGCACCGTGTTTGGCATGGTGCTGATACCGGGCCTCTACGTGCTGTTTGCCAGCTTCGAAAAGGTGAAGAACTTGGACGGGGAGAAGGAGATGACGGAGCCGGCGCGTGCGCCGGAACCGGAGCTGGTGGCGCATTGACTTAGCTAACGTGCGCCTCACCCCCCGGCCCCCTCTCCGAAAAGGAGAGGGGAGCCGACCGATTACCGATGATGCTCCACTATTGGGCAGCAATCAATTAACAAAAAGCGACCGCCCGCGCCGCCGGGGCTCCCCCTCTCCTTTTCGGAGAGGGGGCCGGGGGGTGAGGCGCCCGCCAGCACGACAACCCCATGCGCTTCCTCGTTCCTATAGTTTCCAGCTTCCTCTTACTTGCGGCCGCGGGCTGCCGCGTGGCCGCGCCCGCGGGCCCCGCGCCCAGCCCCAGCGCCCCCAAAACATTCACCCAAACGCCGCTCACCGATACCCTCAGCGTGGGGGCCACGCCGTGGCGGCAGTTTTTCCAGGACCCCGCTTTGGTCGGGCTCATCGACACGGCGCTGCGGCAAAACCTTGATTTGCGGGTGGCCGTGCAGCGCGTGGAGGTGTTTCAGGCGCAGTACCTGGCGCGGCGCGGGGCGTTGTTTCCGTCGGTGACGGCCGTGGGTAACGTAGGCCTCGACCGCTATGGCAAATACACCATGACGGGCGTGGGCAACTTCGACACCAACCTCTCGCAGAATATCGACGGCAACCAGCGCGTGCCCACCGGCCTCACGCCCGACTACTTCGTGGGCCTGCGCAGCTCGTGGGAAATCGACCTCTGGGGCAAGCTGCGCAGCCGCCGCAAGGCGGCCTACCTGCGCGTGCTGGGCTCGGAACAGGGCCGCAACCTGGTGATTACCAACGTAGTGGCCGACGTAGCGCGGGCCTACTACGAACTCCTAACCCTTGACAACCAGCTGGCTACGCTGGTGCGCAACGCCCGCTTTCAGCAGGAAGGCCTACGGCTGATTCGCATTCAGAAGCAAGCCGGCCGCGTGACCGAGCTGGCCGTGCAGCAGTTTGCCGCCCAGGCCCTGCGCACCGAAAGCCTGGCCTACGGCACCCGCCAGCAAATTACCGAAACCGAAACCAGCCTCAACCAGCTGCTGGGGCGCTACCCGCAGCCCATCGGGCGGGGCCCCGCGCTGCCCAATCAGCAGGGCCTGCCCACCCGCCTCGGGGCCGGCCTGCCCGCCACGGCGCTGCTACGCCGCCCCGACGTGCGCCAGGCCGAGCTGGAGCTGCGCGCCACCAGCGCTGACGTGGATGCCGCCCGCGCCGCCTTTTTGCCCAGCCTCACCCTCACGCCCTACCTGGGCCTCAACGCATTCCGGGCCAACCTGCTGCTCGATGCCGGCTCCGTGACCTACGGCCTCATCGGGGGCCTGGCGGGGCCCATCCTCAACCGGGCGCAGTACCGGGCCGATTTCCGCCAGGCCGTGGCCAACAATTATGAGGGCTACTACCGCTACCAGCAGGCCCTGCAAACGGGCTTCCGCGAAGTAGTGGTGGGCCTGAAAGGCCTCGAAAACTACCGCGCCGTGGCCGACCTCCGCGCCCGCGAAGTGGCCCAGCTGCAAAGCGCCGTATCCACGTCCAACGAGCTGTTTGTAGCCGGCTATGCCTCTTATTTAGAGGTAATTACGGCTCAGCGTAGCGTGCTCGAAGCTGAGCTAAGTCTCGCCGATGCCCGCCAGGCCCAGCTACTGCAAAGCGTGAACCTCTACCGGGCACTAGGGGGCGGCTGGCAGTAAATGTCTGAACCGCGGATTTATCGGATTCGTCGGATTTTGGTGACGATTTTGGGGCCGATTCAAGCGTTCACAAAAAAGGCCCGTTACTACGGGCCTTTTTTGTGCGTTGCAATAATCAAACGGAGCGAGTTGAAAAAGGAATTGTCCCCAAAATCCGATGAATCCGATAAATCCGCGGTTCAGACATTTACTTCTTGGTCGTGTCAACCGGCGCGGGCGCGGTGGGCTTCTTGCGGCCGCCAAACAGGCTGTTCAGCCCCGCGCCAATGGCTTGCTTAGCCTTTTCCTGGGCTTCGAGTTTCTTCTTCTGAATCTCCAGGTTTAGCTGTTCCTGCGAGTTTTGCTGGGTGGTGGCGGTGGCTTTCTGGGTGCTGTCAGTCTTGGCTTTGTTCTTGGTGGCCAGGCCCAGCAGCGCGTCGGTGAGCTTGGTTTTCACCACGTTGGTCACAATGGCTTTGCCCTGGTCCTTGAGGCTGCCGCTGGTCAGCTTCACCACCGGGCTGGCCATGCTGCCGCCAATGTTGAGGCCCAGCGTCACGCGGTCGGTACCCTGGATGTTTTGCACGCCCGTGAGTTGCGTGAGCTTGCCGCTCAGCGCGTTGCCCAGCTTGCCGGTGGGCGCGTTGATGGCCGTTACGTACGAGAGCACGCCGGCCAGGCTGTTCGAGCCGCCCACGGTCATTTTCACGTCGCCGATGTTCAGGTCGAAGGGCTTCACCAGGAAGTTGCCGTTCACAATCTGGGCGTCCACAATCTTGTTGAGCACTTGCAGGTTTTTGAGCTCGGGCAGCGTGGTGAGGCTCGAAATCTGCGACATTACCGGCGACTGCAACACACTGGCTTTCACGATGTCAAACAAGCCCTTGCCGCTCAGCGTGCTCAGCTTGGGCAGCATATCCTGGCCCATCTCGCCGCTCACGCTAAAGTTGGTGCCGAATATCCCCTGCACCTGCGAGGCCAGCGGCACTAGCGCCTTGATGGTGTTGAACGAGCTAAACGCTTTCTGAAAATCGAGGTTCTTGATGTTCAGCCCCAGGTCAAACTTGGGGTGCGCCAGGTCCTGGGTATTGTAACTGCCAGTAGTACCGAAGGTAGCCCCCAACGTGTTAAAGGTCAAATCTTTGAGCGTGGCTACTTCATTCTTCACCGTCACGGCCCCGCTGGCGTTGGTCAGCTTCAGGTTGTCGTAGGTCACGTTGTCCACCTTGCTGTTCAGCACCAAGTCGAAGAACTTCGGAATGGGCACCACGCCGTTGGCTTTGGCGGGGGCGGCCTTGCCGGTGGCGGTCGATTTCTCACTCACCGGGTCCACCATAAACTCGTTCACGTTGAAGTTGTGCGAGGTCACGTTCATCGTGCCTTTCAGCGCCTGGCCGGGCGTGAAGAGGTAGCCCAGGTAGTTGCTCACCGTGCCATTGGCCGCAAAGTCGGAGGTGCCGGCCGTGCCGTTCAGGCTCTGAATGGCAATCTGGTTGTTGTTGAACGTGCCCGCCGCGCTGCTGATGTTCACGCCCTGCGGCAGGTCTTTGCTCTTGTAGGTCACGTTCTTAGCCTGCACCGTGCCACTGGCTTTCACGTTCTGGTAGCGGCCGGCTTCCACGTCGGCCATGTTGCCGGCGGCGGCGATGTTGCCGCTCACCCGGCCCGTCACGGTCATGCCTTCGAGCGGGAAAATCTTGGTGATTTTGGTGAGGTCCACCGTGCCCTTCACGTTGGCGTCGAACACGGGCGCGTTGATGTTGTGGGCCGCCAGGCGGCCGTCGAGCGGCTCGCCCTCCAGCATCATGTGAAACTGGGGCAGGTTTACGTAGGTATCGTTCACCTGGCCAGTGGCGTTTACCACCGTGCCGCTCAGGTTAATATCCTCAATCGGGGCCGGAAACTTGTTCGATTTCACGTAGCCGTTGGTCATCTTGATGGCGGCGTTCACCACCGGCATCTGGGTTTTCGAGTAGGTGCCCTTGCCGGTGGCATCCACAAACAGCTGGCCGCGCATAGTGAGGCCGGCCACGGGGTACACTTTCAGCGCCTCGGCCAGGTTTACGTTGGCCTTCACGCGGCCGTCTACCTTCATGGGCTCCAGGCCGTCGATGGTCACGTTGCCATCCACGGGGTTGGTGCCCAGGTCGAGGTGAAACTTCGACACGTTGATTTTCACGTTGTTGGTGAAGCCCGAGGGGTTGTCCACCACCATCGCCACGTTGATGTTTTTGGCTTCCTGCGGCAGCTGCGGGTACTTGAAGCGGCCGTTGGTCACGGCCAGGTTCACACCGTAGCCGGGCATGCGCAGCTTGTTTTGCACGCCCTTGTAGTAGCCATTAAAGGCCACCTGTCCGCTCGCCGCCACGTCCTTAAACTGGGCGTTGAACACGCCCGGCACCAAGCTCAGGATGTTCTTAAAGTCGGTTTGCAAAGCCTTGAACGTCACGTCATACGTGATGTCCGTGGCATTGGGCAAGCCGATGGCCCCCGCGAAGCTGAACGGGAAGTCGTTGAGCTTCACCTGGTTCTCCTTGAACGTATAGAGGCTCTTGTTCAAATCCATGCTCATGGCGATGGCGGCATCTACTTGCTTATCAGTGAGATAGTCGATACCGGCGTAGTTGGCCGTGAGCTTGGCAATGGTGGTGTTAGAAGTGAGGTCGAAGATATTCTGGGCAAAATCGCCTTTGCCGGTGTGGTTCACGCCGCGCGCATCCAGGCTGAACGGGATGGTGCGGTCCTCATAGCGCAGGCGGCCATCGGTTATTTCCCAGCCCCGGATGGCCAGGTTCACGGCGCTCGTGTCCTGGCCCTTGGCCGCGGCGGCCGAGTCCGAAATCATAATATCCCAGTTGGCGCGCCCACTCTTGAGCACCTTCACCGAGAACTCGGGCCGGTCGAGGGCCACGCTCTTAATGTCAATCTGCTTGCCTTTAATGACGCTCATCAAATCGAGGCCCACCTTCAAATCGGGCAGGTACGCCAGCGTGTCGCGGCTGAACGAGTCGAGGCCAATCACGCGCAGGTTTTTGATATCCAGGCCCAAATCGGGAAACGTGCTGAGCAGCGTCACGCCGATATCGTCGGGGTTGTACTGCACCTTGGCGCGCACGCGCTGGGCAATCTGCTGGTCGGCCAGCGCCCGCAGCTTGTCCTTAAACAGGAACGGCGCGGCGACCAGCGCGGCCACCAGCAGCACGACAAACACCAGAAAACCAAGCAGAATTTTACGCATCGGAGAAGCTAAATAAGGACGAGGGGCAAAAGTAACCGTCCAGTCAATTTCACTTTAACGCGAAAATGAAGCCGAACGCACCCCGCCCCCGCATTTTTTCTGCCAACCGCCGCACTTCATCCACCAAAAAGCCCCGTTGCCAGTGGGCAACGGGGCTTTTCAGGCAGCGTGCCTCAGGCACTACTTCGCCGCGAGCTGCTCCAGCAGCAGGTAGCGGGCGCGCGTTTGGTCGGCTTCGTCTTTAGTCGTCACATCGAGGCGTAACAGCTGCCCGGCGGCACCTTTGCTAGCTTTGGGCCAAGTGGGCAGGCCCGCGCCGTTCGGGTTGCCGGTTTTAATGAAGTTGGCGAAATACGCCTGCATCGTTTTCGATACCTGGTAATCATCGGGCGTCCAGGCATATACCTTGTTGGTGGCCAGGTTGCCCATCGCATACTCAATCTCGGCCGAGTGCACGGCGCCCTTGGCGGGCGGGGTGGGGGCGGCCGTGCCGGTCCCCTTTACTACGCCGCCGGCCAGGCCGGCGGTGGCGTTGCCCATTTCGGGCGTCATGGCCGGGCGCGGGCGGGCGTAGAGGTAGCGGTACACCGGCTGGTCGCCAGTTTGGCCGTGCATATCGGCCCATTTCCAGGTACCGTAGGCGATGAAGCGGTCGCTGGCCAGGTCGGTAGCGGCTTGCTCTACTTGGGCATCGGTGGCGGCGGGGTAAAGCTTCAGCACGTCGGCGGCGCGGTCGCCGTATAGCTTTTGCACAGCGGCGCGGTAGTTCTCCAAAGTGGGCGCAGCTTGGCCTAACAGGCCCTGGTAGCCACTTTCCTGCGAGTTCCAACCCACCAGCAGCGGTACGGACGCCTGGCTGGCCGAGGCAAAAATCTCGGCGGGCGGCCGGGGCAGGAAGTACCCATCCACAATGGCCGAAAAACGAGGGGCGGTTGGCTTGCCCGTGGCCTCCAGCACCTGCTGGGCCGACAGCGCCCGCAGGGCGGCCAGCGAGCTAGCCCCCAGGCTATTGGCAAAGGCCACCCCGGTTTGCTCGGCCTGCGCCAGCGTGGGCAGCGGCTGCAAACCCAGCAGCGAGCCGCTTTCGCCGATGGCGCCGGCTAGCAGGTTTTTGGCCAGCGGCGAGGCCATTTGGGCGCTCACCGAGTACGAGCCCGCCGACTCGCCGCCAATCGTAATGTGCTCGGGGTCACCGCCGAAGGCCGCAATATTGTCCTTCACCCAGCGAATAGCGGCCGCTTGGTCGAGCAGGCCATAATTGCCCGAAGCGTGCTTGGGCGACTCCTTGGTAAGCTCAGGATGAGCCATGAAGCCGAATACGCCCAGGCGGTAGTTCACCGTCACGGTCACGATGCCTTGCTTGGCCAGCGCCTCGCCGTCGTAGCGCGGCTCCGAGCCATCGCCAGCCACAAAGCCGCCGCCGTAGAAGTATACCAGCACCGGCCGCCGCTCCTTGGCCGCCTGCGCGCCCGTCCACACGTTGAGGTAGAGGCAGTCCTCGCTCACGCCGTTCGAGCGAAAATTCATGTCGCCAAACAGCGGCAGCTGCATGGCGCGCGGGCCAAACTGGGTGGCCGGCCGTACGTTGGTCCACTTCGGGGCCGGCTGCGGGGCCTGCCAACGGCGCTCGCCCACGGGCGGCGCGGCATAGGGAATACCCTTAAACTCGTGGATGCCGCTGGCGGCGGTGGCACCAGCCAGCCGGCCGTTGGCCACTTGCACCTGGTTGTGGGCCAAGTCGGCGGGCTTTTGGGCTAGGGCCGCCGTGGCCAGGAAGAGGGTGGGAATACAGAGAAGTTGTTTCATGCTGAAAGGTAGGACGCTTGTCGCCATTGTTGCGGGTTTCGCGCAAGTAGGAAACGGCCTTGATATCAGCATCATTCGGAGACTATCGAAGGGCGCCAACAAAACCACTAGATTCACATTCCGGTAGGACTACGCCCCGCCGATATTCAACTTCCGGTTTCAGTAATACTTCGTCAATCCAGTCACTTCAGCTACCTGTCACTACGGGCCAAAGGCAGCTTGACAAAGTAAATGTCAATTACAATTTCCCAATGATACCTCAAGCTTTTAATACTGAATTTAGCCTTGGCCATGTTGACAGGTTTTTTTTAGCCCTTACTTCAACTGACAAAGAATTAAGGGACCACTTCGACAAATACCTTCATGATGAATATGATGAAGAATTCCCGGAGCGGTTGAGCTACTTAGACATGGCAGAAATTGCAAGATTCCTTATTGACAGAGTAGAAGCAGGACAAACGAATTTTTTTCAGGACTTATTTACACAAATGGAAATAATCCTGTTAAACTGTGATAGCTATGTCAATGAATTGATGATTATTGGATTGTTCGAGAGTATTCAAAACAATTGCGGCCACAAAAAAATTGATTATCACCAGGGTTTCGACAAGTGGCTGAATCCTATTTCAAAGCAAAAGTGGGACGTTCTAATTGACTTTTGGGAAGGAATCGATTGGAGAGAGAAGAGTACTGGTTTGTAGCATTTAATACGACCATTGTACGTTAGAATTAACCTGCCATTTGAAAAAGCTAAACGCCCTTCCGGCCATGCGGCCAGAAGGGCGTTTAATTATTGAAAACACACTTGTAAGGTCAGTGCCCAGCTGCTTACAGCAGCTCGGTGCTACGCTTCACGAAGGCCGTGAGCGCCTCACCTTTCAGCAAGCCTTGCGTGAGCAAAGCCAAGTCGAAGGCTTGCTTGGCAATGGTTTCGCCGCCGTCGGCGAGCACCTTGGCCACTAGCGGGCTGTTGGCGTTCACGGTTACGTCAAACGAGTCGGGCATGGCGCCAAACATCTGCATGCCGCCGCCGCCGCCGGTGCGCTGCATGTCTTTCATGCGGCGCATAAACTCGTTTTGGGTGATGACCACCGGCGCATCCTGCGGCGAGAGGGCCGCCACTTTGACGTGCATGGCCGGGTTACTGATGGCGCTGGTGAATACTTCGCTCAGCTTGGTCTGGTCGTCGTCGCTGAGCACGCTGGCCGGGGCTTCGTCCTTCTCAATGAGCTGGCTGGCCGTGGCCGCGTCCACGCGCTTAAACGTGGTTTTCTCCAATTTCTGCTCCAGCTGGCCAATGAAGTGTGGGTCCAGCATGTGGTCGAGGCTCAGCACGTCGTAGCCGCGCTCCTGGGCGGCGGCCACGAAGCCGTGCTGCTGCTCGGCATCGGTGGTGTAGAGCACCACGGTGTTGCCGTCCTTGTCCTGCTGGTTGGCCTGCACGTGCTCAGTGTACTCGGTGAGAGTACGCAGGGTACCGTCCACGCTTTTCAGCAGCACAAAGTCCTTGGCGCGCTCGTAAAACTTCTCGTCCGAGAGCATACCGTACTTCACAAACAGCCCAATATCAGCCCATTTCTCTTCGTAGGCGGAGCGGTCCTTGCGGAACAGCTCGGCCAGCTTATCGGCTACTTTTTTGGTGATGTAGGTGTTGATTTTGCGCACCGCCGCGTCGGCTTGCAGGAAGCTGCGCGACACGTTGAGCGGAATATCGGGCGAGTCGATTACGCCGTGCAGCAGCATCAGAAACTCGGGTACCACGTCCTTCACCTCGTCGGTGATAAACACCTGGCGCGAATACAGCTGAATCTTGTTGCGCGAGAATTGCAGCTCGTCCTTCACCTTGGGGAAGTACAAAATACCCGTGAGGTTAAACGGATAGTCTACGTTCAGGTGAATCCAGAACAGGGGCTCGTCCATGCTCATGGGATAGAGCTCCTGGTAGAACTTCTTGTAGTCCTCGTCGGTGAGGTCGGCGGGCTGCTTGGTCCAGATGGGCGTGGTGTCGTTAATCAACTCACCCTCAAACTCAATCGGCACCGGCAAAAACTTGCAGTACTTGGTGAGGATGGTACGCAGGCGGGCTTCTTCGAGAAACTCGTCGGAATCGTCGGCCACGTGCAGCACCACGTCGGTGCCGCGCTCGGCCTTGGCGTGCTCGCCGGTGGGCTCGTCGATGGTGTACTGGGTCGAGCCATCGCAGGTCCAGTGCGCGGTCAGCGTGTCGTCTTTGAAGGACTGCGACCAGATTTCCACTTCCTTCGACACCATAAAGGCCGAATAGAAGCCCAGGCCGAATTGCCCGATTATCTGGTCTTTAGCCGTAGCATCGGTTTCCTTGTACTTCTCCACAAACTCGGTGGCCCCGGAGAAGGCAATCTGGTTGATGTACTTCTTGATTTCCTCGGCCGTCATGCCCAGGCCGTGGTCCGACACCGTGATTTTGCGGGTTTCTTTGTCCACGGTCACGCGCACTTTCAGTTCGCCCAGCTCTCCCTTAAACTCGCCTTGGCGGGCCAGGCTTTGCAGCTTCTGGGTGGCATCGACGGCGTTGCTGACCAGCTCGCGCAGGAAAATTTCGTGGTCAGAATACAAGAACTTCTTGATGATAGGGAAGATGTTCTCGGTATGAATGGAGATGGAGCCGGTTTCGGACATCGGAGAGGAATAGCTTGGTGAAACAATAAAAGGCTGACTAACAGGCAGGGCCTGCTAGCCAGCCCTTCGTTTCAAAGGCTGTTCCAAGGTGCGGTTAGCTGTCAGGTTGGCAGTCGGCGCGCTCGCGGCGCTGGTAGCGGACGCGGGGCTCGGCCGCTACGCTGGGGGCATCGGGGGCACTACCGCAGCCAGCGGCCCACTCGGCAAACAGGGCGGGCAGCCGAGGCGAATCATCAGTAAGCCAGGCCATTGCAGCCTCCGCATTCGCAAAAAACTGCACGTCAAACGGAATAATTTTATCCACTGCGGCCAGCAAGCCCTCCAGTACGTGCTGGTTGTAGATGCGCTGGCCCGAGAGCACCACCACCATCTGCCGCAGCGGCAGCTTGAGGAGCGAGGGTATAAAGCTGGTGCTCAGCCACAGCTGGTCATACACAGGCACATCGGGCAGGGCATTGAGGTCCAGCACCACGCGGCCCACGCCGAGGTAGGTGAGCACGCGCTGCAGCTGCGTGAAGGCCCGCTGAAAGTACCGCATGTTGCGGCCACCCACCCACGACACCCGCGCCACATTCAGGAACTCGTCATTTTGTATGCAAAATTCTCCTATTTTGTTGATAATCATAAACTTATCCTACCTTCATTTTTAGTGGTGGCAATTGGCGGGGTGCCAGGATAGCAGCGGAGCGGCACATATACGGCCACGAACTTAAAATGGACGTAGCTGCACTTAAATTTAAGTAACAGCTATACTTTAAACTGTCAGGGGAGGCGGCGGTATTCCACCTCTTCCGTTACGCCGGGCAGCTCCTCGCCCACCAGAAACTCCACTACCAACTTGCGCCGGCCCACCTGCACCAGGCGCTGGTGGTCGAACGACGAGCCGCCCGCTGTGGCCGAGCTCTGGGCAAAGAGCGTTTTGTTCTGAACGGAATACGTGCCGGTTTCATTGCGAACGGGCTGGCCAAGGCGCGCAATGCTGAACGCGTAGGTGCCATCGGCCCGAAACGTGACTCGCAGGCGGGATGTTCCCGCGGTCACCTCCCGGTTGAGGGCGGCCACCTCGGGGTTGTCCATGCGGGCCAGCAGCTCGGGGGCGGCTCCCTGGTCGGTTACGAAGCTGATTTGGCGCAGCTCCCACTCCCCCAGCAACGCCGCCGGCACCTGGGCGCGGGCCTGGCGCATGAGCAGTACCAAGCCAGCCAGCAGCCATAACCTACGCCAAAAAGCAGAGTACATGAGGAACTATATAGAATGAGGCCGACAAGATACGCGGCTAGCCGAGCATTAATCTATGCTAGGAGCTGTGCGTCAGGATTTAGCCCGAAAAGGCCTGCTTTGTAACATTGTTGCAATAAACTAACATTAGGCGGGTGCTACTCCGTAACTTTGCGGGGCCGATGCAACCATTGCGCGGCAGTAGTCTCTATCTAGGTAGAGCTTATTGGTATTCCCGTGTTACGGCCCATCCTCCGCCCCTACCTCGCCCTGCTGCTGCTGCTCTGCCTCGTGCGGACGCTGCTGCCCGAGGCGTGGGTGCTGGCGCTGCACACCCACGGCCACACCACCGAGCTAGCCGCCGCCCGCCGCCCCACCGGCAAGGAGTTGGCCAGCCCCAAGCACACCCACTGCCACACCGAGCAGTTTTACAATACGCCCTACACAGCGGCGTTGCCGATACGCATACCGCCGCCGCGGCTGCGCGCGCACTACCAGCCGCTGGCCGTGCCGGCCCAGCTGGCTAGCCTGGCAGCGGTGCTGCGGAGCACGGCCCTGCGCGGCCCCCCACTGGCGTAGGCTGCCCTGGAGGGTGGCCGCTTACTCGCCGTTGCTTATCTTTTAAATTCACAGGTTATCCGCCTGACTATCAGCCTTCACGGCTGACCTTACCCGCTTGCCGCCCGGCCCCACTGGGCCCGCCGTCCCGGTTTTTCTCTGGTTTGGTTTTAGAGAAAATGTGAACATACCCTGGCTCCTGGCTGGGGTTTGTTTGCGGGGCGGGGTGCGGCGGGCCGGGTAGTGCGGCGCGGTAGCCTCCCCTTCATTTCGCGGTTTTTTATGCTTCGTACCTCTGTACTAGTGGTGCTAGCCAGCACGTTCACTTTATCGGCGGGCGCGCAGGTAGCCCCGGCTACTGCTACTCGCGGCCGAGCCGCCGCCACCTTCGCCGGCCGCCTCACCGATGCCGGCACCGGCCAGCCTTTGCCGGGGGCCAACGTTATTTTTCCCGACCTTAAGCAGGGCGCGGCCACCGATGCCGACGGCCGCTTTAGTTTCGCCAACCTGCCCCGCGGGCGGTTTTTAGTGCAGATTACTTCGCTGGGCTACAACACGATAACCCAAACCATCGATACCGGCACCGGTCAGGCCCTCGACCTTAAGCTCACGCCCGCGGCCACCGAAATCGGCCAGGTAGTAGTCACGGGCGTGAGCCAGGCCACCGAGCTGCGCCGCTCGCCGGTGCCCACCACAGTGGTGGACCGCACGCGCCTCAACCAGACGTCGGCCACCAACATTATCGACGCCATTGCCCACACGCCGGGCATCAGCCAGATTACCACCGGGGCGGCCATTAGTAAGCCTGTCGTGCGTGGGCTGGGCTACAACCGCGTGGTGACCCTGAACAACGGGGCCAAGCAGGAGGGCCAGCAGTGGGGCGACGAGCACGGCATCGAGATTGATGAGTTTAGCATCGACCGGGCCGAGATTATTAAGGGGCCGGGCTCCTTATTATATGGCTCCGATGCCATGGCGGGCGTCATCAATTTCCTGGCCCCCGAGCCCATTGCGGAGGGCCACATCACGGGCTCGGCCACGGCCAACTACCAGACTAACAACCGCCAGCAGGGCTACTCGCTGGAGAATGCGGGCAACCTCAACGGCCTCAACTGGCTGGTGCGCGGCACCCGCAAGGTGGCCGGCAACTACCAAAACCGCTACGACGACCACGTTTTCAACTCGGGCTTTAATGAGTGGAACGCCAATGGCTACCTGGGCCTGAACAAAAGCTGGGGCTACTCGCACCTCACCTTCAGCACGTTCAACCAAAACCTGGGCCTCGTGGAGGGCATCCGCGACAGCCTGAGCGGGCGCTTTATGCGCGATGTGGCCGTGGGCGGCCAGGTAGAATCGCGCATTGTGAGCGACGGCGAGTTGCGCGGCTACGGCCTCACCGAGCCCCGCCAACTCGTTAACCACCTGCGCTTTGGCACCGACAACAGTTTTGTGGTGGGCCAAAACGGCGGCCGGCTTACGCTGCAAGTCAACTACCAGCAGAACCTGCGCCGCGAGTACGGCGACGTGCTGAACCCCACCGAGCCGCAGCTCTACTTCCAGCTGCGCACCGTGGACTACGCCCTGCGCTACTTCGTGCCCGAGTTTGGCGGCGGCTACAACCTGGCCGTGGGCACCACCGGCCTGCGCCAGCAAAACCGCAACCTGGGCACCGAATTCCTCATTCCGGCCTACAATATGACGGAGGGCGGCGTGTTTGGGGTGCTCAAAAAGTCGTTTGGCGGGCTCGACCTCAGCGGCGGCCTGCGCTACGACGTGCGCCGCATTTCGGCCCAAAGCCTGTACCTCGACGGCAACGAGCAGCCCACCGCCCCCACCACGCCGGGGGCCGAAACCAAGTTTCCGGGCTTCCTCAGCACGTTTAATAACTACAGCGGCAGCCTGGGCGCGGCCTACAACCTCAGCGACCGGCTCACGGTGAAGGCCAATATTTCGCGGGGCTTCCGGGCTCCCAACATTGCCGAGCTGGGGGCCAACGGCGTGCACGAGGGTACCATTCGCTACGAGGTAGGCCAGCCTGGCCTCCAGGCCGAAACCAGCTTACAGGTAGATGCGGGCGTAAGCTACACCTCTGACCACGTGCGCTTTACGGTAGATGCGTTTGAGAACAGTATCAGCAACTACATTTTTGCGCGGCGGGTGCTGAACCGGGCCGGCACCGACTCGCTGGTGTCCACGGGCCCCGATATCGGCCTCTTCAACTACGTGCAGGGGCAGGCGCGGCTGCTGGGCGGCGAGGTCACGCTTGACTTTCACCCCCACCCGCTCGACTGGCTGCACTTCGAAAACTCGTTTGCCATGGTGCGCGCGCGCCAGCTCGACGTGCCCAGCGAGCAGCAGTTTTTGCCCTTCATCCCGGCCGACCGCCTGCAAAGTGAGCTGCGCGGCAACTTCCGCCGCCAGGGCAAGCGCCTGACCAACGTGTACGCTCGCTTTCAATTGGAGCAAACCTTCGCCCAAAACCGCTTCTTTGGCGCGTTCGACACCGAAACAGCCACGCCAGCCTACACCTTGTTTAATGCCGGCGTGGGCACCGACGTGGCCGACGCCAAGGGCCGCACGCTGTTCTCGCTCTACGTCACGGCCAACAACCTCTTCGACGTGGCCTACCAAAGCCACCTCAGCCGCCTCAAATACGAGCAGCTCAACTACGCCACCGGCCGGCGCGGCGTGTACAACCTGGGCCGCACGCTGAGCGTGAAGCTGGTAGTGCCGCTGGCGTTTAAGTAGAACGCGGAACGCAGATGCCTTGGCATTACTTGGCCAAATAACTATTTTTCAAGGCGATAGAGGAAGATTAATCGGCGCGGGCCGAACTATCCGGCGGCCCTTGCGTTGAAGACGCGGCCACAGTAGCTGGCTTTAATTTATTCTATGAAAAAGTTATTTTTTGGGGCCGTGTTCGCCCTGAGCGCCCTGGTTGCCACCTCGGCCCACGCCCAAACCACCACTGCCGACCCAGCGGTTGCCACGCCCCAAATGGTACAAAGCACCCAATCGACCTACGAGCAGCAGCGCGACCAGCGCAAAGCGGCCGACCAAACGGTGGAGGACAACCGCCGCCAGCTGAAGCAGCAGCAAAGCCAGACGCGCGAGCTAAAAAGCCAGATGCGCCAGCAGCGCGAGCAAGCCAAGCAGCAAAACGAGCAGCTGAAAATGGCCAAGCAGCAGGAAAAAGTAGCCTCGCAGCAAGAAAAAGCCGCCAAAGAGCAAATGAAAGCGGAAAAAGCCGCCGAGAAAGCCGCTCGCAAAATGCAGTAGACCAGCCACCGGCGCAAGCAATTGCTCGGCTTTTGTTAAAAAGCTCCGGCCCCGGCCGGAGCTTTTTTTGTTTTGGCCGTATGCTTGTTTTTACTCACGCCGCTCGCCTTTTCGCCCTATGGCTGCCAAAAACCCTGCTAAATACTACCCACTGCACCATTTTGTGGTGCTGCCCCTCGCGCTGCTGATGGTGGGCTACACCATCCGGCGCTACGTGGGCGTGGCCGGCGACGACTCCGAAATTGCGCGGCTCTGGTTTTCGCTGGCCGCCGTTACGCTGCTCTTTTTTGTGGCCGTGGTGATGCTGCGTCAGCATTACGCCCTCACGCTGCAAGACCGTATTGCCCGCCTCGAAGTGCGCCAGCGCTACTTTGAAGTAAGCGGCCAGCGCTTCGCTTCTTTAGAGAAAGAACTGAATATCAAGCAGATACTAACGCTGCGCCTCGCCGGCGACCAGGAATTACCCGCCTTAGCCCAAGCTACGGCCAAAGAAAAGCTAACGCCCAAAGACATCCTAGCTCGCATCAACGACTACCAGTTTGACACCATGCGCGTGTGAGCCCAAGGCGACAGACTAGTGGGCCGCCAGTTCTGAATTACCGAACCACCAAGCTGCTTTTTATGATTCTTTACAACGTCACCACCAGCCTCGAACCCAGCATAGCCGACGAATGGGTAGCCTACATGCGCGAGCACCACATGGCCGAAGTAGTTGGTACTGGGTGCTTTATCAAAAGCACCCTGCTGCGCCTCCTCAATGAGGAGGATGGCGGCGTCACGTACGCCGCCCAGTATTTCAGCGTCAGCCTCGAACAGCTGGAGGCCTACCAGGCGCACTTTGCACCCGCTCTGATTCAGGAAATGGATAAGCGCTTTGCCGGCAAGTACCATTCCTTCCGCACCACGCTGGAAGTGGTGGAATAACCTTTATGTAAGAGTGTAAGCTCAAAATTGAACGTCATGCTCATCTGGCGTCCGCTTGTTGAAGCAGTTCTACCACGCCAGTAGGTTACTAACCCAAACGGCGTGGTAGAACTGCTTCGACAAGCGGACGCCAGATGAGCATGACGTTCAATTTTGACTTTATTTCACCGACTCCCCCATCTCAAACAGTGTGAAGCTCCACACATCGGCCCACTCGGCTATCTGGAGCTGCGTGCTTTTGCCCGCGCCGTGGCCGGCATTCACATCGATGCGGATAAGGGTGGGCGCGTCGCCGGCCTGGTCGGCTTGCAGCTGGGCCGCGAATTTGAAGGAGTGCGCCGGCACCACGCGGTCGTCGTGGTCGGCGGTGGTAATGAGGGTGGCGGGGTAGGCCGTACCGGGCTTCAGGTTATGCAACGGCGAGTAGCTGAGCAGGTTACGAAACTGCGCCTCGTCGTCGGAGGTGCCGTACTCGGGAGCCCAGTTCCAGCCGATGGTGAATTTCTGGTACTTGAGCATGTCCATGACGCCCACGGCGGGCAGGGCCACGCGGCACAGCTCAGGGCGCTGCGTCATAATGACACCTACTAGCAGGCCGCCGTTCGAGCCACCTGCAATAGCCAGCTTGGCGGCGCTGGTATAACCTTGATTGACAAGTGTTTCAGCGGCGGCGACAAAGTCGTCGAACACGTTTTGCTTATGGGGCGTCATTCCCGCCTGGTGCCAGGCCTCGCCGTATTCGCCGCCGCCGCGCAGGTTGGGGATGGCCAGCACGCCGCCCTGCTCCAGCCACAGCAGCCGCGCCACCGAGAAGCCCGGCGTGACGCTCACGTTGAAGCCGCCGTAGGCGTAGAGGTAAGTGGGGTTTTGGCCATCGAGCGCCAGCCCCTTCTTGTGAGTGATGAACATGGGTACCTGCGTACCGTCCTTGCTGGCGTAGAACACCTGGGTGGTCATATAGTCAGCGGGTTGCACGTCCACGGTGGGCGCTTTGAACACCGTGCTCACGTTGGCCACCGGGTCGTAGTGGTAGATGGTGGTCGGGTACGTGAACGACGTGAAGGCGTAGTACAGTTCGCGGTCGGTGCGCCGCCCGCCAAAGCCGCCCGCCGTGCCAATGGCCGGCAGCGCCACATCATGCTGGTGCTCACCCTGTTCCGAATATACCCGCACCCGTGAGCTGGCATCGTGCAGGTAGGTGGCCAGTAGGCAGCCCGCCGCCTGGCTGATGCCTTCGAGCTTCTCCGCAGTTTCGGCAATAACATCTTGCCAATCAGCAGCTTGCCCAGGGCACACGCGCACGATGCGGTAGTTGGGCGCGTGGTCGTTGGTGTAGAGCAGCAGCTCGTCGCCGAGGCTGCCGATTACGCTGGTGTCAAACGCGTAGCTGGGCTGCACGGTAAGCCAGGTGGCGGCTTGCGTGGGGTTTTGCAAGTCGCGCACCAGCAGCTGGTTGCCGTCGCTTTTGCCATCGGTGAGGCTCAGGCAGAGCCAGCGCTCGTCCTCCGTCACGTCGGCAATGCGGAAGCCCAAGGCCATTGCCGGGTTTTCGTACACCAGCTCGTCGGCGCTTTGGAGCGTGCCCAGGCGGTGGTAGTACACCTTATGGAACTCGTTTTTGCCGGCCAGCGCGGCCTCGCCGGGCCGGGGCGCATCGTAGGCGCTGTAGTAAAAACCCTCTTTGGCCCAGGCCACGCCTGAGACTTTCACCCAGTCGAGCGCATCGGGCAGGGGCTGGCGGCTGGCCATGTCGAGCAGCCGGATTTGCTGCCAGTCGGAGCCGCCGCCGCTGGTGGTGTAGGCCAGGTAGCGGTGGTCGTTGCTGAAATGCAGGCCCGTGAGCGCCGTAGTGCCATCAGCCGAAAACTGGTTGGGGTCGAGCAGCACCGCGGCCGCGTCCAGGGGCTGGCCCACCGGCACGGCGTACACCACGGCCTGGTTTTGCAAGCCATCATTCTTACTAAAAATCAGTAGGTTACCCTCCTGGCTCGGCACGCCGTAGCGCTCGTAGTTCCAGAGCTGGGTGAGGCGCTCGCGCAGCTTATCGCGAAATGGAATCTGAGCCAGGTAGTCGAAGGTCACCTCGTTTTGGGCAGTTACCCAGGCGGTGGTTTCGGGGGCGTCGGCGTCTTCGAGCCAGCGGTAGGGGTCGGGCACCTGGGTGCCGAAGTAGGTGTCGGGCTGCGGGTCGCGGTGGGCGGCGGGATACGTCAAAATAAAGAGCAATAAAGAAGCTACGGGCCGGGCACCACCTTGGGCGCAGGGTGTTCCAGCGTGGGCGACTCGGTGAGAATGTGCTTGTTAGACACGGCATTGGCGCGCACGGCCTCTTTGCGCTCCGGCGCGCGGGAGGTGGCAATGCGGCAGCCGGCCGCCAGCAGCAGCCCCGCCAGCACCAAGCCCATGCGAAGAATAGAAATGCGCGTCATACACCGTAAGAATAAGCAGCGGGGTTGGATGTTTAGCCCCCGGCCCGCGGGGTCAGGCATCGGGGGTGGTTTCGTTGGCTTGGCGCAGGGCCTCGGCCACTCGGGCGTTCACGAGCGCCTCTATCTGCTGGCGCTGGGCAGCCGTGAGGTCGGAGCCAGCGGCGGGGGCCGCCCGGCGCAGCTGCCGCAGCTCGCGGCCCAGGCTCAGGCGTAGCATAGCGTACAACACCAGGCTTAAAATACTTAAAATCAGCGCTAACGGCGCAAAAATCCGGTTAAGCAGCGGCTCGGCGGCAGCAGCCGGAGCCAGCGCGGTGGGGTGGGCGGCGGGGCCCCCGCTGGCCTCGGCGGCTTCGGCGGGGCCGGCCCCGGTGCCCGCCTCAGTTTCGGCCTGGGGGGCGGGCGTGGGGTCGGTGGGCGGCAGGCCGGTTTGAACGTAGTCGGTCAGCTTTTTTTCGAGCGCTTGCAGGCCGGCCAGGCGGGCTGGGTCACGCTGGCGGGCGGGCGAGGCCTTCAAGCGGCTGACAATGGCCTTAACCAGCGCCGCCACGCGGGCCGGATTATTCTTCAACCCCTTGTATATCTTGCCTTTACCCTCAATAGGCAAGTACAGTACTGAGTAAATGCGCAGGCTATCGGGCCGCAGGCTGGCGGCCAGGCCGGCCAGGTTGCCGCCCTCGCAGCGCAGCGTGCGCTGCAGCTGCGGCCGGCCAGCGTCGGCGTACACGTAGCGGGCGGTGGCGCACCAGATTTGCACCTTGGCCTCGTCGAGCGAGGGCTGGCCGAGGGGCGTTTGGGCGCGGGCGGCGGCGGGGGCCAGCAGCCCGGCCGCCAGCAGCAACAGGCACCAGGGGCCGGCAAGTCGGTTTTTCATATTACAGGAGAGCAGAGGCAGATGGGGACCGGAAAGTACGACGCGCCCCCGCCCCCGCCAAGGGGCGGTTATCTTTGGGGGCTTTTATAGTTTTTAGGTATGCACATCGAAGTTCTCAAGTCCAAAATTCACCGGGCCAAAGTAACCCAGGCCGAGCTGCACTACGTGGGCAGCATTACCATTGACGAAGACCTGCTTGACGCCGCCAATATGGTGGAGAACGAGAAGGTAACCGTGGTGAACGTCAACAACGGCGAGCGCCTCGAAACCTACACCATCAAGGGCGCGCGCGGCACGGGCATGATTTGCCTCAACGGCCCCGCCGCCCGCAAGGCCGCCGTGGGCGACATCGTCATCATCATCTCCTACGGCTTAGTTGATTTCAAGGAGGCCCGCGCCCACCAGCCCACCATCATCTTCCCCGACCAGCACAACCGGCTGGGGTAAGCTATTAGCTGATGGCTGTTAGCTATTAGCTTTTTATCGAACGAAAGCTAAAGGCTAACAGCTATTAGCTAACAGCTAAAAAATGAAGCACTTAGTTACCATCCTCAAGTATGCCCTGCTGCTGGGGATTTCGGGCGCGCTGATGTGGTTTGCGGTGCGCGGGCAAGATTTGTCGCGCATTGGGCACTACATCCGCACGGCCAACTATTTCTGGCTCTCGCTTACGCTCGTTATCTCGGCGCTGGGCTACTTCAGCCGCGCCTTCCGCTGGCAGATGCAGCTCACCGCCTCGCGCACGCCGGCCCCGTTCTGGACCGTGTACCACGCCATGATGGTGGGCTACCTCGCCAACCTGGTACTGCCGCGGGCCGGCGAGGTTATCCGCTGCTCGGTGCTGCGGCGCACGGGCGGCGTGCCGGTGCAGGTGGCGCTGGGCACCGTGGTTACGGAGCGCGTTATCGACGTGGTGGTGCTGCTTAGCTTGCTGGGGGCCACGTTGTTGCTCGATTTCAACACCTTCTGGGCCTTTGCTACCGACAAGCTTTTTGGGGGACAGTACGATGCCCTGGCCCGCAACCGCACGCCCCTGCTGCTAGCCGCGCTGGGCGGCTTGGTGCTGCTGGCTGTGGCCGCCTACACGCTGGTGCGCAACTTGGAGCGCCTGCGCCAAAACGCCCTTTTCAACAAGGCCACGCTGTTTGTGAAGGGCCTGCTGGCCGGCGTGTTCAGCGTGCTCAAGCTCGAAAACAAGGGCCTGTTTCTATTCCACACGCTATTTACCTGGAGCGTGTATTTCTTCACCAACTACATCGCCTTTCTCTGCTTTCCCGAAACCCACGGGTTGGGGATGAAAGCCGGCCTGGCGGTGCTCACCTTCGGGGCGTTTGGCATGGCCGCGCCGGTGGCGGGCGGCATTGGGCCGTTTCACGTGCTGGTGCAGGGTATTTTGCTGGCCTACGGGGTTAATAAGGAAGCGGGCATTGCCTACGCCCTGGTGGTGCACGGGGCCCAAACGCTACTGGTGGTGCTGATGGGCGGCATCAGCTTCGTGGCCGTGGCCGCCGCCGACAAAGGCAGTGTAGTAGCCGAAGCCGAAGCCCTGGCCGACGAACCGCTAACCACGGAGTGAGTTCATAAAGACTTAAGAAAAACGTCTGTCATTGCGAGCGCAACGCAGTGGAGCGTGGCAATCGCACCAGCACGATACCCGCACGACAATTTTCTGATGCGATTGCTTCGCGCTGCTCGCAATGACAGACGTTTTTGGACAAGCCGTAGAATCACTAACTGCTAACTTAAACCCATGACTGCCGATAAAATCCTAACTCCCACGCAGTTGCCGGCCACGCTCGCCGCTTGGCGCGATGCCGGCGAGCGCGTGGTATTCACCAACGGCTGCTTCGATTTGCTGCACCTGGGCCACGTCGACTACCTCGAAAAGGCCCGCGCCCTCGGCACCCGCTTGGTGGTGGGCCTCAACACCGATGCTTCGGTGCGCGTGCTCAAGCCCGGCCGGCCCTTGCAGGACGAAACCGCCCGCGCCCGCATTCTGGCCGCGCTAGCCTTTGTGGATGCCGTGGTGCTATTTGGCGAGCCCACGCCGTTGCAACTCATTGAGGCCGTGCAGCCCGATATTCTGGTGAAGGGCGACGATTATGCCGTGGCCGGAATTGTGGGCCACGAGCTGGTGTTAGGGCGGGGCGGGCAGGTGCTCACCGTGCCGCTGGTGGCTGGCTACAGCACCTCCAACATTGTTAAGAAGATAACCGACAGCCTGAAACCCTAACTACTCGGCACGCCTACTAGTTAGCGCAACCGTTTTAGGGCCGAATAACGTATTTTTGCAGTCTACCCTCCTCCTCTCCCACCCTATCCCCCACCCCAGTATTTTGGAAATGACCACTTCGACGGCCACGGCCTCCCCCTTCCAGCTCACCGAAGAGCAACTGGCCGTGCAGGCCGCCGCCCGCGACTTTGCCCAAAGCGAGCTGTGGGAAGGCGTGATTGAGCGCGACGAGCACCAGAAATTTCCCGCCGCCCAGGTCAAGCGCATGGGCGAGCTCGGCTTCATGGGCATGATGGTGAGCCCCGAGTACGGCGGCTCGGGCCTCGACACTATGAGTTACGTGCTGGCGATGGAGGAAATCTCCAAAGTCGATGCCTCGTGCTCGGTTATCATGTCGGTTAATAACTCGCTGGTTTGCTGGGGCTTAGAGCAATACGGCACCGAGGAGCAGAAGCAGAAGTACCTGCCCCGCCTGTGCTCGGGTGAAATCATTGGCGCCTTCGCCCTCTCCGAGCCCGAGGCCGGCTCTGATGCCACCAGCCAGCGCACCACCGCCGAAGACAAAGGCGACTACTACCTGCTCAACGGCACCAAAAACTGGATTACCAACGGCACCACCGCCTCGGTGTACCTGGTTATTGCCCAAACCAACCCCGAGTTGAAGTCGCGCGGCATCAACGTGCTGATTGTGGATAAGGACATGCCCGGCTTCATCCAAGGCCCGAAGGAGAACAAACTCGGCATTCGGGGTTCTGATACCTGCTCGCTCATGTTTACCGATGTGCAGGTGCCTAAGGAAAACCGCATCGGGGCCAATGGCTTCGGCTTTAAGTTTGCCATGCAGGTGCTGGCGGGCGGCCGCATCGGCATTGCGGCGCAGGCGCTGGGCATTGCCTCGGGCTCGCTGGAGCTGAGCATCAAGTACGCCAAGGAGCGCAAGGCGTTCGGCGTGGAGATTGCCAAGCACCAGGCTATCCAGTTCAAGCTGGCCGACATGGCCACTAACATCGACGCCGCTCGCCTGCTGTGCCTGCAAGCTGCCGCCGACAAAGACAACCACGCTGACTACGCCAAGAGCGGGGCCATGGCCAAGTTGTTTGCCTCCAAAACGGCCATGGATTCGGCCGTGGAGGCGGTGCAGATTCACGGCGGCTACGGCTTTGTGAAGGAGTACCATGTGGAGCGCTTTATGCGCGACGCCAAGATTACCCAGATTTATGAAGGAACCTCGGAAATTCAGAAAATCGTTATATCCCGCGAAATCCTGAAATAGCACTCTGCCGCCCAGTAAATTCGCGAAGTTGTACGGAACCCAGGCCAAATCGGTCTGGGTTTTTGTTTTTGTGAATTTTTTTTAGAAAACATTGTAGTAAACGGTAGTAACTTGAGCCACTTTTGCGGGTGACCGAAGCGACCTTTCCTATAATGAAAACAACGTAGATGGAAGACTATAACAAAGTAATTGAATCGCTGGGTGTGCGGTTCATTCGGGCCAAAAACCTGGTACTGAGGCAAGCATTCACGGTGCGCAACGCCTATGATGTGGGCAATAACATTATTCTGCTGCACCAAGGCAAAGTAATCTTTGGGGAAGACGAGCAAACGGTGGAGGAAGGCGAACTACTTTTCCTGCCCGGCGGGCGGGCTACGCGCGTGGGCTACGGCGAAAGCGCTACCACCCGCGTCATTTCCAACGATGATTTAATCACGAACAAAGACCGGTTTTTTACCTCCAACGACAAGCTCGATTTCATTGGCGATGCTGAGGAAAGCCACAGCTTCGTGTCGTTTGAGGCCAAGGTGTTTGACTCGGTCAACTTCTTCGCGTCGCTCGACGTGCCGGCCTTCATCATTAAGGGCAACTCGAAGCTGGCCAACCTGGTCATCAAAATCATTGAGGAGTCGCTGCAGGACCTGCCGGGCCGCGAGCGCCTCATCAACATCTACACCGAGAACCTGGTGGTGGAAGTGGTGCGCTACATCCTGCGCAACAACCTGTTTGTGGAGCAGTTAGCCACCAACAGCACTTACTTCAAGGACCCGCGCCTCATCGACTTGTTCAACTTCATTAAGGAGAACCTGAGCGGCGACTTGTCCAACAAGGTGCTGGCTACGGTGGCCAGCGTGAGCGAGGACTACGTGGGCCAGTACTTCAAGATGCTGACCAACATTAACCCGCAGGATTACATTGAGTATCAGCGCATGGAGCGCGCGGTTTCGCTGCTACGCACCACCAAGAAAAGCATCCGCGACATCGGCAAAGAAGTGGGCTACAAAGACACCGCCTACTTCTGCCGCCGCTTCAAAATGATGTTCGGCATTCCGGCCGGCAAGATGCGCCGCCGCGAGACGGCCATGAACATCTAATCGCAGATTTAGACAGATTACGCTAATTTCGCTGATTCCAACGGGCCTTTGGTAGGCTGGTGAGCAGGTTAAAATTGGCAGCTTAAAGACCTGTATTCGTTGCGTTTGGTTAGCCAAATGCAACGAATACAGGTCTTTTTACAAATACTTGTTGGTGAGTTGATTATAGATTTTCGAGAAATTTAGTGGGCAGCTTGCTGGCGGCTGAAGAAGGCTTGTACGCCCTGGCGGCCGCTGGCCAGCAGTTGCTCTTTTTGCGCGGCGGAAATGCGGCGCACCTTCGGCCCATAGCCTAGGGTGCTGATACTGATGGTGCGGGGCCAGTCAGTGGGCAGGGCGGGGTTGAGGTTTTCGAGGGCCACGGTGTAGAGCGCCCCGATGTAGGACGGAAAATCGTGGATGTCGTACGGGGCCAGGGCCGGCCGGCCGGTGGGCAGGGTGTCGAGGGCTATCTGCTCGGCGCGGTCGAGGCGCAGGCCCAGGGTTTCGGGGTTGGCGGTGGTGCCAGGCGGCAGGCCAGCGGGCAGGTAGCGGGGCAGGTCGAACATGTGCAGCGGGTAGTTGGCTAGCAGGCCACCATCGACGAGCACCTGCACGGGCTGGCCGGCTTTGGGCTTGCCTTGAATAACTTGATTATCAGCATCGAGCAGCACGGCCCGGAAGTACAGCGGGATGCTCATGCTGATGCGCACGGCATCGGCCACGCGCATGGTGGGGTGAGTTTCGTAGCTGAATACTTGGGTGCATTGCCGGGTGAGGTTGGTGCCGGTGGTGTAGAGGTCGCGGTAGTGGCCGGGCTGCGCCAGGGCCAGCGCGTGCAGCTCGGCCAGGGTGAGATTAGGACGCTGAGTCTGGCGGCCTACCAGCTCGCAGAGGTAAGTGGCGAGCTGGTTGCCGCGGTACCAGCCAAACTGACGTAGCAGCCGGCTGCCACCCCCGATAAAGATGAAGCGGCCGTCGTTGAGCCGTTGTACAGGCGTGCGGTTGATGATATCGGTAATGGCCGCGGGTGCGTAGCCCACCGCTAATAGTGCCGCCTGAATGGCCCCCGCCGAGGTGCCCCCCACCCGCGTAATGGAAGCCAGCACACCCTGCCGCTCCAACTCCTGCAAAGCCCCGCCGTAGGCAATGCCCCGAATGCCGCCGCCTTTCATGATGAGGTTGCGGTAGAGCGGAATCGCGGGCTGGGCGTGGCCGGGTAAGGGCACACTAATTGAGGCTATCAGGCTGAACATAAGCAGTAAGCGGGTAGTCATAGGCTCTAAATATATACCGCTAGGGTCAGCCGGCCTTGCGCGGCCAGGCAAACCCGGCCCCTGAGCCGGGCCGTATCTTTGTAGCCTGCTGCTCTCCTTCCCCTCCCGCTCACCCCCAGCCTGCTCATGACTACTTCGCCCAGCGAACATACCCCCCCTGCTCAAACACCCGGCAACGTCCTCGTTATTGGGGCCTGCGGCCAGTTGGGCCTGGAGCTCACCGCCGCCCTGCGCCAGCGCTACGCGCCCGAGGCCGTGGTAGCCGCCGACGTGCGCCCGCCCAAAGACCCCGCAGCCCTAGCCGGCGGCCCCTTCGAGCTGCTCGACGTGCTCGACCAGCCCCGCCTGGAGGCCCTGATTGCGCAGTACCAGCCGGTGCAGATATACCACCTCGCCGCCCTGCTGTCGGCCACGGCCGAGAAGGACCCAATGTTTGCCTGGAAGCTGAATATGGATGGCTTGCTGAACGTGTTGAACCTGGCCGTACAATACCGCGTGCCGCAGGTGTACTGGCCCAGCTCTATTGCTGTGTTTGGGCCCGACACGCCCCGCGAGCACACGCCCCAAACCACCATCATGAACCCCAACACGGTGTATGGCATCAGCAAGCTGGCCGGCGAGCAGTGGTGCGAGTGGTACCACCGCCACTATGGCCTCGACGTGCGCAGCCTGCGCTACCCCGGCCTCATCGGCTACAAGAGCCTGCCCGGCGGCGGCACCACCGACTACGCCGTGGATATTTACCACAAGGCCGTGGCTGGCGAGGACTTCGAGTGCTTCCTGAAGGCCGACACCTACTTACCCATGATGTATATGCCTGATGCCCTGAAGGCTACGCTTGACCTCATGCACGCCCCGGCCGAAAGCATCAAGGTGCGCACCAGCTACAACCTGGGGGCCATGAGCTTCTCGCCCGCCGAGATTACCACGGCCATCCAGCAGGAAATGCCCGGCTTCCGGGTGAGCTACGCCCCCGACCAGCGCCAGGCCATTGCCGACTCGTGGCCCGCCAGCATCGACGACACGGCCGCCCGCCAGGACTGGGGCTGGGCCCCGGAGTTTGACTTGGGTAAGATGACGCGCGACATGTTGGTGCATTTGCGCGAGCCGGTAACGGCGTAGATAGGCGGATTACCTTCGCTTCAAAACTTCATTGCCTTTTTATGGCTGATTCAGTCGAAACGCCTGCTACTCATGTGTCGCCCTACCTCAAGCAGGTGCGGGTGCGGGACTATCCGCCCTTGCGCGATGCGAAGGTGGACTTTAAGCCAGGACTGAATATTATTATCGGTAAGAATGGAGCGGGGAAAACGCGGTTTTTGACGCTGACAAAGAATTTAGCAGACATCTACAATGGACGTCATACCGATGGCCTTGGTTGTGAGCTTATTATAGCCGGCCAGTATGAATTGAAGGTTGCATTTGTAGAGCAAAATGATTCTACAGAAGACGACTTGACTAGACTATTAGGCCCCATGCCATTACTAGCTGCCGTCTCTTATGGCTCGGAGACAGTACATGAAACCAATCTTTATACAGCTATTGATGAACTGGTAGATGACCGACTTTTTCTTTATACGGTCGTCTTGGTTCAGCATGGGATACCTACTTCCCGATTACCTATTATAGATGAGAGTGTCGAACTACTGGTAAGAATAGTACTCCGGAAGATGGCTACTAGCATAGTACTGGATAATGAGGCTAAAAACTTGAATGCGGTTGAAAGCCAGTTTGTCCAAGAACTATTAGGTGTAATTATGCGCGCAATTCATGGGCAGCTTAATGAGCCTAAGCACCTGTTTACTATTACAACCGATGGAGCGAAAGAAGGAATAGCGCAAGCAATTGACGATTATCTCAGCTTGCTGAATAATTACTTACCCTTGTATTCGCCCCTTAAAGCGGTCAGAAGGAGTGAGTTCTTCCAAATTTATTATAATTCAGTTCAGGGCGATTTGATAATAAAAGGACTGGTACTGGAATACCAGATAGGAGAAGACTGGCTGCCTTTCAGCGCCTTATCAGATGGGACTAAACGACTTTTTTATCTTATCATAGAAGTTTTATCCCCACTTGGAGCACGGCGTAGCCAGCCCAAAATTATCCTGATAGAGGAGCCAGAATTAGGCGTACATCCTCACCAACTGCATCTGCTACTTAACCTCATTCGTGAGGTGTCCCGTGAGCACCAGGTAATTCTGACTACGCACGCGCCGCAGGTGTTGGATATGCTGGGCAAGAAAGAGTTGGACCGCATTAGTGTTTGTGAAGCCACTACCAAAAAAGGCACACAGTTCCGCAAGCTAAGCCGGACTAAGCAGGCGCAGGCGCGCATTTACATGCAGGAAACTGGCTTTCTGAGTGATTACTGGCGCTATTCTTACTTGGAAGGCGATGTGAGGTGGTCGGGTGCAAATGGACACCGAGCTAAGGTAGGTTGAAAAGGTAGTGAAGTTCGATTTCGAGCGGGGTGC
>NZ_BAAGXF010000016.1:0-105343 GCF_054779975.1 Hymenobacter arcticus
CCATAACGTATCGGAAATGATGAACTCTTGAGTAGTAGCCATACCCCAAATTAATCCCTATTTGGATAGCCTCTTAGCAGCCGGTAGTAGCGGGGCATCGCATCACCCAAATAGTGGCTCACCCGGATTGGATGGCTCAACCGACCAGGAACTCAACACCCAGATTGTCAGGATGAAGGGTGCCAGCAGGCAAGCCACCTGAAACACGATGAGCACCACCAGCCACAGATTGGCCGCCAGCCGGGTCCAGGAAAAATCGTGATGCTCCTCATCGTGCCGAATTATCGCCCGGCCCCCGGCCACGGCCCGCCGCCAGATGAGGACATGCACCACGCAAAACCCAACGGGTATCAGCCCAACTAAAAGACCACCTAGTGCCTGGGTCAATACATTAGTAATCAGCAGGTAGCAGAGCCACCAGGCACCCAGGCTGGCGCCCGTCCAGCAGAGGCTACTGCGCAGCCACTCGCGGGTGGTGTGGGGGCGGGCAAAAAGATTTTGCATAGGTAAAATCTTGCTAAATAGACATTTTAAAACTGCATCCAAGGCGCGCCACCAGTCGTTGGGGAGGTAATGGAGTACCACAGCAGCAGGCACACCAGCTGGAACCCCAGCAGCGCCAGCAGCCACAGCACCGCGCTTAGTAGCAGCCAAATGTCGCTGGCGTCGCCCCCCCGGTGCAGGGCCCACCCACCGCGCAGCACCTGCCACCACAGCAGTAGGTGAGTAGCTACTGCCAGCAGGGCAAGTAAGCCCAACATTATACTAGTCAAACCACTATCTTCCAACTGTTGAGCCCATGTCGAGAGCAGCAAACCATAAGCCGCTAGCGACCATAGCGCACCCAAAATCATGGTATTGGTGAAGCTGCTACCAACCCATTCACCCACGCCGTTGGGGCGCCCCAGCAACCACCGCATCAGGGCTGTAGCTGCTGATAAGCCCGCTCGGCCGCGCCCGTGCGGTTCTGCCAGTCACGCTGGGCGTATTCGGCCCGGAATTCAACCAAGCGCTGGCGCAGCTTATTGTGGGCCGCCTCGGGGGTAATAGCATGGAAATAGCCATCCGGCCCCTCTTCCACCAGCTCCTTGGCGCGGTCGAGCAGCGCCGCGCGCGCGGCCACTACCGGCAGCACACGGGGCGGCATGGTGAGCAAAAAGCCGATATCGAGGCGGGGGAAGCGGGCTTGCAGGTTGTACTCGGCAATCCAGATTTCCCAGTTGCCGGCCGCCAGCAGCAGTAGCACCGCGTAGGCCGCCCACGAGTTGAGCCGCACCAGGCTGAAAGCCGAGCGCCGCTGCCAGATTTTGAGCAGCACCGTGCCCAGCCCAAACAGCGTCAGAAAGAGAAAGCCGTAGACCCCGATGCGCTTGTAAGCCAGGCCGGTAGCCTCAATGTAGTAGTAGTTGCGCAGCCCCACCGACACGGCCAGCACCACGTTTTGCACTACCCACAGCGTAGCGCCCCAGCGCAGCGCCGGCAACCCGCGCTGATAAAAATTGAGGTTGCGCCGGAAAAACCACAGCATGATGCCGGCCGCCAGCAAGATACTGAAAATCAGCACGTACGTACCCTCGTGCACAAACTGCGTGAGGTCGAAGCCCGGCGCGGGCGCGAAGCCAAACCACAGCCAATTGATATCCACCGCGTTCACCACCAGCAGCAGGGCGTTGAGCAGGCCAAAGCTCACCACGGCCGCCAGCCACTCCTTGCGCAAGTCGAGCGGGCCGCGGTCGGAGTGCCCAAAGCGCGGCTGCCGCACCCCAAACGAAGCCACCCGGTCGCGCTGCCGCCGCACAAACTCGCCGAAGCGCGACTCGTAGTCCAGGAAAAAATGCACCGGCACCGCCACCAGCGCGCCCGCCGCCGCCACCCCGCACAGCAGCATAAACAACAGGTGCGGCACCGACACCGCCGCCAGCAGCTCACCCAGCCACTCGCCCAGCACCGCCCACAGCCGCGCGCTCAGCGCCCCGTACTGCGGGTTGGCCACCGCAAAAAGGGCTTGAAAAACGACGAGCGCTAGCAGGGGCAGCCCCAGCATTCGGCCGTAGAACCAGCCGCGCCGCAACTTGCCGTCGAGGCCCTTGGGGGCGCGCAAGCTACTGATTACCAAGGCCACCGCAGGCAGCAATCCCACTAGCCCCGTGCCCACCGCCGACCCCACCAGCCGCAGCGCCGGCTGATTCACCAGCCCCACCAGCAGCAAGCCCGATGCCAGCGCCGCCCACCCGGCCGCGCCCGAGCCATACCAGGCCACCAGCCCACCACTCACCAGGCAGCCCGCCACCGCCACCCGGAAGCCGGCCGTGCGCCGCACCGGCGCGTAGCTGGGCAGCAACACCAAGTGCGCCCCCACCATAAATACCATGTATACCAGCACGTTGAGCCCCGCCTGCTCGTGCCAGAAAAGGTAGTCGCCCAGGGCCGTGGCCACCACCAGCAGGCTCCCCAGCAGGGTGGATATTCGGTAGGCCGGCGCGGCCTCGGCCTGGTTTTTAGTGGGCCAGAAATAGGTTATGTTCATTTGTAAAGAACTTTGTGTTGCAAAGTATAAAGTACTAAAAAAAGCCGCTAGGCTTGTCGGAAGGTCATACAGTGACTGGCAACCCGGCACGCAGCGGCCCCGGCCCTACCCGCGCAGCAGCTTTTCGAGCGCCGCCAGGTGCTCCTGGAAGGCTTGCTTGCCCTCCGCCGTGGCGTTGTAGGTGGTATTAGGCTTTTTACCGATAAACTGCTTGTTAACCAGCACGTAACCCGCTTTTTCGAGTGCCGCCACGTGCGAGGCCAGGTTGCCATCAGTGAGGTCGAGGCTTTCCTTTAAGTCGTTGAAGCTCACCGACTCATTAGCCAGCAGCACGGCCATCACCCCGAGGCGCACCCGGTGGTCAAAGGCTTTGTTCAGAGTGTGGATGGCGTACTTCACGAGGCCGTAAAGTTCGGGCTACTTGCGCGCTCGTAGCGGTTATACATCAGCAGGCCGTAGCCAATGTGCCCCAGCCCAAAGCCCGCTCCGAAGAGCAGCAGGCCGTAGCCGGGCAGTAGCAAACCCACTAGCCCCAGGCCTACCATGGTCAGGCCCAAGTACTTAATCTCGTCCAGGGTATACTTGCTGCCGTTGAGCAGGGCCAGGCCGTAGAATACCAGCAGGCCCGGCACCACTAGCTCGGGCGCGCCGCTCACAAACAATTTCAGGCAAAACAGGCCGCCCGCCACCAGCGGCAGCAGCAGGGCCAGGGCCAGCCGCCGGGCCGGGGCCGTCCACAGCGAGCGCAGGCCGTCGCGCCGGGTGCGGCGCAGCGTAAAAAACGCCGCCACCAGCAGCGCAGCCAGTATCATGGCCACCGCCAGGCCCAGCAAAAAAGGCAGCGCCGCCAGCCGCTCGCCCGCTGAGGTTTCGAATAGCCGCAGGTAGCCCTGCGCGCCGAATTCCTGCTGCAAGTAGTAGTGCGCCACGGCCGTGCCCGCCAGCGCCACCACGCCCGCCCCCACCCCACTCAGCCCGCTGAGCGAGATGAAGCGCGAGCTACGCTCCATAATGGCGCGAATTTCGGTGAGCTGGGCCAGAGGGTCTTGGGCGGCGGGCTTCATGCGGCGGGGTGAAGTACTTTGTAATGCAAAGCTAATACGTAACGGTCAGAATCAAGGTTAGCCGCCTACTTTTATTTCATGGAATTATCGCCCGACTTGCCGCCGGCAATCGCGTACGCTACCAACACAGCTAGCCCGCCCCGCCCCACCCTATTGCGCAACCTTGGCTTCTGGCTGCTGGCTATGCTGTTCGGGTTGGTGCTCCTACTGCTGTGGTCGGCGCTGACAACCAACAGCACGAATGGAGGCAACTATAATGACATCTTGCCCCTGGCTGGCCTAATCACCATCTTTTCGCTGGCCGCCCTGCCGCTGTTGCTACCGCTGCTACCTTGGGCGCTCACAGCCCCTTGGGCAGGGCTGCGTTGGCTACGGGTGTTTACGCTGCAAAGCCTCTCGCTGGGCGGCCTAACGGCGCTGGCCTACCAGCTGGCCGACGGTTTCGGCGATGCGGCTCCTCCGATAGGCACCATCTACTTTGTGGCGGGGCTGCTGGCGGCGGTAGCTGTATACTGGCCTTGGCTGCGCCGTCCTTAGTAGCCTTGGTTTCGTCCCGAAACTGCGGGTGTTGGCCGATACCAAGCGAACAGTATGGTGGGTTGGTACGTCTTTTGAATCGTCAATGCTGACCGGCACTCGCGCCGGCCACCTGTTTGCACGCTCTATGAAAAATATTCTGCTTTCCGCTACCCTGCTGCTGGCTGGCTTAGCCACTACGCCCGCCCACGCCCAGTTCAAGCTGCCCAGCAGCATCGGCGGCTTCAAGCTGCCCACTAAAACGACGACGACTACCACAACAACTACCACCACCGGCGTAGCCGGCCTCACCAATACGGAAGCGGCCAACGGCCTCAAGGAGGCGCTCATCCAGGGCATTTCGAAGGGCTCGGACCAGGCTTCGCAAACCGATGGCTTCAACCTGAACCGGCTCATCCGCATTCCCTTCCCGCCCGATGCGCAAAAAATGGCTAACACCTTGCGCAGCATTGGCTTAGGTAGCCAGGTCGATAAATTTGAGTTGTCGCTGAACCGAGGTGCGGAAGATGCCGCCAAAAGTGCCAAGCCGATATTCATCAGCGCCATTAAAAGCCTGACTTTCACCGACGTGTGGAATATTCTCACCGGCCAGAAAGACGCTGCTACCCAGTACCTCAAGCGTACCACCACCTCGCAGCTCACCACGGCTTTCATGCCCATCATGCAGCAAAGCCTCGACAAGGTGGATGCTACCAAGTATTATACTTCACTGTCAACTACTTACAATAAGCTGCCGCTCGTAACGCCGGTGCAAACCGACCTCAAGCAGTATGCCACCGGCAAGGCAATTGACGGCTTGTTCACGCTCATTGCCCAGGAAGAGGCCGATATTCGGGAAAACCCGGTAGCCCGCACCACCTCCTTGCTGAAAAAGGTATTCGGCATCGGCGGCAAATAATTGTGCGGTAAGCTTTAGCTTGCCGTGTAACCCGTTATGGCAAGTGGGTGTAGGGTAAGCTTTAGCTTGCCGCCTGACCCGCTGCCTGGCTACCAACGGCAAGCTAAAGCTTACCACACATTTCTTACGTGAAGCTGCGCCTGCATTTATTCGAGTTTGAGGACCTGCCGTGGTTTCCAGCTTCCATCCGAGCCGGGATGATGGACTACCTGCGCTTCATGATTAGTTGGCTGGGCACGTACCGCCCCGTGGCCCCGCTGCTGGCCGAGGGCCTGCGCCGCACCAACCAAACCCACCTGCTGGAGCTAGGTGCGGGTGCGGGCGGCGGCACCGAAACCGTGCTGGCTGCCCTGCGCGGCCAGGGTTTGCCCACCGCCACCATCCTGCTCACCGACCTTTACCCCCAGCCCGCCGCCTGGGTGGACGTGGCCCGGCGCACCCGCGGGGCCATCCGGGGCCACGCCGCGGCCGTGGATGCGCTGGCCGTGCCGGCCGAGCTACCGGGGTTTCGGGTCATTTTTTCGGCCTTTCACCACTTTGCGCCGCCCCAGGCCGAGGCGCTGCTGCGCAATGCCGTGGCCGGCGGACAGGGCGTGGGCGTATTTGAGGGCGCGGCCAAGAGCTGGCTTGAAATCGGGCTGGCCCTCACGGTGCTGCCGGTGGCACAGCTGCTGCTCACGCCTTTTTTCCGGCCATTTCGGCTTAGCCGGCTGGTATTCACCTATTTGCTGCCCATTATTCCGCTAGCTACCATGTGGGATGGCTCGGTATCTATTCTGCGCATGTACTCGCCGGCGGCGCTGCTGGCGCTGGCCCAGCGGGCCGACCCGGCCGGGCGCTACCACTGGCAGGCCGGGCAGCTGCGCCACTGGTGGGGCCCGCGCGTGACGTACCTGGTGGGCTGGCCCGCTACCCCCACCGCCTAGCCACGCTACCTTCGCCCGATGTTGCCGCCCGCCTACCGCCGAGCCTTTGCGCTGTTGCGCCTACCGTTTTCGCTGTTCCTGATGCCTATTTTCTGGTTCGGCCTCAGTGCGTTGCGCGAGCCGTTTAGCTGGGGGCGAGCGGCGGCGGCCTTTGCCATTTTGCACCTGCTGGTGTACCCGGCCTCCAACGGCTACAACTCGTATTATGATAAGGATGAGGGCAGTATCGGGGGCCTGAAAGCGCCACCGGCCGTCACGCCCGAACTGCTGCACCTGGTTTGGCTGTTCGAAACGCTGGCGCTGCTGGCGTCGCTGCTGCTGGGCTGGCCCTTTGCGGCCATGGTGGTAGTGTATATTTTGGTTTCAAGGGCGTATAGCTATGAGGGCATTCGCCTCAAGAAATATCCGCTGCTGAGTACGGCGGTGGTGGTGATATTCCAGGGCGCATTCACGTTTTTGATGGCGCAGGTGGGGGTGGATGCTACCAAGACGCAGCTCTTTGAGCCTACCAATTTGCTGCTAGCGCTGGTGAGCACACTGTTCCTTTGCGGCTCCTACCCACTCACCCAAATATATCAGCACCAAGAAGATGCGCGGCGCGGCGACCGCACCCTGAGCTTGCGGCTGGGCATCAGGGGCACGTTTGTATTTGCGACGGGCGGCTTGCTGGCGGGCGCGCTCACCATGGGCGCGGCCTACTGGTTGCGCGGAGAAATACAAAACCTGCTCATTTTTTTGTTGGCCACGGGGCCGGTGGTGGCGCTGTTCAGCCGCTGGGCGTGGCTGGCGTGGCACAACCCGGCGCTGGCCAACTTCGAGTGGACCATGCGCATGAACAAAGTATCGTCGGTGTGCCTGAGCCTGGCTTTTGTGGCCATGCTGATACTGCGCGGCTAGCGCAAGCCCAGCCGGCCAAAGGCCATTTCTATCTCGTACTCAACATCTTGCACAATCAGCAAGCGCTCTTCCTGAATAGAGACCTGATAGGCTAGCGCGGTGGCCGTTTCGGCCGAAACCTCCCAGCGGGCCAGCGCGGTCAGGGTTTCGATGCGCTGCAAGGAGAGGTGAATGCGCGCGTTAATGGCCGCCCACAGCGCCGGGGCCTCGGCGGGCCGGGCCACCAGCTCCAGGTCGAGCAGGCGCATGGCAACGCCGGCCATGCGCTGCAATACCAGCTGCTCGTCGGCGCTAAAGGTGCGGGGCTTTTTGTCGAGCACGCACAGTGAGCCAATCGGCTGCCCATCAGCTGTTTGAATGGGGTGGCTGGCGTAAAAGGCCAAATCCTTCTGCGCTTCCAGGCTTATCCACTGGCACGGGTAAGTCTGTAAATCGGGAAAGACGGTGGTGACGCCGGGCTTGTAAACAGCCACCGCGCAAATACTGTCTTTGCGGGCCAGGCGGTCGCCCAGCTTGGGGTCGCCCACGTTGCCGGGGTAGGTCACTTCCTCGGCATCCACCAACGACACCTGGGCCATGGGAGCGGCAAAGAGTTTGGACACCAACTGAGCTATTTTCTCAAATATCTCATTATGAGCAGTTTCCAGCGCCTTATAGGGTTGTAGAGCACGCAGACGTTCGGCTTCTTGCGCCGCAGAAATAGGAAGTACAGCAACCATAGCAGAAGCGTATTAAAAAGAAACGGGCCAAATGCCACCCGGTTGCGAAGGTAGCATTTGGCCCGTCAAATCGGCCGTAAATAGCCTTACTTAGCCATTCATAGCTAGCAAGAACTCTTCATTGTCCTTGGTGCCTTTCATGCGGTCCTTCAGGAATTCCATGGCTTCGGTGGCGCTCATGTCGGTCATGAATTTGCGCAGCACCCACACGCGGCTTAGCTCGTCGCGGCTCATCAGTAGGTCTTCGCGGCGGGTGCCGGAAGCCGGAATGTCGATGGCCGGGAACACGCGCTTGTTGGCCAGCTTGCGGTCGAGCTGCAATTCCATGTTGCCGGTACCTTTGAATTCTTCAAAAATAACCTCGTCCATTTTGGAGCCGGTTTCGATAAGCGCCGTAGCGATAATCGTCAGGGAGCCAGGGCCTTCAATATTTCGGGCCGCGCCAAAAAAGCGCTTAGGCTTTTGCAGCGCCCCGGCATCGATACCACCCGAGAGGATACGCGAGCTGCTGGGCTGCACCGTGTTGTAGGCCCGCGCCAGGCGGGTAATCGAGTCGAGCAGAATCACCACGTCGTGGCCGCACTCTACCAGGCGGCGCGCCTTGTCGAGGGCCAGCTCCGCAATTTTAACGTGGCGGTCGGCCATCTCATCGAAGGTCGACGACAGCACTTCGGCCTTCACTGAGCGCGCCATATCGGTTACTTCCTCGGGGCGCTCATCAATCAGCAGGATAATGAGGTACACCTCGGGGTGATTTTCCGAAATCGCGTTGGCAATTTCCTGCAACAGCACCGTTTTACCAGTCTTGGGCTGGGCCACGATGAGGCCCCGCTGGCCCTTGCCGATGGGCGCAAACAGGTCGAGCACGCGGGTGCTCACCTGGCTAGGCTTGGTCGAAAGCTTGAGCTTTTGGTCGGCAAACAGCGGCGTTAAGTGGCTGAACGGCACGCGGTCACGTACTTCCTCCACGGTGCGGCCGTTGATGCTGTCCACGTTCACCAGGGCAAAATACTTCTCGCTTTCGCGGGGCGGGCGCATGGTGCAGCTCACCGTATCGCCGGCCTTGAGGCCAAACTGCCGCACCTGCTGCGGCGACACGTAAATGTCGTCGGGCGAGCTGAGGTAGTTGTAATAAGGTGAGCGGAGGAAGCCGTAGCCGCCATCGGCCATCAGCTCCATGGTACCCGAGCCGGGCACCACCAGGTCGAACTCGGGCGCGCGGGCGGGGCGCTGCTGCTGGCGCTGGCCTTCGTCGCGGCGCTCCTGCGTTTGGCCACTTGCCACAGCTGGCTGGCTGCCAGCAGCTTGGTCGATAGCGGCGGGCTGGCCATCGGTGCCGGTGCGCTGGCGCTCTTCGCGGCGCTGCTGGCGCTGGGCATCGCGCTGGGCGTAGCGCTCCTCGCGGCTCAGGCGGGGCTGGTCGGTGGCGCCGGAGCCATTGACGGGGCGCGCTTCGCGGGGCTGCTGGTCGTTGCTGTAGCGGGTTTGGGCGCTGCCGTCGCGCGAGTCGCGGTTTTCGGTGCGCGGCTGGTCGTTGCGGCGCTGGTTGTTGTCGCGGTTTTCGCGGGGCTCGCGGCCATCCCGGTTTTCACGGTCGAAGCGCTGCTCGCGGGTTTCGCGGCGGTCGGCGTAGGAGCCAGCGTTGGCGTCGGTTTCGGGCTGCGGGGTATCGTCGGACGAGGCCACCGACTGGGGCTCCGCGGCGGTTTCGGCGGTTTCGCTGGCGGCGGCGGCCTGGCCAGGCTCGCGGCGGGGCAGCGGGCGGCCGGCACGGTCTACGCGCTCGCGCCGCTCGCGGCGGAAGGGGGCGCTTTCGCCGGCCGAGTGCGTTTCGGCCGTGGGGTTGGTTTCGGTGGGCGGCACGGTGGCTTCTTCAGCGGCTACCGAGGCCGTGGCCAGGTTTTGCTCATCGGCCTCTACTATTTCGTAACGCGTGGGCTGTGGGTGCTCTTCGGCGGCCGGCTGGGAAGCAGCCACCTCGTTTACAACCTCTTGGGGAGCAACTACTTCAGGCGTAGCTGCGGCTACCGGGGCAGTGCTGGCCACATCGGTAAACGGCTGCTCGGCGGTGCTGGCGGCCGGCCGGCGGCGGCCGGCTCCACCCCGCGCCCCGCGGGCGGGGGCAGCTTCGGGCGCAGCGGCGCTGGTGGCGGCCGGCGCGGCAGTAGCCTCCGCAACGGGCGCGGCTTCAGCAACTGGCGCAGCTTCGGCGGCGGGCGCTTGCGGCTCGCTGGCGGGCGCGGCAGCCAGCTTTTTACCCGGAAGCTGCTCGGCGGGCAGGGTGGCCTGGTGGTCCAGGATTTTATAGATAAGGTCCTGCTTGCTCAGGCGCTTGAAGTTGCCGACGCTTAGCTGCTCGGCAATTTCCTTGAGGTCGGACAACAGCCGGTCCTTCAGCTCATTAAGGGTGTACATAAAATAGGGAGGGAGGGGAAATCAGAACGGGGCCGGCCCGCTACGCAGTGATAAGGGGCGGCCTGCAAGGCCGTGCGCCGCCAACCCGGCCCCAAGGGCTAGGAACCAACAACACGAAGCGCAAAAGCGCCACATAACCAACAAAGCGGCAGGCAACAAACAGGAAATGAGTGAGGTGTGAGAATAGTAGCCGGCAGCTCCACCAAAAGCAACCTGATTGAGCCAGCTACGCAGCGAACCAGCCCAGTAGGCTGGCCCGGCCGGCCCCGTGGGCCGGCTTGCTGCTGCAATATTAAGTCATTACGGGCAAATCGCCAATGAGTTTAGGAGAATAAGGAGTTTGAAAGGGGGAATCTGGAATAGAACTATTGAATTACCAATTCTTCCTTCTTCCTTGCAAATTCCGCATTCTTTTTTTCAAAAACTACCTTTGCCCCACTATGCTGCAAATTTCCGTATTAAAAGAGCAGACCGCCCGCGTGCTGGCCGGCCTTGCCAAGCGCAACTTCAAAACGGCCGAAGCCGATGTGCAGGCCATCCTGGACCTCGACCAGCGCCGCCGCGCCCTCCAAACCCAGCACGACGCCGCCCAGGCCGAAGCCAACGAGCTGGCCCGCCAAATCGGGGGCCTTATGAAAGCCGGCGACAAAGCCGGGGCCGAGGCGCTGAAAGTGCGCACCGGCGAGCTCAAAATTCAGGTAAAAGCCCACGCCGACGAGCTGGCCGACGCCGAAAAGCAGCAAACCCAGCTGCTCTACAAAATCCCGAACGTGCCGCACGAGAGCGTGCCCGCCGGCCGCTCGGCCGACGACAACGAGGTGGTGCGCGAGGGCGGTACCAAGCCCGCGCTGCCCGCCGGCGCGCAACCCCATTGGGAGCTGATTAAGAAGTATGATATCATTGATTTTGAGCTCGGTATCAAAATCACCGGCGCGGGCTTCCCGGTGTATAAGGGCCAGGGCGCGCGCTTGCAGCGGGCGCTGATTAACTTCTTCCTGGACCAGGCCCGCGACGCGGGCTACGTGGAGGTGCAGCCCCCCATTCTGGTGAACGAGGCCAGCGGTTACGGCACCGGCCAACTGCCTGATAAAGAGGGCCAGATGTACCACGATGCGCAGGACAACCTCTACCTGATTCCGACTTCGGAGGTACCGATTACCAACCTCTACCGCGACGATATTATTCCGGTAGAGAAGCTACCCGTGCGCAACACCGCCTACACGCCTTGCTTCCGGCGCGAGGCCGGCTCGTGGGGCGCCGACGTGCGCGGCCTCAACCGCCTGCACCAGTTCGACAAGGTGGAAATTGTGCAAATCACCCAGCCCGAAAACTCCTACGCCGCCCACGAGGCCATGGTGGCCCACGTCGAAAACCTGTTGCAGCTGCTGGGCCTCCCCTACCGCGTGCTGCGCCTGTGCGGCGGCGACATGGGTTTCACCTCGGCCCTCACCTACGACCTCGAGGTGTGGAGCGCCGCCCAGGGCCGCTGGCTCGAAGTGTCGTCGGTGTCCAACTTTGAGACGTTCCAAGCCAACCGCCTCAAATGCCGCTACCGGGGCGAGGGTGGCAAAACCCAGCTCTTGCACACGCTCAACGGCTCGGCATTGGCTTTGCCGCGCATTGTGGCCGCTTTGCTCGAAAATAACCAGACGCCCGAGGGCATTCGGTTGCCCGAGGTGCTGCACAGCTACTGCGGCTTTGAAGTTATCAAGTAGCCATTTTTTTGCACTTTTCAAGGAGAGGATATACTGATAATTCCGCTTTTGCAATTCAGTAAATTCTTTCTTAAACACAATTTTAATTCATGTATAAACACTAAAAAACCGGTTTTTTAGTGTTTATATATGAAAATTTGGTATCTTTTTTATTTTTAAGAGTAAATAGCTAGGAGTTGTATTTGTAGGGTGTAGTTTGGAATCATCAACCACTGCACTTGCACTATTATGACAAACGCTACTCGCCTCCGCACCTCTTTTCTGGCGTTTTTCGCTGGTTTGCTCTGCTGCTTCGCGGCGCAGGCCCAAAATGGGTTAAATACCGTCATTATCTCCACCGACGGGGGCATGAGCCTGGCGGCCAACACCGAACTGAACGCCAGCCCGGCTATGTCATCTAAGGTGTTGAAGATGAGCCTGCCACCAGCCCCCGAAACGAACGCGTCCTTCTACGACGATTCGCGCAAGGACCTGCACCAATCGCTGGAGTGGATGCTGGAAACCAACGCCGAATCGCCTACCTACTGGAATCTCTACACCGAGGCCCGCATTCGCCTCAAACTCAAGGATTACGCCGGGGCCCGCAGTGCAGCTGAAAAGGCTTATAGCTTGTCGCTCAAGCATATGCCAGCTAGCCAGGAGTACGTGATGCTCTGCGCGGCCGTAGTGGCCAAGGCCCACGAGCTAGCCAAGAAATAGCGGCCAGCTCAACCAGCTTCAGCACTACGGAAAAGTAAGGCAGCCCGCCCACCCGGCGGGCTGCCTTACTTTTGGGCCGGCAAACCCGCGCCGACCTTTTCCGTTTTGTGTTTATGAACAACGTTGCAATGCACTTCAGCGCCGCCCTGGCGCTTACCGCTACCCTGCTGGCCGCCCCCGCCGCGCAGGCCCAGATTGTTACCCCGCAGCCCAGCCCCAAAAGCACCGTGATGCAGCGCGTGGGCCTCACCGATGTTACCATCACCTACTCGCGGCCCAGCGTGAAGGGCCGCACCGTTTTTGGCGGCGACAAGGCCGTGGTGCCCGCCGGCAAGCGCTGGCGCACGGGGGCCAATGCCACCACCAGCATCAAGTTTTCGGACGATGTGACCGTGGAGGGCAAAAAGGTGCCGGCCGGTGAGTACGGCCTCTATACCATTCCGGGCGCTACCGAATGGACAGTAGTACTCAACAAAAGCCTCAAGCAAGGAGCTGACGTTGAAGGCTTTAAGGATGACCAAGATGTGGCCCGCTTCACCATCAAGCCCTACAAGCTGGCCAACAAGGTGGAGTCGTTCACCATCACGTTTGCGGACCTGACGCCCGCCACCGCCAGCGTGGCGATGGACTGGGAAACGACGGGCGCGAAGTTCAAAATTACGAGCGACGTGGACGGCAAAGTAATGGCCCAGATTGACGAGAAAGTAGTGAAAAGCGCCACGCCCGCAGCCAACGACCTGGCCGCCGCGGCCGTGTATTACTACGACAACAACAAGGATATGAAGCAGGCCCTAACCTGGATTCAGAAGGCCAACGCCACCGACCCCAAGTTCTGGAACGTGAACACGGAGGCTAAAATCCGCCTCAAAATGAAGGACTACAAAGGCGCGGTAACCGCCGCCGAGCAGTCGAAAAAGCTGGCCCTGGCCGCTACGCCCGCCAACAATGACTACGCTAAGATGGACGACGCGCTGATTGCTGAAGCTAAGAAGATGGGTAAGTAACCCTTTTTGTCCTTGTGAGCGCAACGAAGTGGAGCGCGGCAATCGCCCCAGAACGATACCCGAAAGAGTCGTTCTGGGGCGATTACCGCGCTCCACTTCGTTGCGCTCGCAATGACAAACGAGTATTACGTTATAACACCTTCACTACCAGTTGCGAAGCGTGGGCGGGGTTGTGGTACAGCTTGTGCGTAGCAACTTGAAAATCAGACTCATTGGCCTCGTAAATATTGGGCACGTATTTCTGCGGGTTGCGGTCTACAAGCGGAAACCAAGTGCTTTGCACCTGCACCATGAGGCGGTGGCCCTTGCGGAAGGTGTGCATCACGTCTTGCACAGTGAAGGGCACGGTGGTTACTTCATTGGCTACGAAGGGCTTGGGCGTAGTGAAGCTCTCGCGGAAACGGCCGCGCATCACCTCGGAGCGCACCATTTGCTGGTAACCGCCGAGGTGCACGCCGGGCGCGGTGCGGGGATTATCGGGCGTATCGTCGGGGTATACGTCGATGATTTTCACCACCCAGTCGGCGTCGGTACCGGTGGTGGCCACTTGCAGTTTGGCCTCGATGGGACCGGCCAGGGTCATATCCTCTTCCAGGGGCGGGGTTTGGTAGGTGAGCACGTCGGGGCGGCGGCTGGCAAAGCGCTGGTCGTCGGTCATATACTCGCGGGTCATGCCCACGTTAGTGGCCTCGGTGAAGGGCACGGGGTGGGCTGGGTCGCTAAGAAACTGGTCGAACTCGAAGTTGACGCTGGCCATGCGGCGCTCGTTGTCGCCGCTGGTGGGCGGGGTGAAGGTGAGGCCGCCGGCCTGCCGGAAGTACAGCGTTTTGGCCTGCGCCTGCTTGGGCGGCCAGGCGTCGAAGGTGCGCCAGCGGTTGGTGCCGCTCTCAAACACCGTGGCCTCGGGCAGGTCGGAGCCGGGCTTGGCGGCTTTCAGGTACGACTTGAAAAAGGGGGCCTCCACGTTTTCCTGGTACCAGAGCGAGGGCGAGGGGCCGTAGGCCACGTTGCCCACCATTTCGCCGGTGCCACGGGCCCAGCCGCCGTGCACCCAGGGGCCCATTACGAGGCGGTTGGGGAGGCCGGGGTTTTTCTGCTCAATGGTTTGGTAGGTGTTTAGCGCGCCAAACAGGTCTTCGGCGTCGTTGAAGCCGCCCACGGTGAGCACGGCCGCCTTGAGGTCGTGGAGGTGCGGGCGCAGGTTGCGGGCCTGCCAAAAGGCATCGTAATCAGGATGTTGCATGAGCTGATTCCAAAACGCCACCTTGCCGTTATAATACTGGTCGTTGGCATTTTTGAGCGGGCCCAGCTTCATAAAAAAGTCGTAGCCATCAGGGGTACCGTGCTTGATACCGGGGTTGCCCAAGGCCGTGGGCTGGGGCCGCGCCTGCCCAAAGCTGTATAAGAAGTTGAAGGCGTGGGGTAGAAAAAACGCCCCGTTATGGTGAAAATCATCCCAGAACCAGTCGGCAATCGGGGCCTGGGGCGAGGCGGCTTTCAGGGCAGGGTGGCGGCTAAGCAGGCCCGCCGAGGTGTAGAAACCGGGGTACGAAATGCCCCACTGGCCCACGCGGCCGTTGCTTTTGGGGCCGTGCTTGAGCAGGTACTCGATGGTGTCGTAGGTGTCGGTGCCCTCGTCGGTGTCGTTTTTGGTGGCGTGCTTCTCCAACTCGGGGCGCATGTCGAGGAACTCGCCCTCTGACATATACCGACCCCTAACATCTTGATAGGCAAAAATATACCCTTCGCGCATCATCTTGCTATTGGGGCCCAGGTTGAGCTTAAACCTGGCAGCCGGGTATGGCCCGATGGCGTAGGGCGTGCGGTTGAGCAGGATGGGGTAGCGCACCTTATCGGCGTCCTTGGGCGCGTACACGATGGTGTAAAGCTTCACGCCGTCGCGCATGGGCACCTGGTAGGTCGTCTTGGTATAGTGCTGCTGAATGTAGAGTGTGTCGGCGGCTAGCAGGGCTTTGTTTTCCGCGTCGGTGACGGACTGCGTGGCGGGCGGCAGGGCAAGCTGGGCGTGGGCCGCGGGCGCGGCCAGCAGGCCCAACGTGAGCAGGAAAGCAGCGGGCAGGAGTTTTTTCATGGGAGTTGAACAGCGGGGCATACCGCAAAAGAACGTCATGCAGACCGAAGGGAAGCATCTCGCCCAAATCGTTGGATTATTGACCCAACAGCGTGAGCGAGATGCTTCCCTTCGGTCTGCATGGCGTTTTTTTATAGCTACCCGCCCCCCTTACCCCAACGCTTTGTTTAGAGCGATAATGGCTTCTTTGTAATCTTCCCGGGCCAGAATAAATTGGATATTCACCTTACGCAGGGCGAAGCCCGCGCTGCGGATGTTGATGCCGGCCTCGGCTAGCGCGCCGGCGGCGCGGGCCAGCAGGCCGGGCTGGTCGATATTGGAGCCAATGAGGCAGACCATCGACGAGTTTTCGACGGTTATTTTCTCGTATTTCGCTTCCAACTCCTTAATAAGCTGGGGCTTCAAATCCTTTTGCCAGATGAGCAGCGAGATACTATTAGCGCTGGTAGCCTTGAAGATATAGCTGATATCGAGGTCAAAAAACGCCTGCATCAGGTGCAGGTCGAAGCCGGCGGTGCCCACCATGAGGGGGTCGTAGATGTCAATCATCACCACTTTGTCGGTGCCCGTGATGACTTCCACGTGCTTCTGGTCGGCCACGAAATCGCGGGTAATGAGGGTGCCGGGGTGCTCGGGGTCGAAGGTATTTTTGATGCGCAGGTCGATAGCGTTGATTTCCAAGGGCTTGGAGGCCTTGGGGTGAATCGCCTCCATGCCCACGTCTGCGAGCTGGTCGGCCACGTCGTAGTTGGTGAAGCACACGGGGTGGCACTCATCCACGCCCACCAGCATGGGGTCGGCCGAGCAGAGGTGGTATTCCTTGTGAATGATGGCCTCCTGGGGCCGCACGGCCACGGCTATCTTGCTGAAAGTCACCTCCGAATAGCCGCGGTCAAACTCGCGCATGATACCCTCGGTGCCCTTGGTGTAGCCGGTGGCAATGCAGATGGTGCTGGCAAAATCAATACCCGCAAAAGCCTGCTTGATGCGCTCGTCAATGGTGAGCGGCTGGGCATCATCGAAGCCGCTGAGGTCCACCAGCGTGGCGTGTACCCCTTTGTTTTGCAAAATGTTAACGGAGTTGAAGGCCGAGTGCGCCTCCCCGATGCTGGCCAGGATTTCGCGGGCCGCCTGCAAGATATTGTAGCTGTTGACGTAGCCCGAGGCCAGCACGTTGGTGAGGCTTTCGAGGTAGGTTTGGGCCTGGCCCAGGCGCTCATCCACGAAGGCGTCGGCCGCGGTCAGGTCGAGGCCCAGCGGGGCGTAGGTTTTATTGAGTTCCTTGAGCTTGCCGGCTACTTCTTGCAGCGCAGCCCGAAACTCCTGGTTTTCGGTGATGCGGTGGTACACGCCGGGCGCGCCGGTTTTCTTATTTTCCAGCAGCCAGTTGGTGACGCCGGCGTAGGCCGACACCACAAAAATGCGGTTGTAGAGGGCGGCACCCGCCCGGTTGTGAAAGATGATGTTCTGAAGAACATCGGCGAAGGCGGACATGGAGGTGCCGCCGATTTTTTCTACTGTGAGCACGGTACTAGGGTCGCCCTCCGCGTGGCACCCCACCCCCCGGCCCCCTCCCCTCCGGGAGAGGGGGAGCCACGGCGGCGCAGCGCTGGAAGGCTGGCTAAATGAAAAACAGGCCGCTTGCTTCTGTTAGCAAACGGCCTGCAAGGTAAAAGCTGAACCTACGAAAATGTGCTACCAACTGCGCCGCCTTGGCTCCCCCTCTCCCGGAGGGGAGGGGGCCGGGGGGTGGGGTGCTACGCGGAGGGCGACCCCTACTTCCCGCCCGACTCTACCAAATTGGCCAGCACACGGAACGCGCCGGGCACGCCCGCCGGCAGCTCCCGAAACAGCGACAAGCCGGTGTAGATGTAGCGGCCCTTGCCGTAGGGCGCCACCAAAATGGCGCTTTGCTTGTCGGCCTCGCCGGGGTCGTGACTGGCGACAACCGCTTGGTAATGAGTATCCCAGGCCGAGGGGTAGTACAGGCCCTGCTCCTGCACCCAGCCGGTGGCGAAGTCGGCGGGGGTGAGCTTGTTGGGGGTGTTGAGCACCGGGGCGCTGGGGTTGAGGAAGGTAACGGGTGTGTTCTCCACGGTTACGCGGTCGGCGGAGAGCGTGAGGGGGTATGGGCCAATCTGGGGCAGGATGGTGCCGCGGTTCACCACGTATTGTACCAGCATAGTGCCGCCGTTTTCGACGTATTTCAGCAGCTCGGGCTGCTGGGTTTTGAGGCGGTCGAGGGTGTTGTAGGCGCGCACGCCGAGTACCAAGGCGTCGTAGCGGGCGAGTTGCGCGGCGGTGAGGTCGGTAGCGGGGTCGAGCAGGGTTACGGCGTAACCGAGCTGGCGCAGGGCCTCGGGCACCTCGTCGCCGGCGCCCATGAGGTAGCCGATGGTTTTGGTGTGGCCACGCGCCACGTTCAGCTTCACCAACGGCGCGGTGGCCTCGGGGAACAGCGTTTGGGTCGGGATGTGCGGGTAGATTATCTGCTGAATGCCCCGGCTGTATTTCTCGGTGCCCACGGTAGCCACGGCGCGCAGCTCGCTCTTGCCTTCGGCCGCGCCGGCCAGCGGGCGCAGGGTGAAATTGACGGTTTGCTCGTCGTCCTTGTTCTTGAGATTGAACGCCACCGTGGCGGGCTCGGCCTGCCAGCCGCTGGGCACCTGCAAGGCCAGCGACCCGGCTATCCCAGCCTGGCCGGCACGCAGCGTCACGGGCACTTGCTTGGGCTGCTGGTCGGCAAAGACGTAGGCGCGGGCAGCGGGGATATTCACCAGCACCGGCGGCACAATTACGAGTGGTTGATAGAGTTCACCTAATGTGGGGTCTGTATGCTTGTATTGAACTGGAACGGTAAAAATTTGACTAGGCCCACCGTTGATAGAAATTGAGAATTGTGCAGAATAAATAGCAGCATTTTCCGGGGCTCCTACTGCTTGATTAAAAGGTATAACATAAGGTTCTGCAACCTTATACATTCCTATCGACCCCGCCTCACGCAGCCAGTAAGGCTGAGAAATCAGAAAGTTATTACGACCCTTGGCCATTACTTTTCCATTTGCTCGCTGGCCTTGACTTAGCTCAGTAGCTTGCGTAGCATCTGTTTCAGGGCCATCAAGCTCATTCATTGCTGGGTCACCAGGGAAGGATGGCCTACTGATGGATACCATTTTAAGCTTAATCGGATATGCTGAACGGTTTACAATTTCATAATTTACTATCGTTTCTCCTCCACTCACAGTTGTTGAATTAGCAGCAATTGCTTCGACATAAATGCCTGAGCAAATCTGCATTAAGTTAGCTATGGCCTGCATCTTCTCATCCTGCCAAAAATGGAATTTCATTCCCGCATTCAGTTGCCGAATTGCCTCGTAAGCCTTTCCTAACCCCGCCACACTAGCACTCGGATTCGCCGCGTCATACGTCCGAGTCACCTCGCTCACCATTTTCCCCACCGCCACGCCGCCCGGCACGCGATTCCACGTCTGGTCAATGCCTTCGAATAAATCGGTTTTGGCGGGCGTGCCTTTCACGAACTGGAAGTACTCGATGGCCTCGCCGCGCTGGGCGGCCGAGCCGAAGCCCTGGCTGCGGTGCTGCGAACGCGAGCGGGCCGCGATTTCGCCGTAGCTCTGGCCCAGCAGGGGGTTGTAGCCGCCGGCGTCGAGCTTGAGGTAGCCGTCCATGTTTTCGCCGGGCTTCACGAAGAAGCTACCGGTGTTCCAGTACAGGCGCTTGGGCTGCCAGGCTTGCACGTATTTGAGCTGCTCGGGGAAGCGCTTGGGGTCGCCGGCGGCGTCGAAGGCTTCGGCGGCCAGGATGGCGCTGGCCTGGTGGTGGCCGTGGCCGGCGCGGGCATCGGGCGGGAAGCGGGTGATGAGCACATCGGGCCGCCGCTGGCGGATAACCCACACCATATCGGCGAGCACCTGCTCTTTGTCCCAGATGGTAAAGGTTTCGGCCGAAGTTTTGCTGAAGCCGAAGTCGTTGGCGCGGGTGAAGTACTGGTGTGCGCCGTCGATGCGCCGCGCCGCCAGCAATTCCTGGGTGCGGATGACGCCGAGCTGCTCGCGCAACTCGGGGCCGATGAGGTCCTGGCCGCCGTCGCCGCGGGTGCAGCTGAGGTAGCTGGTTTCGAGCTGGCGGCCGTTGGCGAGGTAGGCCAGCAGGCGGGTGTTTTCGTCGTCGGGGTGGGCGGCGATGTACATCACCGAGCCCACCACGTTGAGCTTTTTCAGCCCCAGGAGTATTTCGGACGAGGTATAGGTTTTGGGGGCCTGGGCTTTTGCAAGGAGCAAGGAGCAATTAACAAGTAGCAAGGCCAAAGCCAGGCGGGCGGTGGCGCGTAGGGAAAGGGGCATAGCAGGCAAACCGGTTTGAGCCGTGAAGTTACCGGCAGCCAGCAGTTGGCCGCAGCAACGGGGCTAGTGCTGGGCAGCTGCCAGTACGTACCGGGCCATTACGGACGCATTCGCTTTCTTGAAGCCTTACAACGCGCTTTTTTACCTACTATGCAGTTAATTGATTGATATAAAGTTACTTACACCAGGGTAAGCTTGGCACTTATCCGGCAGGGGCGCTTGGCGCTGCTTAGGGTAGGGCTGGTTTCGGGGGCTACGGTGCCACGCACGGGCGGCAGCGGGGGCACGTTAGCAGGCTCGGAAGTGATACCGAGCGGGCAATTGGCCGGCACCTGCGTGCTAGCCGGAGAATAGGCGGCGCAGTAGCCGGCGGCCCAGCAGTTGCCACAGCCCCCGGTGGGGCGGGGTGGCCCGGCTGGTTTAGCAGCAGTTAGTATAGTAGAGCAGTACATGATAGCAGAAAGAAGGGGCGAGCGCACGGCTAGCCGTAGGGCAGCCAGAGCCCTACCTACTCGCACGCCCCTTAGTTGGATTTTTAGCATCCTTCGCTTTAGACCAATACTAGCTTTTCGTAGCCGAACCAAAGTATTTTCTTTGCCTACGCGCAATGAGATGCACTAACTTGGCTCGACTAGCCAGGTTAGCCGAGCTGAATAAATGTTTATTTTATTGTATTATTACCATAAATTAAGTAACCATATAAAGCAAAAAACCGTGGTGCCACCCATAGGCAGCACCACGGTTTTTAGAAAAGGCCAGGCCTTTGGGGCGCTGGCCTAGCGGCGGCCGGCATGCCGGGAGCCCGCGCCAGGCGTGAGCGGGCAGGCGGGTGGCGGCTGCACAAAACTGTTGGGCGCAAAGCCGGCGCAGTAGCCGGCCGCCCAGCAGCCCGTGCAGCCCCCGGCTAGAAAGGGAGTTTCCAGCTGGCCTTCCGCTCGCGGAGCGGTGGTGGTTGTGTAGTTCATAGCGGTCAGAATATAGAGAGGGTGAATGCTGCCTGCCGGGCAGAACCAGCGCCCGATGAAGCTTCGGGCGGCCGGGCCTGCGCAAGCGGGCAACGGTTAAAGGTCACCGCTGCCGCCACGCTTTGCCCCAGGCGCTAGGTAGACGACCATTCTGGCTTACCGGATGAATGGCTTGGCTTGCCGGGCAAAAACGGCCGTTCGTCGCCAAGCGCGGTCCTGGCTGGGGGGGTACGGGCTGTATCTTTGAGTGGTATGCTGCCCTCTCCCCTACCGGCCGCGCCCCCGCGGGCGGCCCCGGTTTCGACCCTCTCTTTTTTGGCCGACGTGGCCCGCGAGCTGCTGGCCACCCACGACGCCGAGGCCCTGGCCGACCTCGTGGTGATTGTGCCCACGCGCCGCGCCGTGGTGTACCTCAAAAACGAGCTGGCCCTGGCCACGCCCGAGGGCCAAGCGCTATGGTCGCCGCGCATTGCAGCCATGGAAGACTACCTGGTGGAGCGCGCCAGCGTGCAGGTGGAGGAGCCCATTGCCTTGCAGCTGTTGCTGTTTGACATCTTTAAGGCCATTGACCCCGACTTGCAGTTTGACCACTTTGTGGGTTGGGGGGGGCTGCTGCTGCAAGACTTTTCGGCCCTCGACCAGCACCTGGCCGATACCAAGGCCATTTTTACCTACCTGGCCGAGGCCAAGGCGTTAGAGCGCTGGCAGCTCGACCCCGAGCTGAAAACCACGGGGCTCGACCGCTACTTCGGCTTCTGGGGGCAGCTGCACCGGGTATATCTGCGCTTCAAGAAACTCCTTAAGCAGCAGCACCTTGCTTACCCCGGCCTGGCTTACCGCCGCGCCGTGCAGCGCCTGCGCGCCGAGCTGGCCGACGTGAAACGGCCCCTGCCCGCCCACCACGTATTTGTGGGCCTGGGCGGCCTCAGCCAAGCCGAGGAAACGTTTATTACGCTGCTGCGCAAGGTGGGCCGGGCCGACGTTTATTTCGACGGCGACCCCTTTTACCTCGAAGCCGACACGCCCAACCGCGCCGGGCAGGCCCTGCGCGGCTACTGGAAAAAGTGGGACCTGCCCCGCGACACCTTCACCTACCAGGAGCACCTGCGCGAGCGCCCCCACCACCTGCGCATGCTGGGCGTGGCCAACGCCAGCATGCAGGGCAAGCTGGCCGGCCAGCTCCTGGCCGAGGCCCGGCAGCTAAACCCCACCGCCACCGTGGCCGTGGTGCTGCCCGACGAAACCCTGCTGCTGCCCGTGCTGCACGGCCTGCCGCCCGCCGAGCTGGTACCCGACTTCAACGTGACGATGGGCCTCAGCTTCCAGAGCACGGCCTTGTTCAACCTCGTCGATTTGCTGTTTGAGGTGCACCTTACCGGCATTCGGGAGGGCGAGCCGGGGCCCGACTACGGCGTGCCCAAGTACCACCACCTGGCCGTGAGCAAGCTGCTGGCCCACCCGTTTTTGCGCCGCTACCAGCAGTGGCAGGATGCGCAGCCCGAGCAGCCGCAGTACCACAAGCTGCTCGACAACATTTGCAGCGAGATTGTGAAGCGCCACCTGGTGCTGCTGCCCGCCACCGACCTGCTGCGCCTGGGCCACGGCCACCCGCTCATTGAGGCGTTGTTCAAAACCTGGGACAATTGCGACCAGATTATCACGGCCTGCTACACGCTCATTGAGCTGCTCAAGCAAGTGTACGGCCACGCCCACGAGGGCATGGAAACCGAATACCTCTACCTGTTTTATACCTTGGTGCGGCAACTCGACTCGGCGTTTAGCAGCCGGGCGCAGCGGCTGAGCGTGCGCTCGTTTCGGCGCTTCTTGTACGACCAGATGCGGCGCACGCGCCTGCCCTTTGCCGGCGAGCCGCTGGCCCAGGTGCAGCTCATGGGTTTGCTCGAAACCCGGGCTCTGGACTTCGACCACGTTATCATCCTGAGCTGCAACGAGAACACGCTGCCGCCGCCCAAGCGCCAAAACTCGCTGTTTCCCTACGATGTGCTGGCCGAGTTTCGGCTGCCCACCTACGCCGACGCGGAGGCCAACGCAGCCTACAACTTCTGGCGGCTGTTGCAGCGCGCCGGGCGCGTCGATTTGGTGCACGTGCTGCCGGGCGCCGAGGGCGTGCGCACCGGCGAGCGCAGCCGGTTTTTGCGCCAGCTGGAATTCGACCTGGCCCCCCAAAACCCGCGGCTGGTGCTGGAAGACCAAACGGTGGAAGTGCTTATTAATGAGGAGTTAAGGATTTCGAATGAAGAATTAGCCAACGACGGCGATAATCCCTCACTCTTCACACCTAATTCTCATTTAACCAGCGACTTGTCCTTAATAAAGGATGAGGCCATGCTCACCGGCCTGCGCGGGGTGCTGGAGCGCGGCCTCTCGCCCTCGGCCCTCAATGAATACCTGGGCTGCTCACTCAAGTTTTACTTCTCGCGCCTGGCCAAGTTTCAGGAAAACGACGAGGTAGAGGAGGCGCTCGGGGCCGATGGCTTTGGCACCGTGGTGCACGATGCGCTGGAGCAGCTGCTCAAGCCGTTTGAACTGGAAAACCGCGACCTCACGGCCGCCGACCTGCCCGAAATCATCCAAAAGGTGCCCGCCGAAGTAACGCGCCAACTGCGCCAGGAAGGCGAAGAGCGCCAGGCCCGCCCCGACGATGGCCTCAACCACGTGCTGGGCCAGGTGGCTACCCGCCTCATTCGCAAGTACTTGGAAAGCCTGCCCGGCCAGCCGGGCTTGCTGCCGCTGCGCATTGCGGGCCAGGAAAAAGACCTGGTGGCCACCGTGTTTGTGGACCTGCCGGGCCGCGCCACCCGGCTGCCCGTGCGCCTGCGGGGCCGCGCCGACCGCATCGACGCGCTGCCCGACGGCCGCCGCCGGGTGGTGGACTACAAAACCGGCCTCGTGGAGCGCCGCGAGCTCAACCTGCGCGGCACCCAAAAGCCCCTCAACGCCCCCGACACCGTGGAGCGCCTGCTCACCGAATCGAGCAGCGGGGCCGACAAGGTGCGCCAGCTCTGGCTCTACCGCTTCATGCTGGAAAGCGACGAAACCCACCCCGCGCCGCCCGGCTCGGAGGCGGCGATTATGTCGCTGCGCAAAATCGACGAAGGCCTGCTCAGCGCCCCCCTCGACTTCATCACCGAAGGCACCGGCGAGCCCAACTTCTTGCAAGCCAGCGCTGTGCTTATCAGCCGCCTGGCCCTGCGCATGCTGGACCCCGCCGAGCCCATCCGCAAAACCGACGACCTGGCCAAGTGCGAGTACTGCCCCTACCGGGGAATTTGCGCGCGGTAAGGTTTTTGCGGGGGCGCTATGCCTAGTGTTAAACTCGTCTGTCATTGCGAGCCTGCGAAGCAATCGCACCCGCCCGATACCCGAACAATGCAGCGCGACGTAAATCGTTCAGGTGCGGCTGCTTCGCAGGCTCGCAATGACAATGCCGGGTAAGGCATTCCCCTATTATTATGCAGAAGAGCCTCGTCCACCGCTTGCTCAACCCCTTGCTATTGTGGCGCTTGCGCCACGTGAGCGAGCGCGTGTACGTGGTGGTGCTGGCGGGGTTGGTGGGCGTGCTGGCCGGCCTGGCGGCGGTGGCCCTCAAAACGGCGGTGCACTGGCAGCAGGCCCGCCTGGCCTCGGCCGTAACGGAGCCCAACCGGGTATTTGCGCTCTCCATTTACCCCATCATCGGCATTACGCTTACCGTGCTGGTAACCAAGTACTTGCTGGGTGGAAATTTGGGACGGGGCATTGGCCCCATCATTTATAATACGGCGCGCGAAAACGCCATTGTACCACGCTCCAAAATTTATTCGCAGCTGGTTACGGCGTTTCTTACGGTGTCGTTCGGGGGGTCGGCGGGCACGGAGGCCCCGATTTCGGTGACGGGCGCGGCCATTGGCTCCAACGCGGCGCGGGTGCTGCGGGCGGGCCGGCGGCGGCGGCGGCTGCTCACGGGTTGCGGGGCGGCGGCGGGGGTAGCGGCCATCTTCAACGCGCCCATTGCGGGGGTGCTGTTTGCAGTAGAGGCCATTTTGCTGGAGCTGCCGGCGCAGTATTTTATTCCGCTACTTATTTCGTCGGCCACGGCCACGGTGGTGTCGAAAGCTCTTTATGCCGGCCAGCCTTTTGCGCTCATTACCAACTCGTGGGTGCTCAATACGGTGCCGTTTTACTTGTTGCTGGGGCTACTCACGGCGATGCTCTCGGTGTACATGATTCGTACGTACCACTGGTTCGACCACTTTTGGGAGCGCTGGCCGGGGCTGCGCTGGCAGAAAGTGCTCACGGGCGGCGCGGCGCTGGGGCTGCTCATTTTCCTGTTTCCGCCGCTCTACGGCGAGGGCTACACTACGGTGGTGGAGAAGCTACTGGCCGGCAACGCCCAGGACCTCACCGACGGCAGCCTGTTCTCGGTATATGGCGATAGCAACGTGTGGCTGCTCCTTATCCTGGTGTTTTTCACCATGTTAATGAAAGTGGTGGCCACTAGCGTCACGGTGGGCGCGGGCGGCAACGGCGGCATGTTTGGCTCGTCGCTGGTGGCGGGCGCGCTGGCCGGCTTCCTGTTTGCGCGGCTTGTAAATATGACCGGGCTGGTGGCCATTCCGGAGGTGCATTTTGTAGTACTGGGCATGGCGGGGGTGCTGGCGGGCGTGGTGCACGCGCCGCTCACAGCCATCTTTCTCATTGCCGAAATCACGGGCGGCTACGCGCTATTTGTGCCGCTGATGTTCGTCACGAGCTTCTCGTACCTCATTACCAAGCACTTCGAGCCCTACTCGGTATACACGCGCAAGCTCACGCTGAAGGGCGTGGACGTGTACGCCAACCGCGACCGCGACCTGCTTTCACGCCTCGACCTGCACCGCCTGCTCGATACCGATTTCCTGACCCTGCGCCCCAGCGCCACCCTCGGCGAACTGGTGGACGTGTTTCGCCACGCCCGCCGCAACGTGTTCCCGGTGGTGAGTAAAACCGGGCTGCTGCGCGGCGTCATCAGCCTCGATATGGTGCGCGACACGCTCTTCGACGACGCGCACTACACCACCATCAAGCTCAGCGAACTGATGCAAAAGCCCGTGGCCGTCATCAACGCTACCGACAGCGTAGAGCACTGCCTAGACCTGCTGGAACGCACCGATAGTACCTCGCTGCCCGTGTGTGACGACGAGGGCCAGTACCTGGGATTTATTGTAAAGTCCACTATACTAGCCCGTTATCGCCGAGAGCTGATTGAGGAAGGCCAGGTGTAGAATAATCGTTTGTCATTGCGAGCGCAACGCAGTGGAGCGCGGCAATCGCACCAGAACGATGCCCACGCCAGTTGTTCGTCAATAATTCTGGTGCGATTGCCGCGCTCCACTGCGTTGCGCTCGCAATGACAAATGACAACTTACAAACGATTACTGACGGACGGTCAATGACAGCCAAAAACCGTCAAAACTCAATAGCCGCCGTTTGGCGCTGGTGGCTGACTATCAGCCCCACCATCATCAACACACTGGTGAGCAGGATGACCACGAACAGAATATTCTCGCTCACATCGCCGAGGATGTGCTGGGTTGGGATGCTGTAGAAAAGCAGCACCGTAATCAGGCCTTTGGGAGCGATGAAAAGCTCGGGCATGAGGTCAGTTTTGGCCACGAAGCGCAGGTATAGAAAGCGCAGCGCGGTGAGCACTGCTACTATCAGCAGGCCCTGCTCCAGCAACTGCCAGCTCATGAGGTTGGCCAGGGTGATGGAGTAGCCGAAGAGCAGGAAGAAGAACGTGCGGATAAGGAACGCCGACTCGGCCGTAATGCTCTTGAGCTGGTGCAGGTCGGGGGCTAGGTCCTCGACCGTGATGCCGCGCCAGCCGGTGCGCAGCCGCAGCCAGCCCAGCAGTAGGTCGGCGTTGTTCACGGCCAGGCCGAAGGCCAGCACCAGCAGCAGCGATGAGAGATGCAGCTTTTTAGCCAGGCTGTACATCAAAATCAAGAAGGCAAAGAGCAGGAAGAACTTGACGTGTTCGCGCAGCCGGCCTAGTAAGAAGCTCAGCACCACAGTACTTACAACGGCCACCAGCAGAATCAATAGAACGCCCCGGCCGAAGGTGAGCAAGCCCTGGCCCTGGTAAAAGTCTTCCTGGTCCACGAAATTGAAGAGCATAATGCCCAGGATGTCGGAAAACGTGCTTTCGTAGACGATAAACTCCTGCTTGTCGCCGGTGAGGCCGGCCACGCTCGGAATGGCGATGGCGCTGCTGATAACCACCAGCGGCACGGCGTTGAGCAGGCAGGTTTGCCAGCTGGCCCCCAGCCACAGATGCAGCAGCCCGCCAATGGCGGCGGCCTGAGCCATTAGCATCACGAGCGCCGCCAGAAATGAGCGCCGGATGAGCGGTATCTTGTCGCGGCTCAAGCGCAGGTCGAGCGCACCCTCCAACACAATCATTATCAGGCCGATAATGCCGAATATCTCCAACAGTGTTTTGGGCACCCGGAAGTCAATGCCCTGGTATTCGGCCCACTGCCGCAGGCCGATGCCGGTGAGCAACAGCAGCAGTACAGAGGGCACCCGCGTGGCCCGCGAAGCCAGGTTAAATAGATAGGATAGAATAACGGCCAGACTCAGGCCAATCAGGATACTGTAAGAACTCATGGCCCCAAAATACGGGCGGCCCCGGCAAGCTGTTGCCCAGGTAACCTGGAGGGGTTGGCCGTGCAGTGGCCCAAGCAGCCACCTCCCGCCTCGAACTAGAGACGCGTATTTTTGCCCCATGCCCTCCCTTGTTTCCGCTCATTTGGCCAGTGCTACGGCCCCGTTGGTAGCTGTGGTGGGCGGTGGTCCGGCCGGCCTATTGGCCGCCCAGCGCTTGGCCGAGGCCGGCTACCGGGTGCGGGTATTTGAGCAAAAAACCACCGTGGGCCGCAAGTTTTTGGTGGCGGGCCACGGTGGTTTCAACCTCACTAATGGGGAGGATACGGCTGCCTTTGCAGCGCGCTACGGCGCACAGGGCGACTTCTTTGGCCAGTTATTGGCAGGTTTTTCGCCCGCCGACCTGCGCAGTTGGGCCGCCGACTTGGGCATTACCACCTTCGTGGGCAGCAGCGGGCGCGTGTTTCCAGAGGCGCAGCACACGCCTGCCGACCTGCTGCGCTCCTGGCTGCGCCGCCTGAGCGAACTGGGCGTTGCGCTGCACACCCGCCACCGTTGGCTGGGCTTCGCGGGCGAAAACGGCTTGCGCTTTGCAGACGAGAAAACCGGCCGAGAATTTACTCTGGAGCCCGCTGTCACCGTGCTGGCGCTGGGCGGCGCCAGCTGGCCCCAAACTGGCTCCGACGGCCACTGGACGCCGCTTTTGGCCGCAGTTGGCGTGCCCAGCCAGCCCTGGCAGCCCGCCAACTGCGGGGCCGAAGTGGCGTGGTCGGCCTTTTTCAAGGAGAAAGTGGGCCGCGCCCCGCTCAAAAACATTGCCCTCAGCTGCGGCGGCCACACGGTGCGCGGCGAAATCATGCTCACCGACTACGGCCTGGAGGGCACGCCCGTGTACGCGCTCACGCCCGCCGTGCGGGCGGCGCTGGCCGCCGGCGGCCCCGCCACGCTGCACCTCAACCTGAAGCCCGACTTGCCCCCCGCTGAGCTGGCGCGCCGCCTGGCGCAGCGGCGGGCGGGCACTTCGCTACCGGCCTTCTTAGCCAGTGCCTTGCACCTCAAGCCGCCCGTGCCCACGCTGCTGCGCGAGCTGGCGCCCGCGCCGGGCGAGCTGCTGGCGGCCCTCACGGCGCTGCCGATTCCGGTAGCGGGCCTGCGGTCCCTGGCGGAGGCTATTTCATCAGCGGGCGGCGTGCCGTTTGAAGAGGTTGATGAGCACCTAATGCTGCGCCGCCGCCCCGGCACCTTCGTAGCGGGCGAAATGCTGGACTGGGAAGCCCCCACCGGCGGCTACCTCCTGCAAGGCTGCTTCAGTACCGGGGCCTGGGTGGCGGCTTCAATAATTCGTCAGCTGACGTTAGGGGCTTAGCGTGCCTAGCCTTAATTGTACTGGCACATCATACTACCATAGCTATGAATAGAGCACTCCTCCCCACTACGGAAGCGACTAGCAACTCTACTCATAGGCCAGCAAATTGCACCATTTGGCAATTGCAAGCCGATATTTTCGTTTTGTAACAGCTCACCATCTTCAACCTGCCACTTCGTGCCCACTATATTTCGCAACAGCGTTTCACCGACATAGGCGCCAATCGCGAATAGAATACTACGCGGATAGGCTCGCAGCCAAGCTGTTGCACGGCCATCAATTGAGTGCTCTGCAAAAAGACGGTCTAACTCTGCAAAGCTTTGAATAGTGAAATTTAGTGCATACCCTTGGGACGACAGCGTCTGAACTACCCACGCTGCCTGAGTCTCAATTATTTCTCTATTATTCAAAAGTGTTCATAAGTTAATATTTCCTAGTCATTGACTACGCACCTCTTTCTTCTCGGCCTCTTTCAAAATCTGCTGAGCGTCGCGCAGCAGCTGGCGGCCGGGGTCGAGCTCATCGCGGGCGATGAGGGCAAACAGCAGCAGGAAAGACACGATGGGCAGCAGCCAGCCCAACGCAAACCAGAGCCAGAACGAGCGGCCGCGCGAGGCGGCGCAGTAGCCCGTCATGATGGGGATGAACGAGAGCGCGACCACCATCACCAAAAGCATGTCGATGAAGAGCATAGGCGGAGCTGGGGAGAAGGTGAAGGCTTGGTGGCACGCGCGTTGGCCACCCGAAGGTACAAACAGGGATACGTAAAATGTGACGCCTTTGGCGCGAAAACGTTACTATTAGCCGGTTTTCTACGTATGGGCAAAAAGCCAGTGTCGCCTGCGTATGCGTGGGTGGCCCTTCCGGCCCTGGCGGCCATCGCCCCATCGCCCCCCGACTGCCACCTATGTGGGAACACCAAAGCCTTTTTCGCGTCTCGGCCCAGCTATTTGCCGAGGGTATTTTTAATTTACTCGACCGCAACTTGCGGCCCGAGGTTTTTTTGCTGGGCCTGGCATCAGGCCGCGAGGAAGACGACCCGGCGAGCGTAGTGGTTGAGCCCACTAGCCTGCGCTACGGCCCGGCCGAGTTTGGCAACATCAAAACGCTGGCCGCCGCCTTCGAAGCTGCCGACATGAGCCCGCGCGACAACGTGTACCACCTGCACCCGCAGGACCACGACCGCATGGAAAAGCAGCACTGGTACGAGCTGGTGTGCAAGGCCACCGACCAGGTGCTGCAAGAAATGGTAGCCCGGCGCGGTGAAAAGCGCCGCTGCTTTTGCTCCACGCCCCTCAGCCTCAATGGCTACCTGGTGGTGGTGGTGATGCAGCTGTCGTCCGATACCTACGACTCGTATTATACGCTGCCTGGCAAGCCGGGGCCCAACCGGCCCTCGTCGCTGCCCCACGCGGCGGTGCTGGAATTCTTGCATGAGTGCACCCGCGCCCTGCGCGAGGCCGACACCGCCGACAACGAGCAGCCGGTGCTGGACCGCGACTACAACGAAGTGCTGCGCGGCGCGGGCCGCCGCCTGATGCTGCGCATCTCGCCCGGCAACGCCCACGGCCTGTATGATGCCTGCCTGGGCGTGGCTGCCCTGCGCCACGAGGGCGACGAAGGCCGCGGCACCATGCTGCTGGGCCGCCGCCAGCACGCGGCCATCACGCCGGTGCTCACCCTGGAAACTCCCGTGCCCCTGCGCGACCACCGCTCCATTCGCAAGCTACTGGAGCTTACGGAGGGGGCCACGGGCCTGGTATCGGATGCGGCGCACGTGTTTGGCCTGGGCCACCCGGTGGCCGAGAATTCGCCGCAGTACGAGCCCCTGGCCACGGTGCATTTTACCAACCACTACGGCTGGGAGCTGCGCCACGCCGGCCACACCCTGATGCGAGTGGTGAGCAACACGCCACGCCTGCCCCAGGGCAAGGTGCAGGCCGACAACTTTGCCCGCGTTATCCGCCAGGTATTTCCCGAAATATCGCCCGAGGGCGGCGAGTACCTCTGGGAGTTGGCCTTGGAGGCTTCCAACCAGAGCCACGGCACCATGCTGTGCATTACGGCGGGGGCCAAGCCTGAAGCCGAGCGCCTGCGCCGCCAGTGCTTCCGGGTGGTGCCCCGGCCTATGACGGCCCCCATCCTGCGCCAAGCTAGTAGTATCGACGGGGCAGTGCTTATTGAGCCCAGTGGGGTGTGCCACGCCATTGGGGTTATTCTAGATGGGCAGGCTACCGAGAAGGGTGATAGCAGCCGCGGGGCGCGCTACAACTCAGCCGTGCGTTACGTCAGCTCGTCGCCCTACCCATGCCTGGCCATCGTGGTGAGCGAAGATGGCTGGATTGACTTGCTGCCCTCTACCACGGCCAGCACCGTGCCCAACGTGGCCGGCCGCTAGGAATAACTGGGCCGCTAGGCGCTATTTTCGCGGCCCATTACTCCTCGCTTTTCCTACTGCCATGATATTAATTGCCGACGGCGGCTCGACCAAAACCAGCTGGTGCCAGCTCTCCGACGCGGGCCAGCGCGTGTATTTCAACACGGAAGGCTACAACCCGGATTTTGTCAACACCCAGGATATCGTTAGTTCGCTGACGAAAAACCTGCCCGACACGCTGCCCCGCGCCGAAGTGCGCGAGATTTATTTCTACGGCGCGGGCGTGTCGAGCCCTGCCAAGGCGGAGGTGATTGCCGCCGCCATGCGCCAGATTTTTACGGGCGCCAACAAGATTGAGGTAACCGAAGACCTGCTGGCCGCCGCCCGCGCGCTGCTGGGCCACGGGCCGGGCTTCGCGGCCATCTTGGGCACGGGTACCAACTCGTGCATTTATGATGGCCAGAAAATCACGTACAACGTGGATTCGCTGGGCTACTTCCTCGGCGACGAGGGCAGCGGCTCGTTTCTGGGCAAGCGCCTGCTGCGCGACTACCTGCGCGGCCTGCTGCCCGATGGCTTGCAGGAGGCGCTAAAGGAGGAATACCACCTGGGCACGCGCAACGACATCATCGACCGGCTTTACAACCAGCCACTGCCCAACCGCTTTCTGGCCAGCTTCGCCAAGTTTGCCTACGACCACAACAACGTGAGCTACTGCCGCCAGATTGTGGTGGAAGCCTTCGAGGCATTCTTCCAGAATATTGTGCTGCACTACCCTGATTACCAGAAGTATACCTTCAACTGCATTGGCTCGGTGGGGTATAATTTTCGCGATGCGCTCACGCAGGTAGCCAATGGCCACGGCATGCAGGTGGGCAAGATTATCCGCTCCCCTATCGATGACTTGGTGAGCTTCCACGAGGGCTAGGCTCTTTCTTTTGTTGAGGCAAAAAGAACGTCATGCTGAGCTTGCCGAAGCATCTCTACCACGCCGCTAGGGTCACTAATCCCAACGGTGCGAACGAGATGCTTCGGCAAGCTCAGCATGACGTTCTTTTTTCCTCATTTACAGTTAATTACGTTATAATGCTGCGCTGCTACCTTCTTCTATTAACCACCCTACTCACCCTCTCAGCCAGCGCCCAAACCCCCGAAAAGCCGCCCCAAGGCGACGTGTTTGTGGATGCCAAGGGCGTGCTGCGCTGGCAAAAAACCAAGCGCGAAGTGGCGCTGTTTGGCGTGAACTACACCGCGCCGTTTGCCTACTCATACCGGGCGCTGGGTGTGGTGGGGGCCGACCGCGAAAAGGCCATCGACCAGGACGTGTACCACCTGAGCCGCCTGGGGCTCGATGCGTTTCGGCTGCACGTGTGGGACATTGAGATTACCGACACGCTGGGCAACTTGCAGCAAAACGACCACCTGCGGCTGCTCGACTACCTGATTACCAAGCTCAAAGCGCGGGGCATCAAGATTATTCTCACGCCCATTGCCTACTGGGGCAACGCCTACCCCGAGCCCAAAAACACCGGGCCGGGCTTTTCGAGCATCTACAATAAGGGGCAGGCCTACACCAACCCGCGCGCCATCAAGGCCCAGGAAAACTACCTGGGGCAGTTTCTCAACCACCGCAACCAGTACACCGGCCTGCTCAACCGGCAGGACCCCGACATCATTGCCTACGAGGTGTGCAACGAGCCCAACTACCACCCGCCGCTGGCCCCGGTGCTCAGCTTTGCCAACCGCATGGTGGCCGCCATGCGCGCCACGGGCTACGCGAAACCCATTTTCTACAACATTGCCGAAAGCCCGGCGGTGAAAGATGCCATTCTGGATGCTAACGTGCAAGGCTTCAGCTTTCAGTGGTACCCCGAAAATCTGGTGAGCGGCCACGAATTAAAGGGCAATTTCCTGCCCTACGTGGACCAATACCCGCTGCCCTACGTCGGCGACAAGCGCTTCGATACCCGCGCCAAAATGGTGTACGAGTTTGAGTCGGCCGACGTGTTGCAGCCCATCATGTACCCCAGCATGGCGCGCAGCTTCCGGGCCGCGGGCTTCCAGTGGGCCACCCAGTTTGCCTACGACCCGCTGGGCATCGCCTTTGCCAATACCGAGTATCAGACGCATTACCTTAACCTGGCCTACACGCCGGCCAAGGCGCTTAGTATGCTGGTAGCCAGCAAGGTATTTCACGGCATGGCGCGCGGGCAGGCGGTGCCGCGCTACCCCGCCGACTCGGTGGTGGGCCCGGCGCTAGTGAGCTACCGCCGGCAGCTGAGTGAGTGGAACACGCCGGCCGAATTTTATTACACCAGTAACACAAACGATAATCCAGTGCGACCGGCCGCGCTACGCCACGTGGCGGGCGTGGGCTCGTCGCGGGTGGTGCAGTACGGCGGCAGCGGCGCGTACTTCCTCGACCAGCTCGCGCCCGGCGTGTGGCGGCTGGAAGTGATGCCCGACGCCGTGCACGTGAGCGACCCATTCGCCACCGCCTCGTTGCGCAAAGCCGTGACCCGCATCGAGTGGAATGCCCAGCCCCTGACCATCGCGCTGGCCGACTTAGGCGCTGACTTTCAAGTGAAAGGCCTCAACGAAGGCAACGCCGTGCAAAACCAGGCTAGCGCCGGGGGCCTCACCGTGCGGCCCGGGGCCTACCTGCTCACCCAAGCCGGCCGCGACGCCCGCGCCTACACCGCCCAAACCCTGGACGGCCCGCGCCGCCTGGGCGAATTTGTGGCCCCGCCCGCCACGGCCGGTCCGCCGCAGGTGCGCCACCAGCCGGTAGCCCAGGCCACGGCCGGGCAGCCGCTTACCGTCGCGGCCACGGTGGCCGGCGCGGGCCCTCAGGACAGCGTGCTGCTGGTGGCCCAGCATTACTACGGCCCCACCCGCACGCTGCTCATGCAGCCATTGGGCGCTAATACCTTGATGGCCAGCGTACCGGCCGCTCTCACTTATCCCGGCCTGCTGCGCTACTGGGTGGTGCTGAAACGGGCGGGCCAGCCGGCGCTAACCTTCCCCGGTGGCCAGCCGGGCGCGCCCCGCGACTGGGATTTCTACGCCGGGGCCGCACCCTGGCAGGTGCCGCTGGTGGCTGCCACCGCGCCGCTGCCCCTCTTCACCGCCGCCCTCGACCACGACGCCGTGGAGGCCAAGGGCATTGCCGATGGGGCCTACACCGACTACGCCACCACCACCAGCGGCGCGCTGGCCCTGCGCCTGGTAGTGACCCCACCCAAAGCGGGAAAGCCTGCCCCCCCGGCTGGCCCCGCCGCCGCCGTGCGCGCTTACCTGGGCGATAAGACGGCCGGTCGCGTGGCCGACCTAAGCAACTTTAAGGAATTGGTTATCAAGGTTAGCAGCAATCAACCAGCTGCTACCCAGCTGCGCGTAGTGCTGGTGACCCGCGATGCCGTGGCCTACGAAGCCGCCGTGCCGCTGGTGGCGGGCGCTACCGAGGCGCGGGTGCCGCTGAGCACCCTGCGGCCCGCGCCGCTGCTGCTCACGCCCCGCCCCTACCCCGGCTTTTTACCGCTTACTTATACTGCTGCCAGTAGCCCGGCTTTCCGGCTGGCCGATGTGGAGGTGGTGCAAGTAATTGTTGCGCAACCACTTACTCTCAGCGAGCCGTTACGGGTGGACCTGGAATCGGTGGTAGTGCAGTAGCATAGAAACCGGTTTTTTGATTCCGCAATTGTTAAGCAATGGGACACAAAAGAACGTCATGCTGAGCTTGCCGAAGCATCTCGCTCGCATTGTTGGGATTAGTCGTGCAATGATGCGAGCGAGATGCTTCGGCAAGCTCAGCATGACGTTCTTTTAACATTCATAATTTTCAATTCAATATTTTTTACTTTTTCCCACCCTATTTTTCATGACCACTTTTACCCGTTTGGCGGCCTTTGTGCTGCTACTGGCTAGCTGGCACTCCGCCGCTGCCCAAACCACCCCGGCTTTTGCCAAAGGAGCCGACATCAGCTGGCTGACCGAGATGGAGGCCGCCAACTACAAATTCGTCAATAAGGCCGGCGCGCAGCAGGACCTGTTGGCGTTGCTCAAGAACGACTACGCCTTGAACACCATCCGGCTGCGGGTATGGGTGAACCCACCCGGCGGCTACAACAACGCGGCCGACGTGCTGGCCAAGGCCAAGCGTGCCCAAGCCTTGAGCCAACGCCTGCTCATCGATTTTCACTACAGCGACGAGTTTGCTGACCCCGGCCGGCAAACCAAGCCCGTGGCTTGGCAGGGCTACACCGTGGCCCAGCTCAAGCAGGCCGTGTACGACCACACCGCTAGCGTGCTCAACTTATTGAAAACCAATAACATCACCCCAGAGTGGGTGCAGGTGGGCAACGAAACCAACGACGGTATGCTGTGGCCCGAAGGCCGCCTCACCGTGAACGGCTTCACCAACTTTGCGCAGTTTGTGGACCAGGGCTACGCGGCCGTGAAGGCGGTGAGTCCCACCAGCAAGGTCATTGCGCACTTTGCCAATGGCCAAGACAACGGGGCCTTCCGCTACTACTTCGATGGCCTGCAAGCCAACGGCGCGCGCTGGGACGTGATGGGCCTCTCGCTGTACCCCAACGGGGACACCTGGCCCACCTTCACCGCCCAGGCCCAGGCTAACATGAACGACCTGGTGGCCCGCTACCCCGGCAAGGAAGTGATGGTGGTGGAAGTCGGCCTCGACAACTACATTCCCATCGCCACCCGCCAGATGCTGCTCGACCTCATTGCCAGAACGCAGGCCGTGCCCGGCAACAAGGGCCTCGGCGTAGTATACTGGGAGCCACAGGTTTACAACTGGCAGAATTACAACAAAGGCGCCTGGGGCGCCGACAACCGCGCCACCGTAGCCCTCGATGGCTTCCTGCCCGCGCCGGCCGCACCGCTGGTAAATAACCCCAGCTTCGAGTACACGGCCGCCACCCAAACGCCGCTGGGCTGGGCCACCACCTCCACCACCGGCGACGCCGATGCCGACAAAACCGAAACGGGCGGCCACAGCAGCCAGTTTCGCCTCACGCACTACAAGGCCACGGCCTACCAGGTGCGTACCTCGCAGGCAATCAGCAACCTCCCCAACGGCACCTACACGCTGCGCGCCTGGGTGCAGAGCGGCGGCGGCCAGCGCACTTGCCAGCTTTACGCCCAAGCCGGTGGCGCGGCCACTGAGCAAAACCTGACCCTGCCCACCGCCACTACCTGGACCCAGGTGCAGGTGCCCGGCGTAGTCGTCACCAACGGCCAGTGCGAAATCGGCCTGCGCTCCGATGCCGCCGCCGGCAACTATTGCAGCCTCGACGACGTGGAGCTGGTGCCCACCGGGGCCCTGGCTACCACCGCCGCCACCCCGGCCAGCACCGGTATGCAATTGTTTCCGAACCCCGCCACGGCCGGGCCCCTCACCCTGAGCTACTCGCTGGCGCAGCCCGCGGCCGTGCGCGTGGCCCTGTATGGCCCCACCGGCCAGCGCCTGCGCACCCTGGCCGACGTACCACTAGCCCCGGCCGGCCCCCACACGTTGGCGCTGGGCCCGCTGGGCAGCCTGCCCGCCGGCGTGTACCTGGTGCAGCTCACGGCAGGCGGCGTCACGAGCAGCCAGCGCTTGGTTGTTCCTTAAATCGACTCCACCTTCTTTCTCAACACAAAAAGGGTCCCCGCTGCACTGGCAGCGGGGACCCTTTTCTTTTGGCAATAAGCTGATTTACAGTACCGACACCTTACTGGTCGATACCTTATCGCCCACCTGCACGCGCACCAAGTAAGTGCCGGCGGCCAGCGAGGCGGCACTTACCGCCGCAGTTTGGGTACCCACTGGCTTTAGCCCGCTCTCCACGGTGCGCACGGTGCGGCCCAGCAGGTCGGTGAGCACGATGTTCACGTCGGAGGCGCGCTCGGTTACCTGGTAGGTAACGGTCGAGGCGTTTTGCACGGGGTTGGGGTACACACCCAGGGCAAGGGCGGCGGCATCGGCCACGCGGGTACCAAGCACGGTTACGCCCGTGGCAGCACCCACGCTAATGGCGGCCGACTGCGTGCCCGGCACCAGCCGAAAATCGGGGTTCGCCCCCAGGTTTGGAGTCGCCGTGAAGGAAGCGGGCAGCGCCGCCGTGTTTTGCGGAATAAAATCGCTCGACACATAGTCGCCGCCAGGGTTGTTTTGCAAAGCAAAAATCCGCACGGTGCCGCCGGTGGCGGGCAGGCCAATGGAGGCGCGGCTAACCGCGATTTCCAGACCGTAGGCGGGTACGGCGCCCGCGCCGGCCGTGCCGTAGCCGGGGTTAGTATTGAGGCTGGTGGCCGTGCGATAGGCTACCTGCGCCCCGTTGAACACCGTGAGCGCGCCGGTTTGGCCGGTAACGGTGGCGGCTGCGCCGGTAACGGCTACCCCAGTGGTACCGCTGAGCACGGCGGCCGTGGCTGTGGTAGCGTTGCCGTACACAATGCCATCGACCTGCACCTGCGCGGCCGTGCCATTGCCTTTAATGGCAATGCCCATGTCGCCCACCTGGTCCAAGAAGGGCGCGAAGTTTTGGAACGAGGTGTTGACTGCCGTGCCCGTAGCCGCGGCGGGCTTAGGCAAGGCCGTACCTACGGGCACGCCCGCTATGCCGGGGCGCGCCACCAGCAGCTGCAGCGAGTTGGAAATAGTGGCGGGCGACCCGTCGTTTTGCAGCGTAGCTACCAAAAAGAAGTACACGTTGTTGGCATCAGCCGCCGAGTACAGGGCAATCAGGCCGGCGTCGTTGGTAGCCGAGGGGGCAAAGCCGCGGGGACCGGTATCGCGGCCCACCAGCGTGTAGCCGGTGGAGCTTACTTCGGCCGCCGTGAGCTGGCCATCAACCGTTATGGACTGCGCCTGGGCGCCAAACGAAGCGGCCGCCAACGTACCGGCAGCAGCAAGAGTAAATAGTTTTTTCATGGGTATGAAAAAGAGGGTGGGGAAATGGGAAAAACGCTGGCCGGCACCAGCCGACCAGCAAAAACAAACATAGTGGTAAATTAATGATAATCAAATAATTATCATTAATTTACCTTCTTATCATCCTAAAGTAGTACGGGCCGCGGCGGCCCCCGAAGCGGGGCCTGGCTTTGGGGGCCGCAGCGGCCGAGCGCTGGCTATTGCACCAGCAGGCGAGCCGTTTGGGCCTGGTCGCCGGCTTGCAGGCGCACCAGGTACACGCCGGACGCGAGGCCTTGCAGCGACAAGGTTTGCGACTGCCCACCGGCAGCCTGGCGGGCGGGGGCCAGCTGGCGCACGGTTTGGCCCAGCAGGTTTTGCACGGCCAGGGTGGCCGTGGTGGCCGCGGGCAGCTCATACACGATGGTGGTGGTACCGCTGGCCGGGTTGGGGGCCACGCTCAGCTTGAAGGCGGCCGTTTCCTGGGGCCGGGTGGCCAGGGTGCCGGCGGGCACGGTCAGCTTACGGCTCGTGTACACGGCGTACTGGCCGGGCTGCAGGGCCATGCTCATGCTGGTGTTAGTCACGGCCAACTGCTGACCGGTGAGGTAGTTATACCAGGTGCCCGTGGCCGGGAACGTGATGGTGGCCGTTTGGGCCACCACGTCGAAATTGCCCAGCGTTACCACGCTCAGGTCGCTGCCAGCTAGGCTGATGGTTTTCACGGCGCCGGTCAGGTTCTGCACGTACGCGGTGGGCGCGGCCACGGCCGGCTGCTGCTTGAGGGCGGCCAGGGCGCGGTAGGTGTCGTAGAGGTGGCGGCGGTTGGCATCCTGGTAGTAGTTCCAGAGAATCGGCTTGTTGCCGGTGCGCCCGTTTTGGTCGATGCTGATGTCGTAGCCCAGCTCCTCAAACTGCCAGATGAGGCGCGGGCCGGGCTGGGCAAAGAACAGCGCGGCGGCCATTTCCTCGCGCTTGAGGGCGGTGGGCAGGTCCTTAGTTGAGTAGCCGCTGGTGGCATCCACGTTGCCAAAGCTCAGGTCCTTAAATACCGTGCGCTCCTCGTCGTGGCTTTCCATGTAGGTTACCAGGTTGGGGGCGGGCCAGTTGCGGCCACCCTGGTTGCCGTAGTAGCCATAGCTGAAATCCCAGCCCGAGTTGTAGCCCATGCCGGCCTGCTGGTAGTTGTAGCTCATATTGCCCCAGGGCATGAAGCCGATGTTGGAGAGCACCAGCTCCTCCGAGTTGTCGGCGAAGTGCTCCAGAATGGGATACATAGTGGGGTCGGTGGCCACCATGGTATTGTAGTAGTCCTGCCAGATGTTGATGCGCGACTGGTCGTACTGGCCCCACAAACCCACGTCGGTACCCGAATTTCTCTGGGTGAAGCCCTTGCTCAGGTCAAAGCGGTAGCCGTCGATGTGGTACTCCTGGAGCCAAAATTTCATCACGTTCTTGGCAAAGTACTTGGTGTATAAGCTCTCGTGGTTCAGGTCGTTATACACGTTGAACGGGTGGGTGGCCGTCACGTTAAACCACGGGTTATCGGCGGTGGGGCCGGTGGTTACGTTGCCGTAGAGCTGCACCATCGGGCTGTTGCCGGTCGAGTGGTTGAGCACCACATCCACAATAATGGCAATGCCGCGCTTGTGGCACTCGTCGATAAAAGCTTTCAGGTTGGCCTTGGTGCCATAGTATTTGTCAGGCGCGAAGTAGAAAGCGGGGCTGTAGCCCCAGTTCTCGTTGCCGTCAAACTCGTTGATGGGCATCAGCTCAATGGCGTTCACGCCCAGGCGCTGGATGTAGTTAAGGGTGTCGCGCAGGGTCTGGTAGTCGTGGCGGGTCACAAAGTCGCGCACCAGCAACTCGTAGATTACCAGGTTGGTACGCGCCGGGCGCTTAAAGCTCGTGTTCTGCCACACGTAGGGCGTTTGGCCGGTTTGCAGCACCGACACCAGGCCGGTGGTGCTGCCCGCGGGGTAGGCTTTCAGGTTGGGATACGTGGCGGCCGGGATGAACTTGTCATTGTCCTGGTCGAGGATTTTCTCGCAGTACGGGTCGGCAATGCGCAGCTGCCCATCCACCAAAAACTGGTAGGCGTACTCCTGGCCCGGCGTGAGGCCGTCAATCTGCACCCACCAGCGGCCGGTGGCCGGGTCGGTGTCCACGGTGGCCGTCTTTTTCAGCAGGCCGGCGGCGGTCGTCTGCCAGTTGTTGAATTCGCCGAGCACGTACACGTAGCTCTTCTTTGGGGCCGTGAGACTCAGGATAACCGACGTGCCGTTGGCCAGGTACGTGATGCCGTCGGGCTTGGCCCCGGCCGGCAGCTCGGCCGTGGTTACGGCGGGCGGCACGACAACCGTAGTGGTGGCCGTGGCCGAGGTAGTGCCATCGTTGCCGGTGAGCACGAGCGTGTTCACGCCGGGCTGGGTCACGGTTACGTTGGCCGTCAGCGCCGTGGCGTTGGTCTGCTGCGCCACCTGGGTGCCGTTGAGCGTGAGGGTGAGGGTGGCCGGGGCCGTAGCCGTGGCGGCCACCGCTACTGACGAGCCCGCGGCTACCAGGGTGCCGCTAGTGGGGCTGGTGAAGGCTACTTGCAAGCCCAAGCCCACAAATATGTCGCTGTTGCCCACGCCTTTACCCTCGGGCGTACCGTTGGCCCCGCGAAATACCATGGCTAGCTTTTGCACGGTTTCGCTCGAAGCCGCCAGGCCGGGGTAGTAGGTACGCGGCGTAAAGCTGATGCTGTACTTATGGTTGCCCAGCGCCGTCATTTTTTCGGCCGCGATGGGGTTGCTGAAGCCGTTGGCGGCGGGGTTCACCACGTGCTTCCAGTCGCTGGGCGTAGTGCTCAGGTTGGTGATAACGCCGGTATAGATGTACACGTCGCCCGTGTAGGTGGCCAGGCCCGCGTTACCCAGCGTGGCATCGAAGGTGAGCGTAATGGGCGTATTATCAGTGAAATAAGCCGGGCTAACGGTCACTGGCGACTGAGCCCAGGCCGCCGGGGCCAGGCCCGCCAGCAGCAAAACAGCCAGCAGCAAACGCCCCAAGAGTTGAGGTTTTTTCATAAAATGGGTGGGAAAAGATTCGGGAGTCGAGTGAGTGAGTACTACCTCATTTGCCCATGTTCGGCTAAGATAGTACACACTCAGGGCCATTACCAGCAGTTTCATGCCTATTTCATGCGTCAGTCCCACAAACGTTTGCGCTCCAAAAAGCCAGTTTGCGCGCCTGGTTTTTACCCCCGCTTGCCCGCCCGGCCTACCTTTACCCCGTAGTTCGCGTATTCCCTGGTAAGCCGGCAGTGGCCGGCCGCAGGTAGGCCCGCGATTACCTTGTGAAACAGCGCCTTGCGCTAACCTCAGGCGCCCCCCTGCCTGCCCACCAGACGGGCAGCGCCTTGGCAACCCACCCCAATTGTGATTTTTATGAACGTAGGAGATAGAGTACGGCTGCTCATGGGCACCGAAGAAGGCATCATTACCCGCGTGCTCGACAGCGAGCTGGTAGAGGTGGCCATCGACAACGACTTTACCATTCCGGTGCTGCTGCGCGAGCTCGTGCCCGTGGCCGCCGAGGAAGGCCAGGCCTTCCGCCGGCCCGCCCCCGAAATAGCGCGCCCCACCACCGGCAGCAAAAAAAACAAGCCCGCTGGCGGCCAGCCCAAGGCCCTGCGCCTGGGCAGCCCGGCGGCCCCGGCCGGGCCCGCTGCTGGCCCGGCCAAGGCGCAGCCCGCCGGCCCCAGCGCCGGCATGCCGGCTGCGCACCCGGCCAGCGCCACCCCGCCCCCACCCGCCGCCAAAGGCCTTTTTCTGGCCCTGGTGCACCAAGCGCCCGAGCTGCTGGCCCTGCACCTACTCAATAATACCGAGGCCGAAGTGGTGTTTACCTACGGCGAAGAGCGCCAGGGTAAGTACCGCGCCCTGGCCACCGATAAGCTCAAGACCAAGGCCGCCAGCGCCCCGCTGGCCCACCTGCACCTCAAGGATTTTGAGGAGTGGCCCGCCGTGGTGTTTCAGCTACTCAGCTTTAAGCTCAACGCCGACACGGCCTACGACCTGCTTACTAAGCGCCAGTCGTTCAAGGCCAGCACGTTTTACACCAGCCGCCGGCCCGCTCCGGTTATTGGCAAGGAAGCCTACCTGTTTCAGCTCGACGAGCGCCCCGCGCCCGCCCTCAACCCCGAGAAGCTGGCCCAGGCCGAGGCGTCGCTCGAAGCCGCGTTTGAAGCCGCTGCCAACCCCACGCCCAAGCTCGATACCAAGCAGGCCAACGTGCTCCAGCAGGCTTTGGGCGGCGATAAGCCCCTGACCGTGCCGGCCGCCATTGCGCCCGCCCCGCCCAAGCCCGCCGCCGCCCTGGTGGCCCCGCCCCACGAGTTCGACCTGCACCTCGAAGCCCTGCGCCCCGAGGGGGCCGAGGGCATGAGCAACACGGCCATGCTGCGCCTCCAGCTCGATGCCTTTGAGGATGCGCTCAGCCGCGCCCTGGCCACCAACATGCACGAAATCATCTTCATCCACGGGGCCGGCAACGGCGTGCTACGCAAGGAAATTCACCGCCAGCTGAGCCGCAACAAGGACATCAAATTCTTCGAAGAGGCGCAGAAAGAGAAGTTTGGCTACGGTGCTACGCTGGTGCGCCTGAAGTAGGCCCCACGCAAAAATATTCAAACGGAAAATGGACCAGGCATTAATCGACCGAATCTTGGCTGCTGGCTTGGCTATGGCAACCCAGCTGAATATTCCTGCCACTATTACTATTGTAGATAGTGGCGGGCATCTACGGGCCGTCATGCGCCAAGCAGAATGCAGTTATTTTTCCTTGGAAAGCAGCCGAAAAAAGGCACTGACTGCTTCGCAATTAAAAATTCCGTCTGCCGTGGTTGGCACCGTTGGCCAGCAGTTTCCGCTACTTCAGGCTGCCTTTGCCGCCAATGCGGACATCACCGGCCTACCCGGTGGCGTGCCGATTCGGCTAAATGGGCAGGTGGTAGGTGGCCTGGGCGCGGCCGGCGGTGATTTCAACCAAGACCAGCAAATTGCCGACGCAGCGCTCGCGGCTATGGCCACCACCTAATTCTGCATTTTAGTTACGTATGTACGACCTCATCGGCGACATTCACGGCCACGCCGATGAGCTGCGCGCCCTGCTCCACCACCTCGACTACCGGCCCGACGCGGCGGGCGTGCCGCGCCACCCGGCGGGCCGGCAGGTGATTTTCCTGGGCGATTACATCGACCGGGGCCCCAAAATCCGCGAGACGCTGCAGCTGGTGCGCCGCATGGTAGACGGCGGCGCGGCGCTGGCCATCCTGGGTAACCACGAGTACAATGCGCTGGCCTTTTGGCAGTTCCACCCCGAAGGTGGGCACCTGCGGCCCCACAAGCCGCAGCACATTTTGCAGCATCTCGAAACCATTAAGGAGTTTAGAAGTGAGGAGCGGTTTGCCGAGTGGCTCGATTACCTGGCGTGGTTTCGCACGCTGCCGCTGGCCCTGGAGCTGCCCGGCCTGCGGGCCGTGCACGCCTGCTGGGAGCCCCGCCACCTCGCCTACCTGCGGCAGGAGCTGCCCGGCCTGCGCCTCACGCCCGAGTTTATGCTGCGGGCCAGCCGGCGCAACAGCCCCGAGTACGAGGCCACCGAAGTAACGCTGAAAGGCCGCGAAGTGACTCTGCCTGAAGGCATTAGCTTTCACGACAAGGATGGCCACCAGCGCCACCTCATGCGCGTGCGCTGGTGGCAAAACCCCGCCACCGCCGCCGCCTACCGCGACTATTACCTCGAAGACCTGCCCGAGCTCCACGGCCAGCCCGTGGATGCCGCCAGCCTCGACCCCTGGCATTACCAGGACGAAAAGCCGGTGTTTTTTGGCCACTACTGGCTGCGCGGCGAGCCCCAGCTGCTCCAGCCCTACGCCGTGTGCCTCGACTACAGCGTGGCCAAGGGCGGCCAGCTTATCGGCTACCGCTGGGATGGCGAGCAGGTGCTCAGTGCTGAAAAACTAGTGTGGGCACCTAAAAATAGCTAATTGGTATGAAGCACTTTACCAATGCCTTTCGCCCCGCCACCGACTTGCGCTGGGAGGCAATGGCGCCCGGCGTGCGCCGCACGCTGGTGGCTTACAACGATGACCTGCTGCTGGTCAAAGTCGCGTTTGAAACCGGGGCCGTGGGCGCGCTGCACCACCACGTGCACAGCCAGATAACGTACGTGGAGAGCGGCGAGTTTGAGGCCACGGTGGGCGGCGAAACGCGGCTGCTGAGGGCCGGCGACTCGTTCTACGCGGCCCCCAACGTGCCGCATAGTGTGGTGGCCCGGCAGGCCGGCGTACTGCTCGACTCGTTCAGCCCTGTGCGCGCGGACTTTTTGTAGCACGTTCTTCAGCGGCGTAGGAGCACGGTCGCACGCGCCCGCCCCGTCATCCAAACTGCTGCACATCAGCCAGCCACAGGGCCAGTAATTCCAGCTCCTGCGGAGTCACTAGGCCCTCACCAGCCAGCCTCGCTAATGCGCCTTTTAATGCTCCTAACGCACGTGGGAACCCCTATTTAATGAACACCACCCTAGTTGCTTCATGCACCTAAAGTAAGTAGGTATGTTGAGCTACTCGTTTTTTAACTGTCTAAACCAGTCCAACAAGCCTAGCACCGGTGCCCACGGCGCGGGCCTTACCTTTGCCCGCGTAGTGAGCCACCCCACCGCCGCGCCCAACGCAAATGCGGGCGGGGAGGAAAGTCCGGGCCACGCAGGGCGCCCTGCTACCTAACGGGTAGGACTGGCCAATCGGGCCAGGACAGCCAGTGCCACAGAAAATAACCGCCTTCAGCAGTGAGTAATGAGCAATGAGTAATGAGCAGTATCGGCAAACGACACTGTTCATTGCTCATTGTTCATTACTCACTGCCTACGGGTAAGGGTGAAAAGGTGCGGTAAGAGCGCACCAGCGGCTGGGTAACCACGCCGGCTGGGTAAACCTCAGGGGTTGCAAGACCAAATAAGCGAACACGTCGGCCGCCCTCGGGCGGGCGGCACCGGGCGGCCCGCCCGGGTTCGCGGGTAGGTCGCTGGAGCCCGTCGGCGACGACGGGCCTAGATAAATGGTGGGGCCGCCCTGGGGGAAACTTCGGGGCGGACAGAACCCGGCTTATCGGCTCACTGCGTAATTTAGGCGGCTGCTTTCGCAAGAAGGCAGCCGCTTTTTTTGACGTAAAGTATAACCTTGTCATTGCGAGGAGGAACGACGAAGCAATCTTTCCTTATCGCCTGCCCTCTCACGCTGTTACTTGCTACCGGAAGGAAAGATTGCTTCGTCGTTCCTCCTCGCAATGACACCCGAATTTTCCGCTCATGCCCCGCATTCTCATCATCGACGACGAAAAGTCTATCCGCCACACCCTCAAGGAGATACTAGAGTTTGAGGACTACACCGTGGACCAGGCGGAGGATGGCCCGGCGGGGCTCGACCTGCTCATTCAGCAGAAATACGACGTGGTGCTCTGCGACATCAAAATGCCCAAGATGGACGGCCTTGAAGTGCTGGAGCGCGCCCGCACCCTGGCCCCCGACGCGGCCTTCATCATGGTGTCGGCCCACGGCAACATCGAAACTGCCGTGGAGGCCACCAAGAAGGGCGCGTTCGACTTCCTGCCCAAGCCACCCGACCTCAACCGCCTGCTCGTGACGGTGCGCAATGCCCTGGACCGCAGCAAGTTAGTGACCGAAACCAAGACACTTAAAAAGAAGCTCGCCACGGCCGGCAAAACCGGCTCCGACATGGTGGGCGCGTCGGCCACGTTGGGCGCCGTGCGCAAGGCCATCGAAAAAGTGGCCCCCACCGATGCCCGCGTGCTCATCACCGGCCCCAACGGCGCGGGCAAGGAAATGGTGGCCCGGCAGCTGCACCAGCTCAGCCCTCGCGCCAATGGCCCCATGGTGGAGGTAAACTGCGCCGCCATTCCTTCTGAACTGATTGAAAGCGAGCTATTTGGCCACGAGAAAGGCTCATTCACTTCGGCCGTGAAGCAGCGCATCGGCAAGTTTGAGCAGGCCGACGGCGGCACGCTTTTCCTGGATGAAATCGGCGACATGAGCCTTTCGGCCCAGGCCAAGGTGTTGCGCGCCTTACAGGAAAGTAAAATCACTCGCGTGGGCGGCGAAAAAGAGATTTCGGTGAACGTGCGCGTGGTGGCCGCTACCAACAAAAACCTGTTGCAGGAAATTGCCGACAAGAATTTTCGGGAGGACTTGTACCACCGCCTTTCCGTCATCCTCATCCAGGTGCCCTCGCTCAACGAGCGCCGCGAAGACATCCCCGAGCTGGTGCAGAAATTCTTGCAGGACATCGCCGCCGACTACGGCAATAAGCCCAAGAAAATCTCGGCCGACGCCCTCAAGTACCTGCAAGGCCTCGACTGGCGCGGCAACATCCGCGAGCTGCGCAACGTGGTCGAGCGCCTCGTTATTATGAGCGATGCTACCATTGAAGAAGCTGACGCCAAGGCGTTTGCGGGTAAATAAATAGCTTCATTCGAAATAAAAAAGGCAGCGCCAGAATCAATTGATTCTGGCGCTGCCTTTTTTAGGTGCTAAGCATTTTTTTCTATCAGAAAGGCCGTCCTACATTTCTCTTAAATAACAAGCAGAATGCTTCGCCAGCTTGTCCATAGAGCTTTTCATAGCCATATAAACCGTTGATGTAGGTATCAAGCCGCTCATTTTTCAATGTTGTTTTCAACTGTAAGTCAAATACTTTAAACGGAAACTGACTGTTATTTGGATTTGGCGTATGCAAGAATAGCGCATCACTTGAACTGTCAAAATCAAGTAAAACGGCGTAGAGTTGAAAGTCTGTTCCTAATTTCTTTGTCTTATCAACAAGCATATCAAAATGCCTAAACAACTTATCTAAGTGTGGTTTCCTGCTTTTGAAACTATCGTTACCATAACCTTTCCAATCGAAATGCAGGTGCCACTTATCGAACCACGTTTTGGAATTGCCAAAGTCAAGCCAAGTCGCCTTATCAAGGTCATTTTTGACTGCAAGATTTTTATAGTACCGCTTAAGCCCCCTGTGTTTTTTTATCCGGTTCATGCGTTAGATAGGTCTATACCACAAGGTATCGCAAAAGCTATATGCTAAAACTCACACCAGCTGGCTACACCCCCGAATATCCGAATTATCCAGCCGGCCCAGCACCTCAAATGCGCCACCAGGGTGCCGCCGGGCCAGGTCTTTGGTTTCGATAAAGGCGCAGCTGTCCACGTTGGCTAGGTCGATGACGTTGATGGCCCCCTCGGCGCGGGTGGCCAATACGGAGAACGGGTCGGCGGCGTCGCGCAGCAGCACCCGCATTTGGGGCGGGCAGTAGAACAGGCCCTCGCCCGGCGAGTAGGCCTGGCTCAGCAGCTCGGTCATGCCGTACTCGGAGTGGATGGGCGCGGGACCGAAAGCGGCTTGCAATTCCTGGTGCAGCTCCTCCCGAATCATCTCGCGGCGGCGGCCCTTCATGCCGCCCGTTTCGAGCACGGTGAGTCCGTGCAGCTCGGGCGCGCCGGGGTACTCGGCGGCCAGGTCGAGCAGGGCGTAGGTGACGCCGAAGAGCATGACGCGGCGGCCGGGCTGGCGCTTGGCTTCGGCCAGGGCTCGCAGCAGGCCAGCGTGGTCGCGCAGGAAAAACGCCGGCTGCGCCTGCCCCGAGCGCTGGGCAAAATCGGCCACCATGGCCACCAGCGATGACTCGCCCTGCTCCAAATACGAGGGCAGCAGGGCCAGGAATATCCAGTCGGTAAGCGGCCCGTAGACGGCCGCGAAAATGTTGGCCGCGTTGGCACGGTACAGTGCCGGGTCGCGTACGAGGTGCTGGCTGCGCTGCTGCAAGGTGGTGCCGCTGCTGCGGAATATTTCCAGCGGCTGCCAGTCGGCGGGCTCGGTGCGCACTTCCTGGGTTTTAAAGAATTCGATGGGCAGAAAGGGAATATCCTCTAGCCGGTGCACCGCGCTCAGGTCGCGGCCCAGGCCCGCCAGGTAGGCACGGTAGGGCGGGCAATGCGCCGCCTGGTGCCGAAATAAATGCAGCGCGGCCGCTTCAAACGCCGGGGGCGTGAGCGTAGTGAGGGCCTGGTAGTCAGGGCCGAGAAAAGTAGTGCGGAAACTCATAACAAGCGGCGGGGGTTGGGCAAAAAGCGGGCTGGAGCAGCGGGCCGCTTACATTTACGGCTCACAACAAACCAAGCACCTGCGCGTTGGCGGGGCAGGTGCTTGGTTTGCAGGGTGAGCCAGGCATCTTTTTTTGCGTTTGCGTATGAATTTGTTTCGACTAACAACGGTAATCGGCGGGTTGGGGCTGCTGGCGGGCGGCCTGAGTAGCTGTCTGAAAGCGCCGGAATATCCGACCACGCCCTCCATCAGCTTCAATCGCGTGGAGGTGCGGCGCACCAACTTTGCCAATCCACAGCAGCAACCCATTGATTCGATGTTCATTACCATCAATTTTCAGGATGGCGACGGCGACCTGGGTTTGACGGAAGCAGAGAGCAAAGTAGCGCCCTACGCCTTCCCGTCGCTGTTCAACAACAACTACTTCATCGAGCCAGTTGTGAAGGACCCGAAGTCGGGTAAATTCTTTACTCCTATAGACCCAGCCACGGGCAAACCGCTGCTAATGGGCTCATATAATGGCCGCTTCGACCATCCTTCTACCCTCACCGATGGCAAGGCCGCGCCCCTTAAAGGCACGCTTACCCGCACCATCGGCTTTGGCTATGGCGACGTGTTTACGGCGGGCCAAGTGGTGCGCTTCGACGTGAGCATTGCCGACCGCGCGCTGCACCTGAGCAACGTTATCCGCACCGATAGCATCGTAATCGCCAAACGGTAAGGCAGTTGCAAGCTATTTAATACAGAACAACCAGAACGTCATGCTGAGCTTGTCGAAGCATCTCTACCACGCCGTGAGGATTATTAACCCCGGCGGCGTGGTAGAGATGCTTCGACAAGCTCAGCATGACGTTCTTTTTGGCTCTTATTAAGCTGTGGCTTACAGAATTAATAAATAGCCGGAAACTTGGCTGGGTCGGTTTCGCGCAATAGCTCATACACCGTGTCGAACACGTCCTCCACGTTGGGCTTGGAAAAGTAGTCGCCGTCGGAGCCGTAGGGCGGGCGGTGCGGATGGGCAGCCAGGCAGCGCGGGGCCGAATCGAGCAATTTGTAGGCCTGCTGGCCATCAAGCACCTGCTGCATCATGTAGGCGGTGGCGCCGCCGGGCACGTCCTCATCAGCGAAGAGCACGCGGCCGGTTTTGCGCAGGCTGTCGGCAATCAGCTGGTCGGTATCGAAGGGCAGAAGGGTCTGCACGTCAATCACTTCGGCCGAGATGCCAACTTCCGCCAGCTGCTTGGCCGCTTCCAGCACAATGCGGCACATCGAGCCGTAGGTGACGATGGTGATATCGTCGCCGGCGCGCAGCACCTCGGGCTGGCCCAGCGGCAGCGTGAACTCACCCACGTTGGCCGGCAGCTTTTCCTTGAGGCGGTAGCCGTTCAAGCATTCGATTACGATGGCCGGCTCGTCGCTGCGCAGCAGCGTATTGTAGAAGCCCGCCGCCTGCGTCATGTCGCGCGGCACGCACAGGTGCATGCCCCGGATGGCCCCCAGTATCATCTGGATGGGCGAGCCCGAGTGCCAGATGCCCTCCAGGCGATGCCCGCGGGTGCGCACAATGAGGGGCGACTTCTGCCCGCCCTTGGTACGGTATTGCAGGCACGCCACGTCATCGCTCAATATCTGGATGGCATAGAGCAGGTAATCAAGGTATTGAATCTCGGTAATCGGCCGCAGTCCGCGCAGCGCCGCCCCAATTCCTTGCCCAATGATGGTGCACTCGCGGATGCCGGTATCGGTCACGCGCAACGCACCAAACTTCTCCTGCAAGCCTGCAAAGGCCTGGTTCACGTCGCCAATATGCCCCACGTCCTCCCCGATGGCGAAAATGCGCGGGTCGCGCTCGAAGTTGGCCGTGAAGCAGGCTTGCAGCACCTCGCGGCCGTCCACCATTGGCGCATCGCTGGCAAACTCGACGGGCACTTCCTCAATATTGCCCACGGCCTCCTCGCTTTGGCTGAAGAGGTAAGAGTTGTAGCGGTCGGCGTTTTCAGCCTCGCACTGCTCCAGCAGGCTTTGGGCGGCGCGGCGGCCAGCGCTCTGGCGGTTGCCGCGCACCTGGCGCAGGGCCCGGCGCAGCGTGCGCACAATATCCGCCCGAATGGGTGTCACGTTGGTTTTCAGCGCGTTAACCAGCTCGGTCAACTGGTTTTCGGCGCCGGCCTCGGCCACCATTTTGTTGAGAATTACCAAGGCCTCTTCGCGCTCCTGCTGAATGGGGTCAAAAAACGCCGACCACGCCGTGGTGCGCGCCAGCTTGACGGTAGCGGCGGCCGTTTTCTCAATTTGCGCCAGTTCGTCTTCGCTGGCCGCGCCCTCGGTGAGCAGGTGCTCGCGGAACTTGGTGAGGCAGTCGTGCTCCTCTTCCCAGCTGAGGCGGGTTTTGGGCTTGTAGCGCTCGTGCGAGCCGCTGGTGCTGTGGCCCTGCGGCTGCGTCACCTCCGTCACGTGGATGAGCACGGGCACGTGCTGCGCCCGGCACACGGCGGCAGCGCGCTGGTAGGTATCTACCAGGGCCGGGTAGTCCCAGCCGCGCACCACAAAAATCTCGAAGCCGTCCTGGCCCTCGCCTTCGCGCTGAAAACCCGCCAGGATAGCCGAAATACTCTGCTTAGTGGTCTGGTATTCAGCCGGAACCGAAATGCCGTAGTGGTCGTCCCACACCGACATTAGCAGCGGAATCTGCAACACGCCGGCGGCATTAATGGCTTCAAAAAATACGCCCTCCGAGGTGCTGGCGTTGCCAATGGTGCCGAAAGCCACTTCATTGCCATTTACCGAAAAATCGCTAAACTGGTGCAGCTCAGGGTTTTGGCGGTAGAGCTTGCTAGCGTAGGCCAGGCCCACGAGGCGCGGCATCTGGCCGCCGGTGGGCGAGATGTCGGCCGACGAGTTTTTGGTTGACGTCTGGGGCTTGAACTGGCCGTCGTCATCAAGCAGGCGGGTGCCGAAGTGGCCATTCATGGCGCGGCCGGCGGTGCTAGGCTCGGCCTCGGGGTCGGCGTGGGCGTAGAGCTGGGCGAAGTACTGCTGCCAGGTTAGCTCGCCGATGGCCACCATAAAGGTTTGGTCGCGGTAGTAACCCGAGCGAAAGTCGCCGGCCTTAAAGGCGCGGGCCATGGCGAGCTGCGGCAACTCCTTGCCATCGCCGAAGATGCCAAACTTGGCCTTGCCCATAAACACCTCGCGGCGGCCGGCCAGCGAGGCGTGGCGGCTTTCCCAGGCCAGGCGGTAGTCGTCGAGCAGCTCGGCTTTGGTGAGGGGGGGGTGCACCGAAGCATCGGCGGGGGCCAGCAGCGTATCAGACATAAGAGCGGGATAAGTAGTGGAGGGGGTGGGAATAAGGGAGGGCGATGCCGCAAATTTACGAAAGCGGGCGGGGGCGGGCTGTATATTTGCCTATCCGGGCGGCGGCCGGGGGTTAACTTATTGTTAGTCTATACTTTTACCCAGGTTTTTTCCTGGCTTTTTCTCCTATGCGCCTCCTATCTACTCTCGCCCTGAGTCTCACCCTGGGCCTCGCCACCCTGGCCGCCCACGCGCAGGGCGTGCTCACCTTCGAGCACACCGACCACGACTTCGGCAAGGTGCCCGAGGGCACGATGGCCACCTACGAGTTCAAGTTTAAGAATACTGGTAATCAGCCCATTGTGATTGCCAACGCCCAGGCCAGCTGCGGCTGCACCACCCCCGAGTGGACCAAGGCCCCGGTGCTGCCCGGCAAGTCGGGTGTCATCAAGGCGGTGTATAACAGCGCGGGCCGTCCCGGCATCTTCGCCAAGACCGTGAGCGTGATGAGCAATGCCACCGAAGGCAGCAAAGTCCTCAGCCTCAAAGGTTCGGTATTGACCAAAGAGGAGCTGCGGGCTACTCTCACGCCGGGCCAGCTGGCCGCCTCGCCCCGCCTGGCCCTGGAAAAGCCCAGCTACGACTTTGGCCGCATCGAGGCGGGCACGCAGCCGGTAGCGCGCATCGGGGTGCGCAACACGGGGGCCAAAGACCTGGTACTAAGCACTATCTCTTCCAATTGCTACTGCGTAGGCTACCGCACGGCCCCGGCCCCCATAAAGCCCGGCCAAAGCGCCGTAGTGGAGCTGGTGTATGCGCAGCGCACCGTGGGCCTGGCCGCCGAGGTGGTCACGCTGGCCTCCAACGACCTGCACGGCGATACCAAGCTCACGCTGAAGGCCAACGTGGTGAAGGACCTGGTGCCCACCAGCATGGTGAAGGAAAGCGGCTCGTTGGTGCCGTTTAAGTAGTTTTTAGTGAAAGCATTAGTCCGTGTTACTTTCTGCTGTAAAGGCAATTATGCAAGTTAGCTCAGCGCTGGAAGCAGCGCTGACGGCGGCTACGCAGCGCGAGCAGCTGCCGGCCCGCGAGTGGCTGTTGCGGCCGGGGCAGGTGGCGCAGCGGCTCTATTTTATTGAGGAAGGTTTGGTGCGCGGCTACGCTTTGCACGCGGGCCAGGAGGTTTCGTCCTGGTTTATGCGCGAGGGCGATTTCGTTATCTCGATTGTCAGCTTTCTGACCCAGCAGCCTTCTACTGAGTACCTGGAGCTGCTGGAGCCCAGCGTATTGTACTCCATCGGCTACGCGCAGCTGGCGGAGCTTTACCGCGCGTTTCCGGAGTTCAACTACGTGGGCCGGGTGCTGACGGAGCGCTACTACGTGCAGAGCGAGCAGCGGGCCCATCAGTTACGTACCCTCCCGGCCGCCGAGCGCTACGCCCGGCTGGTAAAGGATTATCCGAATTTGCTGCAGCGCGTGCCCCTCAAACAGCTGGCCTCGCACCTGGGCATCAGCCCCGAAACCCTGAGCCGCCTGCGGGCCAAGCGAACTTGACATTTGTCAAGAGGGCTACAAGTAGAAGCAGGTTAGTTTTGCCCCCCAACGCAACTCAACCAGCAACCCTTCCGCAGCCCATGAAGCCACTACTTATTCTCTGCCTGTTTCTGGCACTGGCGCCCCAGGCTTTCGCGCAGGACAGCCATATGACCAAAAGCCAGAGGAAGTCCTATAAACTAATGCAATCCCTTTGCAACTATTACGATGGCGAAAAATATGACACCTTACAAAGAGGGGCAGTGTTTCAACGGTTTGTTTATTTCGACAACATATTAGTTGACAGCTCTACTACCAGGAAGAGGAAAAGAATTCAGTCCTTTGATTGGTTATTCGCACGAGTAATTCATTTTATCGACTCGGTAGGAGTAGTCAATTTAGATGCTAAACCAACATTATACTTTAAAAATAATACTTCCTATTTTTATCCTTTTGCTAAAAAGAGTTTTGGAGGCTTACACAAATTCCTTCCGCAAACGCTGACTTACTTCGACAAGCGGAATCCTACTAAACCAATCGGCACATTATTTTTTGAGTCTCGCACGCATAAGCTGGTGTCTTGGGTAATAATAAATCAGGGAGGCCATTATTATCCGCTTTCCTTCAACTTGCTTTAATTTTATTTCCTTAATATTTTGATTCTGTGGCCACGCGACCAAAATGGTTTTGTGGGTGCAGAATGGGCGTATTCTTTTGCTTGTGGTGTCGTATCTGTGGGGCGCGGCGCATTTCCTTAGTTATCGCTCTGGCCCACCATGAGGCTACAGCGGAAGTTTTTTGGTCGGTGCGCCTGCCATTTGATGTAGGTACACTATTTTTGCATACTATACCTCCCTATCCAAATGCCCTCTGTTACCCCTACCCCCTATACCGTGCCCGCCGGCACGAGTATCGGCCACATTCACTTGCAGGTCACCGACATGCCGCAGGCGCTGGCTTTTTACCACGGTCTGCTGGGCTTCGAAGTAATGGTGAATATGGGTTCGGCTGCTTTCCTCTCGGCCGATGGCTACCACCACCACATTGGGCTCAAGCATCTGGCTTCTCACTTGGGTATTGCCCCGGAAACCCTGAGCCGGCTGCGGGCCAAGCGAACTTGACATTTGTCAAGTGCCGGCCGGGGCTGGCGGCGGAAGTTTGTGGCAGGAAGCACGTGCTGCTTGCCGCAAACTACCACTGTTGCATGGAAACCAAGCTCCCCCTAGCCACGCAGGGCATTCAAGGGTTATTGCTCTGCCTGATTACGTTGCTGTTCTTTATTCTGGAGCGAAAATTTCCCGGCCGGGAATTGCCCGAAGCCAAAAACTGGTACCTGCGGGCCGTGGCTATAAATGCCGCGCAGGTACTACTGATTGGCCTGGGCGGCCTCACCTGGAACACGTATTTCCGGCAGTATTCCCTGCTACACGTTGGCCACTGGCACACGCCGCTCACGGAGGGACTGGCCTACTGGTTTGGCGGCACCTTCGTGTTTTATTGGTGGCACCGGCTGCGGCACGCCAACGGCTTCTGGCTGGTATTTCATCAATTGCACCACAGCCCCGCGCGCATCGAGCTGCTCACTTCCTTCTATAAGCACCCGGTAGAGATACTCGCCGATGCGCTCCTCACCAGCTTCTGCCTATTCTTCGTGCTGGGCGGCACCGCCGAAGCCGCCGCCTGGACTTCCCTTTTCGGGGCCACCGGCGAATATTTCTACCACTCTAACATCGCTACCCCCAAGTGGCTAGGCTACTTTTTGCAGCGGCCCGAGCACCACTCCGTGCATCATCAGCTTGGCGTGCACCGCTACAATTACGGCGACATCACGTGGTGGGACCGGCTGTTTGGCACATTTAAGGAAGCCGACGACTTTGCGCCCGCCTGCGGGTTTCCGCGCCACAACGAGCGGCGGATTTGGGAAATCCTCACGTTCCGCGACGTGTACGACAAGCCGTAGCGCCCACTCGGGCCGGACCCTGGGTTTGCCAGGGCCGGCTGCGCGCCCTGCCCGCTGGGCAGGGCTTTTTTTAGGCTCAATTATTGATTAGTGTAGGTACATTGCTTTGGCATTTTCTTACTTTTTCCGTTTATGAATTCTACTCCTTCGACCACCGCGCCTTACACCGTGCCCGCTGGCACCAGCATCGGCCACATTCACTTGCAGGTTACCGACATACCGCGGGCGCTGGCTTTTTACCACGGCCTGCTGGGCTTTGAGGTGATGCTCGACATGGGCTCGGCCGCCTTTTTATCGGCCGATGGCTACCACCACCATATTGGGCTCAATACCTGGCACAGCCAGGGCGGGCGGCCGGCGCAGCACGAGGGCGCGGCCGGCCTCTACCACGCCGCCATTCTGTACCGCGACCGGGCCGGGCTGGCAGCCGTGGTGAAGCGCTTGCTGGCGGGCGGCTACCCCTTAAGCGGGGCTTCCGACCACGGCGTGAGCGAAGCCATTTACCTCAACGACCCCGACGGCAACGGCCTGGAGCTGTACTGGGACCGCCCCCGCGCCGAATGGCCCACCACGCCCGACGGCAAGCTTACCATGTACACCCGCGCGCTCGACATGCAGGGGCTGTTGCAGTTGGCGAACTAAAACCGGGCCCGCAGTGTAGCAGCGGCCTTATCTTTACGGTACGTTTTCTCTCCTTCATCTCCCCCTCCCCTGCCCCATGATTATCGGCGTTCCCAAGGAAATTAAAAACAACGAAAACCGCGTGGGCCTCACGCCCGCCGGCGTAGCCGAGTTGCGCAAGCACGGCCATTCGCTGCTGGTGCAGGTGAGCGCGGGCGAAGGCTCGGGCTTCTCCGATGCCGAGTATGAGCAGGCCGGGGCGCTGCTGCTGCCCACCATTGCCGACGTGTATGGCCAGGCCGAGATGATTATCAAGGTGAAGGAGCCGATTGCCGAGGAGTATCCGCTCATCAAGGAGAACCAGCTGCTGTTCACCTACTTCCACTTTGCCAGCGGCGAGGAGTTGACCCACGCCATGATTGAGCGCAAGGCGGTTTGCCTGGCTTACGAGACGGTGGAGCTGCCCTCGCGGGCGCTGCCGCTGCTCATTCCAATGAGCGAAGTGGCTGGCCGCATGGCCCCGCAGGAAGGTGCCAAGTACCTGGAGAAACCTCTCAAAGGCCGCGGCATTCTGCTGGGTGGCGTACCCGGCGTGAAGCCCGCGCACGTGCTCGTGCTGGGCGCGGGCATTGTGGGCACGCAGGCCGCCAAGGTGGCCGCCGGCCTCGGCGCGCAGGTTACTATCATGGACATCAGCCTGAACCGCTTGCGTGAACTGGATGATTTCATGCCCAAAAACGTGGTGACGCAGTACTCCAACGAGTACAACATCCGCGAAGCCATCAAAACGGCCGACCTCGTGGTGGGTGCCGTACTGATTCCGGGCGCGAAGGCCCCGCACCTCATCACCCGCGACATGCTCAAAACCATGCGCCCCGGCACCGTGCTCGTCGACGTGGCCGTGGACCAGGGTGGCTGCATCGAAACCTGCCGCCCCACCACCCACGAAGACCCCACTTTCATCATCGACGACGTGGTGCACTACTGCGTGGCCAACATGCCGGGTGCCGTGCCCTACACCAGCACCCTGGCCCTCACCAACGCCACCCTACCCTACGCCGTGAAGCTAGCCAACCTGGGCTGGCAGGAAGCCTGCCGCCGCGACTCGGCCCTGCGCCTCGGCCTCAACGTGGTGCACGGCGAAGTGGTGTACCAAGGCGTGGCCGAAGCCTGGAACCTGCCCCTCGTGGACGTGGCTTCCGTGCTGGAAAGCGTAGCCGTATAGTGAAGTAGCGAGGACTCTGCGAGTCCGCGTTCATACCGCCAAACGCGGACTACAAGGTCCGCACTACATTTTAAAAGCCTGCCGGATGTAACACCCGGCAGGCTTTTTTATGCCTCAACTACCTGTCCCATAATCTTTTGACGGTGTTTCAATCCCCAGTCGCGCAGGGCGAAGATGACGGGGTCGAGGGTATCGGCGTAGGGCAGCACCTCGTAGGTGACCAGCACGGGCGGGCCCTCCTGCACGGTGCGCCGGATGAGCTGGTGCATCTCCAGGTCTTTCAGCTCCTTGGCCAGTACCTTGGAGGAAATGCCGGGCACGCTGCGCTCTATTTCGCGAAAGCGTTGATTACCAGTGGCTAGCGCCACCAGTATTAGGAGTTTCCATTTACCGTTTACCACTTCGAGGGCGTCGCGCAGGGAAGGCAGGGTGGTGAGGCAGTGCCCCATGCTGATGGGTGGCATAAGCAGTGTAGTTACGTGGAGGTAAGCGCTTACCTGAAGGTAGCTGCTCACTTTTGGTAAGCAAAGATAACGACCTTTGCATCATCAATCGGCCACCGCCACGCGGGTTCGTACCGGCTGCTTTCTTAACCACGCCAAGGGCTTATATCCTGCCTTTCAACTAATTAGCATGAGTAAAATTCTCGTAACCGGCGCCACGGGCGGCCTGGGCCGCGCCGTAGTCGAAAACCTTCTCAAAACCGTGAGTCCCGACCAGATTTCCGTGCTGGCCCGCGACCCCGCCAAAGCCGCCGACCTGCAAGCGCAGGGCGTAACGGTGCAGCAGGGCGACTACAACGACTACCCCTGCCTGGTGGCCGCCTTCGCGGGTATCGACAAGCTGTTTCTGGTGTCCAGCAACGACATTCCCAACCGCGTGGCGCAGCACACTAACGCCGTCAACGCGGCTAAGGAAGCGGGCGTAAAGCACGTAGTATACACCAGCTTTCAGCGCAAAACGGAGGACGGCTCGTCGGCCGCGGCGGGCATTGCCGAGGCGCATTTGGCCACCGAGAAGCTGCTGCAAGAGTCGGGCCTCACTTACACCATCCTGCGCAATGCGCTGTATTTTGAGGTACTGCCGCTGTTTATGGGCCCCGTACTCGAAACCGGCACCATTTACCTGCCCGCCGGCGCGGGCAAAAGCGCTTACGCCAGCCGCGCCGACCTGGCGGCGGCCGGCGCAGCCGTGCTCACCGGCTCCGGCCACGAAAACCAGTCGTACGAGTTGAGCACTAACCCAGCCTTCTCCTTTGCTGATATCGCCAACATTCTGAGTGACTTATCGGGCAAGAAAATTCAGTACGTGTCGCCTTCGGCCGAAGAGTTTGGCACCCAGCTGGCCGCGGCCGGTGTGCCCGCCGGTGCCATCCAAATGACCGCCGCCTTCTCAGTAGCCATCGGCCAGGGCGAGTTCGATTTTCCCAGCTCCACGCTGGAAAAACTACTCGGCCATAAGCCCAATTCGGTTACCGAGTTTTTGAAAGCGGCTTACAAACTGTAAGTATTCCCCGTTGAATAAGGCAAAAGCCTGCGTGCCAGCAACTAACTGCTGGTACGCAGGCTTTTTTTGGTAATTATCTTTCAGTCAATACCTTAGCAGTAACGTAGTCAGGTATTTCGGCCAGCCGCTCATTGGCGCCGCGCTCAAAATCCACCTGCCAGCAGTAGTGTACTAAGCCATTGGTAATCAATAGTAACGGCGCGCGCATGGTCTGGTTGTAGGTGGCTACCTGGCTGGCCACGGCCGGCGTAATGGCCACCGTGGGGCGCTTACACTCTACCAGCAGCAGGGGGCGGCCATCGGGGCCGAGGGCCACGAGGTCGGTGCGCTTCTGGCGCTGGTTGTAGCGGTGGCCGCGCTCCAGGCTCAGCAGGCCGCGGGGGTAGCCCAGGTGCCGCATTAAATACTGCGCTACGTGCTGCCGCACCCACTCTTCGGGGGTCAGCACCACGTACTTGCGGCGCAGCTCATCCCATATCTCCGGGATATTCGCCAAATTTTGCCTAATTTTGTGGTCGAAAGGCGGCAGGTCTAACGCTTGCATCACCTCCAAAGGTATGGGTTTGGCAGTCGCATTTCGCCTGGGTTTCGTACCCGCCGCGCCGCCGTACCCAGTTGGGTAGGCGGCTTTTTTCGTTTATCCCGGCCGATTGTTTTAGCTGTTATTGCGAGCACAGCGAAGCAACCGCACCGAAACGACACCCGAACGACTCGTTCTGGTGCGCTTGCTTCGCAGGCTCGCAATGACCAACGTATTTTTCACATAATCAACACCTTATGAAGACCAAAGAAGACATTGTAAACAACTGGCTGCCCCGCTATACCGGCGTTCCGCTGGGTGATTTTGGGCAGTACATTCTGCTCACCAATTTCAGCAACTACGTGTACATGTTTGCCGAGCAGTTTGGAGTGGAGGTGCGCGGCACCGACAAGCCCATGCAGTCGGCTACCTCGGGCGGCATCACCATCATCAACTTCGGCATGGGCTCACCGATGGCGGCCACGGTCATGGATTTGCTGTCGGCCATCAAGCCCAAGGCGGCCCTCTTTCTGGGCAAATGCGGTGGCTTGAAAAAGACCAAGCTCGGCGACCTCGTGCTGCCCATCGCGGCCATTCGGGGCGATGGTACTTCCGACGACTACCTGCCAAAAGAGATTCCGGCGCTACCGTCGTTCCGGCTGCAACGGGCTGTTTCTTCGATGATTAAGAAGCACGAGCTCGACTACTACACCGGCACCGTGTACACCACCAACCGCCGCGTGTGGGAGCACGACCAGGATTTTAAGGACTACCTCAAGCGCGTGCGCGCCCTGGCCGTGGACATGGAAACGGCCACCATCTTCGTGGTGGGCTTCATGAACGACATTCCGCACGGTGCGCTGCTGCTGGTGAGCGACAACCCCATGACGCCCGAGGGCGTGAAAACTGCCGAGTCGGACTCCAAGGTGACCGTCGATTTTGTGAAACGCCACCTCGCCATCGGCATCGATTCACTGCTGGAATTGAAGAACTCGGGCGAGTCGGTGAAGCACATGAAATTCGAGTAAACACCACAGATTAAAACGGATTTAACGGATTACGCAGATACGCTTGCTACGCAAGCTGGCTACGTGAGGCGTTTTTGGGGGAACAAGTCGCGACGTTTGTAGGAACGCGCTACGGCGCGTTCCGGGCATTCAAACTAGCCCGTTCTCTGGCGAGAACGGGCTTAGCTTTGCCCTTTCAGTTGGTTCCGGAACTTTGCGTACCCTTTTGTACTATGCGGCTCATTTATAAACTTGGGAGTGCTCTCCTATTCAGCGCTTCGCTGGGCTTGGGTAGCTGTCAGCCTCAGCGTGAGGCAGTTGACTTACTAGTAACCAACGCCACAGTGTACACTGTGGACTCGACTTTCAGCAAGGCAGAGGCATTTGCCGTGCGCGACGGGCACTTTGTGGCCGTGGGCAAGTCGGCCGACTTGCAAGGGCGCTACCAAGCGGCGCAGACGGTGGATGCGCAGGGGCAGTTTATCTATCCCGGATTTTACGATGCGCATTGCCACTTCTACCGCTACGCCTTAGGGCTGCGCTCCGCCGACCTAGTGGGCGCTACGTCGTGGGTTGAGACGGTGGGCCGCCTCACGCGGCACCGCCAGCAGCAGCCGGCGGCCGCCTGGCTCACCGGCCGCGGCTGGGACCAGAACGACTGGCCGGGCAAACGCTACCCTACCAAAGACACGCTCGATGCGCTGTTTCCTAACGTGCCGGTGCTGCTCATCAGGGTGGACGGCCACGCGGCGCTCGTCAACCAGAAGGCGCTCGACCTGGCGGGCGTTACGGCCGCCACGCCCATCAGCGGCGGCGTAATTGGGCGCGATGCACAGGGACATCTTACTGGTTTGCTGGTTGATAATGCGGTGAAGCTGGTAGCGACCAAAATCCCCGAGCCCAGCGCCACCGAGGCCGAGGCGCTGCTGCTGCAAGGCCAGCAAAACTGCCTCGCGGTGGGCCTCACCAGCCTCGCCGATGCCGGCCTCAACCGCGAGGACATTGAGCGCATGGCTGCCATGCAGCAGGCCGGCAAGCTACACCTGCGGCTGTACGCTATGCTCAACCCCACGCCCGAAAACAAGGCGTACTACTTACCTAAGGGCCCGTATTTCAGTGACAACCTGACCATTAGCTCCTTCAAGATATACGCCGATGGGGCGCTGGGCTCGCGGGGCGCGTCGCTGCTAGCCCCCTACTCCGACCGGCCCGCCGAAAAAGGCTTCCTGCTGCAAAACCCGGCCTACTACCGGGCCATTGCCAAGGAGCTGGCGGCCACCAAGTTTCAGATGAATACCCACGCCATTGGCGATTCCAGCAACCGGCTGCTGCTCGACATTTATGGCGCAGCCTTGGCGGGACAGACCGACCGGCGCTGGCGCATTGAGCACGCGCAGGTGGTGAGCCCACGCGATATGGCCAAGTTTGGCCAGTACCATATTGTGCCCTCGGTGCAGCCCACGCACGCCACCTCCGATATGTACTGGGCCGGCGAGCGCCTGGGTGCGCAGCGCCTCCCCACCGCCTACGCCTACCAGGAACTGCTGAAGCAATACGGCCAGGTAGCGCTGGGCTCCGACTTCCCGGTGGAGGACATCAACCCGCTCTACGGCTACCACGCGGCCGTGGCGCGGCAAGATGCCAAGAACTACCCGACCGGCGGCTTCCAGATGAACAACGCCCTCAGCCGCCCCGACGCCCTACGCGGCATGACCACCTGGGCCGCCCACGCCGGCTTCGAGGAAAAGCGCAAAGGCCAGATAAAACCCGGCATGCTCGCCGACTTCGTGGTACTGAAAACCGACTTGCTCACCGCGCCCAAGGAGCAACTGCGCACCGCGCCCGTGCAGCAAACCTGGATTGGGGGCAAGCGCGTGTGGGAGAAGAAGTGAGGTAAGCTTTAGCTTGCCGTCGGTACCCCGTAGCTGAAATCTTTACTGTATAACAAAGCCCCTTCAACTGCGTGCTGAAGGGGCTTTGTTCGTATACAAACGGCAAGCTAAAGCTTACCGCACAGCCTAACGCTGGGGCGCTTCGTCGGCCGAGCCCCCGTAGATGGCGGGCACCGGGATGTCGAGCAGGCGCAGGTAAACGCTCAGCTGGCCCCGGTGGTGGATGAGGTGGTTGAGCACCAGCGTGCGCACCACGGCCGTGCGGGGCATCGAGAGCAGCGTTTTATCGCCGTGCGTGAGGCTCCAGATATCATTGAAGGCGTCGTCGCTCACATCGGCCAGGGCCTTGTGCAGGTTCTCGGCGTTGAGGTCGAAGCGCGCCAGCACGTCGGCCGCGGTGGTGGGGCTCTCGGGCATCTTATTGGTAACCAGGTCGAAGGCGGGGCCTCGCATAGACATTTCCAGGAAGCCGATGAGGTTGGCCATGTGGCCGACCAGCGTGCCCAGGGTCATGCTTTTGGCGTGGGGCTGCCAGCCAAACTGCTCGGTGGGCACGCGCTCCAGCACGCGGCGCGTAATGGCCAGCTCGTGCTTCAGCTCGTGGCCGAGCGCAGTTTGCAAATTGGGTTGGGGAGGATGAATCATGCCGCAAAGGTTGCGCTTTTTGTTCGGTGCTCTTAGCGCGTGGCCAGTGGGGTACTGGCTGCCGACGAGGCGGGGGGAGGCGGCAGGTTGGCCGGGGCGGCGGGGTCGTCGCGCAGCTTCTTGCCGCGCAGCGTGAGCAGAAAGCCCAGGCCCAGGATGAAGAACACGATGAGCGACAAAATGCTGTTGCGCATCGAGCCCGTGATTTGGCCAATGAGCCCGAACGAAAGCGTGCCGATGACGATGCCCAGCTTCTCGACCACGTCGAAAAAGCTGAAAAACGCCGCATTATTGGGCGTGTTTTCGGGGATGATTTTAGAGTACGTACTGCGCGACAGGCTTTGCACCGCGCCCATGGTGAGGCCAATAACGGCGGCCAGCGCGAAGAAGCTCCAACCCGCCTGCACAAAGTAGCCGGCTACGCAAATGAGCATCCAAATGAACACGGCCCAGCTGAGCGCCCGCGTATTGCCGATGCGGTCGGAGAGCTTGGCAAAGAGCCAAGCCCCCAGAATGCCCACAATTTGCAGCAGTAAAATGGTGACAATGAGCGAAGTACTATCCAGCTTCAGCACCTTGTCGCCGAAAATGGTGGCCACGTACATCACCGTTTGCACGCCCATGTTGTAGGTGAAGTAGGCCAGCAAGAAGCGCTTGAGGTTGGGCAATTGCTTGAGTTGGTCCCAGACTTTGCCCAGCTCACGGAAGCCGTTGAGTAGCCAGCCATCCTTGGAAACGGGCGCGTCGGCGGGGCGGCCGGTATCGGGTGGCAGCGTGAAGAATGGAATCTGGGCAAAGCCCACCCACCAGATGCCCGTGAGCAAAAAGCTGAGCCGCGTGGCCATGCCGGTACTCATGCCAAACAGCGCCACCCCCTCGGGCCCACCGGCAATGTGCGGCCCCATAATCATACCCAGGCAAACGACCAGCAGCAGCACCGAGCCGATGTAGCCCATCGAAAAGCCCCGCGCCGAAAGCGAATCAAACTTCTCTTCGGAAGAGATTTCGGGCAGGTAAGAATTGTAAAACACGATGCTGCCGCTAAAGCCTACCGTGGCCGCAATGAAGATGAACGTGCTCATCGTCAGCGTGTCCTTGGTGAAGAAATACAGCCCCGCGCAGCTCGCCGCCCCGAGGTAGCAGAAGATTTGCAGGAACAGCTTCTTGCGCCCCGAGTAGTCGGCCAGCGACGTGAGAAACGGGCTCACCAGCGCAATAATGAGGAATGAAACCGAGATGGCGTACGTCAGCAGCGACGAGCCCGGCACCTGAAAACCCAGGAAATCAACCACGTCGGTGGGGTTGATTTCCTTTGTGATGCTGCCCCAGTAAATGGGAAATATCGAGCTGGTAATAACGAGCGGGTACACCGAGTTGGCCCAGTCGTAGAACGTCCAGCCGGTGGTGATGCGCTTGTTGTCTTTTTCGACGGCCGGCGCGGCAGTAGTGGTAGGCTGCATAAAAGTTGGGAATGGCAAAAGGAGAACGGCCCGCCGAAGGTAGCAGCCGAAAAGCTAGACGGTAAGCAGGTGCGGAAAGTTGGCTTGCCCCCTACCTACGCATTTAGCTTAGGTGAGGAGTTATTGGCAAATAAGCTGACCTAGCCACCCTGCGGCCACGAAAAGCTGGTAGGCTTGGCAAGAGCAGCCCTGTTGAACTTGGCCAAAATCAACCGCCCTGCCTTTGTTCAGAACGGCCGCAATTGAGCAGTTGCGCCAAATAACTTGAGACGAGACATGCGCAAAACGTATGTCCTGCAAGAATTGCATTTCCATTTTTTCTTAAATGCAACATTGTTTCAAATAAGAAAAGGCAAGCTACCTTTGACCTAATATTCCAGCAAGCCAGCTGGCTACAGTTACCAAAACTCATGCTTGATGTACTCATTATTGGCGGCAGCTACGCCGGCCTCAGTGCTGCGCTGGCGCTGGGCCGCGCCCGCCGCCACGTACTGGTGCTCGACGCGGGCCGCCCGCGCAACCGCTTCACGCCCCACGCCCATAACCTGCTGCTGCACGATGGCGACGCCCCCGCCGACCTGGCCGCCCGCGCCCGCCAGCAAGTGGCAGCCTACCCCACCGTGCAACTGCTCACCGCCGAGGCTACCGCCGCCACCCGCTTGCCCACCGGGGAGTTTGAGGTAGTCACCAGCCAAGGCACGTACCAAGCGGGCCGGCTGCTGCTGGCCACCGGCATGCGCGACGAGCTGCCGCCCGTGCCCGGCTTTGCCGAGTGCTGGGGTAAGTCGGTGATTCACTGCCCCTTCTGCCACGGCTACGAGGTGGCCGACCTACCCACCGGCATCTGGAACAACGGCGACGAGGTGGGCCTCCAGGTGCGCATGTTGCTAAACTGGACCCGCGCGCTCACGGTGCTTACCAACGGCCCCGCCACCTTCGGCGACGAGATACGTGAGCTACTGACAACCAATGCAATAGCGCTCGAAGAGACGCCCGTGGCTGCGCTGCTGCACACCGGTGGCCAGCTCACCGCCCTACGCCTGCTCGATGGCCGCGAGCTACCACTGCCGGTACTCTACGCCCGCCCACCCGCGCAGCAAGCCAGCACATTGCCCCAACAGCTTGGCTGTGAGCTCACCAGCCAGGGCTTCCTTCAAATCGACGAAAACCAGCTCACCACCGTGCCCGGCATATGGGCGGCCGGCGACTGTTGCTCGCCCATGCCGCAGCTGGCGCTGGCCATTGCGGCGGGCAACCTGGTGGGCGGAACTTTAAGCCGGGAGATTATTTTCGGCTCTTAATGAGCTGTTTTGGCAACCTGATTTTTGCGGCCCTCGCTGGCCTTATCCTCTCCACCGCGCCGGCCGGCGCCCAAAAAGCGCCCAAGGAGCCCCCTACCCTGCTGGGCCGCTGGCAAACCCGCCAAATCGGCTTCACCGCCACGGCCGCCACGCCCGACTCGGTGCGCGACCAGCTCGACGACCCCGACATGGCCGACCTCAACCAGGCCATTTTCACGGGCGAAGCGCAGCTGCTAGTCGAGTTTCGGGCTGATGGCAGCTACCAATTCACCATCGACCGCGCTGGCCAGCAGCTGCGCCTCGAAACCGGCACCTACTCCTTAGCTGATGGCCACCTGCAAGCCAGCAGCCCCGCCAGCGCCGATGGCTCGTCCTTCTCCGACCAGCAGGTGCGCCGGCTCACCCGGCGCGGCCTGGTATTGGTTTTCCCAGTTGGCCCCGCGCTGCCCGGCGTGACCGAGCAGGTGGAGTACCGCCGGGTGGGGCCGTTTCCGGCTAGCGCCGGGGTAGCAGTGGGAAATTAGCCCGCACCATCCCGGCAAACTCGGCGGTATCCAGGGCGGCGGCGTTGCGAATGGTGCGGGCTTGCAGAATGCGTTTGACCAGCGCCGGAATAGAGCCGCACTTGGCTATTTCGCGGGCCAAATCGGTGGGCGACATCGTGGCTGGGTTCATATCGGCCAGCAAGTCGTGGCTTTCCAGGTGGGCCAGGTGGGTGCGCCGGCGCTCCAGCGTGAACTTCCGGTTGAGGCCGCACAGCTCGATGGTTGCCTGCCCGCGCGGCGTTTTAGCCACCGCTACGGCCTGCTGAAAGCCGACGTGCGCGGCCGGGTCGTCGTGGGCCGGATGCAGCAGCAATGGCTGCTCTTGTCGCAGGTCGTCGTGATGCGAGCGGGCGCGGCCGGCTGCCTGAGTAGCCAGCGGGAAATAGTTGCGCTTGTGCCCGCCGTTGCAGCGCTTGCACGAAAACAGCAGGTTGCGCCACGTGTAGGCCAGCCAGTAGTAGCCTGGCTTTTCCAGCTTGGCCCCGCGCGACTGCCGGAAGCCGTTTTTGGGGCGGTAGTGCTCTACGTCGCCGTAGCCGACGTGCAGCAGGTTAGCTTCGCAGTAGCCGCATTTTTCGTGCTGCACGGCAACCAGCCGGGCCTTCACGGCCGGGGTATTGTAGAGAGTGGCTGGCACATGCAGACGCTCGCTGCCGGGGGCGTGGCACGCGGCTGGGTCGGCATCGTAGTGGCGGCGCAGGCGCTGACGGGCCGCCCGCACTGCGGCTGTATTGAGAGCCGCCGGGGCCGGACCTTGCGTGATTTTTATCATTGGCCGAGGCGCTCGGTTATCTGGCGCAGCAGCTCGGCTTCTTCGGCTTCGGCGTGGGGGCTGGTGCTGCCCATCGGCTGGCCTTCCAGCTCCTGCGTCAGCGCTTCCAGCTCGCGGCGCTCTTTGGCCGTCAGCTTCGCTTTGTTGAGCAGCGCGGCCTGCCGGGCCAGCTTTTCTTCCGTCTTCACCGAGCGGGCAGTTTCGAGGTTGAAAAAGCTGCTGGTTAAAATCTGGTCAACGCGCCAGCCGCGCACGTCCACCGGGTTTTGTGATACGATTGTTTGGTCGCCTTCACGCTTGAGTAGCACCACGTTGGCCTCAACATCACTGGCCGCCTGCACTACCAGCGGGCTATGCGCGGTGGCGATAAACTGGGTATTGACAAAAATCTCGCTCAGCGACTTCAATAGCTTGCGTTGCCAGCTGGGGTGCAGGTGCAGGTCGATTTCATCAATGAGCACGATGGCCGGTTCCTCCAACGGGTTTTTGCTATCGGGATACCGCACGAAAAGCTTATCGGCAAAGTCGGTGAGCCAGACAACCAGCGTTTGGTAGCCCAGGCTCATGTCGCGCAGGCGCACCCAGCCGTAGGGCGTTTTGAAGCGTACGCCCTGCCGGGGGCTGCCGCCGCCCGACTGCACGGGGGCCACTTCTAAATCGGTTACCTCGCCCTCCTCCATTATTTTGAGAAGGGCAGCTTTTATCAGGTTGAAGTTTTGGGTAGTGAGCGGGTCTTTATCCTTCGCCATGCGGTAATCGGCAAAGAGAAACCACTCTTCGGGGTTTAATAGGTCAGCGCGGTCGTTGAAAAGGCTGGCGCAGGTGTCTACTATTACTGGGGATTCACTAAGGGTAGAATTGCCAGTAGTACGACCGGCTCCATAACCGTAGCATATCAAGCCTAAATCTTCTTCTTTGAAGACAGAGCTTCCACCAGGGCCAAATCCCTTTTTTCTGCGCTTATCCGTACCAAAGCTACTGAACGCTTCTTTTAATCGAATAATAACTTCTTTATCGAAAAGTCTTGTCTCATACTGAACATTAGCCTTTATCTGGCCCCTCTCAGTGTTATAACGCCCTGGAATCTTAATTGCCTCTTCTGATGAAAAGAACCAACCTAAATAGTATTGCTTTCCTTCATGTTGAAAGCTCTGCCTGCTTGGTCTTACACCTGCCAATGCCTTCAGTACCGTCGTTTTCCCTACGCCATTATCCCCCAAAATTATCGTCCACTGCGCCGGCCGGCCATCTTTCCGCGCAAACGAAATTGTTTGCTGCTCCCCGAAACTGCGCACGTTTTCCAGGCTCAGGGAGAGGAAATAGGCCGGGGGTGGGGAAGTGGATTTAGCAGCCATTGCGCAAAAACTAAAAAGTCGGAATACCCTCAAAAGTAACAGGCCCGCCGAAGTTCGGCGGGCCTGTTTGGCAACTGGGTAGTTCTGCGCGCGGACTCGCAGCGTCCACGCTACTCCTGCAACGCGGCGTATTGCGCTTCGGTGTCCACATCGGTGGCGCCGCCGGGGAAGTCTACGGTGGGGAGGTGGTTGTATTGCTGGAGCAGCTCGCGGGCGCCGCTGGCCCCGCGCAGCGCCAGTAGCTGCGGAAACACCTCGCGGCTGAATAGCGCTGGCACGCCCTGGGTGCCGGCGTAAGTGGAAGCTACCACAGGCTGGCCGGTGGCCTGAAACTGCACAATCAACTGACCGATAACCTCTTCGCTTAATAGGGGCTGGTCGCAGAGGATGACCACAATGGCATCTACTTTGGGGGCTTCGGCGGCGGTTTCCAGCTCGGCAAGGCCGGCGGCAATGCTGCCGCCCATGCCATCAGCCCAGGCATCGTTGCGGATTACGTGAAAGGGCAGGCCGTCGATTTCGGGCAGTAGCTCATCGTGGAGCGCGCCGGTTACCAGCACCAGCGGGCGGCAGGGGCTGGCGGCGGCTACCTCGGCGGCGCGGCGCAGCAGCGTTTGGCCGTGGTAGGGCAACAGCTGCTTGGGGCGCGCCAGGCGCGAGGACGAGCCGGCGGCCAGCAGCAAGAGGCCCACGGTGGCGGTAGGGTCGTTGTGCATAGGGGGGAAATTAGTTAACGAGTAGAATACAAAAGAACGTCATGCTGAGCTTATCGAAGCATCTCTACCACGCCAGTAGGTTAGTAACCCCAGCGGCGCGGTAGAGATGCTTCGACAAGCTCAGCATGACGTTCTTTTGTGGTTTTTTACTTGCTGCTTAGCTATTTACCCCGCTCATTAGCACCTTATCGGGGGTGAGGGGCAGGTCGCGCAGGCGCTTGCCGGTAGCGTGGAAAACGGCGTTGCCCACGGCGGCGGCCACGCCCACCATCGAGATTTCACCGATGCCCTTCACACCCATCGCGTTGATAAACGGGTCGTGCTCTTCCACAAACTCGACGGTTATGTTCGGGATGTCGGCGTTTACCGGCACATGGTAGCCGGCAAGGTCGGCGTTGGTGTAGCGCGAGAAATTCTGGTCGCGCACCGTCTCCTCCATCAGCGCCGAGCCGATGCCGAAAATGGCACCACCGATGATTTGCGAGCGGGCGGTTTGCGCGTTCAGTATGCGGCCGGCGCCCATCACGCTCACCCATTTCGACACTCGAATGGTACCCAAGTCCATATCAACCCGCACCTCGCAGAAGTGCGCGCCAAACGAGTGCATGGCGTGCTGCGCGGCTTCGTCCTTGTGGGCGGGGTCGGCGTTGGCGGCCGCGCTGGCCGACTCATAGCCCGAACCGTACTTACCCTGCGCCATGCCCTCGATGTCCGTGATGTCGGCGCGCTTCATTAAGTCGCCGAAGGCTTCGCCTTTTTTCGGGTCTTTCTTCAGGAAGAGTCGGCCTTTTTCGACGGCTACGTCCTCCGCCTTGGCTTTGTAGAGGGGCGACTTCTTATCAACAATAGCCATTTTAATCAGCTTCTGCCACACGTCCTGCGCCGCCAGATACACCGACGACGATACGGTGCCGGCTGCCACCGAGCCGCCCGAGTTGGGGGCCGTAGGTAGCTGGGTATCACCTAGTTCGAAGCGCACTTTTTCGAGGGGCAAACCCAGCGAATCAGCGGCCACCTGGGTCATAACGGTGTAAGTACCAGTGCCCAAGTCGGTAGCGCCGCTCTGCACCACGGCGTGGCCGTCGGCGTAGAGGCGGGCGCGGGCGGTGCCCTGCGAGTTGTGCACGGGGTAGCTGGCCGTGGCCATGCCCATGCCCACCAGGAAGCGGCCGTCGCGGGTGGCACCGGGTTTAGGATTGCGCTTGCTCCAGCCGAATAGCTCAGCCCCGCGGGCGTAGCACTGTTTTAGGCTCTTGCTGCTCCAAGGCTTGCCGGTGCTGTAGTCGTGGTCGGCGTGGTTGCGCAGGCGAATTTCGATGGGGTCTACCCCTACTTTATACGCCAGGTCGTCCATCGTGCACTCCAGGGCAAACGAGCCCGGGGCCTCACCTGGGGCGCGCATGAAGGTGGATGTCATCACGTTAGCCCGCGCCAGCTGGTACGACGCATCGAAAGTGGGCGTGGCGTACAGCATGTCGAGAATCTTGGAATTCGACTCGGCGTAGTTGTCCCAGGGTGAGGTGGTCGAGGTTTTGGTGTGCACGATGGACGTGATTTTGCCCTCGGCCGTGGCCCCCAGCTGCACGGTCTGGGACTGGTCCTCGCGGTGGCCCATGCCCGTAAACATCTGCGGGCGGGTCAGCATCAGCTTCACCGGGCGGCCCACCGCCTTAGCGGCCTGCACCGTGAGCACGGTGTGCGGCCACATCGAGCCCTTGCAGCCGAAACCGCCCCCTAAGTACTTGGTAATCACGCGTACCTGCTCGCGCGGCAAGCCCAGCATGGCCGACAGCGTGGACTGCGTGCGCGTAACGCCCTGCGTCGATTCGTAGACCGTGAGGCGGTCGGGCGCATCCCACACGGCGGTGGTTGAGCCCGGCTCCATCGGGTTGTGGTTGTACACCGGGTGGTTGTAGGTGGCCGTCAGCTGAATGGCCGACTTGGCAAACTCCCCCTTGGCGTCGCCGCGCTTGGTGTGGGCGTCAGCCTTGCCGTCCTGAATTTTCTGCGGGTCAAACAGTTCCGCTTTGGGGTCGTGGAAGCTGGCAATGGGGTCGGCCTTCTGGTAGGTCACCTTCACCAGCTTAGCGGCGTGGATGGCGTGGTCGAGCGTATCGGCCACTACCAGCGCTACTGGCTGGGCGGCGTAAAAAATCTCGTCGCCGGTAAGGGGTTGGAAGCCCATCTGCGAGCCAGTGTCCTTTTTGCCCTCGGGCGTATTGGGCGTTTTGGCCAGCTTGGGCATGTTTTGGTGGGTGAGCACGGCAATCACGCCCGGCTCGCGGGTAGCGGCACCGGTATCGATGCTCATAATCTTACCCTTGGCAATGGTGCTGGTGGCCAGCACGCCGTAGGTGAGGCCGGGCAACGGGAATTCGGCCGAATACTTGGCCTTGCCGGTTACCTTTTCGCGGCCTTCCACGCGCACAATGGGCTTGCCAACGAAACCGCCGGGCTGGTCAAAAAATTGGGGTTCAGCAGACATAGTAGTTTCGTTAAGCAGTGACCTCGAGTAGGGCGCGCACGATGGTGCGCTGCGCCAGCTCCAGCTTGAATTTATTGTGCTCGTAGGGCTTGGCATCGCGCACGGCCAGGGCGGCGGCGGCCCGGAAGGTTTCTTCCGTGGCGGGCTTGCCCACCAGGGCTTTCTCCACAGCGGGCACGCGCCACGGCACGGTGCCCACGCCGCCCAGCGCCACCCGCGCCGAGCTAATGGTGCCCCCCTGCACATCGAGGCCCACGGCGGCCGAAACCAGCGCGTAGGCGTACGAAGCGCGGTCGCGCACCTTGAGGTAGTGCGACTTACGGGCGTGGGCCGCGGCCGGCACCGTAATGGCGGTAATCAATTCGCCGACTTCCAGATGGTTTTCAATATTGGGCGTCGAGCCGGGCAGCTTGTAGAAGTCGGCCAGCGGCACGGTGCGCGTGGTGCCCTTGGGGCTTTCCAGCGTCAGCTTGGCTTCGAGGGCCACCAGGGCCACGGCCAGGTCGGAGGCATTGGTGGCAATGCAACTGGTGCTGCCGCCCAAGATTGCCAGCGTGCGGTTATCGCCTTTTTGGGCGGGGCAGCCCGAGCCGGGCTGGCGCTTGTTGCACGGAAACGCGGTGTCGCGGAAGTAGCCGCAGCGGGTGCGCTGCATCAGATTGCCGCCCATGCTGGCCATGTTGCGCAGCTGCGGCGAGGCCGAGGCCAGCAGCGACTGCGAGATAACGGGGTAGTTCTGCACCACCAGCGGGTGCTCACCCACGTCGCTCATGCGCTCCAGCGCGCCGATGCGCAGGCCGGTGGCCGCATTTTCGATGCCCAGCATCGAGAGCTTATTGATGTCGATGAGCAGCGAATGCTCCTCAATGTCCGACTTCATCAGGTCGAGGAGCGTGGTGCCACCGCCGATGAAAGCGGCCTGCTTGTCGGCTGCCTTGGCGGCCGTGGCTTCCTTGGTGGAAGCGGCCTGGGTGTAGGCGAAATTATTCATGGGGGTTAGCCTTTTGCTTGTTGGCCAGCCACTTCGCGCACGGCGGCCAGAATGTTGGGGTAGGCGCCGCAGCGGCAGATGTTGCCGCTCATCCACTCGCGGGCCTGGTCATCGGTGGTGGCGTGGCCTTCTTTTACGCAGGCTACGCCACTCATAATCTGGCCGGGCGTGCAGTAGCCGCACTGAAAGCCGTCGTGCTTCAGGAACGCTTCCTGCATGGGGTGCAGCTCGTCGCCCTTGGCCAGGCCCTCAATGGTTTGGATTTGCTTGCCCTGACTCATCACGGCTAGTGTGAGGCAGGCGTTAACGCGCTTGCCATCAACGAGTACCGTGCAGGCACCGCACTGGCCGTGGTCGCAGCCTTTTTTGGTGCCGGTGAGGTCGAGGTTTTCGCGCAACGCGTCGAGCAGCGTAGTGCGGGGCTCGATGCGCAGGTTTTTGGCCTGACCATTGATATTCAGGCTCATATTGGTCTGGCCCGAGAGAATGGGGCTGGCCGGGGCCATTTTATCGGCCAGGGCTTCGGCCTGGCTGGCAATGGGCGGGGCGAGGGCCACGCCCAGCAAGCCGCCGGTTTGCTTGAGAAAGGAGCGGCGTGAGGGGCCTTGCGGCGCAGGCTGGGCCGCGTCGGGGGTTTGGTCGTCGGTTGATAGCATAGGAAATAGCGCGTGGTGAGGCGACTTATTACTACGAAAAATCATAACTTATCGTTTAGAATGCCTATTGCTTTTCGCGCTGTATTCCATTCCATATAACGCTTTGCTTATCTGGCCTTTGCGTCATCGGTATAACCTGCTGGCAGTTAGCTCGCCCAACTGACCAGACATAAAAAAACCTGCTCTATTTAATGAGCAGGTTTTTACGGTGGTCAGGCTACCCGGCGCTAGTGCGCGTGCTGGGTGCCCCACTTGGGGTTGTAGCGCGCCCCGCCAAACAAGTACAGCATCAGGGCCCGCGAGTAGCGAAACACCAACGGCGTGGATACCAGCGTGATGAAGGTAACGACTACCACGTACACCCACGTATCGGGGTCGTTGAAGAGGTAATACAGCAGAATGCCCACCACCGCAAACGTGCCCACCGCAAAGCCAAAGCTGATGTACATAGCCCCGAAGTAGAAGCCCGGCTCGGGCTCAAACGTTTGCTCGCACACGGGGCACGCGGCCGGCATATCGGTAAACTTAGTGAGGCTGGTGGCCGGGTTGGAAAACAGCTTGCCTCGGTGGCAGCGCGGGCAGCGCAGGGCCAGCAGCGCCAGCGTGGAAGACTCAATGGGAGCGCCCGAATCAGAATCAGACATAAGAAGTGCGTCACTAGTAATGACCAGGCAAAGGTACCGGTCACCCCTTGCCTCCACAGGGCTGCGGGCGGGCAAAAACCGCACAAATCAACGCTGCCGTCGAAAGGCTTCGGGTGTGCTTCCTACGTGTTTTTTGAAGGCCCGGCTGAAATACGACGCATCGTCGTAGCCCAGGGCCGCGGCCACCTCGGCCACCGGACTGGCGGCGTGGCGCAGCAGGCGCTGGGCCTCGGCCATCACGCGGGCCAGAATGAGGTCGCGGGCGGGGTGCCCCACTACCCGCCGGCAAATGGCCGTGAGGTGATTGGGCGTAACGTTCAACTGTTCAGCATAATAGGTCACCGTCTTTTCGTGCCGAAAATGCTGGTTGAGCAGCGCGCTGAACGCCCGCACCTGCTGGCTGGCCAGCGCCGCCTCGGGCGCGGGGGCGGCCGGGTAGTGGCGCGCCGCCAGCTCCAGCACCAGAAACAAGTAGGCGGCCACCACCTCGTCGTCGGGCGCGGCGGGCGGGGCTACCTCCTGCCACAGCTGGTCGAGCAGAGGCACTACGGCATTACCAGAAGCGGGCAGGTAGCACACCGGCGCGTGGCGCGCATCAAAAAACGGGTAGCCCTGCAAACGCCCGGCCGCGTAGCGCCGCTGGTAGAACTCGGCCTCGAAAAATACGATGTAGCCCGCTGCATCGTCGCTCAAGGCCCAGCCGTGCACCTGCCCCGGCGCCAGGAAAAACAGCGCGCCCGGCCGCAAGCTATACACTTGCAAATCAATAGTATGCGTGCCAGTACCCTGGGTAATATAGAGCAGCAGGTAAAAGTCGTGGGCGTGCGGCGCGCTCACCCCCGGAAACTGCGCCGCGTGGGCGGCCAACTGCTGCACGTAGTAGGGCCGGCGCGCGGCGGGGGCCGTAGGCGGCGGCGGAAAGGCGGCCAGCGGCAGCACGGGCAGGGTGGCGGGCTTCATTGGCGGCAATTTTTATCTATCTCATTATCATTCACCTGCAACAAAAAGACTACTTACTTTTCGTTAAATTAGCCCGAACCATTCCTGTATACCTTGCCTCCACCGCAGACATTGCTGCTAGCATTTTGCGCGCATTAGCCACTAAGATTCGAAGCTCAGCTACCGAAAAAGGCAAAGTGGCTAAAATGGTTTTGAGTTCAGTAGCTGTATACTCTGTTGGGTCTAGTCGAGATAATCGCTGATAATGAGCCATATGCTCCCAGTGCTCACGGCGACGCTGAGCCAATTCTGTTCGGTTAAGTCCATAAGCAACAATGCACTGCGTCCCTCGCTCCGTGAGGGGCCGGGCTACCTCTTCCACAAATGTGAGGTGAGCTTGAGGGTCTTCGGTAGCTAGGTCTAATAGTAGTGGCTGCTCGTGCGCAACGGTATCATGGTGGCTGCGGGCACGACTAGCTGGATTGGCCAGCGGAAAGTAGTTGCGCTTGTGCGCCTGATTACAGCGGGCACACGAGAAGTATAGGTTGGCCCAGTCGTAGGCCAGCCAATAGTAGCCCGGCTGCTCCAACGGCCCTTTCACTGTTTGCCGTACGCCACCTTTGGGTCGAAAATGCTCCACATCGCCGAAGCCGGTTTCTAGGAGCGTCGATTCGCAGTAGCAGCACTTGCCGTGCTGGTCAGCCTGTAGCTTGTTCTTCACGGCTGAACTGCCGTAGATGCGGCTATCGACAGCAAATGGCGTAGTACCAGGCGGGTGGCCAGCTGCTACATCAGCATCATAAACCTGCTCTAATATAGCGCGGTGCGCAGCCCCAGCCGTAGCAAGCCGAGCCGGCGGCCTGGCACTTTTCTGAATCTTTATCATTGAGTAGCTACGCCGCTTTGGGTTGCTTACCCAACTTCTGCAATAGGGCCTGAATGGTAGCATCGGCCTGCTGCAACTCTGGCGTATCGCCGAATGGCAAGGGTGGCAGTTCCGCATTGAGTTGCGCGAGAGCTTCCTTGTCGGCCTTGGTCAACTTCTTCTTGGCCAATAGCGTGCGGCGGCGCGCCAGCTTTTCTTCCGTAGCAGGCGAGCGGGCTGGGGTAGAATCAAATAGTTCGCTGCTCAGAATCTGGTCGACCCGCCAGCCGCGCACATCTTCCAGGTCTTGCACCACAATGGTTTGGTCACCCACCCGCTTTAGCAGCACCACGTTGGCTCCGGCGTCGCCGGCCGCCTGCACCACCAGCGGGCTGTGCGCCGTAGCAATAAACTGCGTATTCGGGAAAAGCCGACTCAAATACCCGATTAATTTCCGCTGCCATTCGGGGTGCAAATGCAAGTCTATTTCATCAATCAGCACAATAGCAGGCTCGGCCAGCGGGTTTTTGCTTTCCGGGTAGCGAATAAATAACTTGCTGGCAAAATCGGTAATCCACACCACCATTGTTTGGTAGCCCAAACTCATTTCGCGCAGCCGCACCCAACCATATGGCGTGAGAAATTGTAGCCCTTGCTGCGGATTGCCACCAGGCGCTACGGGGGAAACTTTTATTTCGGTTACCTCGTCGAGAATGTCAATTAGGGCAGCTTTTAGTAGCTCGAAATTCTGACGAATTAATGGGCTATCGTCTGACTTTATGCGGTAATCGGCTTGCAGAAACCATTCTTCGGCATTCAATAGGTCGGCGTGTTCATCAAATAAACTCAAGCAATTATCCTTGGTCGCAGTATCTCCTAAAGTTGATTTACCAGTAGTGCGGCTAGCACCATAGCCGTAGCATATCAACCCTAAAGATTTTTTGTGGTAAACTTCTTGTGTACCAAATTTAAACTTTCCATTCGGCGAAAAACTAAATTTAATAAACATTTTATCGTCTACTTCTTGCTTCTTTTTCGAATAATTTAAATTCAAATAAGCTTCACGTGCAAACTGCCATTTAAAGTTTCCACTTTCAGTATTTTTTCTATGAACGAGCCATTTTTGCATAGTGTCCAGGAAATACCTTGGCGGGTAATCTTCTTTAATCCATTCCTGGGGGAAGTCCGGCAATGCCTGTATTGGATACTCATTAGGAGTATCCACAGGCATAACCGATGCTAGACACCTTAATACAGTAGTTTTACCCACTCCGTTATCTCCTAAAATAACCGTCCACGGCGCAGGCCTCCCGTCCTCCCGCGCAAACGAAATTGTCTGCTTTTCCCCAAAGCTGCGCACGTTTTCCAAACTCAGCGAAAGAAAGTAAGCAGGGGGCGGCGAAGTGGACTTGGCAGACATAAAACAAACTAAAGTGGGCTTAAAAATAACAGGCCCGCCGGTTTCGGCGGGCCTGTGGCATTAAAGGGCAATTGTTAGCCTACTGCGGATTCGGCTTATTCTCGCGGCGCTCCACGGGGCCTTTAGCAGCCTGCTGCATAGGGTTGAGGGGCTGCTGAGCGTTGTTGCCCGCCTGACCGGCCTGGAAGATATCGAAGCGCGACGGCGTGGCCTGGCGCGGGTAGGCGTTATTGCTCAGGTCGGTATCGGCGGTTTGCTGAAAGGGGTCGATGACGAACGACACCACGTTTTTGGGCGACACGATGAGCTTAGTTACCTGCTCGTTGTTCTTGCGCCAGATTTCGGCCGGAATCGTCATTAGCTCCGTGCTGTTGTCGTCGTAGGTCATTTGCAGCACCACGGGCATCACGAGGCCACCCACGTTGCGCAGGCTTAGCTCATACACGTTCAGGTTGCCGCCGAGGCGGGTTTGCTGCTCGGGCGTGAGGCCGGTCAGGTACTGCTGGTAGCGCTGCTGGTCGGCAGGGCTCACCGTGAGGGGGTCGTAGCCGTTGTAGAAGTCCTTAAGCTCAGGCTTGTCATCCACGGCGGTCGTCTTGATGTCGGTGGCGTTGCGCTGCACCGAGATGCTGGCCGCCTGCGCCTTGCGCTCGTTTTGGAGGCGGGCGTTGTTTTCGGTGGGGTTTTTGGAATTGGGGCGGTAGCTCTTCACGCCTTCCAGCGAGATGTCGCAGCGGTCGGTGCCGTAGAACCAGCCGCGCCAGAACCAGTCGAGGTCCACGGCCGAGGCGTCTTCCATGGTCCGGAAAAAGTCGGCCGGCTGCGGGTGCTTGTAGGCCCAGCGCTGGGCGTAGGTTTTAAACGAGTAGTCAAACAGCTCGCGGCCCATCACCGTTTCGCGCAGGATGTTGAGGGCGGTGGCGGGCTTGCCGTAGGCGTTGTTGCCAAACTGCAATACCGACTCCGAGTTGGTCATAATCGGGCTTTGCAGGCTCTTGTCGGTGCGCATGTAGTTCACAATGTCCTTGGGCTCGCCGCGGCGGCTGGGGTAGTTGCGCTCCCACTCCTGCTCGGTCAGGTACTGGCAGAAGGTGTTAAGGCCCTCGTCCATCCAGGTCCACTGGCGCTCGTCGGAGTTCACAATCATCGGGAAGAAGTTGTGGCCCACTTCGTGGATAATCACCGAAATCATCCCGTATTTGCGGTCGGCCGAGTAGGTGCCGTCCTTCTCGGGGCGGCCGCCGTTAAAGCAAATCATGGGGTACTCCATGCCGCCCACCGGCCCGTGCACCGAAATGGCTACCGGATACGCGTAGGGGATGCTGTACTTGGAGTACGTTTTGATGGTGTGCGCCACTACTTCCGTCGAGTACTGGCCCCACAGCGGGTTGCCTTCCTTGGGGTAGTAGCTCATGCAGAGCACCGGCACGCCATTCTGCGAAATGCCCATGGCATCCCAGATAAACTTGCGCGAGCTGGCCCAAGCAAAATCGCGCACGTTTTTGGCGGCGAAGGTCCAGGTTTTGGTGCCGCTGGCCCGCTTGCCTTCGGCCTGGGTAGCCTCGGCCTGGGTCACGATGAGTACTGGCTTCTTGGCGTTTTTAGCTGAGGCCAGCCGCTGGCGCTGGGCGCTGGTGAGCACCTGGTCGGCATTCTGGAGCGTGCCGGTGGCGCCCACAATGTGGTCGGCGGGCGCGGTGATGCTCACCTTGTAATCACCGAAGGGCAGCGTAAACTCGCCGTTACCCAAAAACTGCTTGTTCTGCCAGCCCGTGGCGTCGGAGTACACGGCCATACGCGGGTAAAACTGCGCCATTTCGTAGAGGTAGTTCTTGTCCTCCGGGAAATACTCGTAGCCGCTGCGCTCGTTGATTTTCAGCTGGTTGCTGATGTTGTAGCTCCACTTCACGCCAAACGACACCGCCTGGCCCGGCCGCAGCGGCGTGGGCAAGTCGATGCGCATCATGGTGTGGTTGATGGTGTACTTCAGGGCCTGGCCATTTGCGCTGGTAACGGCCGCAATCTTGTAGCCGCCATCAAACTCGGCCGTGGCGAGCTGGCCGTCCAAGTCCTGGAACGAGAGCCGGCCGTTGGTCACTTGCCCCACGTTGGTGGAGGCCGTGATGGAGTTTTTGGCCAGAATATTCTGGTCGAGCTGCACCCACAGGTAAGCCAGCACATCAGGCGACAAATTGGTATAAGTAATTGTCTCCGAGCCCGTTATGGCTTGCTTCTGGTCATCAAGGCTTACCTTGATGTTATAGTCGGCGCGCTGCTGCCAGTACTTGGAGCCGGGCGCGCCGCTAGCGGTGCGGTACTCGTTGGGGGTGGGCAGCTCGGTACCGAGCTGGGCAAATTTGTCGGTGCCCGAATTGGTCGACTGGGCCTGGGCAACCGCCGGGGCCAGCAGCAGCCCCAGCCCGGCGGCCAGTAGCGAAATGCGCATAGAAAGTGGGTAAAAGAGAGTCAAGTAGGAAAGTCGGCGAAGATAAGCCGGGGGTTGCGGGAAAGTATCAATTATCAGTGAGCAATTATCAACGAACAAGGAGTAAAAAAGAACGTCATGCTCATCTGGCGTCCGCTTGTCGAAGCATCTCGCGTGAATCGTTGAACGATGCGAGCGAGATGCTTCGACAAGCGGACGCCAGATGAGCATGACGTTCTTTTTTATCCATTACTTCTTACTCATTACCAACTACTTACCTGCCATCTGCAAGAGCAGCAGCGTGGCCACGCCCAGCGCCGCGCCGCTCACGGTGAGCAGCCAGTCGCGCCGCGCCACGCCCACTACGCGCAGCAGCACGAAGCCCAGTAGCAGGATGATGCTCACTACCAGCAGCTGGCCCAGCTCTACGCCCAGGTTGAAAGACAGCAACTCGGCTACCGGGCGGCGCTGCGCCCCCAGTAGCGCCCGCAGGTAGTTGGAAAACCCCAGACCGTGAATGAGTCCAAACGCGGCGGCCAGCGCATTGGGCGCGGCCCACAGAACCGACGTTTCGCGGCGCGACTGCCGGGCCAGCGCTGGGCCCGCCTGCTTCATATTGACCAGCGCCGTGAGGATGATGGTAACGGGAATCAGCAGTTCGACCACGGGCGCATTCACGCCTACCACGCCCAGCGTGGCCAGCGCCAGCGTGATGGAATGGCCCACGGTGAAGCTCGTCACCAGCGCCACCACGCGGCGCCAGTCGGCCAGCACGTAGGGCGCGCACAGCGCCAGCAAAAACGTGAGGTGGTCGGTGGCCTGCCAGCTGCAAATGTGCAGAAACCCCAGTTGGAGGTAAGTAGTAAAAACGGACATTGGCGGCAAATTTCACTAAAAATCCCGCAAAAACCTGTTGGCGCACAAAGTCGCCTTTCTCAGCATCGCCGCCAGTGCTTAGCCTAGCAGCGGGCCCGCTCGCTACTTCAGCTGTTGCGCCAGCAGCGCGCGGGCGGCGGCTTGCCCGCTTACCAGCGCCGCTTCTACCGTGCCGGCGGCCAGGCCTTCGTACACGCCCTCACCCGCAAAAAACAGGGTACCGGCCACGGGGGTCACCAATGAGGCGCGGGCGGCGGCCCCGCCCACGGTGGGATACGAATACGCCCCGTGTGCGTAGGGCTCGCTACCCCAGTTGTGCACGTAGTGGCCCACCAGCTGGGCCTGTAACTCATACAATGGGGTGGCTAGCAAGTAGCTGAGTGACTCCAGGGCCTGCTGCAACACGGCTTCGGCCGGGGCGTGGCGCAGGCGGTGGGCGGCGGGCCCGGCCAGCCAGCCGGTGAGCTGCGGCGTGGCGGCGGGCAACTGGCTCCACCAGGTGGGCACGGGGGCGTCGGAGAGCAAAAACTCCAGCTCCGGCAGCCGGCCGTGCCAGAAGGGCGTTTGAAATTCGAGCACAACCTTGATAACTGCCCCAAACCCCAGCTGGGCCGCAGCGGCCCGGTGCGTAGCTAGCTCGGGCTCAAAATGCAGGTAGCCAGGCTCACCGGCTGCCAGCTGCCACACGCCCAGCGGCACCGTGCACAGCACCTGCCGGGCGTGGTACATGGCCCCACTGGCCGCCCGCACTTCCACCGAGCCCGGCTGCCAGGTTATCGCCTCTATGGGCGTGGCTAGGTGCAAAACCGCCCCGGCGGCCTGGGCCTGCCCGGCCAGCCAGTGCAGCAGTGGCCCGTAGCCGCCCACCGGGCGCGGCGAGTCGTCGGCCCCACCGGCGGCCCACTCGTCGCGCAGGGCCCAGGCGCTCACCCGGGTCGCATCGGCGGCGTCGTAGCCCTCGGCAAACTGGATGGCGAACGTGCGCAGGGGCTCGTGCTCTTCGCCTGAGAATTCCTGCGTTAGGAATGCCGCCAGCGGCATGTCAGCGGCCAGTTCGTCCAGCTTTTCAAGCAGTTGCGGCAGCTGCTCGAAGTAGTGGGCGTCGGACTGCACTTGGCCGTGCTGGAACTGGTAAGTGCGGCCGGCCGTGGCTTCCCAGGCAATACCCGCCTGCTGCAACAAGGACTTGGTCAGGGGCACGTCGCCGTGCATAAACTCGGCCCCGGCCTCAATGGGCTGAGTAAAGCCGGCGGGCTGCAAGGTGTGCACGCGCCCCCCTACCCTATCGCGCGCCTCCACCAGCAGCACGCGCCGGCCCGCGGCCGCCAGCTCCCAGGCGGCGAGCAGCCCCGCCGCCCCAGCCCCAATGAGCAGAACGTCTGTGGAATAGATATCGTCGTCGGAAATCATACTAGCTTGTTTGACACGTGCAAAAGGGAATATGCTGGCGTAGCTATTGGCGAAACCCATGGGTCACATCTACCTCACCACTAGCTACTTCCTTGGGTGCCGGGCGAGCCATTCACCGGCTAGTTGGCAACCACCAAACTAGCTGGTGAATAGGACCAGCGCAGGGCCCACTTTTGCGACCAGAATCCTGGTTTCTTCGGCCACCGAAGGGTTCAACAACGCCGGCGGCCCTGTTGTTGGTACCGTGGGGCTGGGGGCATTGGCGTTGGTGTTAGCATGGGGAAGCTTTCCCGCCTCAGCCAGGCTGTGGCAAACAAACTGATAGCTATTCATCAACCAATCAATTACTTATACAGCAACAGGCAGCAACGGCTCAGGAAGAGATACGTTGCGGCGTAACTAGCCTGAGTGCCCGCAGCGCAGCAGCCGCTTGCGCAGCAAAAAGCCCCGCTGGCAGGGTGCCAACGGGGCTTTTTGCTTGAAAACCAAGTACCTACTCGCGCACGAAGCGCCGGCTTTCCAGGGCTCCGCTGGCGGTGCGGGCTTGCAACACATACACGCCCGCCGGCAGGCTGCCCAGGCTCAGGGACTGCGCCTGCCCGAGCGCGCCGGCCGGCAGCTCGCGGCTGAACACGCGCTGCCCCAACGCATTGCTGACGGTAAGCTGCACGGCCTCGCGGTAGCCGCCCAGCTCCAGGGTGAGCTGGCCGTCGGGGGTGGGGTTGGGATAGAGGCGCAACAAGCTGGCGGCCAGGGCTGGGGCGGTGGCCGTCACCACGAGCGGCGCGCCCTTCACCACCACGTTTTTGAGCAGGGCGTAGCGCGGCGTGCCGGTGCTTCCGCAGGCCCAATACAGGCGGATGGTGAGCGTCTGGCCGACCGTGAGGGTGACGCCGGCGCTGCCGTTTAGCAGCAGGCGGTACGTATTGGTGAGGCCGTTGACCTGGTTGGCCAGGGCAATGGGCGCCGCAAAGGAACCGTAGCCGGTGCTCGTGACGCCCGGCCCGGTGCCGCCGCTCACGTCGCTGGAATCGGCTACGAAGCCCGATTTTGAATATACCACCGCCAGCTTGGTGTTGGAATTGGTGTTGTAGAAAGCCGACGAGAGCAGCAGCGAATCGAGGCGCACGCTGCCGGTGGCCGTCACCGTGAACTGCTCGTAGTAGTTGCGTTTCAGCGTGCCGCCTACCACGGTCCAGGTGCCGTCGCCGTTGCTGGTGGCCCCCAGCGCCTGCCCAAACTTAGTCGAATACGCCGGAACAGTATTCAGCGTAGTGCCATTGGAAAGATATAAAGCCTTGAGCGTGGGCGCCGTAGCCGTGAGGCGCGGCGAGCGCAGGGCCGTGCTGTCCTGATTGTTGCGCACCAGCGGCCACCAGATGAGCGGGTCCGACTGCGGGGCGGCCGTGGTGAGGCGGGTACCGGTTACGGCCACGTTCACGGTGGCCGCGCCGGCGCTCACGTGGGTGATGTTGCCGCTGATGGCACCGGCCGTGGCCGTGTTCAGGCGCACGCTCACGGTGGTGCTGGCCAGGGTATTATTGGCGGGTGCCAGAGTCACAGGCGCGGTGCTGCCGCTCCAGGTAGTGCCGCCGTTGGTTGAAATCTCGAAACCCGCCGGGGGCGTAATCACCACGCTAGCAGTCAGGTTTACGCCCGCTACGGTGTACGTCTGCACCGCCGAGGTACCGGTGCTGTACTGCGTAAACGCGGCCAGGCTCGTGCTGGAGGTGGTGATGGTGGGCACGCTCGACACCACAATGCTGGGCGTGGTATGCGTGGTCAGGCCCGTTTTGGAGGCTACCACGCGGTAGTAGTAGCTGGTACCCGCCACCGGCAGGGCATCGGTAGCTGCGAAGTTGTAGAGCGAGTCGGTGGCAGCTGTTTGCGTGCTGATGGTGGTGAAGGTGCTGTTATCACTCGAGCGCTGCAAGTCGTACTTGATGCCGGGCAGCGCCCAGCTGATGTTCCACTGGATGGCCGTTTGGCTGGCGCCCTTGGTGGCTTGCAGGTTAGCCACCGCAATGTCGGGGGCCCGGTAGGTGCCAAACTCAGCGCCCAGCGCGGTAGGGTCCCAGGCGGCGGCCACCGGCGCGCCAGTGCTGCTGGCCGTGCCCGTGCCGGTGCCAAACAGCCGGGCATTTGTATACTCCACGGTGTCGGCGGGGGCTAGCTGCTTCGACCAGCTCACGCGCTGGCTCACGTTCACGAGCTTGCCGCCAAAGTAGCGGGTTTGAAACTCACCGTTGGTAATCTTGGTCACGTCGGTGCCCGCGTCCCACACCACCCAACCGGCGGGCTGAATCTCGTTGGCCCCCACCTTGGTTTTCGAGAAAATCACCTTGTTGTGGGCCAGCGTGCCAGCCGCCTCCGAAAAGCCAGTCGAATTTTGCCAGGGCCGGCCCAAATAATAGAGGGTAGTGCCGTTATTGGACGGAATTTTCGCGTTCCGAAACAGGTAGCCGTAGCTCTGCAGGGGCGGCGTGTTGGCGGCCGTGATGTAGGAGGTAGCCGCGTTCACCACCCGCGTTTTGGCGTAAATGATGCAGTTGTCGAAAATGGCGATGGCGTTGCCGAAAATAAAGTCCACGTTGCCGTCGATGTAGCAGTCGCGGAAGTAGTGGCGCGACACTGCGCCGCCGCTCTCGTAAGTCAGCAGCGTGTCCTGGTTACCCAGAAAACGGCAGTTTTTGAACGCCGCCCGGTCGGCGTAGAGGCTCACGGCCACGGCCTGCGAGCCATCGCCGTAGGAATTGACAAACGTCATGTTCAGGGCCGAGAAGTCGGTGGCATTCACCACCATGCTGCCCGAGCCGCCAGTGCCCAGCGTGCCGCCCATGCCGTTGGGCGTGGTGTTATCATCGTGCCAGGTGAGGATGGTGTTGGCCACGCTTTGCCCCACAAATTGCAGGAAGGACTTATTGCTGGGCACCGTCACCTTTTCGCTGTAAATCCCATCCTTGATGTAGATGGTGTACACGGCCGTGCGGCTGGCCGGCGCGGCCGTCACGGCCGCTTGAATGGTGGTGTAGTTGCCGGTGCCATCCTTGGCCACGGTCACGTCGTAGGCGTAGAGGCGGGCGCTGCTCGCCAGCAGCAGCAACAGGAGGAGGCACGCGCGCAGGCGAGCCACCAGGCTTAGCGCCGGGGGGGTAATTCTTGTGGACATACCAAAGAGTAGAAGAGTGGGAACGGGCTCAATATCAGCTTATTTCTTCTTCATTTGCCACCACCGGGCCCACCTTTATTTGCGCAATCGATGCCGGCAACGTTGCCAGCTCCACCATTGGGGAAGGGCGGGCTAGCCCGATTTTGAGCTTCGACATTAGCATGGCGGGCGCGCGGCAAAGGAACTAGCCGCGCCAGTGCCGGACTGAGAACGTTGCCGACATCGATTGCATAAATAAAGACGGCGGCCCGCCCCCAGACCCGCGCGGGGCAACGGTAATATTAGTGGCTGGAACGCTCCGCCTGGCGGGCGCTGGCACCTGCCTCCTTCTCCCACCCATCCCCCTCCTCATGACTCTTTTCTACGCCCGCTCGGCGACTTTTTGCTTGACTTTGCTGGGTCTGGCTGCCGGCCCCGCCCTCGCCCAGACTACGCTACCCGGCTTTCCGGGGGCCGAGGGCGCCGGCAAATACACCACCGGCGGGCGCGGCAGCGCGGCCGCCCCCACCACGGTGCTCGAAGTTACCAACCTCAACGACGCGGGCGCGGGCAGCCTGCGCCAGGCCCTGAGCGGCACCTACGGCAGCCGTACGGTGGTGTTTCGGGTGTGCGGTGTCATTCACCTCGTCACGCAGCTGTCCATTCCGGCCAATACCACCCTGGCGGGCCAAACGGCCCCCGGCGACGGAATTTGCCTGGCCGACAAGCAAACCACGGTGAAGGGTAACAACGTGATTGTGCGCTTTATGCGCTTCCGGCTGGGCGACCAGTACCAGAACCTGGGCATGGCAAATGGCAGCGGCGACGAGGACAACTTCGACTCGATTGGCGGCTACACCGGGCTGATAGTGGACCACTGCACCTTCAACTGGGGCGAAGATGAGTCGCTGACCTGCTACAAGGGCGACAACACCACCTTGCAGTGGAACCTCATCAGCGAGGGCCTCAACTATTCGTACCACTTCGAAACCGGTGACACCGACTTTGAGCGCCACGGCTACGGCGGCATCTGGGGCGGGCGGCACGCCTCGTTTCACCACAACCTGCTGGCGCACTTGCAGGGCCGCAACCCGCGCTTCGACGGCTCGCGCAACCTCACGCCCGCCAACACAGCAGGCTTGGAGAATGTGGAGTTTGCGAACAATGTTATTTATGACTGGGGCTCCTACACCGTGAACGGGGGCGAGGGCGGCAACTACAACATTCTCAATAACTACTACAAATACGGCCCTAATACTAGTGCCAATACCAGCGTGGGCGTGGCCGTGAAGTCGCAGATTCTCAATCCCTACAAAACCACCACCCTGCCCTTCGGCCAGTACTACGTGACGGGCAATTACGTCGATAACTCGGCCTTCATTACCAGCCACAACTGGCGCGGCGTGAGCATGAACGGTGGCACCCAGGCCGATACCACCCTGGCCAAGGCGACGACTGCCTTCGCCATCGGTACCGATGCGTTACCGGTGCAAACTGCCGCCGCAGCCTACGCTAGCGTGCTGGCCGGCGTGGGGTGCGTGCTGCCCACCCGCGACCCCATCGACCAGCGCATTGTGCAGGAAGTACAAAACGGCACCGGCAGCATCATCGACGTGCAGGGCGGCTACCCACACGGCACGCCCTACAGCACATCGCAGGTGGCATGGCAGGTCCTCACCTGCAACACCGCCGCCCCCCCCGATACCGACCACGACGGCATGCCCGATGCCTACGAAACCACCAGGGGCCTCAGCCCCACCGACCCCGCCGACCGCGCCACCCTGGCCGCCAATGGCTACTCCAACCTCGAAAACTACCTCAATAGCCTGGTAGCCAGCACGGTGCTCACCACCACCAAAGCCGTGGCGCAGTCGGCCTTGCTGCAGGTTTTCCCTAACCCCGCCCAGGCCGGGCTGGCCCTCACCGTGGCCCACCCGCTGCAAGCGGGGCTAGCCGGTAAGCTCACTATTTACAGCTTCGAGGGCCGCCTGGTGGCCACCGTGGCCGCCGCCCCTGGCACTACTACTACCGCCTTGAACGTCAGCCAACTGGCCGCCGGCAACTACCTATTGGTATACGAAGCCGCGCCAGGCGCCCAGCGCCTATCCACCAAGTTTGTGAAGGCGGAGTAGCCGGCATTTCAACGGCCGCTTCATGCAAAGAGCCCCTCGCTTCATTGGAAGCGAGGGGCTTTTTGCTGCTTATCGGGGCGGCTTAGCGGTGGCCGTAGCCATAGCCGTAAGAAGGGCCGCGGTCGTGGCGGTGCTGGGCTTCCTAACGGGCGCGCTCCCGGGCCAGCTGCATGTCACGCTCGTGCTGCGCACGCTCGTAGCGCATTTTCTGTTCGTAGCGGGCACGTTCGCGGGGCGACATCCGGTGCTGGTCGCGGTCATGGTCAAAAGGGGCGGCGGCTGAGGCGGCGGTGGTAACGAAGAGGGCCGCGGCGGCAACGAACGAAAAGAGGGAAGCTTTCATGAGAGTGGCTGGTTAGAAAAGATTAGAAAAGGAAGGAGAAAAGAGCAACGCGTCTGACCTCTCCAAGACAAGCGCTGTGCCAAGCCCGCCGGCAGCACTTGCAGCCAGATAACACTAAATTATTGATTGGTAAATAGTTAATTGTCAAATCACTTTGTAATGACTCGACCAACGCGGCAAGTGTACCGCTCAACCTCCCTGCTCCTACTCGTGCCAAAACGCAAAAAAGCCCCACCAGCCAGTGGTTAGCGGAGCTTTTTTGCGTTTTAGCACGCCGTCCCATTGGGCTCAGTTATTTCTGCACCTGTCCACTCTGTACTGAGCACTCTACGGCAGCCGCAATTGCCGCATTCCAAACTCGGTTTGCTCCCCCAAAAAAGCTTCCAGCTTAGGCAGCCGGGCCAACAGGAAATCTGCCAACTCTTTCACCGGCACCTGCGCATTCTGCACTGCCACTACGCGGGGCGGAAAACCCTCGGCTAACACCAGCCGCACAAAATCATCGTCCTTGGTCAGCACATCGTACCCGTGTTGCTGCGCATAGCGCCAAATACTGGTATCGGGGCTTTCGGCCAGCCCAATATCCCGCACGTGCAACACCACGGCGCAATGCGGCCGCAGGTAAGCGGTCAAACACCAAGCGGTATTCTCATCCAGCAGCAGGCGCATCACCTCTAAGCCGCAGATTGCAATACAATGCTTTCCCGGTAAGCCGCATACAGCAAGCAGGCCCGCACTTGCGCTGCCCCAACGGTAGGAAAATCCTCCTCAATGTCAGCCGCGCTCATGCCATTGGCCAGCATTTCCAACACCTCGGCCACCGTGGTGCGGGTGCCCTTCACCACTGGCTTGCCAAAGCGCACCTGCGACCTGCGGGTTCAACTCAATGTAAGCGGTGATAGCGGCCGTATCCATAATTGCGAAGATACAGCCGCTTTACCCAGCAGAAACAGGCTAGTGTAGTAGGCTACTTCTTAGGTGGCTTGGGCGCAGCGGGCTTCTTGGCCGCGCCGCCTTTAGCGGGGACCGCTTTCTTCTTGGGGCTGGGGGCGGTAGCGGGCATGATGATATAGTTTGAGGTTGGGTAAAGATAACGCCCATCACGAACGCGAAGTTGCCCCGCCCCTAGCGGCTACGGGCGGCGGCGGCGGCTTACCCTAGCGCCCCCAGCCGCCCATATCTACTATGAACGATTAGTACAAATGAGCTTGATTCTAAAAACCAAGTAAGTCACCATTTCCACTCCCTAATCCTCTCATTATATTATCTTCATCGTTATCACCACCAAAACCTAATCTAGTATCATCGCGGAAATCATTACGCTCGTATCCGTAGTAAACTGACTGAAATAAATGCTTGTTTTCGCTGTAAAATTTCACCCACTTATCACTATTTAATTTTTTAATATTTTCACTAAAAATTTCCTTTCTTTTACTTGAATTAACAAAAGGCTCAAAAGTGCTTTTGTCTATTTTTTTGAGCCGCACACCGAGAAAGGTATTTACATCTAATTCTTCCAAAGCCCTAACACAAGAAGTAGACAGCGAGAAAAAATCAACATTTTGAATCAACCAAGAAATATAGCCAGGCTTTCCGTACTTCAGTAAAAAGGCTTCATAAGAGAAATTTTTAGTTGAATCCTCAAAATTTACTTTTACCTCAATTCGCAGCATTCCTTCTCGCTCTAAGCTTTCAAAATATTCATGACTGTATGAAATAACTTCTTGCTCTTCATTATCTTGGCAAATTCCCTCATACCTTTCCGTAAGTAACTTATTAAGCTCCCTGTGACAATCGAAAGCATCTAAATGTACGCCTTGAAAATATTTACATTTACTATAGGTATCGTTCAATTTTTATTTTTAATCTGGCATTATCAAAGCTAACCTCAAAAAACTTTTTATACGGATACCCTAGAGGCTTAAAAAGTAACAGTACCTCTTGTAATTCCTGCTGATACCAAGTAACAGGAAAATCTTCTGAACCTGCATAAATATCAGCGATATGCATTGGCGAGTATTTGCCAAACCCAATTGCCTGGTTTATGTCAAAGAAGCGCTTTTGAGTGCTCATGTTCAATACAAATAATTTTGTAAGCCACTAAATCAAAAAGCCCCATCAGCCAATGCTGACGGGGCCTCCCCACAAACATACAATATCTTACACCGTCGGCAGCTCCACGTTCTCAAACCACACGGCCCCATCTTCCAGTACCGCTTCCACCACGGCATCCTCGCTCACTTTGCCGGAGAGAATCTCCTTGCTCAGCTCGTTCAGAATCACGCGCTGCAACACGCGCTTGAGCGGGCGGGCGCCAAACCGTGGGTCGAAGCCCTGCTCGCCGAGGTAGTCGAGCACCTCGTCGGTGGCTTCGAGGGCAATGCCGGCCTCGTGCAGGCGCTGCTGGATTTGCTTGAGCTGAATGACCGTGTTACAAGCGGGCACCCTTTTTTGAGGACGTGGCGTTATCTTGTTGTACCATCAGTTTCTTACTGCCATGACTTCCACTACTGCAACTCAACCTACCAAACTCAATAGCTTACAAATTAGCCTGCTCCGCTTATTTGACCGGGGCATGAGTGATGAAGAAGTGCTGGAATTACGGCGGGTGCTGGTGGCGCATATGTCGCAGAAAATGCTCGACGAAGTAGCGCGCATTGATGCCGAGCGCGGCTACACCGCCGAGGATTATGAGCGAATGCTCAACGAGCCTTCCTGATGCGTCGTGCAGTCATTGACACCAATTGCCTGCTCGCATCGCTCAATCGCAATAGCCCCTTTCACCGCCTATATGCGCTGTTTGCCAGTGAGGCATTTGAGTGGGTGCTTAGCAACGAAATTGTGACGGAGTATGAGGAACTCCTGACCAAGCATTATTCCGCAGCTACCGCCAAGCGAGTGCTGGAGATTTTGTTAGCTGCGCCCAATACATCTTTTCAGGAAGCCTACTACAAGTGGCAACTTATTGCCGACGACCCCGACGACGATAAATTTGTGGACGTAGCCATTACCGCCAATGTTGACTATCTGGTCACAAACGACCGGCACTTTCAACCCTTGCTACAAGTACCTTTTCCTAAGGTGCCGCTTATCAACTTGCAAAGATTTCTGGCGACGTTTACACCACCGCATAGTAAAAAAGCCCCGCCGACTTCACGCCAGCGGGGCTTTCTCGTATAAAAATCAATCATTAAACCGTCGGCAGCTCCACGTTCTTGAACCGCACCGCGCCATTCTCCAACACGGCTTCTACCACGGCATCCTCGCTCACTTTGCCGGAGAGAATCTCCTTGCTCAGCTCGTTGAGGATGACGCGCTGCAACACGCGCTTGAGGGGCCGGGCACCAAACTGCGGGTCGAAGCCCTGCTCGCCGAGGTAGTCGAGCACCTCGTCGGTGGCTTCGAGGGCGATGCCGGCCTCGTGCAGAAGCTGCTGAATCTGCTTGAACTGGGTATCCACGATGCGGCAGCCTGCACCATTTTGGAGACCTTTACTGCTAACTTGCTGCCAACCTCTACCACATCACCAATGGCTTCCGACTCGTCCCCGCCCGCTGCACTAGTTGCTGAGCAACTTGACAACCTCGCTAACATGGCCGAGCGGGTAGCGTCGCCCGAGTTCAAGCAAGGGTTTCAGGAGTTTATTCGGGCCCGCGCTAAAAAAGCGAATTCCTTCCTGACTTACCGTGATGCTAAGGGCCGTTTGGTGCAGGAATGGCCGAACACGGGCAAAGTAGAAATTCTGGCTGAGTAGAAACCGTGAATGAACGCTATTCGCCTACCATTTATGTACTAGCGGGGCCCAATGGGGCGGGTAAAACCTCTCTCTACCAGTACGAAGCAGCGGCAGTGCCCCGGTTGAATGGCGACAGCCTCTATCAGCAAGGGTTTACTGTTCCTGAAGTAGAAGCCTCCTTGCGGCAGCAACTAGAGGAATGGACTACGCAGCGTATTTCTTTCGTTATCGAGACGAATGCGGCAAGCGAGCGCGACTACAAGCTGTTCAAGTCATTGAAGAATACCGGCTACCACCTGGAGCTTCGCTACGTGAGCTTGGAGTCGGTAGCGGTTTGCCGAAAGCGCGTAGCCCAGCGCGTGTTGGAAGGCGGCCACGACGTGCCCGCAGCCCTGATTCAGCAGCGCTACACCAACGGATTGTCGTTGCTTAAGCAGCACTACCGCATTTTCGACCGCATTCAACTTTATGACAATACCGGCACTGAGGCGCGGCAAGTAGCAGAAGTCCGGCCCGATTACCCATTGCAACCAACTATCTGGCCAGCTGACTGGGCCGCCCCAGTGTTAGCTCATATCACGAAGCTGGAAACCGTCTATAAAAAGCTCGCTAAATAGAAAAGTCCCGCTGACTTCAAGTCAACGGGACTTTTCTATTTAGAATCAACTCCTTAAACAGCCGGTATTTCCACGTTTTCAAACTTCACCGCGCCGTTTTCCAACACCGCTTCTACCACGGCATCCTTGCTCACTTTGCCGGAGAGAATCTCCTTGCTCAGCTCGTTGAGAATGACGCGCTGCAACACGCGCTTGAGGGGCCGGGCGCCAAACTGCGGGTCGAAGCCCTGCTCGCCGAGGTAGTCGAGCACCTCATCGGTGGCTTCGAGGGCGATGCCAGCCTCGTGCAGGCGCTGCTGAATCTGCTTGAACTGGATATCCACAATGCGGCGGATTTCCTTGCGCTTGAGGGGCTGGAACATCACGATTTCGTCGATGCGGTTCAGGAACTCGGGGCGCATGTGCTGGCGCAGGCGCTCCACCACTTCGTCACGGGTGCGGTCCACCACTTCCTCGTGGTTGTACTCATTCAGGTCTTTGAAATTCTTCTGAATGATATCGGCCCCCGTGTTCGAGGTCATGATGATGATGGTGTTCTTGAAGTTCGCCACCCGGCCTTTGTTGTCGGTAAGGCGTCCATCATCAAGCACTTGCAGCAGGATGTTGAATACGTCAGGGTGCGCCTTTTCGATTTCGTCGAGCAGCACCACCGAGTAGGGCTTGCGGCGCACGGCCTCCGTGAGCTGGCCGCCTTCGTCGTAGCCCACGTAGCCGGGAGGCGCCCCGATGAGGCGCGAGGTGGCGTGGCGCTCCTGGTACTCGCTCATGTCGATGCGCACCATGGCGTTCTCGTCGTTGAACAAGTACTCGGCCAAGGCCTTGGCCAGCTCGGTTTTACCTACCCCGGTGGTACCCAGGAAGATAAACGAGCCGATGGGCCGCTTGGGGTCTTGCAGGCCGGCGCGCGAGCGGCGCACGGCATCCGAAATGGCAGCTATGGCTTCGCTCTGGCCGGCCACGCGCTTGCCTAGCTCGGCTTCGAGGTTGAGCAGCTTGTCGCGGTCCGATTGCAGCATTTTATTCACCGGAATGCCGGTCCACTTGGCCACTACTTCGGCGATGTCCTCACTGGTCACGACTTCCTGGAGCATCCCGCCGTCTTTGTTGGCGGCGGCTTCATCCTGCAAGGTTTTGAGCTTCTGCTCGGCCTCCTGGATTTTGCCGTAGCGCAATTCGGCCACGCGGCCGTAGTCGCCCTGGCGCTCTGCCTGCTCAGCTTCGGTCTTGAAGCGCTCGATGTTCTCCTTCTCGGTCTGGATGCCGGTGAGCACCGATTTCTCGCCTTCCCACTTGGCTTTCAGCGAGTCGCGCTGCTCGCTCAGCTCCGAGAGGTCCTTGCTCAACACCGATTCGCGGTCGTGGTTGTCTTCGCGGCGCATGGCCTCGCGCTCGATTTCGAGCTGCATGATGCGGCGCTGCACCTCATCCAGCTCCTCGGGCATGGAGTTCATCTCGATGCGCAGCTTGGCGGCCGCCTCGTCCATGAGGTCGATGGCCTTGTCGGGCAGAAAGCGGTCGGTGATGTAGCGGCTACTCAGCTCCACGGCCGCAATCACGGCGTCGTCGGTGATGCGCACACCGTGGTGCAGCTCGTACTTTTCCTTGATGCCGCGCAGGATGCTGATGGCGTCGGGCACGGTCGGCTCATCCACCATCACGGCCTGGAAGCGACGCTCCAGGGCCTTGTCTTTCTCAATGTATTTCTGGTATTCCTTGAGCGTGGTGGCCCCGATGGCGTGCAGCTCGCCGCGGGCCAGGGCGGGCTTGAGCAGGTTGGCCGCGTCCATGGCGCCCTCGCCCCCGCCGCCGGCCCCAATCAGGGTGTGGATTTCGTCGATGAAGAGCAAAATCTGCCCCTCCGAGTCAGTCACTTCCTTGATAACGGCCTTGAGGCGCTCCTCAAACTCGCCCTTGTACTTGGCCCCGGCCACGAGCAGGCCCAGGTCGAGGCTCATCAACACCTTGTCTTTCAGGTTTTCGGGCACGTCGCCGGCCACAATGCGCTGGGCCAGGCCTTCGGCGATGGCAGTTTTGCCCACGCCCGGCTCGCCGAGCAGCACGGGGTTGTTCTTGGTGCGGCGGCTCAGAATCTGGAGCACGCGGCGAATCTCCTCGTCGCGCCCGATTACGGGGTCCATCTTGCCTTGGCGCACGCGCTCGTTCAGGTTCACGGCGTAGCGGTTGAGGCTCTGGTACTGCTCCTCGGCGGTTTGGCTGGTCACCTTGCGCCCACCGCGCAGCTCCTGGATGGCGGCCTTCAAGTCCTTTTCCGTGAAGCCGTTGTCTTTGAGCAGGCCGGCCGCGCTGTCTTTGCCGCCCAGGATGCCCAGCAGCAGGTGCTCGACGGACACGAACTCGTCGCCCATGTCCCGCATCTGGGTGTTGGCGCGGGTCACGGCGTTGGCCGCGTCGTTGGCGAGGTAGGGCGAGCCGCCGCTCACCTTGGGATAGGCGAATACGATGGCATCGAGGCGCTGGCCGAGATTGGCCATGTTAGCGCCCACTTTCTTGCCCAGGAAAGCCAGGGTATTCTCGTCGTTCTGGAGCAGGGCCTTCAGCAAGTGGCCCGTTTCGATGGCCTGCTGCTGGTTGGCCCCGGCAAGTTCGGTGGCCTTCTGCACGGCCTCCTGTGCCTTGATAGTGAAGTTTTTAAAGTCCATGATTCGCTAGGTTTCTCGTGGGGTGCTTCGGGTTAGGAAGGTTGTACGAGGATACTAGCAAACGTGGGGCTAGGGTGGTTTTTCGGACTTTTTGGCTAGAAAATGCTCTTTTCCTCTTTCTCAGTCCGACAAAATTTCAGTCTCCATCACCACTACGCAGGTCCGATGGTTTGCCCGCTTCCATTGCTTCGGGCACGATGTATAATTCCCGAAACATCTGCTCCACCTTATCTTTTAATCCCGGCTCTGGGTTATCTCGGCTTTCCAGAAAATACGCACTGATGGCGGGTAGCGGGTGGTGAATAAACCGCACCGGCCCTACAAAAGCCGTTACCATTTTGAGGTACACCCGAAACCGCTTGGTAACGGCCCGCTCCTCCCCTAGCAGCGCCTCCCCTACAAAGCCAGCCGAGGCGGACGGGTCGCGGCGGCAGATATCCAGGAAAATCTGCGTGCAGGTAGTGAGAATGCGAAAAGCGTCCCCGTCATTCACCAACAGCTTAAACCGATTGGGCGAGGCCTTGAGCGCCAGCAGATAGTACTTGAGCACGTACACATAATGCTGATACTGCTCGGCTTCCACCACGTAGCGTCGGTTTTTACGCGTGCGAAACGTGTAGTAATGCGTACAAACCAAAGGGCCGTCCTTGAGAGACGGCCCTTTGCGGTAAGTAAATGGATAGCCCTCGCCTAACTCGCGCTCAAATAGCATACTTATAAGCGTTGCGGCGCAGGCGAATCAACTCCTCTTCCGAAAGCGTGTCAAACTTGAATTGCTTGGCATACTCGCGGGCCTGGGCCAGCCGCTCTTCTTTGGTGAGGGTGGCAGCCGGGGCGGGCTGTGGCTCCTTCTTATCGGTGGTGCCCATAGGTTCCTAAGTTTCCGGGTAGCAGGTTCTCCGTACTACCGCGAATATACTAAAGAAGGTTCAGCAGGTGGCCCGTTTCGATGGCCTGTTGCTGGTTGGCCCCGGCAATTTCGGTGGCCTTCTGCACGGCCTCCTATGCCTTGATGGTGAATTTTTTAAAGTCTATGATTCGCTAGGTTTCTCGTGGGGTGCTTCGGGTTAGGAAGGTTGTACGATTGTACTAGCAAACGTGGGGCTAGGGTGGGGAATCGGACTTTTGGCTGGAAAATACTCTTTTACTCTACTATCGATGACAAATTGACTTATCAAAAAGGCAAGTCATTATCATCGTCATCGCTATGTAATCGACGCCATTCTTCGTCTCGTTTTTTAACCTCTTCTTTATTAAAGGTAGTTCGAGGCTCGTTAACTCTTTCAGTAGGAGGCAGATAATCTTCTTCCTTAATCTTAGCTATAAGTTCGCTCGGCAAGTAAGAGTTTCTATAACGAGCAAATGCCATTCTATGGCTTTCATCTTTGCTCCAGCAAGGAACTCTAGTAATTATATCTAAGTCCCAAGCTGCTTTTTTAACCTTACCAGCTACTATTTGAATAGCTGGGTTTTTTGAAAACAGTGATGATAGTGAGAACCCAAGCTTTTTAGCCGACCTTATTGAATCTACTTCACGAGATGGAGTAAATTGGCACAAAGTATCAACAAGAAAGGATATACATAGCTCTGGCTGCCTAATAATTTGTTCTTCGGCAAACCTTATAACAATCCAGCCATGAGCCAAGAAATACCTATCTCTGAACTCGTCATTTGAATTTAGATAATGGATGGGAGCACCATCTTTACCTACGTATGGCTCATCTATCTCAACTACAACGCACTGATTAAGCTGCTTTATAAAGACGATAAAGTCAGGCAGAAAAGGTTGTTTAAAATTATCATGAGGGAGCGTATTATTTCTTAAAATATCAACCTTAATTCCTTCAAAGAACTTTAATAACTCTAAATAAAAAAATTTTTCTGAAACACCTTTATTATATGTGCTTTTGCAGTAAACCGGACCAGATGAATTATCTAGTGCGCTTTTAACCATAAGGCGTCTTAACTTTACCGTCTCTTTTTTATATTCCTCACTCAGCACTAGCTTTTCTATTGTTGAATCATAATTTTTTCTGTCAACCTTATATTCACTTATCTTTTTCTCATAATCACGCAAATCAACTTCATACTGACTCTTATCACTATTATACTTTTCAACAGCTAATCTATAGCCACCCTGACGTGAACGATTTATAGCTACAGCATTTTTCGAATCACCTGCATAGTTTTTGAACCACACAAAAAGTCCTATCACTAAGCTTATTATTCCGAAGCCAGTAGCAAGATTTCCGCTACTTCTGCTACCTATATAGATGAAGAAAGCCCCAAAAAGCAGTATGGGCAATCCTACACATCCAGAACCAGCAGCAGACACTTCATCATCTGCTTGTTGCTTTGGTGTTTCTGGAGCAGCAGGCTTTACGGGTTCTATAGGAACAGGTGGCATGGCTGGCAACACCTTGTCAATTTGAAGAAATCGTTGAGGGATTTTGACAATTGGGTAGCTGGCCATCTTTAGTGAATTGCTATTATACGTAGCAGCAAGCTACAGCATAACAGCTACTTTGCCCGTTGCCCATCCTCATACTCCTGCACCCAATCTTCCAGCACGATACCAACCATATCGGAAAAGTGGCGGGGGTTGTGCGTAACCAGCGTGAAGCCGTGCGCCACCGCCACGCTGCCAATCAGCCTATCGAACTCGCCTTGTAGGCGACCTATTCGTTTCAGGCTGGGCGTAGGTTTCCAGCGCGGCCGAGATGCCTAGCTGGCGGGTGGCCAGAAACAACCGCAGGAATTTATCTAGGTCTTGGTGGTTGCTGATTTGGCGGTGATGTTGCTTCTGACGGCTCACTTGTTACAATGTAAACTTCTATGCCCTCAGATGCAGCTTGTAGCCAGCGAATTACATCGGCCGCCCGGTCGTCAGGAAATTCTAGTCTAACGGCCACTGTCATAGCGCCAAGATACAGCTACAGCCAGCCATCGACCAGCGCTAAGCGGCAGCTACTTCTCGTAATGGAAGCGAAAGGCCGCAATGAATAGCGTTTCCCCTACCACCTGATATACCAGGCGATGCTCTTGTTGATGCGCCGCGACCAGTAGCCGCGTAGGTTGCCTTTCAGCGCTTCGGGCTTGCCAGTGCCGGTGAAGGGTGTGCGCTGGCACTCCTTCAACAGCGTGTTGATTTTGCGCAGAATGGCGCGGTCCGTTTCCTGCCAGTATAGATATTACTCCCAGGCAGCTTAGTCCCAAAGGAGCTTCATGCCTCAATCAGGTCATGAACCTGGCCTTCACCGCGCCCCAGCCGCTCGATGGAATCCAGTAGTTCTCTGGCGTTGGCTGGGTTACTCAGCAAGTAGTCAGTTTCATCTTTGGGCTTAGCCTTGCGGCCTACGGGCGTAAGTTTAACGGAGGTAACGCGCCGCAGAAATTCCAGCACGAACTCGGCATCCTGGTCGGGGATTTCAAGGGTGTATTTCATACTTCCAAAACTACGGGCCGTTGGCTTAGTTCCTTTCCAAAACAGCGCAAGTAACGTTTATCATTTCCTGCTTGCCAAATAGTATGAAACCGAACACCCTCGCCGCCTTTTACGAGGCGTGTACCCCTAGCCCGGCGTCGGCCGGGGGCGTGCTGCCGCCGCCGGTTATGGGGCAGGGCGTGGGGCATTTCAACGTGTTTCCGCTGGCGGATATCCCGCAGGGGCCACCGATGGCGTTTACGCGGCGGGAGTACCACAAAATCACGCTCTGCCGGGGGCGCAGCCAGGTGGAGTATGCCGACCAGGCCCCGCACGTTGGCGCCAATACCTTGTTTCTGGTGACGCCGCGGGTGCCTTACCGGTGGCTGCCGCTCACCGAGGCGCCCGGGGGCTACTGCTGCCTCTTCGACGATGCCTTTCTGCTGCCCGCCCGCACCGGGGTGGTGTTGGCGGAGCTGCCGATTTTTCGGCCCGGGGCCTACCCCGTGTGGGAAGTAGCCGAGGCCGACTGCGCGGCGCTCGAAGTTATTTTTCAGAAGATGGCACACGAACTGCATTCGGGCTACGCCTACAAGCACGACCTGCTGCGCACCTATCTCTGGGAGTTGATTCACCTGGTGCAGAAGCTGCAACCGGCCCCCGCCCCGCTGGCCACGCATAGCGCCGCCGCGCGGGTGGCTGCGCAGTTTGCGGCGCTGCTGGAACGGCAGTTTCCGCGCCCCAGCCCGCAGCCGCCGTTGCGCCTGCGCACCGCCACCGACTACGCGCAGCAACTGGCCGTGCACGTCAACCACCTCAACCGCGTGCTGAAGGAGACGACGGGCCACACCACCACCGCCCTCATCAGCAGCCGCTTGACGCAGGAAGCCAAGCTTCTGCTGAAGCAAACTGATTGGAGTATTTCGGAAATTGCCGATAGCCTGGGCTTTGCCGATGTAGCGCACTTCTGCACGTTTTTCAAGCGCCACGCCGGGCAAACACCGGGGGACTTCCGGCGTTTGGGTGGGTTTGCCCTCTAATTGGGCTTTACCCAAAAAACGTTTGTCATTGCGAGCGCAACGCAGTGGAGCGCGGCAATCGCACTAGCACGATGCCCGAACGATTTCGTTCTGGTGCGATTGCCGCGCTCCACTGCGTTGCGCTCGCAATGACAGATGGTTTGGGTCAGTCTTGGTAGCGTGTTTGAAATCTAAAACAGATGGGTTGACTGGCGAAGTTTATCCCTCGGCTGCCTCCCAGACCTTTGTGGTGTACTTACTCACCTCCTTACCCTAGGAGGCCCAAACCCCACGGGCAACATGGCAAACAAGAAGATTGCGCTGGTCACCGGCGGCAACAAAGGCATCGGCTTTGAAATTGTGCGGGGGCTGCTGCAAGCGGGCTGCCGGGTATACCTGGGGGCGCGCGAGGCGGCCAAAGGCCAGCAAGCCGTAGCGGAGTTGACCGCCGCCGGCGACGTCCGATTTCTCGAAGTGGACCTGGCCAACCAGGCGACGCTCGACGCGGCGGCAGCGCACATACAGCGCGAGGAAGGCCGCCTCGACATCCTGGTGAACAATGCAGGCATCAACGCGGCCGGCGACGGCGCGCCCAGCACGGTCGAGGTGGGCAGTGTAGCGCAAGCGTTCCAAACCAATTTCCTGGGTACGCTGGCCGTTACCCAGGTGTTTTTACCGCTGGTGAAGCAGGCCGCGGCGGGGCGTATTGTCAACGTATCGAGTCCGCTGGGCTCGCTCACGCTTAGCAGTCAGAACGACTGGGGCCTGCTGGGGTACTCCGCCTCAAAGGCCGCGCTGAACATGCTCACCGCGCAGCTGGCTCACGAGCTGCGCGATACGGCCATCAAGGTAAATTCGGCCGCGCCCGGCTACACGGCCACCGACCTGAACGGCTTTGCCGGCACCGACACGCCCGCACAGGGCGCGGCGGAGGCCATCCGGCTGGCGCTGTTGCCAGCCGATGGCCCCACCGGCACCATGTCCTCCTCTACTGGCGTTTTGCCCTGGTAGGGGCTTGGGCAGACAGGGGCAGTTACTTCTTCCCCGACTGCTTCTCCGCAGCGGGGGTATAGTGCATCTTATCCATTTTTCGGTTTTGCCGACGGTCCTGGCGGCTTAGGCCGGGCACCTTCTCATCGTGGCGCGCGGCGCGGGGGCTACCGGCGTCGCGGGTGGCGGGCGTGCTGAGGGGTGCGCTACCCGGTACGGTGGCGGGCGTTATGGGCACGCCAGTAGTGGGCGATACCGTCCCAGTGGGCGCTACCGCACCCGAGGGCAACACGGTTTGGGCCAGGGCCGCGCTGGTGCTGCAAGCAAAAATGACAGCCAGAAACAGGAAGGATTTCATAAGATAAACGGGTAAATGATGGGGCTTCGGGCCTTGCGCCATCGCTTTAGTGCGGGTAGCCAGCGGCCGGTTAGTGCGTTTGGTTGAAGACGTATTTGCGCACCAGCTAACTAGGTGTGGGCTGGTAGCCTGGGCTTTTAGGGGCAATGCTTGCGGCTTCCCCAGTGCGTACGGTAAGCAAGGGCACAGTAGCTACTTTTCCCGCTGCTGCGGTCACGCCTTGTCCTGGGTGGGCGCGCTATCTTGCCGGCTGGCTGCTACTTAGGTCACTTATACTGACCGCTTTCCCTATCCCACCCCGATGAAAATCCTATTTATAGTGCTCGGCGGCTTCGTGCTGGGCGGTTGCAGCCAGCCGCTGGATGATACCGCCGCCATCAAGCAGCTGCTGGAAAAAGAATCGGCTACCTGGCGGGCGGGCGATGCGCCGGGCCACGCCGCGTGCTGGCACATTCAGCCGTATAGCCGCATGCTGGTGTCAACGGCCGATGGCAAAGTCCTGGATATTCCGCCGGCCCTGATGGTGGCGCCCTCCCCCGGCACGGGCCAGGGTGGGGTATCAGTCAATACCAACTACAAGCTGCACGTGGCGGGCAACACCGCCTGGGTGAGCCACGACGAGGAATCGACTGCAAAAAGTGGGCAAAAAACGTATTCCTACGAGATTCGACTGCTGGAGAAGTTCGACAACCAGTGGAAGCTGGTGGGGCAGTCCATCCACCTTTACAAGCGCTGAGCCAGCCTTTGCGGGCGCCTGCCTTCGAGACCAATAGCCCAAATCAGACGCACCTGATTCACATATTATTGATTGCGAATTACTTACGCATTTAAGCTTTACCTAGGTTTCATGGTACCCTCGGGGTTGGCGGGCACTCTGGCTAGCTTGCGCAGCCTTTTTTTCTCGCGGTGCGTTGTGCCGGGTACTTTTTCGGTGTGGCGGTGGGCGCGAGGGCTACCGGCGTCGGACGCCTCGGGCGGGGTGACGGGCAGCGAGCCCGGCACATTGCCACGGGTGGCAGTTTGGGTCTGGGCCTGGGCGGCGCTAGCGGTGAGCACAAAAACCAAGGCTAGGAGCGGAAAATATTTCATAGAAAAGCAATGAGATAAGCAAGGCGGGGTACTCAATGGAAGCCCCTACCCGGTTGATTGATAACTATACTGGCACCGACTTGGCAAGCTTACTTTCTAGTAATCAGCACCTCCCGCACCTGCGTCCACCGGATTTCCGGGTACCGGTCGTTATCCAGCGGCGCGAGTTTGGGTAGGCCAGTAGACATGTTGTGCAGGTACTGCATGCCCTGCCAGGGCGGAAACACCTCGTTGGGGGCCGGCACGAGGCGGCGCGTCACCTTTATCATGAGTTTGAGCAGCCAGAGGCCCCCGACCCGCAGGCGGCGAAAGCGCTGTCCAGTGGCGGCGCTCGCCGTGGCTTGCAAGTCGCGCATGGTGGCTACCTCACCGGCCACGCGCAGGTAGCGGGGCGTGGTGGGGTCGAGGGCAGCGGCGGCCGTAAACGCCGCCGTATCGGCAATGGTGGTGAAATCGAGTGGCTGGTCGGCGCTGCCCCAGTAAAGCATTCGCTTGATTTTGAACAAGATAACCGGAGCCTGTCCGGTCAGCAAGTCCATAAACATGCCGTTGAGGATGGAGGTGGCCCGAATGGGTGCCTGGTCGAGGCGGCGGCCGAACTCGCGGCGCAGGTCAAGGTTGCGGTTGGAACCCTCGGGCAGCTTGGTGAAGTCGATGGAGTAGTCGGACGGGATAAAGCGGGGCACACCGGCCGCCACGGCCGCTTCGAGCAGGCGCGCTTGGGTGTCCACTATCACATCGCGCAGGCCCGAGAGGGCCGATACCACGCAGGCCGCCCCCGCGCAAGCTTGCGCGAGCGCCGCTACGCTGTCAAAATCGACTTCTACCACCGTGGCCCCCTGCGCCCGCAGCGTGGCCACGGCCGGCTTGGTGTTGCCGGGGCGCACCAAGGCGTGCACCGTGGCCCCACGGGCCAGCAACTCCTGGGCAATGCGCAGGCCCAGGTCGCCGGTGGCCCCGGCCAGCACGATGGGCGCAGATTTAATGGTGGGGCGGGAAGGATTAGGGGAATCTGACAAAACTAAATTTTTCAATGCTGCGTGGGAGAGCTTTTTGCCATAGACCAGCAAAAACGTTTTGCGCTCTATCTGTTGACTATCATTTCTTTATTTTCAATACTGCCCGAGTCGCGGTAGATGATGCGCAACTGCTGGTCATCAACAGGGACAACCCACCACACGCTCACCGACGGAAAATCGAGGCTATGCTGCTGCAACACCAGTAAGTCGAACATAATCACTTCGTTGCGATGCACGATAATCAGCCAATTACCATCGTAAACATTCCCAATAAAGCTAGCGGCCCCTTGTCCTTTGCAGGAAATATGCATTCGCTTGAAATCCTGCGCGGCATCAATTACAACCCCGCCGCTCTCCGTTGGAATAAAGAAAAAGCGCCCGTCCGGCGACTCCGTTTCATTATGGCTACCGATGGTAACAGTAGGCCAACTACCAAGATATTTTTCGGTAACTAGCTGGCCATTAATCCTTAGCTCAACCTCCCACAGCATGCGGCCATTGTTTGGCTCAATAATGCCAAGGTATGTAAGCTCCAGGTCGTGGAATTTGGATTTGAATGTGAAAGCAGACATAAGCAAGGCCGAGTATTGCCAGTGGGCAACGGGTACAAATAAGCCCCTGCCGGGTGGTGGCAGGGGCTTAATTCGTTAGTTATTTGCAAGCACCGTGCTGGCTCACTGACCTTTAGGTGCTTGGCTGTTACTACATCTTGGTTTTTACTTTGGTGCCGTTGTCGGTGGTTTTCATCTTTTTGCCCTTGCGCATCGCCTTCTTGTCACTACGGTCGGTGCTCGACATGTTGTCCATGCGGCCATTGTTGGTGGTCTGGTCGGCGGTGCTGCCGGCGCTGGGCATGTTGGATGGGTTGCCGGTTTGGGCACCAGGCGTGGTGCCGGGGGCTACGGTTTGGGCAAAGGCGGCGCTGGTGGTAAGGGCCAGGGCGGCGGCGAGAATCAGGGTGGCTTTCATGGAATGGGAAAAGGAAGAGGATGGGCTGGCGGCCGTTCAGCCACCATTTCTGCTTATACGCGGTACGGGCTCAAGCGTTTACCCTATTCCTACCCGGGCCGGGCGGGCAGCCAGGCCCGGGATTTCGGTTGTGCGCCGGCATTATGCGTAAAAGCGGCTACTACCACCCATTTTGATATACAATGGCAACTTTCACCGTCGAACGGCTTTCTTTTCAGCACCTTTCCGAATTACCCAACGCCTGGCAGAACGCCGATTACCTGGCCCTGCTTCAGCAGCTTGACTACGACAACCCCGAGGCCCTGGCCCCGGCCGAGCTAAAGGAGATGTGCCAGATGGCCATCACCGACCTGGAGCCCGCTGCTGCCGCCGAAGCCGTGCTCACCTACCTGTTTGCCGACGAGCTAAAGGACGGCCAGATTGAGCAGCTGGCCCACCAGATGGAAACCGAGAAACTGTGGGAAGAAAACCCCAAGCTGGAGCTGCACGAGGGCTTTTTCAACGCTACGCAGCTGCTCTACGATGCCTACAATGGCAAGTTTCCGCACCCGCAGGCCGTGGAGTTTAAGGTGAAAATAACGGCGGCCGACCCCGCCGACCTGGCAACCCTGGATACGGAGCCCGCGCTGCCGCTGCTGCGCCTACTGGCCCCCGGCCTGTCGGACAGTGCGTTGCTGCACCGCCTGTTTGGCGACCAGCTGGCGGGCGGCGAGTTTCCCGAAGCCCCGTCCATTCTGTGGCAAATCACGCCCAGCGACAAAACCGCCGGTAGCGTGGTGTTTGACGTAATCAGCTCTGATTATTGGATGGAAGACTTTAAGTACGCCGATACGTACGAGGCGTCGCTGCCGGCTGAATAGCTTCTTGATATAGAATAAAAAGAACGTCATGCTGAGCTTGCCGAAGCATCTCTACCGCATCGTTGCGGCGTGGTAGAGATGCTTCGACAAGCTCAGCATGACGTTCTATTTTATGTTATTAATAATCAGTTAGTTAATTTAAACCTACTTTGCCTTTCATTGATTCAAACAGCTTGGGCGAATCAAAGCCTACGCCGTGCTTGAACACGATTTCCATTTGGCGGAGCTGGCGAATATCCTTTTCAGGGTCGCCGGCCACCAGCACAAGGTCGGCTTGCTTGCCGGCTTCGATGGTGCCGATGTCGCGGTCGCGCCCCAGGTACTTGGCCCCGTTGAGGGTGCAGATTTTGATGGCTTCGAGCGGGGTGAAGCCGCCATCCACCAGCAACTCAATTTCGCGGCGGTTGGCGTAGCCGGCAATGGTGCGGCCCGCGCCGGTAGGGTCGGTGCCAGCTACTAGTAGTCCACCCGCGTCGTAGAACTGCTTTTCCCAGCCCTGCTCCTTCTTGAAGAGCGCCACGCTGGCCGAGTCTTTGCCTTGGCTGGCCTGCCAAGTGGCCGTTTCGCGCTCTTGCAGCTGCGGCATGAGCGCGGCCAAGCCGCCGCCCAACACCACCTCGCGGCCCGTGTAGGGCTCAAACACGGGCAGCGTGGAGGTGAGGGCTATATTCTTGCTAATCAGAAACTTAATTAGCTCGGTTACGGCAGGGCTGTTGGCAGGCAGGCGCAGTAGGGCCTGCCGGGCGGCGGGGTAGTCGCAGGCATCGGCCACTTTGCCGGGCACGAAGTCGGAGCTGGCCATGAAGCCGTGCTCCAGGTTGTCGATGCCGATTTCGGCGGCCTCGCGGTAGGTGAGCGCGCAGAGGTGGCCGGTTACCTTGAGGTGGCGGGCGTGGGCCTCGTGCACCACGGCGGCCAGGTCGGCGCGGGTGGCGTGCATGTACATCTTGAACGACGTGCAGCCCTTATCGGCCCAAAACTTGGTGCTAGCGGCGGCATCCTCGGGGCCTTTTATGGTGTTGAGGGCCGGAATATCCATCCCCGGCTCCTCCATGTAGGGCGCGGTCACGTCCATGTCGGGGCCGATAAACTTACCCTCGCCAATGAGGCGCTGAATGGCCAGGTCGGTCTGTGGCTCGATGCTGCCAGCCGTGCGAATGGTAGTGGCCCCGCCCGCCAGGTAGAGGCGCGGAAACGAGTACGGCATCTGGGCGATGTTGAAAAAGCCGCCCGCCGGCATGGTGTAATACAGGTGCTCGTGCAGCATTACTAGCCCCGGAATCAGCGTTTTACCCGCGCAATTGATAACCTCGGCCCCGGCCGGCACCTTCACTTTTTTGAGAGAGCCAACCTGCTCGATGCGGCCGTTGCGCAGCAGCACCGTTTGGTGCAGCAGCACCGGGCGGCCGGTGCCATCTATCACCTTGGCGTCGGTGAGGGCCACTACGGGCGCGTTCACCTTAATGAATGCCTGCACCGCTGGAGTAAAAGTGGGCGGCACTTGCGCCAAGGCCGGGCCAGCGGCTACAAAACCCAACAAAGCACTTCCTAAGAGGGTGTTAGGGAATTAAGCAGGCGCTAAGCGGTTGAGGCACATGGTCATGTTGGCAATGAGCAGCCAGGCT
>NZ_BAAGXF010000017.1:0-91304 GCF_054779975.1 Hymenobacter arcticus
CACCCCGCTCGAAATCGAACTTCACTACCTTTTCAACCTACCTTAGCTCGGTGTCCATTTGCACCCGACCACCTCACTGGGCTGCCACTTAATTTGCCTGCTGGCACTGCACAAGTTCTTTGTTGAAAAGAACAGGCCAGTGCCGCACTTTATCGTGTTCGACCAGCCTACCCAAGTGTATTTTCCACAGCTGAGCGGTTACCAAGCCCTTGATGGCACAGTGCAGGATTTAGCAGCTGTGGGGGCGGACGAAGCTGCCGTGCGACGCCTGTTCGCGTTGTTTTTTAAGGTGGTGAAGTTGTTGAGTCCTAACATGCAAATCATTGTGACCGAACACGCCAACCTAGATACACCGGAGTTTAAGGCTGCGCTGGTAGAAGAGCCTTGGACTAATGGGCGCGCATTGATTCCGCAGGAATGGTTAATCTCCTAAATTATTTCTATTCTCATTATAAGTAAAAATAAGTCATGAAAGAGGAAAAACCTAAAACAAGCACGCCTGCTTCTATTAATTCTGTAAACAAAATTCTTAAAGGATTTAAGAATAATATAAAATCGCTCTTGTATTATTTTAATACATTTGAAGTAGTAACGCAGGATGCTGATAAAAGTGAAGCAGATGAAAACGGTACTCGATTCAGAGAGGCGTTTTCTAGTCTAGGTCTTATTGTTCCTGCGAATAAAGACGATAAAGATGGTTTAAAGGCTTTTAAAAACAGCATGAATGAGCTTGTGGAGAAGTCGCCTCAAAAAATGACTTCTATACTTAAAGGCTTAGTTAACAAGTCAAAAGTTCCTACTAAAAACTTTGAAATATTTTCTAGGAGCTCGTTCATAATGTTAAGCAATTATTTTGAGTACTTGCTATCAGATTTGCTTGCTTATTATTACAATAAATACCAAGGCAATCTCAAAGAGAAGAAGTTTAATCTTACTCTGAAAGAGATTAATGAGTATGAAACAATTGCTGAGGCCGTACAAGCTTTTATAACGCAAGAAGTTGAATCTCTGATGGCTAGTCTTACTTTTGAAGACCTCTTAAAGCATTTTGAAAAAGAGCTTAAAATAAGTAACGAAAAATTATTAATAGATTGGAGGCTTATAACTGAATACCGAGAAAGGCGCCATTTAATTGTTCATAATGCTTCTGTAGTGAACAAGAAATATTTACTTCGAACAGGTAATCCTTTTAGGCTTAAAGTAGGTGACGTTGTGCATATCACAAAAGATTATTTTTTAAATGCTTGTAATGAGTATTATCTTGCTGGCTTATTACTATCTTATAATAGTTGGGGTCAATGGGATGGAAAGGAAACTACTGGATGCATTAAAAATATACTCAATGAATCTTTTGCTTTATTAGAAGCTAAAGAATACGGCATTAGTCATAAAATAACTAAATACGCGATTGACAATATTGAGGGTAGAACTTCTACGCAAGAGGACTACTTAGCTAGAATTAATTTTAATAGGCTTATATGTATCAAGAAAACCGAGAAAAAATCCGTCTTAGATAAAGAGCTTAAAGATATTAGGGTTGGTACTATGTCACCAGTTTTCAAGTTAGCTTACGCTATTCTTGCTGAACAGCATAGTGAGATTATGTCTTTAATTAAGCAAGTTAAAATGCTAGGAGAAATAAAGGCAGAAAATTATGAAGCGTGGCCAATTTTCGAATTTATACATGAGGTGCATGACCTTGATAAAGCCATTAGAGAAGAGTTTGATTTGCCATTAGTTAAGCCGGGTGCATCTGATGACGCACCTGATTTAGGCCCAATTGAAGAGCCAGTGGTATAAAAGCAAAGTGCCCCTACCAATACCGGTAGGGGCACTTTGTCTTTAAAAATATATATTAGGTGATATATTACTTCTTAGGGGAGGCACGCTTACGCTTCTTAGGCAATACCTTCTCTACTTTCTCAATGCTATCTTTCTCTTCTTCGGCTAAAATAGCAGCGTGTATTGCTTTTACTTCATCATCTGTGGGCTGTGTTTCCGACAAAAGCTCGCGGGCAGAGCGTAAAGGAAGAGATAAGCCTGCCATTACTGTGTCAGCTACTTTGCCTAATATCATACCACGTGCCGTAGAATAAGCTACTCCAATTAAAGATGTAGTAACTAATTCATTAGGAATTTCACGCTCAAAACGTTCATCATAGTAAAGCAAATCTGATAGATTTTCAACTGCAAATGATATAAATATTCGAAACTTTCCCTCAGCTGGTAAAATATTTTTTTCCTCATCTAATGCAACTGAATGGTATTGTAATTCAAAGCCTATAGTATTTGATTCACTTTTAACAAATGGAATAAATTTACACTCCTTTTGTCTAAAGCCATCTACTTGATGTGGCCAAATATCATGTGGCGTCTCCGCATTGTTGATATGGCATTCTAAAAAAATGCTTTGCTTAAGATAAATTTGATTCAAATCGGGCGCTGTATCTTCTGCCATAATCAAGAAAAATCATCAATAAGCGTTTTGACTGAAGAATTAGTTGGAGCGAGGTAAACATCATACTGTCCACCAGATTGTGCTTGCTGCTCAATAAACCGCTGGCTTCGTAATGAAGCAGGCATCTTGCGCAGCATAATTGGATGCATTTCTGGAGTAGTCGAATGAGTAATTGGCGTAACTGCTTTAATATGAAATTCAGCTCCTAGTGCCCGCTGTAGACGGGCGGCCATGAGCAGGTTCAGGGTGCGGTCGCCTCGAAAGAGTTGGGTGATGTAGCTAGCCGACGTACCCACAGCCTCGGCCAAGGCTTTGCGTGTGAGACCTTTGGCTTCCGAAAGGCGCTCCACTTCGCTCAGAAAACGAAACGACAGTACGTGAGCGGCCTGTTCGTCTTGCTGTTCTTGGATTTTTTCGTCGCGAAGCTTCCGCAGTGCAGCTTTGATTTCAGGCAGGGTCATCGTCATCGTCAAGGTTGGAGAAGGTGGTGTAATCGTATTGGTAGGACGCGACGGTCTCAATAAGGTTGATTTCAGCTTTTGAGTTTGTTTCCGACTTTTTCTTCAAATGCAGCCGAGCGGCGATAACAACGAACACTGGCTTGCCTGTTTCGTCGGATAAGCTACCCTGCTTACAGTAGATACGGTCATTTTCCTGGCCCTTAAAGAATTTCATGGCGGTTACATCCTTGCACCGCTCGTTGATATCCTCTTTATCGTACAGGTCAGTGTTGCGCAGCTTATTTATAAGTAGCTCTACAATGTAGTCGAATTTCTTCTGATGGCGAGTGTCTTGACTGATGTAGTCAAGTAGCTCAGGAGCGAAAGCCAAATCGAGGGCGACACAGATGCGGCCATCAGCCGATGTACGGTAAATAACAGCGTCGCGTCTCACAAAGTTAAGCTAGGGCTTAATTAGTTGCCAATATACAGCTAGTTCGGCCGGTTGAAGCTGGCGCGGAGTAGCGTTATCGTTTCCTCCTTGGCCGCTAACACCGTTTCCTGCATGCGTAGCTGGGCTTGCAGGTGCTCAATCTCTCTTTGAGCAGCTCTAAGGTCGCGCTGGCAGCCTTCGAGCTTGACATTATTCGTGATGGTGTTACCACTTCTAGTGTTGTTCTGAACGGTGCCCTTGTTACCTTTTATCGTCTGCTTATTGCTCGTGCCAGCTTGATTGAAATTCCCGGTCTGGGTAGTTCCAGAATCTGACTTGCTGGACATGAAAGGTTCGCCTTTGCCAGCCACGAGCCAGTTTAAGTTCATATCTTCAAAGTGCGCTACAATGCGTTCGATATAATCCGAACTGGGCTTGGTATCCTTGTCTAAGTAGTTTCTAGTGGTACTAGCTGGAGCACCGAGAGTAAAGCTGAACGCACGCACGCTCAGGCCAAGAGATTCAATCAAAAATTTTAGGCCCTGATTTATAGTCTCTTGCACTTTATTAAGCCCTTATGGTCTTTATTTAGCCCAAAATGTTTGGGCTATTTGTAGTTCATTATCGTGTGTTTGTACAGACGACAGCGGAAAGTAACGCATCCGCTCGCAAACTCTGTCAAACACGATGGCCGCACCCCACCCCGCTTTCGCTTTGCCGCAGCCCGACTATGACGCCCGGCCGGCCCCCTTTGCCGCCGTGCTCGTCACTGCTGGCTTCCAGCTCGACGCGCCGGCGCGTCCCTACCAGTACCCTGGCGTGCTGGGCGAGTGGGAGTCGCCCGAGCGCTGGAGCTACCGCGTCAGCCTCTCGGTAGCGGGTGAGCGCCGCCCTATGCTGGCTAGCCTCAGCTGTATTACGACCGAACGGGTAGAGTGGCTTTTCTCGGGCGTGCAGCTCGATGCGCCGGTCGACCTCACTTGGCTGCTCAGCCACAGCACCTCGCTGGCAGATGCCCAGCAGCGGGCCGCCCACCTGGCCGGGGTGCCTTCCTACGCTTTCTCACCTTCTACCCTGTAATGCCATGACGGACAAGCAGAAGTACTACCACCTTCTCGGGGAGGTCTGCGAAGCCATGCCCTCGTCGGCCGTGGATAGCGCGATTCGGGCCGGCTACGGCCAGGAGAACAAGTCGGCCAGCACGCGGCTGCACCACGTCAAGCAGGGCAAAGTAGCCTCGCTCACGGACCTGCTGGCTCTGGTGCGCTTCTCTATGCCCAATTACGATACCGGCCTCCCTGCTACCCGAGGAAGCGCCCGAAGCACAGCCCGCGCCGCTTTTCCGCTAGGGTTATGGAAGCGCGCGCTCCTTACCAATCAGCCGCGCCCAAAGGCCCCCGCAACCTGACCCAGGGGCTAGGGGAGTGGCTGCGCGCCCAGGGCTTTAGCGCCAGTGAGCAGCGCCAGCCCACTTTTTGCCTGCTCACTGCGCACTGGACAAGCCCACGCTTCGAGCGCTTTGAATTGACTTATTCCTGGAAGGTCGGGCCTAATCCCGATGCCAACTGCCAGCTGCGCGTGCTCAGCCACCAGCTAGGCCCCCAAGTAGAGGTGCTCTTCACGTCCCAGCGCGTGCGCCGGCTCAAAGAAGTGCGCCTGCTGCTGCTGGGCAACGTGCGCTACCACAACGCCCGGCTGTTGGCCCGGCCGGCTGCTACCCCCGCTACTTCCTAATTCTCCTTTCTCCTAACCTGCTTTTTGTCAAATGCTTGTCAATAATACCCCCGCCCTGCCGCCCGCCAAGCCCTGCATCCGCGACCTGCACGAGCTGCAGCACGTGGTGCTGAGCCCGCAGCTGGTGATGCTCTCGCCCCTGGAGGAGCTGTCGTAAGGCTGCCGGGGGGCCACTCAGTGCAAGCCTTCGGGGTCTTGGTAGAGGTAGCCAAAAGCGAGCAACCACGCCGTGTGAAGCAAGTGGCTGCATAAGCCTCCCTCGTAAATATCCTGCACCAATAGCCCTAGCCGGTGAAAATGCTGGTAGCAGTACGCCTTGGTATGCAAGCTTATGCGGGCAAAGTCGAAGAGGGCCAGCGGGGGGCAACGGCGCGGAACGCCCGCGGGGGCCAGACCGGCAGCCAGCAGGAGCGGGGCCACTTCGGTGGCATGGCGGGCCAATTTGTCGGGTTCTACGGGTGAATACATGGTAGCTCGTTTAGGGGTTTTACCGGATTATCAGAGATTTGGCACGCACGGTATGGCTGGCGAAGTAGCCGACGGCTTTTTTAGGCGAACTGGCAGCCAGGTTGCGCACGTTGGTGCGCAACCTGGCCAGCGGCGGGGCAAACAAGCCACTGTTGTTGAGTTGGATGCGCACCTCGTTGAGACAATAGTAGTTGTCCGCCGTTAGGGCCTCCAACTCGACCCGCACCCGGTCGCCCTGGGCGAAGAGTACCCCCCGGTTCGGGTTGGGGGGCAGGAGCAGCCCCCGGCAGTAGGTGCCGTCCACTAACGCGTCCGAGCCACTTACAGGTCTTCGGGCTGGTTGCGCAGCACGCCGTTGCGACCAGTAGGGGCGTGGTGCGGGGCGCGCTCAGGTCCACTCATCCTCGCAGTCGGCGAGTGTCAGGGCAGCTGCCAGGCTGAGGAAAGCAACGTGCCTACCTCAACGTGGCGGCTCTTCAGCCGTTTCCCCTGACAACACTACGTGCTCGGCTAGCAACAGAAATCCGCACCCGTGCAGGTCCAGAAACTTCATTTCGTCGGGGCGGATGAGGCGCAGATACTCCTCGTCGTCGAAGACGTTGGCGATGTCCTCGGGGGTGTCAAACCACAGTTCCGTGGTGCCGTCGTAGGCGAAGGGCGGCAGGCCGGGCAGCACAAGGGGGATGGTATGGCCCTGCACATAGCGGCGCACGTACTGCCGCACGGCGGGCACCGACATAAAGAGCGGGGCGTGCTTGGTCCGGTGATACTGCACGAATTCTTCGTGCGTCATGTCCGGCCGCTTACGCAGGAGAATGGTGAACTTTACCATCGCTGAAAAAAGAAAAAAAGGAGGTAAAAAGAATGCGCCGCCGGAGCCGCGGCACCTATTGGATGGCCCGCGACACCCGCGTGGCAATGGCCAGCAACAGCCGCCGCGAAGGCATCAGGCCGGTGCTCAGGGCCAGCAGCTGGTTGCGCCAGCCGGGCACCACGTTGAGCTGCCCCCGCTGCATGCCCCGGTAGCCCGCCGCCGCCACGGCCGCCGCATCGGCCTGCCGGCCCTGGGTATTGGCCGCCTTTTCCATGCCGGCGCGGGCCACGAAGCCCGTTTTGGTCACGTTGGGATTGAGCACCGTGGCCGTAACGCCGGTGCCCCGCAACTCAGCATGCAGGGCTTCGGTGAAGTGCATGACGTAGCTCTTGGAGGCCGCGTAGGCCGCCAGCTGCGGCACCGGCTGAAACGCCGCCAGCGACCCCACATTGAGAATGCGGCCCTGCCGCCGTGCCACCATGTGCGGGGCAAAGTGCGTGGTGAGCGTAGTCAGAGCCGTGACGTTGAGCGCCACCATGTTCTCGTACACGGCCGGGTCGGCCTGGGCCACGGGGCCGTAGTCGCCATACCCGGCGTTATTAACCAGGTACTGGATGGGGAAGGGCTGCTGCTGGCACCACGCGTAGAGGGCCGTGGCCTGGCCGGCCCCGGACAGGTCGAGGGCCTGGTAAGCGACCTCAATGCCGTAGGTGTGCTCCAACTCGTGCTGCACGGCGCGCAGGGACTCTTCGCGGCGCGCCACCAGCACCAGGCTGATGCCGTCGCGGGCAAAGCATTTGGCCAATTCGTAGCCAATGCCGCCGGAGGCACCCGTAATGAGGGCCCGGGGGGCAGGATTTTGTTGCATGAAGGGGGACTTTGGTGACGGCCACAAAATTCCGTCTACCCCGCCCCGCCAAACGTTGACGTTGGTTAAGAACGCCCGGGGACGGCCTATTTATTTTGCTGGCCGAGCCGGTGGCGAATGCGGCTCAGCGACTCGGGCTGCACGCCGAGGTACGAAGCCAGCTGCGCTTGGGACACCTGGGCCAGTAAGTCTGGCTGGTGCCGCTGCACGTACTCGTAGCGCTGCGTTGGGGTGTAGAATTGCAGCAACTCTACCCGCTCGTTGAGCTGCTGGTAGACCTGCTCGGCTATCAGGCGGCCAATATGGTCCCACCGGGGCGACTCCCGGTAGAGCCGTTGCACCAGTTCGTAGGGCAGGGCCAGCACCTCGGCCTCCTGCACCGCCTGCCAGTTGTAGCGCGACGGCTGCTGGGTCAGAAAGCTCTGGTAATCCGTTAGAAAGCCGTTCGCCCTGGCAAAGCGGCAGTTCACTTCGTGCCCCCCACTGCGCAGGTAGTACATGCGAAAGAAGCCGGCCGTCACAAAAAAGACCGCCCCGCACACCTGACCGGCTTCCAAAAGATGCTCGCCCTTGGCGATGGTGCGAGGCACTACGTGCGGCAGCACCAGGGCCATGTCCTGCTCCGTGACTGGAAAGAGCGCGGCAAAAAAAGAGTGAAGCGGGTGCATGGCCAGCAAGGTAGCGGTTTTCTGGCCGGCCGGCCGGTTCGACAAGCGCGAAAGCAGGGCCTTGTGTGAGCCCCGTATTTTACGGTCAGCACGGGTCGCCGCGTTACGTTGGCAAGGCAGGTGAGCTCGTAACCGCTGCCGGCAAGCGGCCAGCGTATAAGGCGCTTTCCGCAGGTTGAGCAGCCGGCCCGCGTCGGAGTCTCTTAGTTCAACGCGGGCTCAGTACTTTGTAATTTCCCTTCTACTGCTGATGCCACCTGATACCCTTGCCGCTTCTACCCTCCACATGTTGCTGTGGGCCGCTGGCCAGCACGGAGCCGATGTGCCGACGCTTTGCCGGGCCATCGACTACGACTTTGTCCCGACCAGCAGCCCCGATGCCCGCGTGCCCATTGCCACCATCCAGCGCCTGTGGCCGCTGGTGATAGCGGCCACCCACGACCCGCATTTCGACCTGCACCTCGGGCGCTTGCTTGATTTTACCACCGCGGGCACGCTGGCGTATGTGCTGCTGCACGCACCCACGCTCGGGGCGGCCATTACCCAACTGTGTCGCTACCAAGACCTAGCGTGCCAGGGCGTGCGCACGCTGCAAACGCCTGCGCCCGAGTGGCCCGGCGGCAGCTGGCTGCGGCTGGAGGTGACAAGCGCGGCCATCATCCATCCGCGTTACGTCCTCAACTCGGAGCTGTCGATTTATTGCGCGGCCTTCGCCACGCTCATTGGCCAACCCGTGACGCCGCTAGCCGTGCACCTGGCCTACCCCCGCCCGCCCGATACGCAGGCGCACGAGCAGGCGTTCGGCACGGCGGCGCTGGTGTTTGAGGCGCCAGTCACCCAAATAGCCTTTGCTGCTGCCACGCTGGCCCAACCCGTGCTGCATGCCCACCCCGGGCTGTTTCCGTTGTTTGAGCAGCACGCGGCAGTGCTGCTGGCCCAGCTGCCGGCCAACCAGCCGCCTCCCCTCGTCGAGCAGGTGCGCGGCGAAATCGTGCGCCAATTAAAAGGGGAAGCGCCTACCTTAGCGGCCGTCGCCGACCGCCTGCATCTGGGCGTGCGAACGTTGCAGCTCAAACTCAAAGAAGCCAATCAGACGTACCAGCACTTGCTGGATGCGGTGCGCTGCGAACTCGCCCAGCGCCATTTGCGCGAGCCCTACCTCAGCACCACCGATATTGCTTTCTTGCTGGGCTACGCCGAAGCGAGCGTGTTTGTGCGCGCTTTTAAGAAATGGACGGGGCAGACGCCCGGGGCGTTTCGCCGCTAGGCAGGCCGCCAGCGTCTCGGTTGCGGTCCACCCAATAGGCCAGCAGTACCGTCAGCCAGAACAACTGCCCCGACCATCCCAGCGCCCCTACCGAAGCGGGTGGCGGGCTCAGCAGGCCGCCCACGTGCACCAGCCCCAGAAAAGCAACCAGCCCCACCAAGCCATAGCGCCCCACTTTATTGCGGGCCGTGGTGCGCCGCCCATAAAGCCACAGGCCCGCGCCCAGCAGCGCAAATTCAACCACCTGCGTCAGGGCGAAGTGGTTCCACAGCCCGAACCCGAACCGGGGCGAAGGGCCGGGGTAGAGCGGCAAATCGGGGATATGCACGACCAAATCGAGCAACCAATGGCTGGGTACCAGCAGCCCCACCAGCACCGCGCTCCGCAGGTTGCGGCGCAGCAGCCAGTAGACCAGGCCCAGCAGCAGGCCGGCCACCAACTCGCCCACCAGGCTGTGGGTGAAGGGGTAGTAGACAAAATCAAAGGCGTTGGTGGCCGTGAAGTGCGGTACGATGCGGACCCGCTCCACGCCCAGCAGCAGCAGAGTGGGCCACACCAAATCGGCTAGCTGGGCGGCGAGAAATAGGGTGCCCAGCGACACCCGGGGTTGAAGGGTCTTGGCGCCGAAGCCGACGCCGAAATGGCCGAGAAACATAGTGGTAGCGGAGAATGTGGTGAGAGTGCCCTACAAAGGTCCGGCGCTGTCCCAGCGGCGTTGCTGGCCATTTCCGTAAATTGAATTGACCAAAAGCGAAATTCTACCTGACCTATTCATCAGGAAAAAGTAGTTGGAACCAGGGCCAGCCGCCCTGCACTGGCTCATGTCGTTCTAGCTACTCCGTACCTGGGCCTGGCCAGCGAAAACCGCTCTACCCTGGCCGCTGCCCGCGCCTTGAATATCGACCCCAAGCGGCTCTACGCATGGCAGAAAGCGGCCCGGCAACCCTTGCCCGCTGACCCCGCCGAGGTGCGGGCCCTGCGGCAGGCCAACAAACGGCTGGCGCAGGAACTGGAAACTTTAAAAAAGCCAGCGCTATCTTCTCGACCATCCCGCCGCCGTAAGTCAGTTGCAGTTTGTTGACCAACAGCGCCTTCACTACCCGGGGTAGATACTCTGCCAGGTGCTGAACACCGGGTCTAGCTAAGGCGCGTCTTTCTGACGCCGATGAAGTTCTTAAACTGTCTAGCGTAACTAGACCACCTTAGACTTCCATGAAGGAGGAAAGGGGATGGGGCGCGCCTCAAATTTCGCTCTGCCGTGGGAGTCCTTCTGTCTTCGCCCTGTCCGACCGCTTCCTAAATAGCTTCATTGAAAGAATACAATCCAATAGCAAAAAAGGACACAATATGACCTTCTGAGCGTCATATTGCCTTGACCAGCTTTCGGCACCTTTGCGGCCTCATTCAGTCTTCATGAATATGGCTCAACGTCTAATCCCCTTCCTCTTCTTATGGCTGCTGCTAGGTAGCCAGCTGAGCTTCGGCCAATCTACAGATGCTTCCATTGCCGGGCGGGTGGTGGATGACAAGGGCGAGACGCTGCCGGGCGTCGTGGTACTGGTGCGCAACGAGGCCACGGGCTTCCAGACTACTACCGTGACCGGAGTGGATGGGCGCTACCTGCTACGGCAGTTGCCGCTGGGCAAGCCCTACAGCGTGCGGGCGAGCTTCGTAGGTTCGGGCACGCAGGTGAAAAATGAGTTGGCACTGAACCTGGGCGACCAGCTGGCGGTAGACTTTACGCTGGCCCCCGCCAGCGTGGGCCTGGCAGAAGTGGTGGTGCGGGGCAACGCCCTCAATAGCCGCATCGACCGGCTGGGTAGTAGCACGGCCATCACGGACCAGACTATCCGGGAGATTCCGGTGCTCAACCGCAGCTTTACCAACCTCGCCTCGCTGGCCCCTACCTCCAACGGGGGTAGCGTGAGCGGGCAACTGGCCTCCTCCACCAACTACCTCATTGATGGGGTAAGCGCCCGCAACAACCTTACGTCGGGCGCGGTGGGCAACGGCCCATTCTCGCTGTCGCTGGAAGCCATCCGCGAGTTTGAGGTAGCCACCAACGTGTACGACGTGACCCAAGGGCGGCAGGGCGGCGGCACCATCAGCGCGGTGACCAAGTCGGGCACCAACACGTTTACGGGGTCGATTTTCGACTACTACCGGGCCGATTTTCTGGCCAGCCCTTATGACATTCGGGGTAATAAGCGCACCCAGAATTTTACGACCAACCAGTACGGCTTCAGCCTCGGCGGCCCCATCATCAAGGATAAGCTGCACTTCTTCACCGCCCTGGACCGGCAGGACCAGTCGGCACCGTTCTTTATTGCCGATATCAAGTCGGACGCCGACGCCAACGCGCTGGGTATTAGCCGGGCAGTGCTCGACTCGGTGCTGACCATCGGACGCACTAAGTATGGCCTGGGCGCCGGGGCCCAAACCGGCGAGTTTGGCCGCAAGACGCTGGCCAACACGTTTTTTGCCCGCCTCGACTGGCAGATTAACGCCCGTAACCGCCTGACGCTGCGCAACAACTACAGCGACTGGAACAACCCAAACAGCACCGATGACAACTCGGCTATCAACCTCTACGAGGTGTACGGCAACTTTAAGTCCCGCGAGAACAGCACTTTGGCTTCGCTGCGCACGCAGCTCAGCCCCACCTTCGTCAACGAGTTGAAGGTGCAGTACCAGTCGGTGCGCCGCAACTACACCACCAACGAGGCGCTGCCCGACGCCAACATCCCGCGGGCCATCGTGACGGTGCGCTCGCGCCTGCCCAACGGCAACCTGGGCAGTACCTCGGTGCAGCTCGGCGGCCAGCGCTTCACGCCGGAGAGCAACCTGGAAAACCAGGTGCAGCTCGTGAACACCAGCTACTGGACCAAGGGGCGCTACAACTTCACTTTCGGCACCGACAACACGCTGACCTACCTCGATACCTACATTTCGAGTGAGCAGAACGGGCGTTTTGTATTCAACAGCCTCAAGGAATTCAACGACCTAAATCCTTCGCGCTACGCCCGCGAGGTGCCATTGCAAGGCGTGCCGTCGGTGCAGCAGTACGTGCTGAATGCCTCGCTTTTTGGCCAAGTGCAGTACAACCCGCTGCCCAACGTGGAGGCCATTGTGGGCCTGCGCTGGGACCTGACCAGCTACCGCACGCCGGGCGCCTACAACCCCGTGGTGGAGGAAGCCCTGGGCCTGCGCACCGACAACAACCCCACCGACTGGAACAACTTTCAGCCCCGCTTGCAGCTGACCTGGGACGTGAAGGGCGAGCGCAAGAGCATCATCCGGCTGGGCGGCGGTATTTTCTCGGCCAACCCCGTGAACTACGCCCAGGTCAACAACATCCAGAACAGCGGCACGCTGGTGGGCTCCATTGACGTGACGCGGCCCTCGACGGGCACCAACCCCGTACCCCGGCCCAACTTTCCGGCCTACCGCGCCGACCCCAGCACCGCGCCTGGCCTGCTGCCGGGCGTGCCCTACGTGTCCACCATCAACCTGAACGACAGGAACTTGCAGGTGCCCAGTATCTACAAGGCCAACCTGAGCTTGAACCGCATCGTGAACAGCTGGCTGCGGGTGGGGGCCAACTTCCTGTACTCGTACACCAACAATAACTACGTGTACCTGGACCGCAACCTGGTGGACCAGCCCTACTTCACGCTGGACAATGAGGCCGGCCGGGGCGTGTTTGTACCAGCCGCCAGCATCACGGCGGGTGGCATCACCAATAGCGTGTTGGGGCGCAAGACGCAGGCCGTGGGCCGCACCCTGGAATTTACCAACGGCGCCAAAGTGCAGCAGTTTGCCATGGTGGCCGACGCCGAGCTGCGCTACGCCAAGGACGGCTTTTTCAACGCCAGCTACACCTGGAACTCGACCCGCGACAACACTTCCTACAACGGCAACGTGGCCAACACATCCACGTTCCGGCCCATCAAATCGGACCCGCGCGACCTGAGTGAGCTCAACTATTCCGACAACCAGTTTCGGCACAAAGTAGTGTTTTACGGTGCCTCGCCCAGCGTGAAGGGCTTCGTGCTGAGCGGCCGCTTCACCGGCCTGGGCGGCACGCGCTACTCGCTCACCGTGGACTCCGACATCAACGGCGACTTCGTGGGCGGGCCCGGCACCGACAACGACTTGGCGTTCGTGTTTGACCCCAACAACCCGAATACGGCCCCCGCAGTGGCGGCCTCCATGCAAAAGCTGCTGGCCAACCCCGACAACCGCGCTGTCGACTACATCCGCCGCAGCCTGGGCAGCATCGCCGAGCGCAACGGGGGCGTGAACCCCTTCTCGGGCACCTTCGACGTGCGCCTGCAAAAGACCTTCAAAACCTACAAAAACCAGGGCTTCACGCTCAGCGCCGACGTGTTCAACTTCGCCAACCTGCTCAATAAAGGGTGGGGCGTGAACTACAACCTGGGCCAGCAAAACCTGCTCACGGCCACCGGCTTCAACCAAAACACCCGGCGCTACACCTACCGCGTGAACGAGAACGTGGGCACCACCAACCAGAACGGCACGCCCTACCAGATTCAGCTGGGTGCCCGCTATTCTTTCTAATAAAACGACGGATTGGGCCGCCGGATTTTTCTTCGGGATACCGGCCGTTTACCTCTATCTCGCTACTAAACAGTTGCTTATGAAATTTCTGTTTGCTGCCCTCGGCCTAAGTTTTGGCCTGACTACCAGCGCCCTGGCCCAGCCCGCCAAGCACGTCGTGCTCATCAGCATCGACGGGTTTCGCCCCGATTTTTACCGCGAAGCGAAGTGGCCTACCCCTAATTTGCAGCGCATGGCCGCCCAGGGCACCTCAGCCGATGGCGTGCGGGGCGTGTTCCCGAGCGTGACCTACCCTTCGCACACCACCCTTATTACGGGCGTGGCCCCGGCCCAGCACGGCATCTACTACAACTCGCCCTTCGAGCCCGACGGAGCTACCGGCCGCTGGTACTGGGAGGAAAGCCTGATTAAAACCCCGACCCTCTGGGACGCCGTGCGCCAGGCGGGCGGCAAAACGGCCTCCGTGTCGTGGCCCGTGACGGCGGGCGCGCCCATCGACTACAACGTGCCCGAGGTGTGGTCGCTGACCAATAAGGACCGCCTCACACCGGTGCGCGAGCAAACCACGCCCAAGGGCCTGTTTGAGGAAATTGAGCGCAACGCTACCGGCCCGCTCACGGCTCGCGACATGAGCAGCGACTACGTGAGCGGCGACGAGAACGGCAGCCGCATCGCCGCCTACCTGCTCGAAACCTACAAGCCTACCCTGCTCACGCTGCACGTATTCGGGGTAGACCACGCCGAGCACCAGGACGGCCGCGACGGCGAGCACGTGCGCCGCGCCCTGGCCACCGCCGACTGGGTAGTGGGCAACCTGGTAGAAGCCCTGGCCAAAGCCGGCATCGACAAAGAGACCGCCGTGATTGTGACCGGCGACCACGGCTTCGTGGACATCACTACGACCTTGGCGCCCAACGTGTGGCTGGCTGAAAATGGCCTCTATGCTGCCGAAAAGGGCAGTTGGAAGGCCCAGTTCCACACCTCTGGCGCGGCTGCTTTCTTAATACTGAAAGACTCCAAGGATAAGAAAACGCTGGCGCAGGTGCGCCAGCTGCTGGCCGCCGCGCCCGCCGAGCAGCGCAAGCTGTTCCGGGTAGTGGAGCGCGCCGAGCTCGACCAGATTGGGGCCGACCCGCACGCCGCGCTAGCCCTGGCCCCGGCCCTAGGGGTATCGATGAGCGCCGCCCGCGAAGGGGCCGTAGTGCGGCCCGGCAAAGGCGGCACCCACGGCTTCTTTCCCGACAACACGCAGATTCAGACCGGTTTTGTGGGTTACGGGCCGGGCTTTAGCGCCGGCAAAGTAGTGCCCCAGATGGCCTTGCAGGATGTGGCCCCCATCACCGCCCAACTGCTGGGCCTGCCATTTAATCCCAGTAAGAGCACGTTGCCTGCGCAGGTAGTGCTTCCTTAAGGTGAGGGGAGATAGCCAGGCAGCCGTACAGTCAATCAGTTAATCAAGTAGTATCGCCTCAACCAAACTGCTCCGCGCAGTGTTGGTTGAGGCGATACCTTTTCAGGCTGGTTGCCCTTGTCTTCACGTCCGAGGGCCTGGCGCAGGTGCAGCAGCAGGCCGCCGCCGGGCAGCCTATCAACATCAACCCCAATTTCTGCGAGTTGCGGCGGCACGGCCTGCGGGCAGAGCGGGAGGCCCGAGCCTACCGCCCGTGGTAACAATGCTGGTAAAGTCCTATTAATTGACTGTCCTGCCGGGGGCGGCTTTTAATCCTTGTTCCGATACAAAGCGTAGTAGCAGTATGGCCCACAATCACCCCACTGCCGGCAGTGCCGGCCTGCCGCCCGCCCGGCAATTTGCCGACTTAGTGCCGATTACGAACGGGCAGCGGGTGCTCACGCTGGTGCTACCCTTTGGGTGCGCGGCACTTTATTTTGGGTTTGCCGCGCTGGGTTGGTGGGTGCCGGCCGTGGGGATGCTCATGGCCCTGAGCTTTCTTACCTACGGCTCGACCTCGCACGACCTAGTGCATGCCAATTTGGGGCTCAGTAGACCCGTCAACGACTTCTTCCTGAGCGTGATTGAACTGCTGGCGCTGCGCAGCGGCCACGCCTACCGGCTGGCCCACCTGCACCACCACGCCCGCTACCCCGCGCCCGACGATATTGAGGGGGCCGCGGCCGGTATGTCGCTGTTCGGCGCGCTGCGCGAGGGTCTTACGTATAATTTTAAGCTCTATTTCTGGGCGCTGCGCCAGGAGCGGGGCGACAAGCGCTGGGTGCGCGGCGAGGGCCTGGCCTGCCTGCTGCTGGTAGTGGGGGCGGGGGCCCTAGCCCTGGCGGGCCATCCGGTGCTGCTCATTTACGCGGCCCTGATGACGCTGGGTAGCTGGCTACTGCCGCTGATGACGTCCTACTTGCCGCACCGGCCCCGCGAGCACAACGTGTTGTTGCAGACGCGGTTATTTCGAGGGCGCGTGGCCTCGGTGATTGCCCTGGAGCACCTCTACCACCTGGAGCACCACCTGTACCCGGCCATTCCGCACCACCACTGGCCCGAGCTGGCCAAGCGCCTCGACCCATACTTTGCGCAGCAGGGCGTGGAGCCCACCACGCTGGGCTTTTAACCCGCTGCTGTTTTCGCTATGCCCGCCCCCGAGTCGCCCCACCCCATCCCCCAAACCGGATTTTTATCCGCCTTGGCCGGCGACGGCCGGCGCTTGCTGACGCTGGTGGGGTTGAGCTTGGTGCTGAGCGGCGGGTTTGCCCTGTTTTTGGCGGCCACGCGCCAGCTGCTGCCCCACGATGTAGCCTACCTGGGCGTGGTGGCCAGCCAAATCTGCGGGGCCAGCGACGGCCGAATTCTGCACTTTATGTTCCACGACCGGGCCGCGTTTGGCGGGGCCGTGGTGGCCACCGGGCTGCTGTATAGCTGGCTGGCCGAGTTCCCGCTGCGGCAGGGCCAGCCCTGGGCGTGGTGGGTGCTGCTAGGCAGTGGCCTGCTGGGCTTTAGCAGTTTTCTGGCTTACCTGGGCTACGGGTATTTTGATGTGTGGCACGGCACGGCCACGGCCCTGTTGCTGCCGGTGTTTGGGCTGGGGCTGGCGCGCTCGTTTGGGCGGCTGCCCCCCGGCGCGCGGCACCTGCGCAGCGTGGGGCGGCCCGCGTTTGCCGGGGTGTGGCGGTCGCGGGCGGGCGTGGGGCGGGCCTGCCTGCTCGTGATGGGTTTGGGCATGGTGCTGGCGGGCTTCACCATCGTTGGGGTGGGCATGACCAGCGTATTCGTGCCGCAAGACCTGCACTACCTCAATCTGACTGCCAAAGAGTTAACGGTGCTTAGCCCGCACCTGATACCGCTCATCGCGCACGACCGGGCGGGCTTCGGTGGGGCGCTGGCCAGCTGCGGGGTAGCCCTGTTTTGCTGCGTGTGGTGCGGGGCCCCCAGCCCGAGCCTCTGGCAAGTGCTGGCCCTGGCGGGGGGCGTGGGCTTTGCTACGGCCATCGGGGTGCATCCGCTCATCGGGTACACCGATTTTAGCCACCTCGCCCCGGCCTTCGCGGGGCTGGGGCTGTTCGTGGCGGGCCTCTGGCTTGGTTATCCGGCTATGCACGGCCCGCAGCGTCGGGAAAGTCTATACCACCCAGACCAGCTCGCGCGCTCCGTGCCGGTGTAGCCCGCTGCGTCTGTATCCTTTTGCCACTGGCCAATTTCTGCGGTAAGCCGCTGGCCCTGCTCCGTTGCCATGCCTCCTCCTTCGCTTGCTACCCTGGCTGCCCGGCCCACGCTGCGGAGCCTGGTCGTTGTTCGGCCTCGTGGTATGCTGGTAGTCAGCTTGTTGCTGGGTGGCTTAGTGCTGCTGCTGCTGGCTGGCTTGTGGGCCACGGTGGGCCGCTGGCCGCTGGCTACTGCGTCGGCCGGCGTGCTGGGCCTGGGGCTGCTAGCCCTGGCTTGGCGCGAGGTGGCCCGCAGCAACCAGCCCATGCTGCTGACCAGTACCCGCGCCGCCCTGCACCTGGAGCCCTTGGGCTCCAGCATTGCCAAAGGCCTTGCGGCCGAAACCATCCCGCTGGCGAGCGTGCAGGCCTACACCTATTGGGTCAGAGTTTTCCGGTACGGGGTTTTCGCCCAATACCACCTGCGTCTCGAGCTGGCCGGGGGCCGGGTGCTGCACCTGGCCGACCGCCCCGGCGTGCGCCCCGCCGACCCCACTGGTACGGTGTGCCTCGATGCGGTGGCCCAAAAGCTACCCCGCTGGCTGAAGGCCGGCGTGCCCATGCGCCCGCTGTTTTACCTGACCCAGGCGGCTCGCATCCTGCTGAGGATGAGCTGGGTGGCCAGTGCCAGCGCCCTGCTACTTATGTGGTGGGGCCACCCGGCGGGTATGCTGCTGCTGTTTCCGGCGGTGGGCTACGGGGCCAGCTACTACCTGGGCCGAAGTGCGGCCCTGATTACCGCGCCGCCAAGCTAAAACAGCCTGGAGAGCTCGCGCAATGCTTACCAGCCCTTGCTCGCCCCCACGATGCGGGGCGGCGGCCTCACCAGGGTGAGTTGCCAACAGCACTAACGGCGGGGCAAGTACGAAATAACTACTCTTTTAACCTCGACTACTGGGCAGTGCCTTTACTTTGGTGCCACAAATGCTTTTACTCTCCTTTTATGCCCCAAACTCCTCGTTTTCTTTTCGCGGCGCTAGCCCTGGCCGGCGGCCTCAGCGCCTGCGGCCACAAAGACCAGGCTGCCGAGCAAGCCAGCCCGCCCACCACTGCCGCCGCGCCCGCTGCAACTGAAACGCCCACCGCCGAAACTTCGCCGGCCCCCGCCGCTGCACCAGCGGCGGCCTTTGATGTCAGCACGGTGCCCATTTCAACGGCTGCGCTGGGGCCGTTTCCCTACGTTGCCGGGCTAAAAGGCTTTGAGCTCAACACCACCAATAGCAAAGACATTGATTTTGAGCGGGCCTACGTGTACGATGGCAAAACCTTGCTGGCTATCGAAGGCAAGGTATCGCGCCGCCTCTTTGATGCGAACCGGTCGGATGAAAAGGCCCCAAAAGTGACGGAGCTGGCGATTGACCGCAACTACGAGAACCAGCTCAAGGCACTGGGAGCCGTGAAGGTGTGGACGGGCCTCGTGCCGAAAGAAGCGGTCGATAAAATCGGAAATGACGAGTATTACAAGCACCACGGGTTCGGCACCAATGACAACGACGCCAGCGATACGTACCTCATTCGTCAGAAAGACAAGGAGATATGGGTGCAAATCAATAGTCAGTCAGGTGGCGATTACGGAATTGACGTGGTGGAAAAAGCCGTAATGGCCGACCTCACGACCGTACTGAAAGCCGATGAGCTGAAGGAGAAGCTGGCCGCCGATGGGCACGTGGCCCTGCACCTCAATTTTGATACCGACAAGGCCACCCTGCGCCCCGATGCCCAGCCCGTGCTGGCCGAAGTGCAGAAGCTACTGGTGCAAAGCCCCGACCTGCGCCTGGCCGTGCAGGGCCACACCGACAACACCAGCACCCCCGCCCACAACCAGCAGCTGAGCGAGGCCCGCGCCCGGGCCGTGGCCGCCGCCCTCACCGCCCAGGGCATTGCCGCCGACCGCCTGCAAGCCGCCGGCTTTGGCCAAAGCAAGCCGCTGGCCGACAACGCCACCGAAGCGGGCCGCGCCCAGAACCGCCGCGTCGAGCTGGTGCGCCGCTAGGTATCCGGCTCATTATCAAGGAGTAAACCCGGGCTCTTGGCTCGCTGGCCGCTGCTGGCCCGGTGAGCCAAGAGCCTCTTACGCTCCCTCAAGAAAGCAGTAGGCCGGCCACGAGCTGATGGATGGCCTGGCTCAGCGGGCCGTTGCCGGATAATTCGGGTCCCCGCGCACCGAGCGGTTAGCGCTCCAGCAAAATTTCCGTGCCTAAAATCACCAGGTCCACCCGGCCTTTCAGCGTCTGGTCGATAAAGGGCGTGTTCTGGGATTTAGATTTCATGAATTCCCGCGTGAAGGTTGTTTCCGCTTCGGTATCGAATAGGACGCAATTGGCTTCCTGGCCGACTTCGATGGCGGCTACCGGCAGGCCCATCAGGCGGCGGGGCTCGGCCGAGTAGCGCTTCACCACCAGGTCCCAGCCAAATTTCTTGGGCTCCACAAAGAAGTGGTGAAGCGAAACCAGGGCCGTGTCTAGGCCGGTGATACCGTTGGGCGCGCTGATGAAATCCTGGGCTTTTTCGAAGGGCGTGTGGGGCGCGTGGTCGGTAGCAATGATGTCAAAGACGCCCTCGATGAGCCCTTCCAGCAGCGCGTCGCAATCGACCTGCGTGCGAAGCGGCGGATTCATCTTATAGTTCGTGTCGTAGTCGCCAATGTGCTCGTCGGTGAACAGCAGGTGGTGCGGCATCACTTCCGCCGTCACCTTTACATCGCCGCGCGATTTCCACCAGCGAATGGTTTCCATGCCTAACTTGCTGGAAACGTGCTGGATATGCACGTGCGCGCCCGCCGCCCGGGCCAGGCGGATGTCGCGGTCAATGATGATTTCCTCCGCGCAAGCCGGCGAGCCCTTGATGCCGAGCCGGTAGCTCATTACCCCTTCGTTGAGGGCGCGCGGCCCGGCCAGCTCCGGCACCTCGCAGTGGCTGGCAAAAAACATCCCAAACTCGGTGGCGTACTGCATCGCCCGCAGCAGCACCGCCGGGTCGTTGGTAGTGTCCCCGTCGTCGGTGAGCATCTTCACCCCGAGTCCGCGCATGCCCTCGATTTCGGCCAGCTCCTTGCCCTCGCGGTTCTTGGTGACGCAGCCGGAGGTGTACACCGGAATGCGCGAGCGGTCTTTGGCATTGTCCAGCACGGTGGCCACCGCGGTGGCCGAGTCGAGGGCCGGGCGGGTATTCGGCATCATCACCACGCCGGTGATGCCACCATTAATGGCCGCTTCGCTCCCCGTGGTGATGGTTTCCTTGTTCTCAAAGCCTGGCGCGCGGAAATGGACGTGGGCATCAAACATGCCCGGCATCAGCACGCGGCCGCGCGCGTCGATGACGCGGGCCCCCTCGGGAATGGCTAGGTTGGGACCGATGTCCTGAATTATTCCTTCGACAATCAGGACATCGCCCTCGATAAGTACGGGTGAATTTTCGGCGGCGATGCGGGCGTTTTGAAGGAGAAGCATGGAGGAAGGAGTGCTGTAAACCGGCAAGGGGATGGGGATATTCTGATACTATTGGAGATGAAAATACGCGGGCGAAACCAGCCGCTGCGTCCGGCGGTTAGAGCCTAACCCCCGTGGCGCTGGCTCGCTGCGGTGCGGCATACGCTTCCTGCCGCGGAAAATCCCCGCCCGGCGTGAGCCAGTCGAGTACGGCCATGCGAACGGAAATACCGTTTTCGACCTGGTTGGTGATAAGGCTGCGCTCGTAGTCCATGACGGCGTCGCACAGCTCGACCCCCCGGTTCACGGGGCCGGGGTGCATAATGTAGAGGCCCCGGTCGCGGATTTCCGCCAGCCGGGTGTTGGTGATGCCGTAGACCCGGTGGTATTCACGCACGCTGGGAAAAAACTGCACGTCCTGGCGCTCCATCTGCACGCGGAGCAGGTACACCACATCGGGCGCCCAGGCCAGGGCCGCCTCATAGTCGGTGAAGCGGCGGATGCTGGCCGGCACGTACTTGGGCACCAGCGAGCCCGGCCCGAGGTAAGCGACCTCAACACCCAGCTTTTGCAGCAGCGTGCTGGTAGAGCGCGCGACGCGGGAGTGGAGGATATCGCCGATGATGAGGACTCTTTTACCCCGCGGGTCGGGGAATTTTTCCTTGATGGTGAAGGCGTCCAGCAGGGCCTGGGTGGGGTGCTCGTGCGCCCCGTCGCCAGCATTGATGACCGAGGCTGTGGTTTGGCGGGCAATCATGCCGGGCAGGCCGGGGTGGCTATGGCGCACCACGATGTAGTCGGTGCGCATGGCCTGAAGCGTCTCAATGGTCTCGCGCACCGACTCGCCCTTGGTGATGGAGGAGTGGGCAACGTCGAAATTCGTTACTTCCGCCGAGAGGCGTTTGGCCGCGACCTCGAAGGAGGAGTGCGTCCGGGTGCTAGCCTCATAAAACAGCATGAGCACAGACTTCCCCTCAAGGGCGGGGATTTTCTTCACCGAGTGGCTGAATAGTTTTTTAAAGGACGTGGATTGGTCGAGCAGGAACTCGATTTCCTCACGGTGAAGGGATGCGATGTCGAGCAGGTCTTTACGTGCCATACCGAAGGGGAGGAAAATGAGGTTTGCTAGCTAAAACAGACAAGGTGAAGGCTACCCCTGACGGAGCAACGGGCTACCGATGCAGGCCGAGGCGCTGGTGGCCGCCGCCACGGCGGGGGAGAGGCTGTTGGCGTTCCTGGGAGGGCTGAGTAGCGGTTGAGTTATGAAGTATGAATCGGCTGCGGGGGAAGCCGACGAACTCAACGGACATAAAAAAACCGTTTCGAAATCCGAAACGGTAGCGGGGCAACACTCAGAAAAAATAACGGAAATGCCAAAGGCAAAATCGGAAAAACCGATGGTGACGAGGACCTTCCGGTTCCCTCGCGGTTCCTTGCCGAGCAGGGTTCCGCGCTTCGTCAACAAGTTTTTCGGCTGAAGCATGCTGCAAAGCTACGGCATTGTTACGTATCCATTGAGCATGTTAGGCAAGAATTTCCGTGGAGCCGGACGGACGTGTTGCGCACAAACGAGCAAAAAACCTGCGGTTTAATGCGCTAGGCAGAAGCGTTTCGGGCCGGCTGGCGCTCTATTACGTTGGTTAAAAATTGGGGCTTAAAGTAAAGTAGGCGGCTTGGGTTAGGGCTCCTACTTGAAAGGCCAATTGTTAGCTGTCGGTCGGTCAGGCGCGGGATATTTGCCCCCGGTTGCCGCACTATCCGCTAGCGGACGTTGCCCAGCCCCCGGCGGTGCCTCGCCAAAACGAGCTGCCATGCGCCGGCCCACAAACGGCCGCCATCTCACAAAAAAAGCGCTGGCTACGAGGCCAGCGCTTTTTGGGCTTTGGGTAAAAGCCAATAGAAGTAGCAGTGCGCTTTCGCAGCAGGCCCCTGCTTGCCGCACCGCAGCGGGCAAGGGTACTCTCCGGCAGATTAGAAGCCTAGGCCGACAGCCATGGCCTGCAAGGGGCGCGGCAGGTCGGCTCCTTTGGTCGCGGCGCCGGTGGCCAGGTTGATGGTGTACACGCTAGCGGCGGTGCCCACCGTGAGCACGGCGAAGCCCGTGCCGCTGGTGCCCCCGATGTCAAATCCATTCACCCCGGTCGTATTCACGCCCAGCGCGCCCACCGAAACGAGCGTGCCCACATTGGGCGGGTCTTGCCGATACAGCATATCGGTGTTGGAGTCCAGGTCGTAGAGCACCGTGGTGGTGGCGCCCGCAAAGTTGTTGGTGTAGGCGGCGGCCGTTACGCTGGGGGTGCCGGGGTTCAGCAGGCCATCCACGATGGCTACGCCGTCGGCGGGGTTCACGCGCAGGTTCACACCGGTATCACTGATGATGCGGATGCGGTCTACCGTGGGGTTGAAGTCGAAGCCGAAGTTGGTGCCCGTCAGCACGAGGGGTGTGCCGGTGCCCACCACCGTAGCGGCCCCCGAAGCGAGGTTCACCGTGTAGAGCCGGTTGGTGCTGCCCAGGCCATACAGCTGCCCGTTGAGCGGCCGCATGTCGAGGCCCACGAGGCGCTCGCCGGTCTGCAAGCCGGTAACGGGCTTCGTTACCTGGGTTTGGGGAGTGCTCGGGTTGAAGGTCACGAAGTTGTTGTCCGTATCAACACCGTAGGCCACGGCCTGCGTCGGAATGGCCACGCCAATGATGGTGGTGTTGGCCGGGAAATTATCGTAGCGCGTGGCGCGGCCCGAGCCCAGGTCAATCTTGTAGAGCCCCGTCTGGTTGTCCACCGTCAGGGCGGCAAAGGCATCGTTGCCGGCGGCGGCAATATCGAAGCCCGCGAGGCCCGTTACGTTCACGCCCAGGTCGCCCACGGCCACCAGGGTGCCGTCATTGGGCGGGTCCTGGCGATACAGCTTGTCGGTGGTGGGGTCGATGTCGTAGAGCACCGTGGTGCTGGCCCCCGATATGGAATTGGTATAGGCCACGGCCGAAATAGCGGCCCCCGTTACGCCATTAATAGGGCCATCGGTGGTCATAACGGCCCCGGTTTCCGGGTTGAGGCGCAGGTTTTGGCCCGTGTTGCTCACCAGGCGCAGCCGGTCAACGGTGGGGTTGAAGTCGATGGTGGCGGTGGTGCCGCTCAGGGCCGGGGTGAAGGGGGCAGTGCCTACCGGGCGGGCCACCCCGGTAGTGGGGTTGATGATGTAGAGGCGGCTGGTGCTGCCCAGGCCGTAGAGCTGGCCCGTGGCGGGGCGGTAGTCCACACTCAGGATGCGCTCCCCGGTTTGCAGGCCGGTAATGGTAACGGCGGTAGGTGCCGTGGTCACGTTGTTGGCGTTGAACTGAAGTAGCTGATTGGTGCTGGACAGCGCCTGGAAAGTCAGGTCAACCTTGCTGATTGGCGCCGTGTCGTCGTTCTTATCGCAGGCGGTGAACACAAGGCCCATTCCCAGCAGCAGCGCCGCGCTAAGATGGTTAGGCAACAGAAATTTCATGTAAGATGAGTTTTGAATGAATTCCATTGCCTTACGGTTTCCGTTGCTGTTCAGATTAAATAAAGTGGCGCGAGCGAGCGAACTTATTGGTTGTTAGGGCACAAAAAGAGCACAGCCCGTTGTGCTGCGTGCCCCGCGCCCAGGGTATTCTAGTGCCGCGCTGGGGTGCTTCTGCACGCAACAAGGCCACTACGGGGCCCGGTAGCTCGGGGCATTGTCTACGCGCATGGCGGGGGTAAAACACGTAGCGCTGCCCTTCCCAGGCTTCGTCACCAGCGCCTGCCAGGCGCTGGTGACGAAGCCTGGGAAGGGCAGCGCCGAACAGCAGCAGGCTAAAAATCGTTGGTTTTTTTCGCCGCCCGGGGTTTTTGCAGGGTCATGGCTTCTTCCAGGCCGGCCAGCAGGTGGCGCACGTCGCGGGTGGCGGCGGTTTTCAGGTCAGTCCAGGGCTTGTGGCTGCCGAGGCCGGCGTATCCATACAGGCTGGCGTTGTCCTGCTCCAGCGCGCCGCCCGATTTCATGTTGGGCGTGGCCTTGGCACTGTGAGCTAAGTTGCTGAGAATGTACTTATAGCGCCCATCCTTCACGTAGATGGTGAGCGTGTGGCGCACTACCCCGGCGTAGCTGCTGCGCAGCACGCCCGCGTACATGTTGTAGACCAAGGCGGGCAGCTCGCCCTGCACCACCAGCTGGCCCGCGGCAGAGTCTTGCTGCTCAAGCACGGCATTGCCGGAGGTATAGGTCTTGGCGACCCAGGCAGTGGCGCGGGCGTAGAGGTCGGCCTGGCTGATGCCCGGCACCGGCACCACTGCCTGGTAGGTAATGAGTTGGGTGCGGGGGTCAATGGGTAGCTTCTCGGTATCGGCGGGGTCGTAGTCGCGCAGCTTATCCACGGGCGTGAGGTAGAGAAAGCCGTCGTGGCGGACCACCACCCAGCGGGGTAAAAACTGGCCCACCACCACGGCCTCGGCCTGGCTGAACAGGTAGCGGCTGGGCTTACCCGCCGTGTCGGCGGCGCTGCGGTAAAGGGGGGCCTTGGTGAGGCCCACGTGGTAGGTGATGGGCGGCGCAGTGGCCGCCAGCTGCTGGGCGGCGCCGAGCAGCGGCAGGGCCAGGGCTCCGCAGAGGCAAATTAATTTCATGGGGCAGGAAGAGCTAGGGTGGGCTGGCAAGGCCCCCACGGTGCAAGTTCGCCCCTAATAATTGGTTGGCGGCCCCCCACCGCACGTTGCTACCGCGCATTTGCCCGTACATGGGGGTAGTGGCGTAGCTCCGCGCAGGAGCCCGCGCCCGCTCCGCCGCCCCGCCCCGGGCGGGGCTCCTCAGTCAAAAACGCATGGGAATCTTTAATATCTTCTCCAAAAAGCCCGCTAAGCCCTATCAAAACGACGGGCTAAACCACGTGTACGAGCTCCTGTTCTGCGACGATATTGCGCTGTACCGGCAAACCACCGAGCCCACCGCCTACCCGTGGACGGTGCTGCTGGCCGCCGCGCCCAGCACCGCGCAGCTGCAAGCCGTGGCAACCGACAAAACCCTAGAGGCGCGCCAGCGCCTGCTGGCCTACCGCTTGCTCACGGCCAGCGGCGCGCCCATCGACCACCGCGAGATTTTGGGTGTGGTAGTGGAAGTGGGCTTGCCCGGCGGGCTCGATGTGCTGGCCGCCTTCAGCGAGGGTGGGGCGCGCTACCTCAACCAGGCCGAAAAGCTGCTGGTGTGGGAAACCCAAACCCCGGAGTCGCGCCGGCTCATCGACGAGCTGTTTGATGCCAGCCTCACCGTGGTCAACCAGATTGGCAAGTGGGAGCAACCGCGGCGGCCCTTCCCGCCCAACGGCATGGTGCGCCTGACCTTCCTGGTGTCCGATGGCCTGTACTTTGGCGAGGGCCCGTTTGAGGTGTTGCAGGCCGACCCCATGGGCGGCCCCGTCATTGCGGTGGCCACGCGGCTAATGGCCTACCTGACCCAGCAGTAGCCCGCGCCGGCCCTAGCTGGTGGGCACGGCTTCGCGCAGCAGTTGCTGCACGTCGGTTTCGGAAGAAAGTAGCTCGTTCTGTGCCATGTCCAGAAACGTCTGGGCTTGCTGACGCGCGGCAGCCGTGGGCGGCCCATCCGCTAATAGAAAGTCAACTAACTCTTCTTCAGTTTTTTGCAGAATGGTCTCTAGTTCCAGCTCCACGAGGGGGTTGGCACCCAGAGCCAGGTACAAGCGTACACTGTGGCGCAGCTGCTGCTGCCACGATGAGCTGGCCGTGCGGGCCAGCAAGCTCAGGGGCGGGTGGTAATCGTTCTCCATACAATGCAAAGGTAGGATACTAAGAAGCAATAGGACTAATGTGGGAAATTTTATTTCTCTCTGCTCAGCTTAATTTTAGCAAATCAGCACTCAGCAACTGGGTGGCGGCCGCGCCCGGCCAGCCGGCCGTAGTTTGGGTAGGTACCGCAAGTTGACCTAATAATAAACTGCTGATTTTCAGCCAGAAGTGTTTCGGTTAATTGCCTTCTAGTCGAGTCGGTTAGCCGGTTTGCTGGCCAGTGAAGTGGTTGCCAGCGTGGCTTCACCACGGAATAACGTGTTCGCAAGTAATAATTTTTTGGTAATAAGCTGGTCACTAATTTGCTGACCTTTATTGTCTTTTGTTATGGAAACTCCCTGCCAACACCTCGCGGCGCTCGACCTCGCCCACCTGAAGCATGATACCCGGCACGTGTGCCCCGCCTGCGTGGCCCTGGGCGATACCTGGGTGCACCTGCGTATTTGCCAGCAGTGTGGCCACGTAGGCTGCTGCGACGATTCTCAAAACAAGCACGCTACCAAGCACTTCCGCGCCACGCAGCACCCCGTTATCACCTCGGCCCAGCCCGGCGAGCGCTGGGCCTGGTGCTACCCCGACGAGGCATTTCTGGACTATTAGCGCCCCTGGCATCAAGCACAACGGGCCTGCCCCGCAAGTGCGAGGCAGGCCCGTTGTGATTGGTTGAGGTAGGGGATAATCGACCTAAACCTTAGCGCACTACCAGCTTGCTGGTGGCCCCGTCGGTGGCGCGCAGCACGTAGATGCCGGCTGCCAAGCCGCTGGTTTCGAGGTGGTTGGTAGTAGAAATCTGGCGTACGGGGCGGCCCGTGAGGTCGTGCAGCGTGCCCGAGATGGAGCGGCTCAGCTGCACGGCCCCGCCCTGGCTGGGGTTGGGGTAGAGCAGCAGCGGCGCGGCAGCTTGCCCGGCCCGCGTGGCCGTTACGGTGGGCGTCTGGATGTTGTACACGGCCACCGTGCTGCTCACTTCGTTGGCCAGCAGCAGCAGGGGCTGGCCGGTGGGGCTGTCGGCGGCCGCGATAAACACGATGCCCTCGGGGCCCAGGTCGCCGGTGCCAGCGGTGAGGCTGCGGTTGTTGACGTAGGTTTCGAGCACCGGGCTGGCGGGGTTGTTAATATTAAACACCAGCACGCCGCCCACGCGCTCCATCGACACGAAGGCGTAGAGGTTGCTGCCGATGCGGCCGGTGGTCACGCCCTCGGGCTCGGGGCCCTTGTCGTCCGAGCGGTTTTTGCGGGTGGGCGCTTCACCAAAGCCGTTGCTGGCGTTGAAAATGGCCCCGTACGTGGCATCGGCCGAGGTTACGCGCTCCAGTAGGTTGCCGCTGTCGTGCACCTCGGCCCCGGTGGTGGCGTTATAGATGCTGAACGAGCGCCCGCCGTAGGCGTAAATCTCGTCGAAGTCCCCGTCGCCATCGGTGTCGCCGAGGCGGTTGGTCACGTTGAGGCGGCCCAGCACGGCGTTGTTTTTGAGCAGCGCCGCGTTCGGAAACACCGTGGGGTCCAGCACGTAGGGCGCGCTGGCGCTGGTGGTGCCCAGGCGCACCTGCTCGCTAAAAGCGGTGTAGTCGCGGGCATCGCCCTCGTTGGCCGTCAGCAAGTAAGGCGTGCCGCCTACCTCAAAGGCGGCAATGGCATCGGGCTGGCGCATGCCCTTGATGGGCCAGTTGGCGATGAGCACCTCCGTGGTTTGGTCGGAGGCGTCGATGCCGCGGCCGGGCTGGCTCAATTCGCTGTAACCCACTGGCCGAATGGCGGTTATCTGCTTGCTGCCCAGGTCGAGCACCGCGATGCCGTTGTTTTCTTGCAGCGTGATGTAGGCCGTGCGCGAGTCGGCGCTCACGGCCACGTACTCGGGCTCCAGGTCCTGCGCCACCGTCGAAGGTGTGGCCGCCAGCCCGCCGTAAATGCGGATGCCCTGCGCCCGCAGCGTGGCCGCCTGGCTGTTGTAGGCGGCGAAGCCGGCCGTAGTCACGTTGGCCTGGGTGAGGCCCGCGATGCCGCCCGACATATCAATGACCGACACGCTCCCCTCGGGGTCGGTGGTGTAGGCGGCGTTGGGCTCGCCCTCGTTGGCGGTGAGCACGTAGCGGCCATCGGGCGAGAAGGTAATCATGTCGGGCATAGCGCCCACGGTCACCTGCTTTTGAAATACGCCATTCTGGTCAAAGAACACCACGCTGCCATTGGCCTGCGGGTTGGTATTCTCTAATGCGCAGGCTACCAGACCATTGCGGGCATACACCGAATTCAGGCCCCCGTAGGCTTTAATGTCGATAGAGGCAATGGCCGTGATGGCGGCCGGATTGGCCAGGTTTAGAATGTCGAGCTTGCCGCCCACCGAGTTGGCCACGTAGAGGCGTTTGGTACTGGCATCATAGCTCACGATTTCAGCCGAGTTTATCTGCGTAGTGCCGCTGAAAGGCGTGCCGTTCTGGTAGCTCTGCAACAGGCCGAGGCTGACGTTATTGGCCCGAGCCGGCGTAGCCGTGTCGTTGTCCCGGATATACACCAGGATGTCGGTGGCCCCCGCCGTAATGGTGGCGTTGGTAGCATTTTGCAGGCGCACCACGAAGTACTCCGTTTCCTCGGCCGCCGCGTCGTCGAGGATGGGAATGGTCAGCGTTTGCGGCCCCGTGGCCCCGGCTGGAAACGTGATGGTTTGGGTGGTGGCGTAGGTGAAATCCTGGCCGGCCGTGGCCGTGCCAAATGCCTGCACCACCACCTGCACGGTGCTGGCCGCCGCCCCGGGGCTGGCAATGGTAAGCGGAATGCTGACGCTGCCCACGCTTTCGGCCACCACCAGGGTAGCGCTGGGCCGGTTAATCGTCTGGGCCTGAGCCGCTGGCAATGTAAAACCCAGCAGCAAAGCCGCGGGTAGCAAAGAGGAAAAATACGGGTGCATACAGTACGAATTGGTTGGAAAAACCAAAACTACCGGCGGCACTTTGTGGCAATATGATGAAGATATTATGAAATAAATGGGGGGGGTAGCGTGGACTCTGCCTGAGTCCGCGCGTGAGGGCCGTTAGCACAACCAGCCAGCCACGGCAACCTACCGTGAACTCTGCGTAAAGGCCCGTTCGCCCATCGCGCCACGCCCGGACTCGCAGAGTCCAGGCTACCTTAATTTCACGCAGCCGGCGTGGCTTCCAGCGGTTTCAGCTCGCCGAATACCGTTGGAATCAGCTCGGCCACGGTGGGGTGGATGAACACGTTGCGGCGCATAAAGGCGGCCGTTTGCTTGGCGTACATAGCCGTGATGATGCAGTGAATGGCTTCGTCGCCGCCCACGCCCACGATGCTGGCCCCCAAAATCTGGTCGGTTTCGGCGTGCACCAGCACTTTGATAAAGCCCTGCGTTTCACCCTTTTCCACGGCGCGGCCTACCTTGGTCATGGGGCGCTTGCCCACTAGGGCGGGCGTGCCGGCAGCGCGCAACTCGTCTTCGGTGAGGCCCACTTTGGCGAAGGGCGGGTCCACGTAAATGGCCGACGCGGGCAGCCGGTCGCCCACGCGGCGCGGGTCGTGGTTGAGCAGGTTGGCGGCCACTATTTCGAAGTCGTTGTAGGCGGTGTGGGTGAATGCGCCGCGCCCGTTGCAATCGCCCAGCGCCCAAATGCCCGGCACGGCCGTTTGCAGCTGCTCATCCACCGCTATGAAGCCGTGGGCATCGGCTTGCAGGCCGGCGTTGGCTAGGTCCAGGTCGTCGGTGTTGGGCTGGCGGCCCATGGCTAGCAGCAGGTGCGAACCGCGGCTGGGCGAGGAGTCTTTTTCGCAGTTTACCTGCACCACCGGCTGCCCGTCTTCCAGGCTCAGGCTGATGCACTCGGCCCCGAGCCGTAGCGTAATGCCTTCACTAGTAAGGATTTCGTGCACGGCGGCGGCTACGTCGGCATCGTCGTGCGGTAGCAGGCGCGGGCTGCGCTCCACGATGGTAACCTGCGCGCCCAGCCGCCGAAACAGCTGCCCAAACTCCAGGCCCACGGCCCCCGCGCCCACAATAAGCAGGTGCGTCGGCAGCTCGCGCAGCGCCAAAATGGTGCTGCTGGTGAGGTAGGGCACCTGCGCAATGCCCGGCAGCGGCGGGCTGGCCGGGCGGCCGCCCACGTTCAGAAAAATGCGCGGGGCGGCGAGCACGTCGTCGCCCACCTGCATGGTGGTGGCCGATAAAAACCGGGCGGTGCCCCGAAACACCGTGCAGCCCGCCATGTGCATCAGCCAGTTTTCGAGGCCGTTGCGCGAGGCCGCCACAATGGCGTCTTTGCGGGCCTGCACCTGGGCCAGGTCTACGGTAAGCTCGCCCACCGCCGGCAGGCCGTAGTGGGTGGCCTGGCGCAGGGTGTACGCGGCTTTGGCGCTGGCAATGAGCGCTTTGGTGGGCGTGCAGCCGGTATTCACGCAGGTGCCGCCAAAGTCCTGGCGCTCAACCAGGGCTACCGTGTAGCCGGCCGCCGTGAGCCGGCTGGCGAGCGACGGGCCCGCCTGGCCCGCCCCAATAATGAGCGCATCGAAAGAGTGAGTCATGGGGAGAAGCCTTTAGAAGAGCAGCCGGTACGTAGCTAACCGGCACCACCGCGCACTGTTGCCGGGCACTGGGCCCGGAAGCTTCAAAAGCTCACGGGCCAACCTGAATGGTTGGTGCGTGAGCTTTTGAAAGGTAAGCGGCTGGCCCTGAGGTAGCGGCCGAAAGCTAGCGGTTGAGGTAGGCGCGCACGTCGGTGGCCAGTACGCCCACCGCGATTACGGCATTGCGCAGGCGGGTTTCAGTGCAGTTGAGCACGTGGCACCAGTAGTTTATCTCGTTGGTAGACAAAACGTTGACGCGGGTATTATCGGCGGGAACGGAGGCAAGCATAGCGCTGGAAAATGATAATTTATAAGTAACTAATTGCTATGCAAGGAGTTGTCGCAATAAAGGGGCTGGTTGCGGCGGCTGCCCTGGTAAGGTAGGGCGGCCTGCGCGGCGTAGCTACCTATAAAAGTAGGCCCAGCAGCTAGCAAAAACGCAGGTTAGCCGAGTTTTTAAAAGAGGAAATACTATAAATTACTGGTTAGCTTTTGCTTAGACTAAGGGTGGGCCCCGCCGGGCCTGCGGGGGTGGGGGCTTGCACCCCGCCGGCACCCCGCCCTAGGCTATCCCGGTGTTGGCCCGGAAGCGGGCCGCGGATTCCAGGGAATATACAACTTCGTCGATGGTGAGGCGGCCCCGCAGGAAGAGGTCGAGTATCTGCTGCTGGTAGGGCTCCAGCGAAAAGCGGGTGCCCTGCGTAAACGAAATAACGGCGGCTGCCAGGCGCTGGCGGCTTTGCTCGGTAGCAAGCGTAGAAACCTGCAAGGGTTGAAGCGTAGGGGTGGGATAGTTCATGTCTTAAAGCTAGGCCCCGCAATCCAAACGACCGTATTGCTTTCGTTCAATTGCCTGAAAACCTGGCTAAAAAGTTTTAGCCGCTCAATGAAGGAAGCGGCCAGAGCCAGGGGGTACCCCGCCACTCCCGCAAAAAATAGCGCCTTGTAACGCTGCCGCTTCCGCTGCCAATCTACTTTTACGCCCGCTTTTCAACCCGCTGATTGCTCAATGGCCGCTCCCTTTTTTTGCCTGCCGCTGCGCTGGCTGCTGGCTGCGTCGGTTCCGGGGCCCGTGCTCACCATGCAGCTGCGGCCCACGTATGCGCAGCCCAGCCGGGCCAATGGCTTGGCCGTGGCGTACAGCCTCGCGCCGGCCGCGGGTAGCGCGCAGGCCCGGCCGCTCAACCTGCAATTCGACCTGCTGGTGCTGTTTTTGGTGCGCAACGCCGACCAGGTAACGGGCTTGGTGGTGACGGATGCGAAGGGGACGGTGGCCATGGCCCCGCCCACGGTGCGCGAAGCTGAGGGCGTAACAAGGCAGCACTGGCTGGCCCGCCGCCCGGTGGTGGGCACCGTGCACGTCACCTACCGGGTACCGGTGGCCAGCGCCGTGGCCCCCAAGCGCGGGCCGCACCTCGACTTGCAGGCGGCCGGTGGCGGGGTAGCGGGCGCGGGCATCGGCTTTTTGCTGCTGCCCGACCTGGCCGACAGCCTTACGCTGCGCCTGAGTTGGCAGCTGCCGGCCGGGGCCTCGGCGGCCAGCTCCTACGGCCCTGGTGGCCAGGCAGCCCGCACCACCGCCGACCAGCTGGCCAATGCCCAGTTTTTGGCCGGGCCACTGTACCAGTACCCAGCTCACCCCACGGGCCAGGGCTTTAGCGTGTATGGGCTGGGCAAAACGGCCGCCGAGATGGACGCGCCCATGGCCGCCGCCGAGCGCGTGTATGAGTTGGAGCGTCAGGCCTTTGGAGGCTCGGCCACGCAGTCGTTTAAGTTCTTTTTTCGCTCGTACGAGGGTAGCCCCTTTTCGAGCGGGGTGGCCTCGCCGGGCGCTTTTATGATGTACCTGCCGCCCAGCGTGTCGCTCACCGATGTGCAGGAGCGCGCTACCATTGCCCACGAAACGGTGCACGCCTGGGGCTTGTACCTGAATGCCGCGCCCTCACTCGATGACTGGTACACCGAAGGCATTGCCGACTACTTTGCCCTCACGCTGCCCTACGCGGCCGGCCTCTACACGCCCGCCGAATACCTGGCGCTCATCAACCGCGACGCCAGCTTTTACTACACCAACGCCCGGCGGCTCACCCCCGACCACGACGTGCCCACCACCATGTGGGCTGGCCGCAACGCCTGGACGCTCTCCTACGCCCGCGGCCTGCTCTACTTCGCCAACCTCGATGCCAGGCTGCGCCAGGCGGGCAGCCCGTACATGGTGCTAAGCTTTGCTAATGAGCTATTTATCCAGAGCGCGCCGGCCACGCGCCCACCGCCCAGGACTGGGTAGCCCTGCTGCGCCGCGAGGCCGGTGAGGAAGCCGTGGCCGACTGGCAAGCCATGGTAGCGGGCCAGCTGCTGCGCCCGGTGCCGGGCGCCTTTGGGCCGGGCGTAGCCAGCCGGCCGGTGCCAGTGGGCTTCTTCGACCTGGGCTTTGCCGAGCCGGTGGCGTTGCAAAAAGGTAAGCGCATCAAGGGCCTGGTGACGGGCTCGGCGGCGGCCCTGGCCGGCCTGCGCGAGGGCGACGAGCTGGCCGAGGCCGTGAACCTGATTCCTGTCTACGGCAGCTTCACCCAAGCTATTACGCTGCCCGTGCGGCGTGGCGCGGCGGTGGAGCCCATCACCTACCAGCCCCGCACCGGCCAGGCCGAAGCCTGGGAATGGGTAGCCGCGCCGGGCAAGCCGTAGGGTTCTTGAGTGGGCGGCGAAATGCTTGATTTAGACCTTACGCAAATCGTTGTCATTGCGAGCGGAACGCAGTGAAGCGTGGCAATCGCATCCGAACGTTACCCGCACGACCACGTTCTGATGCGATTGCCGCGCTCCACTGCGTTCCACTCGCAATGACAAACGGTTTGCGCAAGCTGGCGCGCTACGTCGGCTCGCCAGCAATGTGGGCCAGCACTTCTTGCAGCGGTTCGAGGCTGGTGATAGTGGCCACGCCGGGCAGCGGCTGCGCCGCGCCGGTGCGGTTGAGCCACAGCGGGCGAATGCCCACGGCCCGCGCCCCGAGCACGTCGGCGGTCCAGTTGTCGCCCACCAGCACGGTGTGGGCGGGTTGGGCATTCAGCTGGTGCAGGGCGGCCGCAAAAATGCGCGGGTTGGGCTTGGGTACGCCCACGTCTTCGGAGGTGATGAGGGCATCGACCAGGCCGGCCATGCCCATAAAGTGCAGCTTGTCAGTTTGTTCGGCCGTGCGGTTGTTGGTGATGATGCCCACGCGGTAGTGCGGCCGCAGGGCTTGCAGCAGGGCCAGCGCCCCCGGCACCGGCTGGCGCAGGCGGGCGTAGTGCGCGTAGTAGGTATCGGCCAGGCGTTCGGCGTCGGCGGGGGTGGCGCGGGGCTGGTAGCGGGCCAGCAAGCCCCCAAACCGCTGGTCGCAGGCCTCGGCGGGGGTGAGGCGGCCGTGCAGCACGTGCAGGTGCAACTCCTCCAGCAAGTCGCTGTAAAACTGATAGAAAGCCTCGAAGTCTACCGTTGGGAAGAAGGGCAGCCCGGCGGCGGCCACCCGCAGCGTGGCTCGCGAGGTGGCGGTGTGGTCAAACAAGGTATCGTCCAGGTCGAACAGGACCGTGGTGGGGCGGGGGGCGGTAGCAGGCGAGGGCAAAGACATAAAAAACGGGTTGCTACCCAGGCAGACAAGCCAGCGGCCGGTAGGTTTGGCCGGCTGGCCCCAGAAGGGTTGCGGGCGGCTGTACGCGGCCCGCGACCCTTCTGGGGCCGGCCCGCGTATAGCTGGCAATTATCATCGCCCGACCATGCCCGCTACCACCACCCGCCGCCCCGAAATTACTGGCTTCGATGCCGACGAGCGCCTGCGCTGGGTCGAGCGCGTGGCCCGCCTGCTCGATAGCCAGTTTCGGCTGCCGGGCACCCGTTTTCGCTTCGGCCTCGACCCGCTGCTGGGCCTGATACCCATCGTGGGCGACCTCTCCACCACGGTGGTATCGGTGGCGCTGCTGCTCACTATGCTGCGCCACGGGGCCAGCGGGGCCCTGGCCGTGCGCATGGCCCTCAATATCCTCCTCGACACCGTGGTAGGAGCCATCCCGATACTGGGCAGCGTGTTCGACTTCACGTATAAAAGCAACGAGCGCAACGTGGCCCTGCTGCGCCGCCACTACGCCGAAGGCCGCCACAGCGGCAGCGGCAAAGGCCTGATAATCTTGATACTAGTGCTATTTGTAGTGGTAGCAGGCCTGGTGGGCTGGGGCAGCGTGGCCCTGCTGCATTGGCTGTGGCTGGCCATGGAAGGGCACACCAGCCTGGTAGCCTAATGCCGGGCGAACAGCGTTACATGTCAGCTTATATTAATTATATAAAAAACTGATAGACAACTAGTTGCTAGTATTCGACTCGGCCAGTAGCTACTGGCCGGCAAACTGGCAGGCCACGAGCTGGCGCCGATGGGTGCGAAAGCGCAGCAAGCCCATCGCCAGCACCAGGCCCGCCCCGGCCAGGGCTGAGTAGCCCAGCCGGCCGCCCCGCTCGGGATGGAATTGTAGCAGCGTCAGCCCAAAGCCCAGCAGCGCCAAGCTGGTGCGCACGTAGGTGAGCAGGGTGCGCTCGTTGGCCAGGCGGGTGCGCTGCAAGGCCAGCTGGTCCGATAAGTTGAGGGGGAGGAGGGCAGGCATAAGGCAAAAGCAAGGGAAAGCCGGAGGCACTGCGCCGCCGGCCACCCTGCGGGCAGCCTAACGTAGCGCGGGGCGTTTGGGATGGCCCGCTCCCGCTGCCCGCCCCGCCGGCAGAGGCAACCGCTACACCCAGCTGATGCACCGCAACAAACAGCGTGTCAGTTACTTTACCTGCACCGGGGCGGGCGGGGGCATCCGCATATCGGTGGGCTTGCTTTTCTGCACCATTTTCTTTCCCAGGGCTTTGCTGTCCGTCACCACTTTGGGCCCTTGGTAGGTGGCGGCGCGCTGTTCGGGCGTTTTGGTGGGCTTGGCGGGGGCGGTAGCCGGTGCCTGGCTGTGGGCAGTGAGCAAGCCCGCAGTAAGCGCGAGAGTGCTGGCAACTGTGAGGAGCTTTTTCATGGGCTGGGTTGGTTGAAAGCTGCTGTGGGCAGAGTAGTGGCTGCTTGGCGAGTCCTAATGCGCGCCTCGTTGGCAAGCACGCAGCTAAACGCCCTAACGCAGAAGCACTACATAGGCTATTGATGCCTGAAAGGCGCGGGCTGTGTATAAAGGTTGCTTAAACGCTGGCACTTAGCCCTATACTCCCTGGTCAGGATGGCTTTATCCTATCTCGTGCCCTAGCTATAATTTGCCGGCTCACTAGCTAAAAATTTGGTAATCAGTAGCTTCTGCCATGCGTGAGCTTGAGCACCTGCGTCGTCAGACCCGGCAAGCGCTTGAGGGCCTGGATGGCCAGCGTGGTGAGCCCCGCGTGCCCAAAAAACTGGTGAATGAGCCGGCCCGCCGCAATGCGCAGGTGCAGCAGGCGCCGCCAGGCCTGGGTGTAGCGCTGCTCCAGCTCGGCGCGCGCAATGCGGCCGGCCAAAAACTCCTCCAGCAGGTTGTGCAGCAGGAAGCTGGCGTTCATGCCCATGCTCATGCCGTTGCCGGCGAGCGGGGCAATGGTGCCGGCCGCGTCGCCAAGCATCAGCACGTGGGCATCCACGGTGGAGCGCTCCCGAAAGGTGATTTGGGAGATGACGATGGGCGCATTGCCTTCGTGCTGAGCCTCTTGCAGGTAGGGGCGCAGCAGCGGGTTTTGCATCAGTACGTGGCGCTCCATCTCGGGCACGCTGTTGCCGTGGGCACGCAGGTTGCGCACGTCGCTGATGTAGCTGCAATTGGTGAAGCCGCCGGCCACCGGCGAGAGGCCGCAGTAGCCATCGGTGAAGTTGTGCATCTCCACAATATCGCGCGGAAAATCAGGTAGTTGCAAGTGGTGCTTCACGGCCACAAACTGCCGTCCCCGGCGGCTGGGCTCCACAAAGGGCCGTTGCAGCTTGTTGTCGAGGTTGGCGTGCTTGCCCCAGGCCCCGCAGGCGGTGCGGGCGCGCACTGTGGCCCCGCCCGCCAGGGTAAGGGTAAACTGCTCGTCGGCAAATACTACGTCCGTCACCCTGGTGCCTTCCTGCACAACAGCGCCGTACGAGCGTGCCAGCCGGGCCAGCCGCTGGTCGAGCTCGTAGCGCGTGATGCCCAGGCCGCCGATATCGAGCGGGTGGTGCAGCGCCACGCCTGTGGGCGATGATACCGTGAAGCGCGTCATCACCGGCAAATTCAGCTCGGCCAGCGGCACCCCGATGCGGCACAGAAAATCGTGGTTTTCCATCGAAATGTACTCGCCGCACACCCGGTGAAAGGGGTAGGTTTCCTTCTCAAACAGCACCACGCGCCGCCCGCCCCGCGCCAGCTGCACCGCAAGCGTGAGCCCCGCCACGCCCCCGCCAATAATGGCGCAATCGTAGAGTTCATTGGAAGTAGGCATAAGGTAGGAGGGAATGGTTGTGAAATACTCGTCATTGCGAGCGCAGCAAAGCAATCGCACTGGCACGATGCACGAACGAGCGGCGCGCCTGTCGTGCGGGTGCGATTGCTTCGCTGCGCTCGCAATGACCGGCAGTTTAGGCTACCTGTTTTTTGCGCTGTACCCGCGCCGCAAACAGCACCCCGGCCGCCAGCAGGCTGGTGTAGGCAGTGGCCATTAGCCACTTGGGTATCAGGCGGCCGCTTTCCTTGATGATGGCCGTGGCCGCTACTTCGTCTTTGCCCGCAATCTGCTGGTTGGCTTTTTCGTAGCCCTGCGCGATGTAGGCCACGGCCCCAGCCAGCGGCAGCAGGGCCAGGTAGGCGGCTTTGGGCAGCTTTTCAGACTTGAATAAGTAGCCGAAGCTGCCCAGCACCAGCAGGCCCGCGCCGCCTGTGAGGGCCTGCGCCACGCGCATGCTGCGGTGCAGGCCCAGCGCCACAATGGCGGTGTAGAGGCCCGCGGCGCGGTCTTCGGTATAGTCCTCGGCGTTGTTGAGCATCAGCACGCCCACTTGCAGCAGGCCGTAGGCGGCGGCCAGCGTGAGCACCGCCGGCCGCGGAAACCGCGTGACGAGGCTACCCGTGTAGGCCATCGGCCCGAAGAAAATAACGGCCCACAGCGCCGCCAACTGCCACACGCCCCGCGACTTGAGGTGCAGCGGCTGCCACGAATACTGAAAGCCCAGCGCCCAGCCAATCACGGTGAGCGGCACAAACTGCCAGCGCCCGGTGTGGCGCGTGAGCCAGAGGCTGATGCCCACCGTGCCGGCCACCGAGGTCCGCATTTGCCAGCGCACGCCCTGGTCGCCCAGCTCAAAGATGGCGTTGGATAAGTGGCTCTTGTACACGGCATCTACGCCGCGGTCGGCGTAAGTGTTCACCATGTCGCCGAAGTTAAAGAGCAGGTAAATGCCGGCCAGCCCCACGTAGAGCTCGGGCCGGCGCAGGAAGCGGCCGTCCTCGGCGCTGAGTAGAATGGGGATGAGAAAAATCGGAATCTCGGCCGGCAAAAACTCGGGTCGGCGCAGGATGCTGCTATTCTTCAAAAACCGCCGCAGCCCGCCGTGCGCCGGCCGCGCCAGCAGGTTGATGCGCTGAATATGGCGCTCATTGGGGTTCAGAAACGCGTCGCGGCCGTGCAGCAGTAAGTGATTGTCAGCTAGCACAATATCATTGTCCTGCCAGCTGTGCACGTACATCACCTCCGGCGCGTAGAGCGCCGCTTGCAGCTCCGCAAGGAGCGCCGCCTGGGCCTCGGGCGTGGCATCGAGTACTTCCACGCTCACCGGGTTGAGGTCGTGCACGGGCTCGGCAAAGCGCAGGGTATCCTCACCCGTAACGGGGTGGGCCTGCCGCAGGCGCTGGGTGATGGTGCCGCCGTAGTGCACCACTTTTTCGGTGCGGTAGCGCAGCGTGGCCTGCGCCCAGCGGGTGCGCTGGTCCTCGGTGGCGCGGGCCAGCGCCCGGCCGGTATCGGCAAAGGTGGTGCCGCCCCGGTCCTCGGCGCGGGGCGCTTTCACGCACTGAAAAAAGATGAGGTAGGGAATGCGGCCGATAAACGCGCCGTCCCAGTGCAGCGGCACGGCGCTGGGCGTATAGAGGTAGTTTTTGGCCCCCGGCTTCACCAGCAGCTCGTTAATAGCCCCGAAGGGCCATTGCAGCGGCTCGCCCAGCTGCTGGGCATAGAGCGCAAACTATTGCTTGTCAAACAAGGCGAACCCTCTAAAAATGAGGATGCGATGCGCGCGCACCCAGCCCATCAGCTGGTCGGCCGCAATGCCGGCAATGGTTTGGCCGGGGTAGTCGGCGCGCACGAGCAGGCCAAAGGGAGCCTGGAGCTCAAGGGTATAGGCAGGCATGAAAGCAAAAAAGTAACGGGTGGAGCGATAGCTAGCCAGCCGTATTTGTTGGTTGTTCGGTGAGCAAATGGCAACGGTTGCACCAGAGATACTCCTGGTCGTCTTGGTGTAGCTTTAAGGCGGTAGAAGAACCGCAGCTACTACAGCCGCGGGCAAACTGCTCGAAACGATAGGTACCATCCGGGTTGTACTGCTCATTTTCATAGGCGTAAAATCCGCAGCTACAGCCCCAGCCGGTGACCTCCCGGCCAGCCTCATCTTCGGTCATGTACCAGGTGCAACAGTCCTGCTTGCAAACAGGGCAAATTTGGGTAGCCATCGCGTCATTATTCGTTGATAATTACAACTGTTTGGTTAAGAATTCGGCCCCGCCACGAAGTGGCTGGGGCGGCCATCCTTTTCAATGAGCTGCGCGCCCAGCTCTTCGGCTTGGTGGCGCTTCATAAGCACGTAATCGTTGGCGCGCAGCAGCACCACGCCGTGCCAGGGCGTAAGCCAGTCATCGATGGCGCGGGTAATGCGCAGGCCGATTTTGTCGGAGTGCGGGTGCTGCGGGTGAATGCTCAGGCGCAGGGCGTGCGGAAACTCCTGGGCTAGTAGCCGCGTCCAGGCATTGCTGCGCTGAATCACCTCATAGGCCACTTCCTTGCTCTCCTCCTTCACCCGGCTCTTGCTTTTCTAGGGGGCCAGCGCCAGCCCATCTTCCGACACGAAGCGGTGAATGCCGTTGAACATGGCCCGGGCGTGGTCGGTGTTGCGCACGCGGGCCCGCAGCTCGTCCAGCGGCTCGCCGTACTGCGCCACTATCCAGGCGCGGGCCGCGTCAAACGAGTCGGTGGCCAAAATATCCTCTAGGTTGATAACGTCCAGGTCAGCCGTGCCCAGCTGAGCCAGCAGCTACTTAAGTACTTCATTATAAGCCGATACCTCCGCATCGCTCACCTGCACCAAGTCGGCAAATACGCGCCCGTCGGCGCAAATACTGATGCGCGCGCCCGGCGCATACACCTGCCGGATGTCGTTGCAGAGGCTTTGCAAAAAAGTCAGGGCAATTTCCTCGCCCAGGTCGGGCAGCTTGCCCAGCACCTTGTGCGGGTTGGGCGACTTGGCCGGGAAGGCCGGCAAAATGAGGTGTATCGGCTGGCCCTGGCTGATGTAATAGTGCAGCTTAGGCAGCTGAATGGCAATGCTTTGCTCATCGGGCGCGGCCGGGTCGTCGGGGCCGGTGCGCAGCACCTTGCGGTGCAACAGAATGAGCTTCGCCACGCGCCGCGCCACCTCAAAATCCACCTCTGCTGACACGTGCAAAAACTGCCCCACCGCCGCGCCCACCTGGCCCAGCAGCAGCGGCCCCAGCGCAGTGGCCAGCTGCGGCGTGGCCAGGGCCAGCCCGGCGCACAGCAGCTCCAGCAGCTCATCGGTAGCCTGCCCTTCGGCCGAGCGGTCGAGCAGGCGCAAGCCCAGCACGCCCCAGTGCGCCGCATAAAGCGCCTGCGCCAGCGCCCGCGCCTGGGTTTCGGCGGGCGCATCGGTAGCGCCCCGCACTGCAATTTCAAACAAAGCCAGGCCGCGTAGCCGGATGTCCTCCGTTTCGGGGCTGAGCACGCCGGTGGGTGCGTCGGCATCGAGCAGCGCGGCCAGCTGCGAGCGCAGCAGGCGGTGGTAAGGCACCAATAAAGCCAGTTTGCAGCGCACCAGCGCCTGAAAGCGCAGGGCCAGCGGCCCATCCGGCAGGTTGGGCGCACGCGCTTCCAGCTCGTCGTGCACGCGCTGGTACAAACCCAGGATGAAGTTGTTTTTAGAGCCAAAATGCCGGTAGGCCTCGGCCAGCGGCTGCCCGGCGGCGGCAATATCAGCCACCGAAACGGCCTGGAAGCCCTGCTCCGTGAGAAGGGCCAGGCCAGTATCGAGCAGGCTGCGGCGCGTGGCAGCCAGGAAGCGCGGAGGAGCAGCAGGGACTGCCATTAATAACGAGCAAAAAGCCGTTGGCAGTAGTACCGGCCGGCCCGCTAAAGGTAATCCAGCGCGCCAAGTGCGAAGTGCCGCGGGGCATGCTGGTGCCTCATTCCGCCAACTATTATGTGCCTGCTCTGTGGCGGCACCAATTTGCCAGCTCCCATCCGGATAGCTCCTAAGGCAGAAAAAGCTTGTTCTCCAGTAGCGCGGCCCGCCGAACGCAGCTCAATGGGTGTAGTAGCCGTGGATACTAGCCACTTACCAGGCAGCACTAGCCAGCCGTTTGCAGCCATTCTTGGCTGGATTAGAATTCCTGAATTATCATTCGAAGCCGCTAAAAGAAAAAGCCCTGTAAGGGCTTGACTTACAGGGCTTTTTCTTTTAAAAACGATTGCGGTCTGGACGGGACTCGAACCCGCGACCTCCGCCGTGACAGGGCGGCATTCTAACCAGCTGAACTACCAAACCGTTTACCGCAATCGGGAAAACCAGGAGGCTTTTCCGTTTTGGTGCTGCAAAGGTAAGGAAATAAAATCGGCATTCCCAAGCCAAATTGGAAAAAAGTTCATAATTACCTGACTCCTTGTTTGGCAGCAGCGGTAACGCAAAAGGCCCTTCCTGCTAACAGGAAGGGCCTTTAAAAACGATTGCGGTCTGGACGGGACTCGAACCCGCGACCTCCGCCGTGACAGGGCGGCATTCTAACCAGCTGAACTACCAAACCGTTTACCGCAGTCGGGAAAACCAGGAGGCTTTTCCGTTTTGGTGTTACAAAGGTAGAGCCAGCAAAACCCCGCATACAAGCCAGCCGGCCAAAAAAGCGGGTATTTGGGCCGTTGGTAAACGTTGTTGGTTGTTTTTCAGGCTCATTGTTTTTGGGCGGGGCGGCGGGCTTGGTTTGGCTTTACCTTTGCCAACCGGCTTTTGGGCCACTTCCGCGGGCATAATTAGCCCCGGCAGCGGCCCGCCTTTTTATCCAGCACCCAGCAACCCACCCCATGCTGCTCGATTTTGAACAACCCATCGCGGCCCTTGAAGACAAGCTGCGCCAAATGCAACAGCTCGCGCTCGACAGCGACGTTGAAGTAACCGAGGCCGTGGCGGCCCTCGAAGCCAAGATAAAAACCCTCAAAGAAGAAACTTACGCCAACCTCACCCGCTGGCAGCGCGTGCAGCTCTCGCGCCACCCCGAGCGGCCTTATACCCTGGATTACATCGCGGGCATGGCCGATAAGTTTGTGGAGCTGCACGGCGACCGCACCGTGGGCGACGACAAGGCCATGGTGGGCGGCTTCGGGGAGCTCGATGGCCAGCCGGTGCTGTTCATTGGCCAGCAAAAGGGCCACAACACCAAGCAGCGGCAGTTTCGCAACTTCGGCATGCCCAACCCCGAGGGCTACCGCAAGGCGCTGCGCCTGATGAAGCTGGCCGAAAAATTCAACGTGCCCGTGGTAACGCTCATCGACACGCCGGGCGCGTTTCCGGGCCTCGAGGCCGAGGAGCGGGGCCAGGGCGAGGCCATTGCCCGCAACCTCAAGGAGATGTTTATGCTGAAGGTGCCCGTTATCTGCATCATCATTGGCGAAGGCGCCAGCGGTGGGGCGTTGGGCATTGGCATCGGCGACCGCGTGCTGATGCTGGAAAACACCTGGTACTCCGTTATTTCGCCCGAGTCGTGCAGCAGCATTCTGTGGCGCTCGTGGGACTATAAGGAGCAGGCCGCCGAGGCCCTCAAGCTCACGGCCATTGACATGAAGGGCGCGGGCCTGGTCGATGGCATTATTCAGGAGCCGCTGGGCGGGGCGCACACCAACACCGCCGCCATGATTGCCACCCTGAAAAGCAAGCTGCTCGAAACGCTGCGCGAGCTGGCCGCCGTGCCGGCCGACGAGCGCATTTCGCAGCGCATCGACAAGTTTTCGGCCATGGGCGTGGTGGTGGAGTAGCCATTTAGGGTGAGAGGGTATGCGGGTAGGAGGGCAGGAGTTGTTAGCGCTGCTCGTTATCCTTCCCAAACCTGCTCCCATACCCTTTTTACCTCCTACCCCCTTACCCTCCCACCCTCATACCCCAAAAAATGACCATCCATTCAATAGATACCGGCCTGTTCAAGCTTGACGGCGGGGCCATGTTTGGCGTGGTGCCCAAGGCGATGTGGCAGAAGCTAGTGCCGCCCGACGCCAACAACATGTGCACCTGGGCCATGCGCTGCCTGCTGATTGAGGATGATAACCGCCTGGTGCTCATCGACAACGGTATTGGCGAGAAGCAGGACGAGAAATTTCGGGGCCACTTTTACCTGCACGGCGAAGACTCGCTGGAAAAGTCGCTGCAAAAGCTGGGCTTCACGAGCAGCGACGTAACCGACGTTTTCCTGACGCACCTGCACTTCGACCACTGCGGCGGCTCGGTGGTACGGCGGCCCGACGGGGCTCTGCAAACGGCCTTCGCCCACGCTACCTACTGGAGCAATGCGGCGCACTGGGACTGGGCTACCCAGCCCAACGCCCGCGAGAAAGCTAGCTTTTTGCGCGAGAACATTCTGCCCATTCAGGAAAGCGGGCAGCTCAAGTTTATCGACCCCAGTCGGGGCGTGCCCGATGAGCTGCCGCAGTTCAGCGAGCTGCTGTTTGCCGACGGCCATACCGAGAAAATGATGGTGCCGGTGCTGAAGTATAAAGGCCGCACGCTGGCCTACATGGCTGACCTGTTGCCTAGTGTGGCCCATATTCCGCTGCCCTATGTGATGAGCTACGATGTGCGCCCGCTCGTAACGCTGGGCGAAAAGGAAGCCGTACTGCGCCGCGCCGCCGAGGAAAACTGGGTATTGATTCTGGAGCACGATGCGCAACACGAAGCCTGCACCGTGCAGCTCACCGACAAAGGCGTGCGCCTAGGCGAAACACTGCGTATCAGTGACTTGTAATTTGGTATAAATTACTGATTAATAGTAATTTAAATTTGATGGAAAGCGAAGAGACAGTTAGCGCGGTGCCCGCTGCTACGCTTGCCCTGGCCTTGTCTGGTGGGGGTGCACGGGGCATTGCGCACCTGGGGGTGCTGGCGGCGCTCGATGAGCTGGCCCTGCCCGTGGGGCGGCTGGCGGGCGTGAGCTCGGGGGGCATTGCGGCCGCGTTTTACGCGGCGGAGTTTGCCCCGCGCGAGATTTTGCGATTGCTACTGAGTACCAATTTCCGGGGGCTCACGCGGCCGGTATTCAGCCGGCTGGGGCTACTGGGCCTGGAGGCGGTGGAGCAGCTGCTGGCGCGGCACCTGGGGGCCGACGTGCAGTTTGAGGATTTGCGGCTGCCGCTCACGCTGGTAGCTACTGATTTGGTGGCCGGCGAGTCGGTGTATTTTACCAGCGGGCCGCTGCTGCCGCCGCTGCTGGCCTCGGCGGCGGTGCCCATTGTGTACCGGGCGGTGCAGTACCAGGGCCGGCAACTGGTAGATGGCGGCCTGCTCAACAACCTGCCCGTGGAGCCGCTGCTGGGCCACCCCACCGAGCGCGTAGTGGGCGTGCACTGTAACCCGCTCAACACCGACGTGAACGTATCGAACCTGCGCCGCCTCGTGGAGCGTACGCTGCAGCTGGCCCTCAGCACCAACGTAGCGGCCCGCAAAGGCCAGTGCGCCCTGCTGCTGGAGCCGCCCGCCCTGCGCACCTACCGCCCGCTCGACTACCGCAAGGCCGACGAGCTGTTTGAGGTGGGCTACCGCTATACCTTGAGCCGGGCCGCCGAGCTGCGCGCCCTGCTGGCCGTTGGTGCCTAGCTTTGGAAGTTAATTTTTAGTTGATAAGTGAATGGCTGCCCGTAAAACCTCCACCTTTTGGTACTACATCGCTAAAGCCATTTTTGGCGTGGCCGGCTGGAAGCAAACCGGCCAGGTGCCGCCCGACATCAAGAAGTGCATGATGATTGCGGCCCCGCACACCAGCAACTGGGACCTCATCATGGCCCGCGCCGCCTTCTACATCATGGATGTGGACGTGCGCTTCACCGTAAAAAGCGAGTGGACCGAAAACCCCGTGCTGGGCTGGCTGGTAAAGGCCATCGGCGCGCTGCCCGTGAACCGCAGCCGCAACAACAGCCTGGTCGATGGCATGGTGCAGCTCTTCAAGCAGCACGAGGAGCTGGTGATTCTCATCACGCCCGAGGGCACGCGCGCCTACCAGCCCAAGTGGCGCAAGGGCTTCTACCACGCCGCCGTGGAGGCGGGCGTGCCCATCCTACTCGGCTTCCTCGATTATAAGAACCGGGAGGCCGGCGTGGGCCCAGTCGTCTGGCCCACGGGCGATTATGATAAAGACCTGGAAGTAATCAAGACCTTCTACCGCACCAAAGCCGGCCGCTTCCCCGAGCGCGGCGTGTTGTAGAGCCTTTCGTCATTGCGAGCGCAACATTCTGCGCATCAAGCAGAGATGGAGCGCGGCAATCTTTCCTTCACGTTGGGGTTAGTAATTCTAATGCCGAGGACGACCAAGGAAAGATTGCCGCGCTCCATCTCTGCTTGATGCGCAGAATGTTGCGCTCGCAAGGCCAAACGGTTTTAATCTTGCGTGAGCGCATACGCCACCAAATTGGCGCCCATGCGCAGGGCGGCATCGTGCACGGCAGGGGTGTCTTCGGGGTAGGTGCCCACGTCTTCCCAGCCGTTGCCGAGGTCGCACTCGAAGGAATAGAAGCACACCAGGCGGCCCTTATAAAGTAGGCCGAAGCCTTGGGGGCGCTTGCCGTCGTGCTCGTGCACTTTGGGTAAGCCCTTGGGAAACTGGTATTTGCCGTGGTAGATGGGGTGGGAGAAGGGCAGCTCCACAAACTCCAGCTCGGGAAACACCTTCTTCATTTCGGGGCGGATAAACTTGTCGAGCCCGTAGTTGTCGTCGATGTGCAGAAAGCCGCCGCCGATGAGGTACTTACGCAGGTTTTGGGCCTCGGCGGCGCTGAAGCTCACGTTGCCGTGCCCCGTCATGTGCACGAAAGGGTAGGTGAGCAGCTCGGGCTGGTCGAGCTCCACGGTGGCCTCTTCGGGCGCGATGTTGGTGTGCAGCGCCTGGTTGCAGAAGCTGATGAGGTTGGGCAGGCTCGTTTTGTTGGCGTACCAGTCGCCCCCACCGCCGTAGTGCAGCTTGGCCAGCTGGTAGCTGGGCGCGGCGGGCGGCGCGGCGGCCGTGGTGGTGAATAGCAGCGCGGCGGCGAGAAAAAGTTGACGAATCATGGGCGAGGGCGGGGTAAGCAACTAATCCGGTAAAGAAACGGCACCGCCGTAAAGTTCGGGGCCCGGGCAGTGGCGCGACATCAAGCGTGCGGGGCCGGGTTCAGGCTTGGGCCGCCGCCGTGGGCACGACTAACCGGCTATGCCGGTATATTCGCTCGGCTTAAAGCCAACGCAGTGCCGCTGGTGGCACTTGGGTAACCCAACGTAAAATGAAAAAGTACCTACTTCTTACGGCAACCTTACTCATGGCTTTTACCAACGACAGCGCGGGCCCCATCGACCGGCTGGGGGTAGCGGGGCCCCTCACTTTCGGCGGCACTACCTACAGCCTGGCCTGGGCCACCAAGCCGAGCGCCACCTACTATGTGCAGGAGTACCTGCCCAAGGGCGAAAAATCGGCCGATTTCAAGCAAATGCTCGCGCTGCACCTCATCAGCCAAGGCACCGACGTTAAGAGCGTGGCGGGCCTGAAAGTGAAGGAGTTAGAGGCGCGCAAGCAGTCGGATGCCATTTGTAATTACCAGGTAATGACCAGCCCCGATAATAAGGAGATTATCCTCGATTTCCTGCTCAGCCAAAATATGGAGGGCAGCCAGGGCATTGCCGAATTCAACGTGTACCGCTACAAGCAAGTGGCGCTGGGCGCGGGCAAAACGGGCACGCTGCTGTACGCCTATTCCAAAAGAGGCTACGGTAGCGGCATCGATAGCTTCCTGAAAACCTTGAAGCCGGTGCGCACTGAAGCCATCGCCGCGATGGCCGCCGCGAAGCTGCCGGCCGTCAAAATTACTGATTAAGTGCGTTTTATTCTAAGTATTGTAATTAAGAAATGATGTTAAAAAAGTTATTGTTTATTCTGCCGTTCTGTTCTATTGGCTGTTCCGGTGAGCAAACTAATACGAAGCTACTGTTCAATCAGAGCCAATATGATGCTATCCAGATTAAGAATTTTTGGAGCTGGTTTGGGCGTGAAAGAGTGCTTTTTGAAACGATGACAGATAGTACTCACGATGAGATATTGAATATTATGCTGGAGCATTTATCTCCTGTAAGTGAAAATTTAGCAGTTGAGGTTTCTAAAGAATTTCATGGTGTTCGGGACATTGTCATCTCGGCCGATGGCGATAAGAACAAATTTCCAATTGTGGAAGCAATAGTCAGAGGGGCACCTAAAATATCGGGCTGGACTGTGACAGCGTTGCGACAAAGGGCCAGTGAAGACTTCACTTTAAAGTATGGGAGCCTACAATTTTCTTCTGCAGAAATGGGTTTTCGAACATTTATTGAAAATGATTCTCTTGACTTGGTTATTTATGCCGATAGTATTAAAAATAAAAATAGAGAAGATGTTATAAAATACGGATTGATTACAATGGATAATATAATTGGCGAGTATGATGCCACTATGAAAGTGCGAAGCTTTGATTTTAAAGATAGTAGAGAGATTGATAGGAAAAAACAGGTTTACAAACTGAAAAAATTACCGGCGTTTGTTGATTCAACTTATGCAAAAAGCCATTTGATATCCAAACAAAAATAAGTTTTAATATGACCAACGGCAAAGACCTCCTCGACCTCGGCTTCAAATCGGGCAAATGGTTTAAAGAAGCCCTGGAGCACATCAACGCCCACGGCCTGAGTGGTGAGCCGTTGCTGGCCTACCTCGCCACCGTGAAGCCGCCCGATGCCATTCCGCTGCTGCCCGAGCCGCTGCCTTTTTACGAAAACATCAGCGCCAGCTCGGTGGTGGAGCAGCAGAATATCGACTACGTGCGGGCGTCGATGCGCCTGCTCATGCGCACGCCCACCGTGGTTACGGGCGCCATTATGCCCGATGCCTGCCCGGCGGGGCCGCCCGGCACCATTCCGGTGGGTGGGGTGGTGGTGACGCGCAACGCCATTCACCCCGGTATGCATTCGGCCGACATTTGCTGCTCGGTGATGCTGAGTAACTTAGGCAAAACCGACCCCAAACAAGTGTTGGACGCGGCGCAGCAGGTGACGCACTTCGGCCCCGGCGGCCGGCCGCCGGAACGGCGCTACGAGCTGCCGGCCGACCTCCGGGCCGAGATGCAGGCCAACCCCTTTCTGGATACCGATAAAACCCTCGCCCTGGCCCACGAGCAGCTGGGTACGCAGGGCGACGGCAACCACTTTCTGTACGTGGGCATTTCGCGCAACACCGGCGACACGATACTCGTGACGCACCACGGCTCGCGCGGGGTGGGCGCGCGGCTCTACACGGCGGGCATGAAGGTGGCCGAGCGCTTTCGCCAGCAGCTGTCGCCCGAAACTGCGCCCGCCAATGCCTGGCTGCCCGCCGATTCGCCCGAGGGCGAGGCCTACTGGCAGGCCTTGCAAACCGTACGCAAGTGGACCAAGCTCAATCATTTGTGCTTGCACGACGATATTGCCCAGCGCCTGGCTGCGCCTGTGCAGCAGCGTTACTGGAACGAGCACAACTTCGTGTTTAAAACCGGCGACCTCTATTACCACGCCAAGGGCGCCACGCCGCTCGACCCGCGCTTTCTGCCTGATATCACCGGCCCGCGCATTATTCCGCTCAATATGGCGCAGCCCATTCTCATTGTGGAGGGCGCTACTACTGTCAACAACCTGGGCTTTGCGCCGCACGGCGCGGGCCGCAACCTCAGCCGCACCCGCCACAAAGCCAGCCGGACTGACAAGACTAAGGAAGCGTGGTTTGCGGAAGAAACGCAGGGCATCGACGCCCGGTTTTTCTTCAACCAGATTGATATTTCGGAGCTGCCCAGCGCCTACAAAGACGCCGCCGAGGTGCAGCAGCAGATTGCGCAATTCGGGCTAGCCACCGTGCTCGATGAGGTGCGGCCCTACGGCTGCATCATGGCCGGCGACTGGGAGCAGGACGCGCCGTGGCGCGTCAAGAAGCGGCAGGCGAAGTAAGTTGCTGCTTACCAGCCCGGGAAGTGGCCACCGGCGCACGCCTGGCTGGTGGCTTAGCTCAGTTGTCGGTTAACTTAATTAGCTGTTTTGAAGCGTTTTATATTTCTTGCTTTAGTCAGTGCGCTGGTTAATGCAGCCGCTAGCCTGGTCGTAGCCTGGTTGCTACTGGCCTGGCAACGGGGGTTTGGTAGTGGCGACATCGGGTCGTTTTTCTTCTGGACGTTGCCCCTGGCGATGGGGGTGGCGGCGGCCGGGCCGGTGGTGCTGCGCCTGCTAGAGCGGGTGCCGGCCAGCGGGCGCTGGTTGCTCCTGCTGGGGGCCGTGCTGCTCGGCGCTTTCGGGTGGCTGCGGGTAGTATTGTGGGCGTTGGGGCCGTGGGGGGGCGCGTTTAGCTTTCCGTTGGTGTATCCGTGGTTGATTGGCGTAGCCGCCCAGCTCTTTTTTCAGAACCGCTTCCTCCTGCACGACCCTGAAAAAGTAGTGAGCTGGCGCTACTTGCTGACAAATTTGCTGCTGGTGCCGGGGGTGCTGCTGGTGCTGGGGGGCGGCTCATGGCTGCGCAGCTACTTCAATCAGCCGATGCCGGAAACGTACTTGATTCCCGCCAATTTTCGGGGTACCATGCGGATAGTATACAAGGAGAAGGGCGGCGTAAACCCGCCCCTGGAAAATGGCCGGCTGGTGCTCAAGATTCCAGCCGACGGTATTCTCCTCATTCAGCCCGAATTCAGGTCTGGGGCGCAGGATACTAAATTTTACCTGGTGGATGAGGCCGGCCGCGAAGAACGGCTTTTTGATGATACCCAGGTGGGTGAACCCAGCAAAGTGCGACCCCACGTGCGTACCGAAAGCATAAAAGGCATAGCAGGATACATGCCGGACGGGTCTGCTTCTACTGACTCGCCATTGGCAATAACCTACGTTACGTACACCGTCTACGACCCGGGTGCGCCTGTTGAATCAAAGGACATGCTATTGCGCCAGCAAGAGCGGCAGGACTCGCTTATGATGGGGCACATTGAGCGCAGCCGACTCTTACGGCCACAGTAAGGTATGGCTGAAAGATACTCTAGACTGGTACTGGACGGCGAGTTTAGCCTGGCTGCCTTCGCCCCCGGCTTGGCGGAAGGCTGGTGGGATGCGCGGGCGCCGCGGGGCCACTTAGCGGCTAGCCGAAAATTTCCCGCGCAATCTGCGCCGTGAATACGGCCGCCAGCGCCGCCGTTTCGGTGCGCAGGCGCGAGGTGCCGAGCGTAACGGGGCGCACGCCCCGGCCCAGCGCCAGCGCGATTTCGGCGGGCGAGAAGTCGCCCTCGGGGCCGATGAGCACGCAGCAGCGCGGTGCAGCAGCAATGACCTGGGCCAGGGCCGTACGCTCGCCGGCTTCGAGGTGGGCAATGAAGGTGGCGGCGGGGTCGATGCTCTTTATAAAAGTGTCAAAATCAAGTAGTTCGTCCAGCTGCGGTAGCCAGGCCTGGCCGCTTTGCTTGAGGGCGCTGACGGCGATTTTCTCCAGCCGCTCCAGCTTGAGGTCGCGGCGCTCGGAGCGGGCGCAGCGCAGGAAGCTGAGGCGCTCGATGCCCACTTCGACGGCTTTTTCGACGAGCCACTCCATGCGGTCGAGGTTTTTGGTGGGAGCCACAGCCACGTGGGTGTAAGTGGCGCGGGGTGGCACCAGCTCGTGGCTGGTAATGGCCAGGGCGCAGCGCTTGGGGTTGGCCTCCTGAATGGCGGCGGTGGCCAGCGTGCCGCGCCCGTCTATGAGCAGCACGGGCGCGCCGGGGCCGAGGCGCAGCACGCGCACGGCGTGCTTGCTTTCGTCTTCGGTGAGGGTGTAGGTGGCCTGGCTGGGGCGCAGGTCGGGGGCAAAGCAGGTGAGCATGGGGCAGAGGGTAGGCGGCGAAGATACCGCTACGCCGAAAGGAGTAAAAGCGGGTAGGTGGGGAACTAACCACTCGCAGGGCGGGGTTAGGCCGAAAATCTAGTAGAATTCCAAGACCAAGCTGCACATTCTTTCACTACCCACTATGACGACAACTTCCTTTCGGATACTGCCGCTTTGCCTGCTACTGGCCGTAGTGGGCAAAGCCCAGACTACCCAGACCCAGAACCCGACCGATATGACCCGCGAAATGAGTGCGCGCCTGCAACTCAATGAAGGGCAATACGTGCGGCTGCTGACCCTCAACCGCACCCGCCAGACCCGGCAGCGCGAAATTGAGCAGCGCACCAGCAACCAAAAAGACCCGGCCGTGCGCAACAGCCAGCTTAGCGAGCTGCAAGCGCAATATGAGCAGGAGTGCGGCCGCATTATGTCGCCTTCGCAGCTCAGCCAGCTCCAGCAAAGCGAAAACCAGAATACGACTTCGGGCGGTAACGGCTAAGCGTAGCCCGCCGCTAAAAGAAGCAGCCCGACGGAGATTCCGCCGGGCTTTTTTGTGGCTATCCAGAACTTAGCGCGGGGGCAGCGGGTCGGCCTGCACCTCGGTCACCGTGCCCAGCGGCCCAAAGTGGATGCTGAGGCGGGGGCCGGTGGCGTGGGGGCGGCGGGGGCCGCACTGCGGGCCTGGCACCAAGTAGTAATGGTATACTTTTTCGGTGTTAGCGAGCAGCTCTTCCTCGTCGGGAGCCCCGAGCACGGCCGTCACGTCGTTGGCGCGGGCTTCGTAGAGGCGGGGGCGGGCGGCCAGCAGCGGCGGCAGCAGGGCCGCCCGGCGGTTGGCGCAGGCGTAGCGGTCGGCCCGCCAGGCGGGGGCCGCAAAGCCCGGGATATCGGGCAGGGCGTGGCCACAGCCGGCCAGCAAAGTGGGGAGAGCCAGCAGCGCGAGCCACCGCCAGCTGGCAGCAGGAGGGGCAGCAGCAAACAAAGTAAAAGCCATGAGCAACGGAGCCGCCGGCCGTTGGTCGGCCCGGGCGAGGCAACGAAGCTAGGGCCGAAAGCGCCTTGTGGCCCAGCTAGCGGCTACCACGAGCATAACCTAGCCCGGCGTGGCCCGTTACAAGCCCCATTCGGTTGGGTTGGGCGGCCAAGACCCCAACCAACCGCGCAAGACTACCTACTCTTTTCTCCCCCCTTATCCCTTTTTTCACGCCATGCGCTTAAATTTTCGCCTCATCATTGGCCTCATCATCGCAGCGGTTACGTTGTTTGGCTATTTTTTTAACACCTCGACCAACCCTGTTACGGGTGAGAAACAGCACGTAAATATGACGGCCGACCAGGAAATAGCCCTGGGTGTGCAGGCCGTGCCCGAAATGGCGCAGCAGTACGGCGGCGAAAGCTCTGATGCCCGTGCCACCGCGGCGGTGCAGCAAGTAGGGCAGCGCATTGTGCAGGCCAACGGCCTCGACCAGAAGACAAAGTACCAGTACCGCTTTCACCTGCTGGCCGATGACCAGACCATCAACGCGTTTGCGCTGCCGGGCGGCCAGGTATTCATTACGCAGGGCTTGCTCAAAAACCTGACTACCGAAGGCCAGCTGGCCGGCGTGCTGGCCCACGAGATAGGCCACGTGGTGGGCCGCCACTCGGCCGAGCAGGTAGCCAAGAGCCAGCTGACGCAGGGCCTCACCGGGGCCGCCGCCATTGCCTCCTACGACCCCAACAGCCCCGGCAGCAGCGTGGCCCGCGCCGCCGCCGCCGCCATGATAGCCAAGCTGGTAACCCTGCGCTTCAGCCGCAACGACGAGCTGGAGGCCGATGACTTTGCCGTAAAGCTCACACCCGTAGCGGGTTACGACCCCCGGTCGATGATGAACGTGATGGCCATGCTCGACAAGCAGGGCGGTGGCAGCCGGCAGCCCGAGTTTCTGGCTACCCACCCTAACCCGGGCAACCGCATTGAGGAGCTGCAAAAGGATATCAAGCAGCAGTACCCGCAGGGTCCTCCGGCCGGCTTGAAGCAATAGCTTCAGCAAAGTGCGAGGGAGGCGGGCAACGGTTGACAGCCGTTGCCCGCCTTTTTGCTTTAACCTGAGGCAGCAGCAGTTACTGAGCGCACGTAATATATTTGTGACTATGCTTCCTGAACTTTCGTCTCCGCCTACTTCCAAATGGGCGCAACTTGCTCCGCGCTGGCAGTTTTTGCTGGTAGCGGCGGGCCTTTACCTGGCCTGGCTGCTGCTCTACGAAGGGGTGGTAGGGCCTGATGGCCGCCTCGACGAGCTACTGTCCATCAACATCGCCGCCGGTGGGGCCTGGCTGTTGCATGTGCTGGGCTTTGAGGCCAGCGCGGCCCCCGGCTCCAGCCTGTTGCTGATGGATAACCTGCCCGCCGTAGTGGTGGGCCCCCCCTGCGATGGCCTGGTGATATACGCCCTGTTTGCCGGCTTCATTATTGCTTTTCCGGGGCCGGTGCGGCCCAAGCTGTGGTTTGTTCCGGCAGGGATATTTTTCTTATATCTACTTAATATCGTGCGGGTTGGGGCATTAGCTCTCAATCATCACTACGCCCACCGCTCGGTTGATTTCAACCACCACTACACCTTCACATTTGTCGTGTATGCGTGCATTTGCGCCCTCTGGATGCTGTGGGTGCGCTGGTATGGCGCGCCGGCCGCCAGTGAGGCATGAGCCAGCCGCCCGCTACCCCCGTGCCACCCATGACGCCCGCCCGCTGGACCTTGGCGGCGGGGCTGGCTTCGCTGCTTTTTATAGTGGGCATGGAGTCGGATGCCGTGTTTGCCGCGCTCACGCGCGGTTGGCAGGCGCTGGCTGAGCTAGTGGGCGTGAGCGACACGCTGGCTCGCTGGCAGCAGGGCACCAGCCACTTGGTAACCACCCGCAGCCTGCCCGCCATGGGCACCTACAGCCTACTCTACGTAGGCGGCTGCCTGCTGCTGCTGCACGTGCTGCTGCGCAACGCGCAGCGCACGCGCTGGGCCGCGCAGCTCTACTTGGGGCTGCTGGCTCTGTACGTGCTGCTGATGGTGGGCGGCCGGCTGGGTGGCAATGCGGAGTGGGCGCTTAAGCTGAGCCGGCGCATCATCGATTTCATCGTATCGCCGCTGCCCGTAATGATGCTTGTGCCGCTACTATGGCCCGGGTACTGGGGCACGGTAAGCCGCAAAGCGGCGTGAGGCTCGCGTAAGGCCGTAAGCGCTTGTCCGGTTGGGCGTTGGGTGAGTAGGCTCAGCTGGCACCCGCTTGTTGAATCGTCGCTGCTTTCTTGGCTACAGCCGTTTCCAGGCCGGCGTATCTGAAGCAGAGGTACGGTACGGGCTGCCGGCCGAAAGCCGCCCGCCCTGTGCCTACAAAAAAGACCCTGACCGTTCAACGGTCAGGGTCTTTTCGTGTGCGGTGGTAAATAGCTTTAGCCGGGTCCCGAAGGCCTGCTGGCCCCGGGAGGGTGGCTACGCCCGGCGGCGGCGCAGGCGCTTCACGCCGTAGGCTACGCCTGCGGCTAATAGCAGGGAAGCACCCCCATCGAGGGGAACCGCGGTGGGGTTCTGGGGCGGCGGCGGTGTACCGGTAGTACCACCATTACCGGGAAGTTGGGCGTGACTGGTAGCAACACTGCCAACTAATAGGGCACCAGCTAACAACAGGCGGGGTAAGGAAAAAAGGGAAGCAGGCATAAAAACAGAAGTTACGAATGAGAGAAATAACCCTAGCGTATGCTCAAGCGCTGAGCAGGTAGGCTACCTATTACCTGGCCCTGCGCGTTTTGGGCGCTTAGGCGCAGCAGGTATACCCCGCCGGCCAGCTTACTGGTAGCTAGGTTAGTGCGGGCGTTACCCTGGGCGGCCGCCAGCGTAGTGTGGCTCACTACCTGGCCCAACGCGTTTACTAGCGTGGCCTCTACGAGGCGCGCATCCTGGGGCAGGCCCGTAACGGCCAGCGTTACGTTATCGGCCCCTGAGGCGGGGTTGGGGTAGAGGGTAGCCAGTGTTTGGGTGAGTGCGGCGCTGGGGGCCGTAGCTAAGGCTGAAGCCGAGCCAAACACGAGCGAGAAGCGGCTGGTGCTGGCCGCGTTGGCGGCAATGCTGAAGCTGTAGCTAGGCGTAGTAGCCAGGTTGGTAAGGGTACCCAGCAGGGCATCACGTAGGTATACCTGCGTGCCAGCGGCGGCGAAGTTGAGCAGGCTGGTCGCCGTGAGGCTGTACGTACCGGCCGGGGCACTCAACTGCACCGGAACTACCTCGGTAGCGCTGGTGGCCACGAGCGGGTTGCGGCCGTCGATGCTCAGGTTGGTGGGCTGGTCGCCGGCGGCTGCCGTGGCGGTGGTGCCCAGGTAATAGCCGCTGGGGTTGGCCAGCTTGTAGGCGTCGAACTTGCCATCAAACCCAGCCGTGGCGCCTTGCTCAAAGTAAACGAAGGTTTCGTCTTGGGCCGTGGCGATGGTAGCCGGGCTGCTGCCCAGGCCTAGGCTCAGGCGCAACAATGGGCGGGTTTCGGCGGCCGTGCGCTGAAACTTGGTATCGGCCGAAGCCGCGCGGTTGCTGTTGGTGAGGGCAATGGAGCCGGTGTTGCCGCTGGCCCGTACAAAAAAGCCCTGGCTGCTGGCAATGAGGCCAGTGCCGGCCCCCACGCCATTGGTGAAGGACGTGTAGCGGCCCTTGTAGGTTTCAGTGCTCTGAAACACGTACACGGCGGCGTTTACGTTGGTAAGCTGCGCGTTCGTCACCGTGCCCCAGTCGAGGGGTGAGGGGTAGGGATTGCCTACTAGCGCCCAGCCGCTGCCATCGGTGTTACCCGTGCGGGTCAGGCCCCCAATGGTCTGGTTGCCATTGTTGACCTGGCCAGTGAACTGCACTTTTTCGGTATTACCGATTAGTACGCTGTAGCCGCGGCCCACCGTTAGCGGGTCACTCAGCGATTGCGGCGATTGGTAGCCCTTGTCGAAATCGCTGAACGTAACGGCCGGCGAACCCGGAATCTTGGTTTCATCGTAGCTAAATACGTTGGGGTAGGTGGCCAGCGTCAGCGTATTGGGGTCCTGGGTGTTAAACGCCGGGTTTACCTGCGCCGTAAAGCTGCCGCCCCGGCTGGTGGTGGTCAGGCTGTTTACCGTGGCGCTGGTGATAGGCGACGAGTAGTGGCGGGCGCCGCTGCTGCCGCTGTTGCCGCTGGCATCGATGTAGCGCTGCACGGTCGCGTTACCGTTGAGAATAGCGCTGCCGTTGTTCACCACATACGCCGTGCCGATGGTACTGGAAAGCAGCGTAAATAGCTGGCCAGTACCAATATTGAGGTTACCCGAGAGGCTTAGGCCGCGCACAATGGCCGCGGCGCTGCTGGTAGTAGCCGTGGTACCCGTGCCCACTACTAGATTGGGGAAGGTAGAAAGGGCGCCGCCGCCAATATCCTGCGTGGTATTACCTACCAGCGAAATGCGGCCCGTACCCGCACCCGTGCTGGCAAGCGTACCATCGTTGTTGGCAAAGCTGCCATAGACTTGCAAGTTGGCCCCATCGGCCAGCGTTAGCACCGATTGGGAGCCGTTGAGGCCCGTGCCCAGGGCAATGCCGCGTGCTGATTGGGCATCGCTTACCGTAGGCTGAAACTGGACCGTGCCGCCGGGACCCGGAATAACTACATCATCTCCAGGGCCGGGTACTTGATTGGGAGTCCAGTTGGCCGGGTTGTTCCAGGCCGTGCTAGTGCTACCATTCCAGGTAAGTGGCGCTATGGCATTGGTGGCCGCGATATCGGAGAGAAATACGGGTACCTGGCCGAAAACGTTTTTTCCGGTTGCCCGGCCCGTAGCTAAGTCTAGGCTATACAAGTTGGAAGCAAACCGGTCGTTACCAGTGGGGCCTCCGCCGTTTTTAGGGTCCGTGTTAGTTAAGTCCGAATAGCGGGCTTCAATCACATAAGCTAGGTCCTGAGCGCCAGTCCGGTCATAAAAAATGTCGAGGCCCAGGCCTATAGTAGGCGAGGCTATTGGAACGTAGCTAGTCGAACCATTGACAGCGAAAGTAACACTGTTGACCGGGTTGAGGGTACCCGTATTGGGTGGGTTCTGGGTAGCAAGTAGGGCATCGGCGTTGGTTACATCAATATCATACAGGGTGGTGCCGGCCAAGCCTACTGCCGAGTTGGTATAGGCAGCCGTACCAATGTAAGGAGTATGCCCCACGGTACTGCCTGCCGCGTAGGTAAGCTGGCCATCAATGGCCACTACCACACCCGTATTGGGGTTGAGGCGGTAGTCGGTGCGGTTGGGGGCTACCACCCGGAGGCGGTCGGCGCGTGGGTTGAAATCAAAGCCGACATTAGGTAGCAAACCTCGCGTGTTGGCGGGGTTTGTATCGGCCAGGTTTAGGTCCATGAGCACGCCTGGAGCCACCGGGGTAAGCACGCCATTCGGGGCGAGCAAGTAGATTTGCGCGTTTTGGGTAGTACGCGACTTATCGTAGCCCAGGGCATACAGCTGTGCCGTGGCTGGGCGCACGTCAATACCCACAATTTGCTGATTACCAGTGATACCCGTTATCTTGACGGGGGCCGCGGTGATAAAAGGCGTATTACTGTTGAGGGCTGCCGGGTTGAGCGTGGCTAACAACTGGTCGCCCGCATTGTAGGTGGTGCCTGCAAAAACGTAGCCATTCTGTGTAATAGTGCCCAGCGCATAAATACTGGTAGGTGCCTGCGCGCGCGCTTCGGTGCTGGCAGCCAATAATCCGAGGGCCAGCGTAGCCCCTCGCAGGGAGCGCTTGAGTGGCCAAGCAGGGAAAAGATTTTTCATAAAGTGCTGTGTATGAGTTAGTAGTAAGCTGATATCCGTCCGTTATTTGGACGCACCGGCTAAGTTACGCATTTGCTGCACTTTAGGATGATACAAGGAGCGTAGTTTCCGAATATTTGCCCAGCTCCTCCCTGCTGCACGCGCCGCTAAAACTGGGGTGGCTGCAGGTTTTTGAAGTGGCCGTTCAGGCGCACGCGCTCCTTGAGGCGCTCGGCTTCGAGCACGGCGGGTAGCAGGCGCTCGAGGTGCTCGCGCACCATTTCCTGGCGTTCGACCTCGGCGGTAGTGCCCAGCAGCTGGTACTCCTGCTCGGTGCTGAGGCCGATGTGGTGGGCCACGTCGAATATTTTAAAGTCGGGCTCCAGCTGCAGCAGCAGCTTGCGCAGGCCCAGCGCCTCGTAGAGCTGGCGCACTTGCTTGGCAATCACGTCGCGCAGCAGGAGGTCGGGCTCCTCATCCTGCACCACGGTTTCTACCTGGCCGGCGGCATAGAGCTTGTCGGGGGCCTGGCGGTAGAACTGCTGCACCCGAAAAATGCTGATGGCTTCGGTGCGAATGTCCATTTCGCCGCCCGAGTGGGTTTTCTCCACGCTCAGCAGGCGCATCTCGGTGCCCAGCTCCTGCACGGCATTGTCGAGGAAGGGCGTGATGCCGAAGGGGAGGCCCTCGGTGAAGCAGTCGCGCACCAGCTGCCGGTAGCGCGGCTCAAAAATGTGCAGGTTCAGGTGCTCACCGGGGAATGCCACCAGGTTGAGCGGGAAGAGGGGAAGTAGACGCATGATGCGCCAAGAATACGCGGCGGCGGGCAAATGTTTTCACCCGCTGCCGCCGGGCCGCAATCTTAAATTGCCCTTAAATTTGCTCATTGCCTTACTCCTGGAGAAACCTTCACCCCCCGCGGGCGTTGAGAGAGCACGTATGAAATCGGTGGTTTCCTTTTTTCTGGCCTGCCTGATGCTGGTTGGCAGCCTCATTCCGCAGAACGACCTGGCGGAGTTGAGCAAGCTGCCCCAGCTGCTGGAGCACTACCGCTTCCACCACTCGGTGGCGGGCGGCGGCTTGTCGATAGCCCAGTTTATGGCCGAGCACTATGGTTCGGGGCAGCCCGCGCATTTTGGGTGCACGTTTTCAACCCGGCATCAGCAAGACCACCAAGGCCTGCCCCTGCACGGCCAGCACTCGTGTAGCGCGCATGTCGCATTTCTTCTACTGCCCGTGAGCGTGCGGCTCGCCACCCACCGGCCCACTGTGGCCAACCCCGCCTACCGACCCGCCCGCCCGCCTCGCTACCTGGACGGCGCGGTTCCGGCCCTGTTGCAGCCGCCCCGAGCCTAGCTCCTCGCAGCCCCTGGGAGCAGTGCGCGCCGTAGCGACGGCCGCCCTCGTTACCCCGCTGCCCGCAAAAGTCGGCTTGGTAAGCGCACGGCTGCCGAGTTGGTAAGGTTATTTAATTACTGGAAATTATTGCGGGTAATGCTCTTGCTAGCAAGGGGTTATAAATTCGTTGGGCTACGCCTGCCGGATGCCGCGCTGTCTTATTTTTATGCTGGAGAAAATAATTGCGGCCAGCGTCCGCAACAAGCTCATGGTGGCTTTGCTGCTGCTGGCCCTCATTGCCTGGGGTGGCTATTCGGCGGCCAACATTCCGCTCGATGCCATCCCCGACGTTACCAACAACCAGGTGCAGGTTATTACCCAGAGCGATGCGCTGGCCGCCCAGGAGGTCGAGCAGCTCATCACTATTCCGCTGGAGTTGCAGCTGCGCACGGTGCCGGGCGTGACGGAAATCCGGTCCATTTCGCGCTTTGGGCTGTCGGTGATTACCGTTGTTTTCCCCGATGAGATGAGCACCTACCAGACCCGCCAACTGGTGGCCGAGAAGCTCAAAACCGCCGAGGCCGACCTGGCGGCCGGGGCCGGCGTGCCCACCATGGCCCCCATTACTACGGGCCTGGGCGAGATATACCAGTATAGCCTGCGGGTGCTGCCGGGCTACGAAAAGCAGTTTTCGCTAGCCAAGCTGCGCGACGTGCAGGACTGGATAGTGAAGCGCCGCCTGGCCGGCGTGGCCGGTGTGGTGGACGTGAGCAGCTTCGGCGGCTACCTGCGCCAGTACGAAGTGAGCGTGGACCCCGCCCGGCTAGCCGCCAACGGCGTGACAATGGCCGAACTCTACGCCGCCTTGCAGGACAACAACGCCAACACCGGCGGTGCTTACATCGAGCGTGGACCCAATGCCTACTTCATTCGGGGTGAGGGCCGGGTTAATTCGCTCGACGACCTGGGGGCCACCGTCATCAAGCAGGCCACTGCCGGCGCGCCGCTGCTGGTGCGCGACGTGGCCACCCTGCGCATGGGCCACGCCGTGCGCTACGGCGCCATGACGCGCAACGGCGAGGGCGAAACCGTGGGCGCGGTGGTGCTGATGCTGAAGGGTGCCAGCTCGGAGCAAACCATTAAAAACGTGAAAACGCGGGTGGCCGAGATTCAGAAAACCCTGCCTAAAGGCCTGGTTATTACCCCGTTTCTGGACCGTACCAAGCTCATCGACAAAGCCATTGCCACCGTGGAGCACAACCTCATCGAGGGCGGCGTGATTGTGCTGGCCGTGCTGCTGCTGCTGCTCGGCAACTGGCGCGCCGCCGTGGTGGTGGCCCTCATGATACCGCTGTGCATGCTGTTTGCGCTGGGCATGATGAGCGTGTTTGGCGTATCAGCTAACTTAATGAGCCTGGGGGCGTTAGACTTCGGGCTTATTGTAGACGGGGCCGTGATTATCGTGGAGGCCGTCATCTTTCACATCGTGCACCAGCGCGCCCAGGCCGCCCACGAAACCATGGACGACATGACCGAGAGCGCCGCCACGCGTCTCATGTCGTCGGCCCTGTTTGGTCAGCTCATTATCCTCATCGTGTACCTGCCCATCCTGTCGCTCACCGGCATTGAGGGCAAGATGTTCCGGCCCATGGCCCTCACGGTGAGCTTCGCCATCATCGGGGCTATGCTGCTGTGTCTCACCTTTGTGCCGGCCGTCACGGCCTGGGCGTTGAAGAAGGATATCAAGGAGGAAGGCACGATTGCCTACCGCATTATGAAGTTTTTGCACCGCGGCTACGACCCCATTATCCGGGCGGCGCTGGGGGCGCGGGTCATCGTGGTGGGCGCGGCGGTGGCGCTGCTGGTGCTGGCGGGCTTCATCTTTTCGAAGATGGGCGGCGAGTTTATTCCGCAGCTTGACGAGGGCGACATTGCCCTGAACGTGACGCTATCGCCGGGCTCGTCGCTGAGCCAGACGGTCGCTACCAACCTACGCGTGCAGAAGATTCTGAAGGCTCAATTTCCTGAAATAGAGCAGATTGTGGGCAAAAGCGGTACATCCGAAATTCCGACCGACCCGATGTCATTAGAGGACAGCGACGAGATGGTCATTCTCAAAGACCACAGCGAGTGGACGTCGGCCGGCACCCGCGAAGAGCTGGCGGGCAAGATGCAAGCCGCCCTGGCGGGCATTCCGGGCGTGAGCATGGAGTTTCAGCAGCCCATTCAGATGCGGTTCAACGAGCTGATTTCGGGCGTGAAGTCGGACGTGAGCATCAAGATTTACGGCGACGACCTGGGCGTGCTCTATGAAAAAGCCAACGATGCCGCCGCCCTCATCCGCCCCCTGGCTGGGGTGGGCGACCTGAAGGTGGAGCAAATAGCGGCCCTGCCGCAGATGCGCGTCACCTACAACCGCCAGAAGCTAGCTCAGTACGGGCTGAAGGTGAGCGACTTGAATATGATACTGCGGACCTCCTTTGCCGGTAATGTGGCCGGGCAGGTATACGAGGGCGAGCGCCGCTACGACCTCGTGATGCGCCTCGACAGCGTGCACCGCGCCGGCCTCACCAACCTGCAAAACCTGTACGTGGACACGCCCGGCGGCCAGAAAATCCCGCTCGACGAGGTGGCCACGGTGGCGTATAAGAACGCGCCCATCCAGATTTCGCGCGACGATGCCCGCCGCCGCATCAACATCGGCATCAACGTGCGCGGGCGCGACGTGCAGAGCTTGGTGCAGGAAATTCAGGGCAAGCTGAGTACTGGGCTGAAGCTGCCGCCCGGCTACACGATTGTGTACGGCGGCCAGTTTGAGAATTTGAACCACGCCATCGAGCGCCTCAAGGTGGCCGTGCCGGTGTCGCTGCTGCTGATTTTTCTGCTGCTCTACCTCTCGTTTCGGTCGGTGAAGCAGGCGCTACTCATTTTTACGGGCGTGCCGCTGGCCACCATCGGCGGTATTCTGGCGCTGTGGCTGCGCGGCATGCCGTTCAGTATTTCGGCGGGCGTGGGCTTCATCGCGTTGTTTGGGGTAGCCGTGCTCAACGGTATTGTGCTGCTGGCCAGCCTCAACGAGCTAGCCGCCGAGGGTGTGGCCTCGGTGCGCGACCGCGTGCTACGGGCCACTGAGGAGCGGTTTCGGCCGGTTATCCTCACGGCCAGCGTGGCCTCGCTGGGCTTTTTGCCGATGGCCCTGAGCACGTCGGCCGGCGCGGAGGTGCAGAAACCGCTGGCCACGGTGGTGATTGGCGGGCTGATTTCGGCCACGCTGCTTACGCTGGTGGTGCTGCCAGTGCTGTATATGCTCTTCACCAAAGACGGCGAGCCCAACCCCAAAGAGGCCGCCCAGGCCGCCGCCGATGCCCGGCACGCCGCCGAAAAAGGCGAAGCGCCCGGCCAGAACCCCCCGACGCCCCCCTCACCCCCCCAACCCCCCTCTCCAAAAAAGAGGGGGGAGCCAACTCCTATTCCCACACCTGAACAAACGAGCGCCGCCGTAATTCCCCACTCTTTTTCGGAGAGGGGGGCCGGGGGGGTGAGGTTGGCGTCGGGGGGCTTGCTGCTACTGGCTTTGCTGGGCGGTATTGCCCGCCCTGCCCTGGCTCAAAACACGCTGGGCTCCACGGCCGGCGCGCCCGTCAACCTGGGCCAGGCCCTGCAAACGGCCGGCACCCAAAACCAGTCGCTGCGCAACGCCGGCCTGCAAACCCAGCAGCAGCAGGCGCTCATTCGCACTGGTGTAGAGCTGCCGCGCACCGTGGTCGATTTTCAGCTCGGCCAGGTGTCGAGTAATTTGACTGACCACACGTTCAACGTTATTCAGCAGGCCGCCCTGCCGGGTGTGTATAGCGCGCAGCGCAAGCTGCTGCAAGGCCAAAGCGTTACGGCCGAGCAGCAGGCCGCCGTGAGCCGGCGCAGTCTGGTGCAGGCCATCCGTGGTAACTACTACGGCCTGCTGGTGAGCTACCGCCGGGTGGCGCTGCTACGCCGCCAGGACAGCCTCTACCGGCGCGCTGCCCACGCTGCCCTCATTCGCTACAAAGTGGGCGAAACCAACCGCCTGGAGCAGGTAGCCGCCCAGGCCCGTATGCTGGAAGTGCAAAACCGCCTGCTCACTACGCTCTCCGACCTGGAGGTGCAGCGCGAGCAGCTGGGCCAGCTGCTGGGCACCCCCGGCCTGGCCACCATCGACACCACCAGCGCACTGGTAGCCCCGCTCACGGCCGCCGATACGGCCGCCCTCTCGCCCGAGAGCAACCCCACGCTGGGCCTCCTGCGCCAGCAAATAGCCGTGAGCCAGCTCCAGACGCGGGTCGAGCAATTGCGCCGCCTGCCCGACCTACGGGCCGGCTACTTCCAGCAAACCATCCGGCCTGAATATAACGCGCTGAGGGTAGGGCAGTTGGGATTGGCGATTCCGCTGCTGGGTGGGGCCGGTCGGGCGCGGGTGGCCGCCGCCCGCTTTGGCGAGCAGGTGGCTACCGGTCAGCTCACCTACGCCACCAGCCAGCTGAGTACCCAGCTCAGCACCCTGCGCCGCCAGTTGCGCCGGGCGCAGGCGTCGCTCGATTATTACCAGCGCACGGCCCTGCCCCAGGCCCGGCTCATTCTGAATACCGCCGAAAAAAGCTTTCGGGCCGGCGACATCGACTACGTAACCTACGTGGTGAATACTGAGCCTGCCTGGCAAATCCAGTCCAACTACCTCGACCAGGCCCAGCGGTATAATGACCTGGTAGTGAGCGTGCAAGCGCTCACGGGCACGGATATCCCGGCGGCTAAGTAAATAGGTGCGCCCGGTGCGCCTCATCCCCTAGCCCCTTCTCCGAAAAGGAGAAGGAGAACTAGTTTTTAGACTAAAACTAGAAACTAGTCCCCCTCTTTTTTGGAGAGGGGTCTAGGGGGTGAGGTACCCCTGAGAGGGCACCTCAATCTTCCTCTCTCTCGACTCGACCTTTTTCAATTGATGTCTCTCAACCTCAACCTATACGCCCTCGCGGGCACCCTGGCGCTGCTCACGGCCTGCGGCTCGAAAGGCGGCAATGCCGCCCAAAAAGACGCCCCCGCCGATGGCAAAGCCGCCGCGCCGGCCGTCCCCGCCAACCCCGACCAGCTAGCCGTGAGCCCCGCCCAGGAGCAGGCGGCCGGCATCACCTATGGCAGCTTCGAGCGCCAAAACATGACCACCGAAGTGCAAGCCAACGGCTCGGTGGAGGTACCGCCCCAAAACCGGGTGTCCATTACAGCTGTGCAGGGTGGCTACGTGCAAACCGTGCTGGTGCTGCCAGGCGAGCACGTGGCGGCCGGCGCCGCGGTGGCTACGCTGCGCTCGCCCGAATACCTCACCTTGCAGCAGAATTACCTCCAGAGCAAGGCTAAAGTCCGCTTCCTGGCCGAAGACCTGGAGCGCCAGCGCATCCTCGACTTGGAGGACGTGGGGGCCAAGCGCAAGCTGCAACTGGCCCGCGCCGACTACGCCACCGAGCAGGCCATGCTGCGCACCACTGCCGCCCAGATGCGGCTGCTCGGCATCTCGGTGGCCCACCTCGATGCTACTGGCCAACTAACTACTAGCGTGCCACTTACCTCGCCCATCTCGGGCTACGTGAAGGCCGTTAATATCAACCCTGGCCAGTACGTGGGCCCCCAGGACGTGCTGGTGGAAGTACTCAACCGCGACGACCTGCACCTGGAACTCAAGGTGTTTGAGAAAGACGTGGCCCAGGTGAAAGTGGGCCAGAAAATCCTCTTCAAAATTCAGAATGCCAACCGCGACGAGGAGTTGACCGCCCGCGTGTTTCTGGTGGGCAAGGCCTTCGACGATAATGCCCGCACCGTGCGCGTGCACGCCCACCTCGAGCCCGAGCGGCGCGACTTGCTGCCTGGCCAGTTTGTGGCCGCCCGCATCCAAACGGCCGGCGCGCGGGTGCGCACCCTGCCCGAGGCCGCCCTCATTCAGGCCGGCGAGCTGAGCTATATTTTTCGGCGCGTGGGCCAGGACTCGGGCCGCACCGTGTTTCGGCGGGTGCGGGTGCGCGCCAGCCAGCCCCAGCACGGCGACGTAGCCGTGACCGTGCTCGACCCCCTGCCCGACACCACGCAACTGGTGCGCAAAGGCGCTTATTTTCTGGATGCCGAGCTGCGCAAGGGCGAGGGTGGCGATTAGTAAGCGTATTGATTGCTAAGGGGTTGGGAGTTGGTAGTAGTCTGGTTCTGGAGTAGGCGGCAAACGCAGTTTATTCGGCCACTTGCACGCGTACTTTAGTTAAGGTGGTGAGTTTTAAGCTAATCTTAAGGCCCCAGCTAAGCTAATAGGAGCAGCTTTTCGTTCTAGGTCTGCAACGCAGCATCGTATTTGCACCTGCTGCGCCACAGTGTAGCGCGCGGTTTTTTTTACTGCTCATCCTCTGCCATTCCGTACTCCTGCCATGCGTACTATATTGCTAAACGTACTCACAATCAGCTTATTTGCCTCGGCTTCGGCCGGGGCGCAAACCAGCCCGGCCCCGGCCGCATCCGGCCCGGCCTGGACCAGTTCGCTGCCCGCCGCCCTGGCGCAGGCTAAGGCCAGCCAGCGGCCGGTGCTGGCCGTGTTTTCGGGTTCCGACTGGTGCAAGCCCTGCATGATGCTCAAGCAGGAGGTGTTCGACCAGCCCGAGTTTGCCAGCTACGCCCAGGATAAATTTGTGCTGGCCCGCTTCGACTTCCCGCGCAATAAGAAAAACCGCCTCGATGCGTCCCAAACCAAGCTTAATGAGGACGCGGCGGCCCAGCTTAATAAGGAAGGCGCGTTTCCAGCCGTGGTGCTGCTCTCGCCCGAGGGCAAAATATTGGCCCGCACCGGCTACCGCCCCGGCGGGGCCACCGCCTACGATGCCTACCTTACGCAATTGCTGGCTAAGAAATAGTCTGACTGTCAATTTATTAACCGCGCGCCAGCCATGAGCAAGAGGGGAGGAGCCTGGGTAGCCGGCCTTGTCATTGCGTTGCTACTGAATGGGTTAGGCATAATGGCCCAGCCCTTGGCCCCGCCGCGTGCCCGCGCCTACACCCGCGAGGCGCACCTCATGGGCTCGCACTTCACGTTCACAGCCGTATCCAGCGACGACTCGCTGGCCTGGCGCGCCCTGCGGGCCGGCCTACGCGAAACCCAGCGCATCGACCACCTTTTTTCCTACTGGGATTCAACTTCGCAAGTAGTTAAAATCAATCGCCTGGCCGGTATCCGGCCGGTGGTCGTGGACCAGGAGGTGTTTAACCTCATCCAGCGCACGCTCAAAATATCGCAGCTCAGTGGCGGCGCGTTCGACGTCACGTTTGCCAGTGGCGACAAGATATATCAGTTTGATAAACAGGCCCATGCCAGTCTGCCCGACTCGGCTACCGTGCGCAATTCGGTGCGCCGCATCGGCTGGCAAAAGGTGCGGCTCGATGCGGCCACCCACGCTGTTTTTCTGCCCGAGAAAGGCATGCGGCTGAATCTGGCGGGTATCCTGCAAGGCTACGGCGTGCGGCGCGCCGCCGAAACCATGAAGCAGCTGGGCATTGCAGGCGGCCTGATTAACGGCTCGGGCGACGTGTACTGCTGGGGCAAGCAGCCCGATGGCAGCGGCTGGCGCATTGCCATCGGCGACCCGGCCCGGCCGCACACGGTATCTTCGTGGCTCACGGTGAGCGACTTAGCTGTGGTAACGGCTGGCAACTACGAGCAGTATTTCACGGTGGCGGGCAAGTACTACGGCCACATCATTAATCCGCACACCGGCTACCCGGCCACGGGCCTGCGCTCGGTTACCATCATTTGCCCCGATGTGGAGCTGGCCGACGCCCTCGATGATGCCGTGTTTGTGCTCGGCCCCGTGGAGGGCCTGGCCCTGATAAACCGCCTCAAGGGCGTGGATGCCACCCTGATTACCGATGATGGCAAAATACTGGTTTCCAAGGGAATGCAGCTGAATGCCTACCACAGTGCCGCCGCCGCTCCGGCCCCGGCTTCCAATTCCAAGTGATAATGAAACTACCCGTTTACTTCCGCCCGGCGCTGCTGGGCCTGGCGCTGGCCGGCGCGGCGGCGCTGCCCGGCTGCGTGTCCGTAGCCGCCTATCAAAAGGCCTACCTCAACGACGAGGATATGAAGCTGGCTACCAAGAAGGTAGAAACCTCGGAAGTCAACTTCGAGAGCTACCGCGAGGGCGCGGGCGGCGCCAACGGTGGCAAAGTAGGCGGCGGCTGCGGCTGCAACTAAGTAGCGCGGACTTTTAGTCAGCGAGTGAAGGGATTTGATACGTGCGGGCTAAAAGCCCGCACTACATCTATTGAATAAAAGTTAATTGTGAAAAGAATACTACTCGCTGGCCTGGCCCTTGCGGCTCCGCTCGCCACCCTGGCGCAGGCCACGCCCACGCCCAACCGGCTCGATGGCTCGGGCATTGTGCCCAACGCCTCGCCGCTGCCCCGGCCCAGCAGCTACGGCGAAACGGAGGTAGATATCCTGGGCAGCTACTACCAGCAAAACGGCGACCACTCGGCCGTGGAGGGTGGCATTGGCAGCCAGCACCTGACCGACGTGGCGCCCACCATTCTGCTCAACGTACCGCTCGACTCGACCACCCGCCTGGCGGCCAATGTGGGCATCGATTACTACGCCTCGGCTTCGTCGGACAAGATTGACCAGGTACTATCGTCGCCCTCGGCGGCCGATGTGCGCTACCACGCCGACTTTGGCCTGGCGCACGTGCTGGCTGACAAGCTCACCACGGTGGGCGCGGGCCTGGGCGTATCGAAAGAGTATGATTACCTGTCGTTTAACCTGGTGGGCTCGTGGGCGCGCACCTCGCGCGATGGCAACCGCCAGCTGAGCGTGAGTGGCCAGGCGTTCCTGGATAAAGTCACCCTCATCACGCCCGCCGAGCTGCGGGTGGGCGGCACCCGCAACAAAAACTACGGCTCCGATAACCGCCAGAGCTTCACGCTGTCCGTGGTGTATGCGCAGGTGCTGAGCAAGCGTCTGCAAGTGTCCGTGAGTGTGGAGCCGGTGGCGCAGCGGGGGCTGCTGAGCACGCCGTTTCAGCGGGTTTATTTTTTCGATAGCAGCCCCGCGCTGGGTACGCCCGGCCAGCTGGGCACGGCCCTGGCCGAGGTGCTGCCGCGCCTGCGCTACAAGTACCCGGCCAGCCTGCGCCTCACGTACTACGCCACCGACCTGGTGCAGCTGCGTGGTTTTTATCGCTTTTACAACGACAACTTCGGCATTCGGGCGCACACCTTTGAGCTGGAAGTGCCGGTGAAGGTGAGCCCGTTTTTCACGCTCTACCCGTTCTACCGCTACCACACCCAAACTTCGGCCGACTACTTTGCGCCCTACCTGGCCCACTCGGTAACCAACGAGTTTTACACCTCCGACTACGACCTCTCGGCTTTTTCGGCTCACAAGGCGGGCCTGGGTTTGCGCTACGCGCCGCTCTACGGGCTGGGCCGCTTCAAAACCCCCTTTGGCCACGGCGTCACCAAGTTTAAGTCGCTCGACCTACGCTACGGTTACTACCGCCAGACTACCGGCCTCACGGCCAACGTAGTAAGCTTCGACCTGGCTTTCGTAATGCCTTAACTATCCGTATTTTATGAATCCTATCGTGGAAGCCCCCGGCGAGAAGCACCTCACTAGCTCGGCCATGCTGCAAGACATTGTGATTGGCTTGTCGGATGGCCTTACGGTGCCGTTTGCGCTGGCGGCGGGCTTGAGCGGGGCGGTGCAGTCGTCGGGCCTCGTCATTACGGCGGGGCTGGCCGAGGTGGTGGCCGGCTCCATTGCCATGGGCCTGGGCGGCTACCTGGCCGGCCGCACCGAGGTAGACCACTACAACTCCGAGCTGGCCCGCGAGCACGAAGAAGTGCGCACCGTGCCCGACACCGAGCGCCGCGAGGTGCAAGAGCTACTCATGGAAATGGGCCTCTCCGAAGCCACTGCCACCCAGGCCACCGCCGAGCTGGTGCGCGACCCCGCGCAGTGGGTTAAGTTCATGATGAAGTACGAGTTGGGCCTCGAAGAGCCCGACCCCAAACAAGCCTTTAAGAGCGCCTTCACCATCGCTGGGGCCTACGCCGTGGGCGGCCTCATCCCACTCAGCGCCTACTTCCTCACGGCCACGCCGCGCGAAGGGCTGCTGTGGTCGGGGGCCATTACGCTGGTGTGCCTGCTGGTATTCGGCTTCTTCAAAAGCCGGATGACGGGCCAGGCCCCCGTGCTGGGCGCCATCAAAATGGCGGCTACTGGCGCGGCAGCTGCAGCGGCGGCTTTCTACGTGGCGCGGCTGGTGCAGGGCCACGGCGGGTAGGCGTACCGGGAGACTAATTCCATGCTGCCCGCAGCGTATGCCATTCCTGCCAGTAGGCTAGGTAAGCTTGCCGGTCATCGGCATCTTCGGGAAGATTTTTGGGTAAACTACTTGCGTAAAACTGCTCAACCTGGTCAGCAAAAGCCAGTACGAGTCGGCGGTAGGCATTTTCGGTAATAAGTACTTCTTGCCCGGCCGCTGAGGTATGCCGCACGAGGTTACCGGCCACGTGCATAATAGTCCAATCAATACCATTGGCACAGCCCATAATAAGCACATCGGGGCCGTTGTCAAGAAACCAATAATGTCCACAGCAGGGAAGTAGCTGGCTGGGGAACATATCGGGTAAGTAGTCGGCCGCCAGGCTGCGCAGTAGGTACAGGGCCGTCGCACTTACCGTCACATCCAGCGTAGTGGCATCGGCTACAATCTCGCTGCCGATTCTTACTAAAACGTGCCCGTGCGCGCACTTGTCATCCGGGTCATCTCCGCCCTGTGTCCAATGCAAGTCAATAAGTTGAAGGTCAAAATCAGTGCGCATGGAAAGGCCGCTGGCAGGAAATGAAGGCTGCCAGTACCCAAAAGTAAACCGCCCCGGCGGCCCCCAAATTGAGGGCTGCCGGGGCGGCTGACATTACGGGCTACGCCGCAAGCTACTTGCTCAATTGCTTCAGCAATTCTTTAGCGGCGGGCTCCGAGGAGGCGGGGTTTTGGCCCGTGATGAGGTTGCCGGCGGTGACCACGTAGGGCTGCCAGTCGGCGCCTTTGGAGTAGGTGCCACCGTTTTCCTTCAGCATGTCCTCCACCAGGAAGGGCACTACGTTGGTGAGCTGCACGGCCTCTTCTTCGGTATTGGTGAAGCCGGTTACGGGCTTGCCTTTCACCAGCGGGTCGCCGTTGGCGGCTTTCACGTGGCGCAGTACGCCGGGGGCGTGGCACACTACGGCTACCGGCTTGCCGGCGGCATAGGCCGTTTCGATGAGGCTGATGGACTGCGTGTCCTCGGCCAAATCCCAGAGGGGGCCGTGGCCGCCGGGGTAGAAGATGGCGTCGAAATCGGCGGCCTTAATCGTGTCGAGCGTTACGGTGTGGGCCAGGGCCTGCTGGGCGGCGGGGTCTTTTTTGAAGCGCTCGGTGGCTTCGGTCTGGGCGCTGGGCGCATCGCTGGACGGGTCGAGGGGCGGCTGGCCGCCTTTGGGCGAGGCCAGGGTCAGCTCCACGCCGGCATCCTTAAACACGTAGTAGGGGGCGGCAAATTCTTCCAGCCAAAAGCCGGTTTTCTTACCCGTGGTACCCAACTCGTCGTGCGAGGTCAAAATCATGGCAACTTTCATAATCTACTGCTAGTAAGGTGAATGTGGTAGTAAAACGGAGTGGCACTCCGTTTCTGCGCGTTGGAATCCGGCGCGCCCGGAAGCGGAGTGCCACTCCGTTGTACAGCTATACAGCCCGCTGCGTTAGCCCAGCAGCGTGTAAAACGTAACGGTGCGCTCGGCCAGCAGCGGCACTATTTTGCCCACTACCAGCTCCTGGTAATGCGCCGAGTCGCGGTGGGCCTCCAGGGCGGCCTGGTCGGCATATTGCTCGTAGAAGAGAAAGTGCGCCGGGTCGGCGGGGTCTTGGTGGCCTATGTAGAGCAGGTTGCCGGGCTCGTGCTGGCGCACGGCAGCGGCGGCCTCCACCATGAGCTGGCGCACGGTTTCTTCGTGGCCGGGCTGGGCACGCCACTCGGCGGCCACGGCGATGATGTTGCTGGTTGTCGAATCCATAATGAAGCAGAATAAAGGGTAGGGTAAGGATAAAACGTCCGGCCAATGCAGGAAGTATCTGGCTCGGCTTATTGGGTGGCAAAGGCAACCTAACGTGGCGGTACTACGGCGCATGAAAGGTTGCAGGCTGCTCGGTATAGTGCTGAATTATAGTTAATTACAGCATAACGACTTTCACGCCGACTAGGCCACTTTTACCACAGCCTTGCCCGTGTTCTCGCCCGAGAATAAGCCCAGGAACGCGGCCGGAATATTCTCGAAACCCTCCGTAACGGTTTCCTCGCCCTTGAGCTTACCGGCGGCATACCACGCGGTGAGCTGCTGCATGCCCTCGGGCCAGCGGCTGAGGTAGTCGCTCACGATGAAGCCTTGCAGCTTGGTGCTGGTTTTGAGCAGCTTGTCCTCGGGGCGGGGGCCGGTGGGGACTTCGGTGGCGTTGTAAGTCGAAATCTGACCGCAGAGCGCGATGCGGGCGTGCTTGTTCAGCAGGTCGTACACGGCATCGGTGATAGCACCACCCACGTTGTCGAAGTAGCAATCCACGCCGTTGGGGGCGGCTGTGGCCAGCGCCTGGGCAATGTCGGGCGTGGTTTTGTAGTTGATGGCCTCGTCGAAGCCCAGCGCCTTGAGGTGCGCCACCTTCTCGTCGGAGCCGGCGGTGCCGATTACGCGGCAGCCCTTGATTTTGGCCAACTGGCCCACAATGAGGCCCACCGCGCCGGCCGCGCCCGATACTACCACCGTTTCGCCGGCCTGGGGCTGGCAAATGTCGAGCAGCCCGAAGTAGGCCGTGAGGCCGGGCATGCCCAGTAGGCCCAGGAAATAGCTGGCCGGGGCCTGGTCAACGGGCACGCGGTTGAGGCCTTTGGCATCGGCCACGCTAAACTCCTGCCAGGGCAGGTTGCCCACCACCACGCTGCCCACCGGCAGCGCCTCGCTGTGGCTGGCTACCACCTCGGCCACCACGCCGCCCGCAATGGGCGCGCCCACTTCAAACGGGGCCACGTACGACTTGGCGGCGCTCATGCGGCCGCGCATGTAGGGGTCAACCGACACATACAGCGTTTTGAGCAGCACTTGGCCGGCGGCGGGCTCGGGCACCTCGCGGGTTTCGAAGCGAAACTGCGCCGCCGTGGGCAGGCCCTGGGGCCGGCTGGCCAGCAAAATGGTGTTAGCTTTCATAAATAACTGATTAGCTGAGTGATATAAAACGAACGGTCAGGCTGTGCGCAGCCTGACCGTTCGGGCCTTAACGCCTCACGCGGGCGTGCGGCGGCTTAGGCGTTGGTCGTGGTGGTGAGGTTCACCTCGATGTTGCCTTTAGTAGCGCGCGAGTAGGGGCAGATGCCGTGGGCGGCTTCTACCAGCGCTTCGGCCTGGGCCTGCTCCAGGCCGGGCAGGTTCACATGCAGGTCGGCCGAGATGCCGTAGCCGCCGTCTTCGGCCTGGCCGAAGCCGATGAGGGCTTCTACGGTTACTTTTTCGAGCTTCATTTTGGCCTGGCGGGCGGCTACGCCCAGCGCGCCTTCGAAGCAGGCAGCGTAGCCGGCGGCGAAGAGCTGCTCGGGGTTGGTAGCACCGGCTTTGCCGGGGCCGCCCATTTCCTTGGGCGTGCTCAGGGTGAGGTCGAGCGCGTCGTTGGCGGTGGTAACGTGGCCATCGCGGCCACCTTCTACTTTGGCCTGGGCCGTGAATACTTTGGTGATTTTCATCGAGTTAGTAAAAAATACCTGGCTACGCCAGGTGGGTAAGAATGTGCGTGAGTTGGGTGCGCAGGGCCGCTAGCTCGGGCAGGGTGAGGTGCACCTTGGCCAGCATGGCGGCCGGAATGTGGCTGGCCTGGGCTTCGAGCGCCCGGCCCGCCGGCAGCAGGCCAATGATAACCGAGCGCTCGTCGCGCGGGTCGCGGCGGCGGCTCAGCCACTGCTTCTGCTCCATGCGCTTGAGCAGGGGCGTGAGCGTGCCTGAGTCGAGGAGTAGCTTCTCGCCCAAGTCCTTCACCGTCAGCTGCTCATGTTCCCACAGCAGCAGGAACACCAGGTACTGCGGGTAGGTGAGCCCCAGTGCCTGCAAGTAGGGCTGGTAGGCCTTGGTCAACTGCCGCGATACGGCGTAGAACGGAAAGCAAAGCTGGTTTTCCAGCTTCAGCAATTCGTTCGGGGCATTGTGGGTAGGGGTGGTATCCATGACGTTCGGGTAGTAAACGGCGTTCGGTTGCACAATGTTTAATTGTGTACAATTAATTTCGGGCTTATTCAAAATAGCCTAGCCGTTGTCAGGCTTAGTGGTCTGTTTACCAAGAAGTTTGTGCATTGACGTGGCGGCCAAAAATATTTTAGCGGCCCCCGGTAGCCCGGTTGCAGGCTCCCAACGACCACTTCTTCATAATTCGTCCGGAGCTTCTTCATAATTCATGTTATTTTAATGTAGGCCCACTTGCTTTGTATCACCCAGCAGGCCAACGCTAGTCATTCAGCGGCGGCTCATTCCCACGGTTTAGCTCTCCCAGATTTTGATTAATTCCAGCATTATGGCTGGTTTTCAGTGTCTTAAACCGCCAGAAAAGCTGATTGCGAAGCATGTAAAAACATCTATTTGCGCAATTCCATCCGGGTGATGGAAATTGGATTTTGGTCGCCGCTGCGGCCAAATTGCCAGGTTGCCAATCAACTTATTAAAACGGACCGGTTTGTTGCCGCCGGCTTTCCCCGCGTTGGGGAGGCTGGTAAGCAGCGTTCAGCCCGTTTTTGACCCGCTATTTTTTCGGAAGTACCAATTCGCTTACCATGGTTTTTACTGCTTTTATGAGAAGGATATTTCTGTTTCTGAGCTTGGGTGCCGTAACCTGCTTCGCCAGCTGCGCGGAGAAGAAAGAAGAGCAGGAAGAGCAAATCAAGCTGCTGACTACCAGTCCGCTGGCTATTGATACCACCATTACTAAGGAGTACGTGGCCCAGATTCACGCCTACCAGCACATCGAGCTGCGGGCCCTGGAAAAAGGCTATTTGCAGAAGATATTTGTCGATGAGGGCCAGGTCGTTACCAAGGGCCAGCCCATGTTTCAGATTACCCCACTGGTGTACCAGGCCGACTTGCAGAAATCGCAGGCCGAGGCCAACTACGTGGACATTGAGTACCGCAACACCAAGAGCTTGGCCGATAGTAACATCGTATCCAAGAACGAGTTAGCTCTATCAAGGGCTAAGCTCAACAAGGCTAAGGCCGACGTTTCGCTAGCCCGCACGCACTTGCAGTTCACGTCCATCAACGCGCCGTTTAGCGGCATTATGGACCACTTTCAGGGCCGGCTGGGCAGCGTGGTGAACGAGGGCGACCTGCTGACCACGCTCTCGGATAACAGCCAGATGTGGGTGTACTTCAACGTACCCGAGGCTGAATACCTGGCCTATAAGGAGCAGGCTAAGGCCGACAACGTGGTGAATGTGAAGCTGATGATGGCCAACAATGAGGTGTTTAAATACCCCGGCGTAATCAAAACCATTGAGGCCGACTTCAACAACGAAACCGGCAACATCGCCTTCCGGGCCACCTTTCCCAATCCCGGTGGGCTGCTGCGCAACGGCGAAACCGGCAGCGTACTCATGACCGTGCCGTTGAAGCACGCGCTGCTCATTCCGCAGAAAGCCACGTTCGAGATTTTGGAGAAGCGCTACGTGTATGTGGTTGACGCTAAGAACGTAGTGCACCAGCGCGAAATCAATATTGCGTCGGAAATGCCGGACCTGTACGTGGTGAAAGACGGCGTGACCAGCAGCGATAAAATTCTGCTCGAAGGCATCCGCAAGGTGAAAGACGGTGATAAAATCAGCTTCACCTACGAGGCGCCGAAGAAGGTGTTCTCGGGCCTGCAAGTGTATTCCGAATAAGCAAGCTGGTTGGGTAGCGCGGCACTCGATAGTAGTGCGCAGGCGGGGCTTTTGGCTGCACGCTGGGCACGCTGTTGCCTCTTTCTGACCAAGTTGCTGCATGTGTTATCAAGTAAATATATTTTAAAATATGTTTAGTAAATTCATCCGTCGGCCGGTATTCGCCATTGTTATCTCGGTGGTCATTCTCTTTATGGGAATGCTGGCTATCAAGACCTTACCGACCTCGCAGTTTCCCGAGATTTCGCCGCCCATGGTGATGGTAAGCTGCGCGTATCCGGGGGCCAGCGCCAAGGTGCTGACCGAGTCGGTACTGATTCCGCTGGAGCAGGCCGTGAACGGCGTGCCGGGCATGAAGTACATGACCTCCGACGCCGTGAGCGCCGGCGAGGCCAACATTCAGATTGTATTTAACCTGGGCACCGACCCTGACCAGGCGGTGGTGAACGTGAACACCCGTATTGCGCAGGTGGTGAACCGCCTGCCGGTGCTGGTGCAGCGCGAGGGCATTATCGTGAACCGCGTGGTACCTAACATGCTGATGTACGTGAACTTGTATAGCAAGGACAAGCACACGGACATGAAGTACCTGTTCAACTTTGCCGGCGTGAACCTGCTGCCCGAGCTGCAGCGGATTGGCGGCATTGGGCGGGCCAGCATCCTGGGTAGCCGGCAGTACGCCATGCGCATTTGGCTGAAGCCGGACCGCATGCGGGCCTATAATATCTCGGTGGACGACGTGATGAAATCGCTGGACGAGCAGAGCGTGATTGGCTCGCCGGGCCGCATCGGCCGCTCGGACGGGCAGCGCGCCGAAGCGCTCGAATACGTGCTCACGTACCAGGGCCGCTTCAACGACGTGGAACAGTATAAAAACGTGATTCTCAAGGCCAACCCGAATGGCGAGATGCTGCGCCTTAAGGATGTGGCCAACGTGGAGCTGGGCTCGGAGTTCTACGATATCTACTCCAACCTGAACAGCGACCCCTCGGCGGCTATCGTGCTGAAGCAGACCTATGGTAGCAATGCCAAGGACGTGATTAAGGAGGTGAAGGCCAAGCTGGAAGAGATGAAGAAAACGTCCTTCCCTCCCGGCATGGACTACAAAATCAGCTACGACGTGTCGAACTTCCTCGACGCCTCGATTGAGAACGTAATCGACACCCTGCGCGACGCCTTTATCCTGGTGGCGCTGGTGGTGTTCCTGTTCCTGGGCGACTGGCGCTCGACGCTGATTCCGATTCTGGCCGTGCCGGTGTCGCTGGTGGGCTCGTTTATGGCGATGCAGGCTTTCGGCCTCACCATCAACATGATAACGCTCTTTGCGCTGGTGCTCTCCATCGGTATCGTGGTCGACGACGCCATTGTGGTGGTGGAGGCCGTGCACGCCAAGATGGAGGAGGAGCACCTCTCGCCCTACAACGCGGTGCGCAAGGTGCTGGGCGAAATCAGCGGGGCCATCATCGCCATCACCATCCTGATGACGGCGGTGTTCGTGCCGGTGGCCTTCATGAGCGGTCCGGTGGGCATTTTCTACCGCCAGTTCTCCATTACGATGGCCACGGCCATTGTGATTTCGGGCCTGGTGGCGCTTACGCTGACCCCAGTGCTCTGCGCCATGATTCTAAAAAACAACCACGGCCACGCCAAGAAACAAACGCCTATTCAGCGCTTTTTCGACGCCTTCAACCGCGGGTTTGAAAAGCTGACCGGGCGCTACACCAACATTCTGGAGCGCATTATCGACCGCCGGTTGGTGACGTTTGCCATCTTGCTGGCCTTCGGGGTGGGCATCTTCGGCATCTCCCAAAAGCTGCCTTCCGGCTTCATTCCAAGCGAAGACCAGGGCCTGATTTACGCCATTATTCAGACGCCGCCCGGCTCCACGCTGGAGCGTACCAACGCCATTGCCCAGCACCTGTCGGTACTGGCGCGGGAGGTGCCCGGCATCGAAAACATCTCGACCCTGGCCGGCTACGAAGTGCTCACTGAAGGCCGCGGCTCGAACGCCGGCACTTGCTTGATTGACCTCAAGCCCTGGGACGAGCGCAAAAACCTGCCCGTGACCAAAATCATTGAGGAGCTGGAGAAAAAGGCCAAGCAAATACCCGGCGCGACCGTCGAATTCTTTGAGCCACCAGCCGTACCAGGCTACGGCGCGGCGGGCGGCTTCCAGCTGCAATTGCTGGACAAAACCGGCACCGGCGACTACAAGGCGCTGGAAAAAGTGAACGAGGAATTCATGGCGCAGCTCAGAAAGCGCAAGGAGCTGGCCGGCCTGTTCACCTTCTTCTCCGCTGATTATCCGCAGTACGAGCTCAAGATTGACAACGACTTAGCGATGCAGAAGGGCATCACCATTGGCAACGCCATGAACACGCTGAGCATCATGGTGGGCTCGACCTACGAGTTGGGTTTCATCAAGTATCAGCGCTTCTTTAAGGTGTACGTGCAGGCTTCGCCCGAATACCGCCGCTTGCCGGAGGATATTCTGAATATGTGGGCTAAGAATGACAAGGGCGAAATGGTACCCTTCTCGGCCTTCATGAAAATAGTGAAGTCGCAGGGTCCCAACGAGATTAACCGCTATAACATGTACACCACCGCCTCCATCCGGGGCGGCGCCGCCGAGGGCTTTAGCAGCGGCGAGGCCATTAAGGCTGTGCAGGAAGTGGCGGCCAAAACCCTGCCCCGCGGCTACGACATCGACTGGGGCGGCTTGTCGAAAGACGAAGTAGGCCGCGGCAACGAGGCCGTGGTGATTTTCCTGGTGGTGCTGGCCTTCGTGTACTTCGTGCTCGCGGCCCAGTACGAGAGCTTCCTGCTGCCGTTTGCGGTGGTGCTTTCGCTGCCGGCGGGTATTTTCGGCTCGTTCCTGCTGCTGAAAGTGCTGGGCCTGGCCAACGACATCTACGCCCAGGTGGCGCTGGTGATGCTGGTAGGTCTGCTGGGTAAAAACGCGGTGCTGATTGTCGAGTTTGCAGTGCAGGAGCACGAGAAAGGCCTGACGGTGCGCGCCGCGGCCATTGCCGGAGCCAAAGCCCGTTTCCGCCCCATTCTAATGACCTCATTCGCCTTTATTGCGGGCCTGATACCGCTGGTGCTGGCCCACGGCGCGGGTGCTATCGGCAACCGCACCATTGGCACGGCGGCCCTGGGCGGCATGGTGTTCGGCACCGTGTTCGGGGTGATTATCATCCCGGGCCTGTACTACATTTTCGGCACCCTGGCCGAGGGCCACAAGCTCATCCAGGACGAGAACGAATACCCCATAAGTGAAGGAGTGGAGCCCCGCGTGGTGCTCGAAGAAATGGAGCCTTATGCTTAAGCAACGCATCTATCAAGGCCTGAGCGCCGCCTGCCTGGCGCTGGCCGTGGCGGGCTGTAAACTACCCCAGCTGGCCGGCCGGGGCGTGAACCGTAGCGTGCCCGCCACCTACGCGGGCAGCCCCCAAGACACCCTCAGCACCGCCAAGGTGCGGTGGCAGGAGTTCTTTACCGACCCCAACCTGAAAGCGCTGATTGACAGTGCCCTGCAACGCAACCAGGAGCTGAACATCACGCAGCAGGAGCTGCAAATAGCCCGCAACGAGATACAAGCCCGCAAGGGCGAGTACCTGCCCTCGCTGAGCCTGGGCGGCCAGGCGGCCTTGGACCGCGTGAGCCGCTACACCATTCAGGGGGCCACGGAGGACCAGATTAACATTCAGCCCGACCGCCGCACGCCCGACCCGCTGGCCAACTTTCAGCTGGGCGCGGTGGCCAGCTGGGAGGTCGATATCTGGCACAAGCTGCGCAACGCCCGCAAGTCGGCCGCCACGCGCTACCTGGCGTCGGTGGAGGGCCGGAACTTCATGGTCACCAACCTGATTGCTGAAATCGCCACCTCGTACTACGAGCTGCTGGCCCTGGATAATCAGCTGGCCATTTTGCAGCAAAATATTGAAATTCAGGCTAATGCGCTGAAAGTGGTGCGCCAGGAGAAGGAGGCGGCCCGGGTAACCGAGCTGGCCGTCAAGCGCTTCGAGGCCCAGATTCAGAATACCACCAGCCTGCAGTACGCCACCAAGCAGCGCATCACCGAAACTGAGAACCGCATCAACTTCCTGCTCGGCCGCTTTCCGCAGCCCATTGTGCGCAACGATGCCGAGTTCAACGGCTTGGTGCCCAAGCTGATGCAAGTGGGCGTGCCCGCGCAGCTGCTCAGCAACCGGCCCGACATTCGGCAGGCCGAGCAGCAGTTGGTAGCGGCCAAGCTCGACGTGCAGGTGGCCCGCGCCAACTTCTACCCGTCGCTGGGCATCTCGGGTGGGGTAGGCTTTGGGGCGTTCAAGCCCGGCCTGCTCTTCACCACGCCGGGGGCGCTGCTGTACTCGGTGGCCGGCGATTTATCAGCCCCGCTCATCAACCGCAATGGCATCAAGGCGCTGTATTCCTCGGCCAATGCCTTGCAGCTGCAAGCCGTGTACAACTACGAGAAGACGGTGCTGAACGCCTATATTGAGGTAGCTAACCAGCTCTCGAACATCGATAACCTGGAGAAAAGTTACGAGGCTAAAGCGCTGGAAGTGCAGGCGCTGAGTCTCTCCATCCGCATCTCCAACAGCCTCTTCAAATCGGTGCGGGCCGACTACACCGAGGTGCTGTTCACGCAGCGCGACGCGCTGAACGCCCGATTCGACCTCACCGAAAACAAGATGAAGCAGCTCAACGCTTCGGTCAATATGTACCGGGCCCTGGGCGGCGGCTGGAACTAGCCAGTAGCCAGCTCCATGCAAAAACCCGCCAGGCGTCCGGTCGCCTGGCGGGTTTTTTGTGGGTGGTCAGCAGCCGTTACAAGCTGAAAAAGTACGTACCCGTGAGCTGCACCCCGCGGTTATAAGCGGCATAGGCATTGACGTCGCGCCCGAACTCCCGTTGGTCGGAAGTGTGGTGCAAATTGAGCAAGCCCAGGCTGTAGCCGAGCTGCACCTGCACGGGCCCCTGGCGGTAGCCCACGCCGCCCTGGAAGCCCGCGTCGAAGCGCTGGTTGGTAGTAGAGGGGCCGTAGGAAAGCGGCTTGTCAAAGTCCTCGCTGAAGGAGGTGCTGGGTACCGAATAGGTGGGAGGACCGTAGAAAGCGCCTTCAGTGGTGCCACGCTGGCGCCCGCCCACGGCCAGCGCCACGTAGGGCCCCGCAAAAAGCTGGAGGCCGTGGTCGCCGTGCAGGGTGTACACTACGTTGAGCGGCAGTTCCAGCCAGTTGTAGCGGTTGGTGCTCGTGGTTTTCTGGGTGTTGTAGCCGGCCACGCCGCTCGCGTAGGTACTGGAAATCAGCTTTTCGCCTTTCTGGGAAAATAAGAGCGCGGGCTGCACCGCAAACTTGCCGAAGGACGCTTCCAGCACCACGCCCGCCTGCCAGGCAAAAATCGCCTTCTTATCGGCTGACCCGCTGAAAGGGTAGGTGCCCGAATAATTGCTGGCCGGGTCGAGGGTGGTGAGGGCGCGGTTGGCCCCGCCGCGCACGCCGAAGCGCACGGTCGTTTGGGCGTGTGCCCCGGTGGCTCCGATGAGTAGCGTGGCGGCCAGGGCAAGAGTAGGTAGTGTTTTCATGCACAGGAAAAGCAGGGGTTAGTAAACGATAGAGCCCAGCAGCTCCGCTGATGGTTGCACCCCACCCGTGCAGCAATATCATCTTGACCACAAACAGATTAATGCATGTTGCTTAGGTTGAAAACAGCTTCGCCCTCTACAACTCACCTAGCCGCCGCCCGGCCTGCCGGCCCAGCAGCGGGTGCTTGGCCTGCCCCACTACCTGCGAGCCGTAGATGCCCGAGTGGCCCGAAAACAGGTAGGCCACCACGCAGGCCAGCCCCAGGTACACGCCCGCCTGCGCCCCGAATAGCTCCAGCCCCATTAGCAGGCAGGCCAGCGGCGTGTTGGCCGCGCCCGCAAACACGCCTACGAAGCCCATGCCCGCCAGCAGGGCCACCGGCAGCGGCAAGATGCCCGCCAGCGCCGAGCCCAGCGCCGCCCCGATAAAAAACAGCGGCGTCACCTCACCGCCCTTAAAGCCCGCGCCCAGCGTGAGGGCCGTTAGCAGCAGCTTCAGTGCAAAATCCTGCGCGCCCAGCTGGTGCTGAAACGCCTCCACAATCACGGGCACGCCCAGCCCGGCGTAGCGCATGGTGCCCAGCCCCCACATGGCCGCCGCCACTAGCACGCCACCTACCACCGGCCGCAACGGTGGATAAGGTATCCGACTGAAAACCTTGCCAATAGCGTGCGTAAGCGTGGCAAACGCCCGCGCCGCCAGCCCAAACAGCGCCCCCGCCAGCAGCGTGCAGCCCAGCCCGGTAGCCGTGAGTGGTAGCGCCGCCAGCGCGGGGTAGGCGGTGTGGCCTACGCCCCAGGCCCGCGTGACCACATCGGCCACCACGGCGGCCACGAAGCTGGGCAAAATGGCCTCGTAGCGCACTGAGCCCAGCAAATACACTTCCAACCCAAACACCGCCCCCGCCAGCGGCGTGCCGAATACCGAGGCAAACCCCGCGCTCATGCCCGCAATGAGCAGCAGCCGGCGCTCGCGCCGCGGCAGCCAGCGGGCCAGCTGGTCGGCCAGGGCCGCGCCCATTTGCACGGCCGTGCCCTCGCGCCCCGCCGAGCCGCCAAACAGGTGCGTAACCAGCGTGCCGCCCAGCACCAGCGGCACCAGTCGCAGCGGAATGGTGGTGCTGGGCGCGTGCAGCTCGTCCAGTATCAGGTTGTTGCCCTTGACCACGCGGTTGCCCCAGCGGTGGTAAGCCCCGCCCACCAGCAGGCCGCCCACCGGCAGCAGCGCCAGCGCCCAGGGGTGGGCTTCGCGCCAGTGGGTCACCCACTCCAGCGCCACCAAAAAGCCGGCCGAGGCCGTGCCCGCCAGCGCGCCCACCAGGCTAGCCAGCAGCAGCCAGCGCAGCACAAAAACCAGCGTGTAGGTAGTAGAAACTGCCCGCCAGGAGCGGAGCGCGGAGAAAGAAAAGGTAGCCACGGCGCGAAGTAACAAGATGATTCAGCCACCGTGGCCCCATGGCCGGGTGGTAGCGTAGGAATCATCAGTGCAGCGCACTGGGTGCCGGCGGTTTCCAGGGCCGCCGCCCCGGTCCGACGCCGGAGGCGTCCGACCGGTTATCGTGGCGACGACACCCGCCTAACTGGCGTCAGCAGTGCAGCTCTTCAAGTAGTTATTATGGCCGCGATGCTCGCGTAACTGGCGCCAGCGGCGCAGCCGTCAACCGGCCGGCCGCCTCCGGCGTCGGACCGGAGCGGGCACCCAATGCAGGTGCTGCGCTAGTTTGTTGGTTGCAGATACAGCAGGGTAGTTTGGTAGGGCCGGCTGGGCGTGTACTTGTCGTTGATAACGAAATAACCGCCTTTGTAGGCGGCAATGCCCTCCCAATTATAGCCCCGGTACTTTTCGGGAAATTCCCACAGCGGCTGCCAGGTCAACTTATTGTCTTTAAGCTCGATAGTGAGTAGCCGGGAGTAGTTTTTATAGCCGCCCTGGTCCAGAATGAGTTTTGCATTGGGCACGTCGCTCGCTGGCGTGCGGTAGATGGCATCGCCGCCCTCGCCCTTGAAGAAAAAATTCAGGGCCGTGAAGCGGTTTTTGCTAACTGCCGTGATGTCGGTGATGCGAAAAGGCAGCGGGGTGAAAGGCAGCTTAGTAGGTGAGCTATTGTTAGTTAACTGGCTGATATTCAAATCATAAATATAGTTTTGGTCCGCAAAGCTGTTGTATTCAAAAAAAGCCAGCACGTGCTTGTTGGCCTCAGCCAGTGCCTCAAAGCCGGCGTTGTAGATGTGGTTGCCATCGGCCGCCAGGGGCTTGGCCAGGGGCAGCAGAAAGGTGGTGTCGAGCACCACGGCGTCGGCGCGCAGCTGGCCCTTGAGCAGGTAGCAGGTGGGCGAGGGGGTGTCGGTTTCGACGGACAGGTACACCACGTCCTGCACCAGCAGCATGGCCTCCAGGCCTTCGTAGCGCTGCCCGGCGGCGGCCATGCGGGCGCGCAGCGCGGGCAGACCCGTGATGGGCAGCTTCTGGTAGGGCAGCACGTAGGTAGTGTCGGCCAGCTGGTGGTCGAGGTCAGCGAGCCGCACGGTGTAGAGCTTGGCCTCGGCCTTGTCCTGGAGCCGGCTTTCTGACATCAGGTATAGCTTATCGGCGCTGGTAGCGAGGCCCGAAAACTGGTTGTCGTAGTAGGCCAGCTCCTGGGGCAGCCGCAGGTTGTGCGCCGTGAACTGGGACTGTTGCGCCCGTGCGGGCAGCAGGCCACCACAACAAAGCAGGGCTAGTAAATACTTGTTCATGCGGCAGTAAAAAGCTTTCAAGACGCTACGCGGTGGCGCAAGCCCCAAAGTTCGCCTAGTCTACCTGCACGGCGTTCCACTCCTCCTTGTTTTTCTTTTTATTGCGCTGCATCACGGCCCGCCCGCTAATTATTTCGCCCGCTTGCCAGCCATGTTGGGCAATGAGCGGTGCGGGCAGAAATACGTTGTCGGCAAAGCCGAAGCCGGCTTCCATTACTTTTAAAGCTCCTGAAAAGGGCCGGCAGACGCGGGCATCTGGCGTAGCGTTTCTGCTTTCGGCTGCTAGCACGTACTGCTTGATTTCGCCATCTTTCTCCTTTGTCTGCAGGCGCAGGTGCAGCACATCGCCCACTGTCAGCTCGCCGAGGTCGAACCCGGCGGGCCGAAACGCACCGCCCAGGCCGGGTTGCACGGCAAAGAATGCCAGCGACTTATCAGGCATGAGGCCGCTGATAACGGCAACGTGGCCCGGCAGTGTATCCCAGGGCTGGCCATCGGGGCGCTTGGCCAGCTGCACTACCTTGAGGCGCTCTGCGGTTATTTCGGTGCGCACTTGCAGCGGGGTACCCGGCGGCAGCTTTTGCAACCACCGGTGTTTTCTCAGTGGTATGCTCAAAGGGCGGGCAGTGGTACCAGCGGGTAGCAGGCGCGCCATCGCTGGCTTTTCGGGTGTTTCGGGGCTGACGAACTGTAGCACTACCGGCTGCCAGGGCAGGTCGCCGTAGGTGGTTTGCTCAGCTAGGGCTAGCCACTCGCGGCGGGCAGCTTCGGCGGGAACTGGCGGGTGGTTGGCTAGCTGCAAGGCCAGCAGTAGAGCTTCCCCTTTGGTGCCCCAACCTTCGGCGGCGTAGGTGGCCTGGGCCTTATCGAACTGCCAGCGGGCTTCGCCGGGGTGGATATCGGCGAGCAGCCGGGCCAGCTTGAGGCGCAGCTTGCCCAGGAATTTTTCTTCGCTGCCGCAGGCGCTGGCTTTATACAGGCAGGCCAGCGCGGCGGCGGGGTCGGTGGGTTCCAGGGTTTCGGCCAGCAGGTTCCAGGCCCAGAATTCGGTGCTTTTCTGGCGCACTACGGGCAGCAGTGTGGGCAGGGCTGAGGCGGCGTTGCCGGTGCTGAGTTGCAGCTTGGCCTTGAAAAACGGCAGCCACTGGTAGCCGGGGTGCCGCGTAATGGCAGCCTCCAACTGCGGCAGAAATGCCACGATTTCGGCTTGGTGCTGGCTGGCCTCGGCCAGCAACTCGCGGGCCAGGGCCATGTAGGCTTGCTCGGCCAGCGGCATCTGCTTTTTACCCTGATGCTCTTCGCCCTGGTAGTCTTCGGAGCGTAGCACATCGGCTAGGGGGGCAGCCAGCAGCAGTTTCAGTGGTGAAGCTTTCTCCTTTAGGTGCAAGGTGGCTTTGAGCAGCGCCGAATGAGCCTCGGAAGGAATAGGATATGGTAGCCGGGCAGCCTGCGCCAGGAGCTGGTGGGCTTCGGTACGGTGGCGAAAGCGGCTGTCGGCACCCGGCAGGCTGCTGCGCGTCCACTTGTCGGCCTCGTCTACCCGGATTTTTACCCAGCCGGCAATCGGGTAGCTGACTTTTGCCAGCGCATAGAGCCGCTTCACTACCTGCCAGATGACATTCGGGTACAGCATTTCTTCTTCTGGTCCCAAATCCAGCTTTGCCACGGCCGCCAGGGTCTGCAGGAATTCGCAGGAGTTTTCACTTGCCGTCAGCTTGAGCTGGTCGTGGTACACCCAGGCCAGGTTGCGCTTGGCCCATACGTCGGTGGGTTTGGCGGCCAGTTCGGCTAGCCCCTGCGTCAGGGCTTCAGCCAGCTGGCCGGCTTTGCGGAGGGTGGTAACGGTGGGCATGGCGGGGTGGGTTAATCCAGATTTTGCAGAATGGTGTGCAGGCGACTCACCAGTTGCGGCGAGTTGTGCTGGTCGAGGCGGGTGCCGGTAATGCGGCCCTTCTTGTCATAGTCGAGTACCAGCACCGCCCGGCCCGTGGCATCCTGCAGCTGGTAGCGCTCGGCGTGCAGTTTATGCTGAATGCAGAGGATGGTAATTTCGTGGCGGGCGGCGGCCTCAGCAAACTGCTCGTAGAAGCCCGCCAGCGCAGGCGGGGCATCGTCGGCAAAGGTGGCGGGCACTACGGCGGCGCCCGGCAGCAGGGGCGCATTCAGCTTATCGGCAGCGGCTTGCGTCAGGGGCGTGGCGCTGCCAAAGGGCAAGGCCCGGCTCAGCGGCACGTCGTTTTTATAATACGCCAGCACCTCGCCTTGCTCCGGGCCCCGGCGCACGGTGTAGCGCAGGGCGTGCTGCTGGTCGGCCACGTCCGTTACCTCGGCGCCCACTTCGCGCAGCTGCGCGGCCACCCGCCGAAACTGCTGCACCTGCGCCGGGGGCCGGCCGGCAATGCCTAGCCGGGTTTCCAGCTCGTCGAGCGGGTCGAAGGCGGCTGTTTCGGCCCGCCGCACTTCCGCAAACAGCTCTACCGTCGGGGCGGGCGGCTTGCCGCTGGGGTCGAAAATACGCATGGCCTGCCAGGGCGTAAAATCGGGCGGATTCAGCAGGTACAGCTGCCGGGCGGCCCGCGTCAGGGCCGTGTATACCAAGCGGAAGTAGTGCGCGTGGCGCTGCCCCGCAAACCCCTGAAAGCGGTGTCCCAGGTGCCGCCCTGCGCCTTGTGGCAGGTAATGGCGTAGCCGTACTTCACCCGCAGCGCCTGAAACTGCGGGTCTTTCTTGAGAAAGTCGCTGAACTCGGGGTGCTTATGGTCGTGCTTGGTTTTATCGCGCCACCGAATAACCGCGTCGATGTAGAGCGCCCGCGTTTCTTCCGACCGAAGCGAGCCTTCGATACTATCCAGAAAGCTATCCAGCAGCAGCCGCTCAGTTTCGTAATGAGTGCCATCGGGCCGGGTCAGGCGCAGGCGCATCCGCCGCCACCGCAGCGGCACGTGTATGGCCACTTGCTTTTTTTCGCGCAGGACGTACACCTTGCGCGACGCCTCCAAAACTGCGCCCACGGCCAGCACGGTGGCAAACTCGCCATTGTAGACCGGCTCCTCGGGGTCGAGGTAGTTGTTCTGACTGATAATGAGCCAGTCACCGGCCGTAATGCTGGCTTGGCCCGGAAAGAAATGCGCCCGTATCTGCTCGTTGTATTGTCGGGCCAGGTTGTTGGAGTAGGTAACGATAATGGCCTGGCTGCCCGTCTGCGGGCCGCCCCCGGCCGCCAGATAGGTGGGCAGAAGTGTGCCCATGGGCACGTCCTGCACGTCGGTGGCCCGCGTCAGGCGCAGGCCGGCGAAGCTGCCGGTGCGGATGCACTCGCGCACGGCGGTGGCGTTTTGCAGAATGCCGCTGCCGGCCTGCTGCCGCTTCACTTCGGTCATTTCCCGGCCCGGCAGCACCGGGCCCAGGCCCAGGTGCCGGCTCAGCCACGCCTCATCCAGCGCCCACGATTCGCGGTCGCCCACGGGGGCCAGCTGCGCCCGGTCGCCCACCAGCAAAATTTTGTAGCCGTTGCTAGCCGACGGCTGCACGTAGCGCAGCAGGTCGCTGAGTAGCTGCCCGCTGCCCAGCTGAAAAACTCGCCCTCGCTAGCCTGGTTGCCCACCATCGACGCTTCATCCACCACAAACACCGTCCCGACGAGCTCCTGGTTATGGGCAAGGTCGAAGTAGTACTTGAACGACTTGTGCGCGTCGTCCTGCCCCGTATTGTCGTCCTGCGTTTCCAGCCGCCGCAGCTTCGAAAAGTCGTAGATGCCCCGGTGAATGGTGGTAGCCGGGCGGCCACTCTGCCGGGTCATTACCCGCGCCGCCCGCCCGGTAGGGGCCAGCAGCACGGCGGGCCGCTGCAAGTCGGCCAGCAGCTGTTGAAGCAAAAATGTCTTGCCCGTGCCCGCATACCCCCGCAACAGAAACACCGGCTCCTCGGGGTTCTTCAGGAAGTCTTTGAAGGCGGCGAGGGCGGTTTGTTGGTCGGGGGAGAGAGGAAACATGAATAGTAATTTGCATTTTATAACCTCATAAATACTGTTGCTACCCTTAAGGTAAATAGCGTGTCAACTCAGTTAAAAATTCCTCCCATTTATTAGTGTAAAATTCTACATTGGCTGTAGCATCTCCAATGATTGACCTCATTGATTTCACTTCGTCTTCATGCTGGCCATGACTAGCGTAATCTCGCATTTTCTTTACAGTTGTTATTGTTTGTGATGCGATAAGAATGCGGTTTTCCTTTTCAGAAAAGAAATCCGATAGTATGTAAGGTTTAGACCCAGGACTAACACCATTATTTTTAGTTATAGTATAAGTAAATTGTTTAATTCCTTTTCCTGTGAATTCAACTTGGGCATTGTGTTTATTTTTATTAATATTCTCATTTTCTGCCCAATCTTTCAGGGAAAAAGGCTTTTCAAGATAAGCATATATGATTTCAGCCTGTATGAACATCATTCGATAAACCTCAAAAACTTTGTTATTCATTGCAGCTCGTTGTGTAGCAATAGCAGCTTTAAGTAAGTATGTCCTTGTTTTTCCATCTGGAAGATGTCGGTAAATTTCAGCAGCTTTAGCAGTGGCTTCTACTGTAGAATGTGCTAAATTATCGGCTACATCGAGTAGTTTTTTTGTGACATTTGCTAATTCTTCAGCGTCTTTGGAAGTCTTTAAAATAAGTTTCAAAAACTCAGTTAACTCATTCTGATAATTGGGCGAACCTTGGACTTTCAGCTGACCTAATGACTCTATCTTTTCTGTAAAAATTTGCTCTAGAATTGATTTCATAAAGCTTCTTTATAAAGAATTGCTGCTTCAATACCCTGTTCCTTCCAGATTTGCCAAACAGTTTCAACTCTTTCTTCTTTTAATTTTACCAAAAGACTAGTTAGTTTAGCTGAAATGCTGACTAATACACTATCCTCTTTGCCCCGTATCATCCCCAAATAAGCAATTTTTCCCGCTAGCACCCGCTCCAGCTTCGGCACTTTGCCCTGGTGGCGGGCGTGGGCTTTGCTGGTGGGATAATGTTGTCGCAATGTAGTACTTGCGGCCTCGTAGCCTTTAGTTTCCCAGTTGTGCAGCATAGCCCGAATCTGGCGCACGTATTCGCGGGGCACGTTGGGACGCTCGTTCACCACGATGCCAGTTACTTCCTGGCGGGTTTCGGGCGTTTGCAGGCGCTGTTTCTGCTCGTTTTGCTGGTAACCCTCGGCTGCCAGGATGGCGTTTAGCTGCTGGTGGAAACCGGCGCGGAACACCGGGCGGTTGCCCGAAAACGTGAGGTCGTCGGCGTAGCGGGTGTAGGTGCAGCGGTGGCAGGCGGCTAGCTCGTGCAGGCGGCGGTCGAGGCGCTGGCACACGGCATTGGTGAGCAGGGGTGAGGTGGGCGCGCCCTGCGGCAGGCAGCCCTGGTCGCAGCAGAGGTTGGCCACGAGGTAAGCGGCTTCCTTCGCCAAGCCAAAGGGCGCCAGTTGCAACACCGCCGCTACTCGTCCTAAATACGTGTTGGTGAAGAAGTTGAGCAAGTCTAGATTGAGCACGAAGCGGTGGCCGGCGTGGGGCTGCGCGTTGGTGAGCACGCTACGGCCGGGTACGAAGCCGTGCGAAGCGTCGTGGCTGGTGGTGAAGCTGGCCGTGAGGCAGGCTAGCAGCAGGCGTTGCAGGCGCAGCAGGCCGTGGTCGGGCGCTTTGATGGTGCGTACCTCGCCCCGCGTGCGCTTCGGAATCTGAAACGTGCGGTAGCGGGTTTCCTTTTTGTGGTAAGCGTAGTAGTACAGCAACTTGGCCGATACGGGCTTAGCCTTGTGCCTGGGGTTTTCGGCCAGGTCCAGGGTCAGCGCCTTATTCAGCACAAAAGCTAGCTGGTGGGCATCGGTTACTTTGCCGAATAGGCTACCCAGGTCAATAGCCGTTGGTGGCATTCCCATAATCGGCGGTGCTCCGGCTTCTAAAGGCCCGGTGGCGGACTGGCCGGCCGCCGGGGGTTCAGATGCTGGGGAGGAAATAGCCATACGGGAAAACAAACAATGAAAAGGAATAACCCAATTGAAAGCACCTGCCGGGAATTTTCATGTCTTATACTTGATGTTATAAGAAATTAAAGCATTGATAAAAAGTATAAATTATCAATGATTTAAAGAGGAAACAAGACAATGATTAATAATTATTTAAAATCAAATAATCAATTAAGTCAAGTGTCAAGTCAGCCGTTAAGAAACGGGCGCGGCGCAACGCCGCACGAGGTCAAAGGCCCAGACGCAGGTACTTTCAAAGAGCGAGCGGCCGCCGCAGTTCGGTAGCCGGTAGTAGTGGGTAAGCAAAGCCGCCAGCAGGCGGCAAGGGCTGAAGCTGAAGTAGCCTCAGCCGCTAACGGGGCAAAGATGGCGGGCTGCAATGCAGTCTAGCTGCATTGGCATAAAAAAAGTCTTTTTATCTACGCGGCCTGCCGCCCCGACAGCGACCCCGCCCCGCCGCAGCGAAAGCACCGGCCGCGCTCCACGTGGCCATACTGGGGCAGGTAGCCACTACCGTTGCAGCGGGAGCAGCAAATAGTGCCCCCAGCACCAAGCAGGTGCGTACTTTGAGCGGCGGAAAGGGCAGAGGCGGCGGGCGTGGCGGGCTGGTTCATGCTGCAAACCAACGGAGGGACAATGCAGCCGAACTGCATCGCCAAAAAAAATGATAAAAAGTTGAAAGTAGAATTATGCCCACCACTAAAAACCCGGTAACCCGCTACCGGCTGCTTGACGAGTGCCTGCAACGCCGCCATAAAGTGTGGCCGGCCAATGAGTTGCGCGCCACCGTGGCCGCCAAGTTCTTCGAGCTAACGGGCTACAAGCTGAGCCAGCGACAGTTTGCTCAGGACCTGGCCGATATGCGTGAAGGCGGCAGCACCGGCTACAATGCGCCTATCGAGTGGAACCGGGAGCGCGGCTACCACTACACCGACCCGGAGTTTAGCATTCATAACAGCCCGCTGGTGAGCGACGATGCCGCCGTGCTGCGGCAGGCGCTGTCCACGTTGCGGCAGCTGCAAGGCCTGGGCCTGACTGAAGAACTGGACGACCTGGTGCAGCGCGTGGAGGGGCATTTGCAGGCCCAGCCCGCAGGCGAGCCAGCGCGGCAGCTCATCTGGTTCGAGCAAGTGCCCGATTACACGGGCGCGCAGTTTTTGGGGCCGTTGTACCAGGCCATTCGGGCACGGCAGGTACTGGTGGTGCGATACCGGCCATTTGGCGCGCCCGCCGCCTGGGAGGCCACAGTGCAGCCGTACTTAGAGGGTGTTAGGAATTGGGGCTAACCCAAAAGAAAACGAGCCAGTAAGCAGCGAGCGGAGTTCCTAGGCTCCG
>NZ_BAAGXF010000018.1:0-84155 GCF_054779975.1 Hymenobacter arcticus
GCCTGGCTGCTCATTGCCAACATGACCATGTGCCTCAACCGCTTAGCGCCTGCTTAATTCCCTAACACCCTCTTAGGGTCGTTTCTGTAAGGTGAGTCGGTTGTCGATAGAAAATTCAATAGCTAAACTTCGGCGTCATTATCTGTATTTGTAGTGCAAGTACTTGATTTATAGAGTCGTCGCACATCAGGGGTTTTCCTCCTATCGCCGACCGACGACTTGAGGTGTTTTTTAATATGCGTTTCTACTGCGCTAGGGCATATTTTTGGGCATAAATCGGCGGGCTTCAATTGGACCAGAAGGAATTGAAATAGGTCCTGAACGTGGTTTACGAACGGGGTGCCGGTGGCTTCAATTGGACCAGAAGGAATTGAAATTGGCTCAGGTTGGCCAGCCGGTCAAGGTAGGCCCAGTGCTTCAATTGGACCAGAAGGAATTGAAATAGCCCAAGCCCGTGACCATGCAGCAGCCGGAGTGGCGCTTCAATTGGACCAGAAGGAATTGAAATAGGATTTGCCAGTTCTTCCCCAATCGGTGGGGCGAGGCTTCAATTGGACCAGAAGGAATTGAAATGCCCTTCCCGACCTTTTTACGTGCAAGATTCTAACCGCTTCAATTGGACCAGAAGGAATTGAAATGCCCTTCCCGACCCTTTTACGTGCAAGATTCTAACCGCTTCAATTGGACCAGAAGGAATTGAAATACCGTACAGGATTGGACTATACTAAACCCGGTCCCGGCTTCAATTGGACCAGAAGGAATTGAAATGCTTCGACATGGCAGACGGCCGGAAGGACGTGCTACGCTTCAATTGGACCAGAAGGAATTGAAATGGACCCTTGGCCTACTGCCGGAGCTACTGAAAAACGGCTTCAATTGGACCAGAAGGAATTGAAATGGGTGAGCCTGTTCGACCTCGGCCGGCAGTGCACGGTGCTTCAATTGGACCAGAAGGAATTGAAATTAGTCGAGGCCTCCGATAACTTTCGCCGGGGTGGCTGCTTCAATTGGACCAGAAGGAATTGAAATGGCGGCAGCAACGGCAGCGCAGGCGACCCGGTTTACGCTTCAATTGGACCAGAAGGAATTGAAATAAATCAGACAGGACAGGTACGATACCGCCCTGCAGTGCTTCAATTGGACCAGAAGGAATTGAAATGGCAGGGGCAAATCTACGGTAGGGGAGGGGCTTTGAGCTTCAATTGGACCAGAAGGAATTGAAATGATTTTTCGCCGTGGCTGATTGAGGTCGGGGAGGCCAGCTTCAATTGGACCAGAAGGAATTGAAATAGCTGAGCATCGTAGCCGCGGCCACCACCGCGGGGGGCTTCAATTGGACCAGAAGGAATTGAAATGATTATTCCGCGGAGCAGCTGCTGCAGGAACTGGCAGCTTCAATTGGACCAGAAGGAATTGAAATAAGAAAGTAAGTATTGCTACGCTACTCACAGCGGATGCTTCAATTGGACCAGAAGGAATTGAAATTGAGCTGTTCGACCTCATGGCATCTAAGTTTTTGGGGCTTCAATTGGACCAGAAGGAATTGAAATGTTCACGCCTGGCCCGCGCCCGCACCACCACCGGCAGCTTCAATTGGACCAGAAGGAATTGAAATAAAATATAAGTGAATTAACAGGACAATTAAGCGCACAGCTTCAATTGGACCAGAAGGAATTGAAATAGCTGCTTTTCGGCCTGGCCCAGCTCCGCGGAAGAGGGCTTCAATTGGACCAGAAGGAATTGAAATTTAGAAAAAGCTCATCTTGCGAGCCACTGGCAGCGAGCTTCAATTGGACCAGAAGGAATTGAAATATCGATGGTGGCAGAGCCAGCGGCCAGCCCGTTGAGGCTTCAATTGGACCAGAAGGAATTGAAATACTGACGTGGCGAGGGTAGCAGGTTGGACTTCAACGGCTTCAATTGGACCAGAAGGAATTGAAATTGCAAATGGGGGCCTGCGTGAGCCCGCCGCCCCTACCGCTTCAATTGGACCAGAAGGAATTGAAATTAAATAAATGATTGGTGGTGAAGCGGGGAGGAGGGAGCTTCAATTGGACCAGAAGGAATTGAAATTGCTGAGTGATGAGGATATGCCAGCCGATAAAGTCCGGCTTCAATTGGACCAGAAGGAATTGAAATAAGGTGCCGCGCTGCTGGTACAGGGGCAGGCCGTAGGGCTTCAATTGGACCAGAAGGAATTGAAATTCGACGGGCAGGCGCACACGCTCGAAGTGGTGCTGCGCTTCAATTGGACCAGAAGGAATTGAAATAGCGGCGGGGCGCGGGGTGGCGCTATTCCAGCGAAGCTTCAATTGGACCAGAAGGAATTGAAATGGTATAGCCAGCATGATGACCATTATTTTGCGTGGGCTTCAATTGGACCAGAAGGAATTGAAATTGCAAATGGGGGCCTGCGTGAGCCCGCCGCCCCTAGCTTCAATTGGACCAGAAGGAATTGAAATGTCTTGGTAATCTGCTCAAGGCCAATTCTTACTGCGGCTTCAATTGGACCAGAAGGAATTGAAATCGCACAGTACAAACGAGGGCACGCAGTAAGCCGCCAGGCTTCAATTGGACCAGAAGGAATTGAAATTTTGCAGCTGGCTTACTGAGCAACTATGCTTCGCTCGCTTCAATTGGACCAGAAGGAATTGAAATAGCGAGTTAGCGGCATTGGCCGAGCGGTCGATGGCGGCTTCAATTGGACCAGAAGGAATTGAAATGGCAGTAGGCTGCTAGTCAGCAGCTTACTGCCGGGCAGCTTCAATTGGACCAGAAGGAATTGAAATGCCGATAAGCAAGATACCCTGGGCGTGGCCGGTGCCGCTTCAATTGGACCAGAAGGAATTGAAATTGCCAAAGAGGTTGCTATCAAAAAGCTGCAAGACGCGCTTCAATTGGACCAGAAGGAATTGAAATTGCACTACCTGAGCCCGGCCGATAAGGACCGCGGCCGGCTTCAATTGGACCAGAAGGAATTGAAATTGAAACAGCACGGCCATGGCGCCAAACTTGCCGTCGGCTTCAATTGGACCAGAAGGAATTGAAATGTGTACGAAGCGACCGACTGGGAACCTACCGAAATAGCTTCAATTGGACCAGAAGGAATTGAAATCGGTTCGTGGCTTGCGGGTGTAGCTGGTAGACAGCCGCTTCAATTGGACCAGAAGGAATTGAAATGTCAAAGTCGCACCGGGGGCTTTCAGCCCACAAACGGCTTCAATTGGACCAGAAGGAATTGAAATAGCACCAGGGCAGTAGCGCCGGCAGTCAACACCACGGGCTTCAATTGGACCAGAAGGAATTGAAATAGCACGGCGTTAGCATCGTCGCCAGTGATAGTTTCCGCTTCAATTGGACCAGAAGGAATTGAAATAGCGTACGCTAATGGCTGCCTATGACTTGGCACCGCGCTTCAATTGGACCAGAAGGAATTGAAATAATTCACAGGGCAGTTAGGAGCATCAAGCAGAGCGACGCTTCAATTGGACCAGAAGGAATTGAAATAGGCTGCGGCCCAGGGACTCGGCCTCGTCGTCGTCGCTTCAATTGGACCAGAAGGAATTGAAATTGCCAAAGAGGTTGCTATCAAAAAGCTGCAAGACGCGCTTCAATTGGACCAGAAGGAATTGAAATCGGAAAATTCCATATCTATACCAATGAAGTACGGTAGCTTCAATTGGACCAGAAGGAATTGAAATTATGCTTCGGAACATGAATTGCTTGGCGTACTGAGGCTTCAATTGGACCAGAAGGAATTGAAATGGCACAATAGGAGCACCAACGCCGGTGCCTAATGGGGCTTCAATTGGACCAGAAGGAATTGAAATGAAGGTACGTAACGGCGTTTTAGCGGGGTGGTAACGGCTTCAATTGGACCAGAAGGAATTGAAATTACGTCGAAACGGTCACCTACTGGGATACGGTAGCCGCTTCAATTGGACCAGAAGGAATTGAAATAGTATTTCGGCGTGTAGCTCCGTGCGCTGCTGCGCCAGCTTCAATTGGACCAGAAGGAATTGAAATTGCGTGCCCACGGCACTGTTCGACGGGATAGCTTGCGCTTCAATTGGACCAGAAGGAATTGAAATAGAGGGCGATAGGGGCGATATCAACAGCATTGGAGGGCTTCAATTGGACCAGAAGGAATTGAAATAGGTAGGCTACAAGCTCAGCAGCCAGGCGCACTCCCGCTTCAATTGGACCAGAAGGAATTGAAATAGTCGGGTAACCAGTTTGGCCTGGGCGACCCCAACGGCTTCAATTGGACCAGAAGGAATTGAAATCGTGCACCGAGCAGCGGGGTTCGTTTGGGGTCCAAAGCTTCAATTGGACCAGAAGGAATTGAAATAGAACACAACAAGCACCACCGCGAGAATGCAAAGCGGCTTCAATTGGACGAGGAGGAATTGAAATGTCGATGACCCATATTCCTACTGCACAATTCAATCAGCTTTAATCGAATCAGGGAAATCGAAATATCAGGTTCGGCTAGTAGGGCCGCGTGTTGACGTGGTTTCAATCTGACTGTAACGGCGTTGCCCATGATAAGAGTAGGTGGCACGCCGCGTATTGACGTGGTTTTAATTGGATCAGGAGGAATCGAAATTTCGTCCCAGGCTAAAGTCCCAGATGCTGGGCGGCGTTGAAGGTTTCAACATCATTGGCCTTGGTTAAAAGTTTGGTCCAAAAATCGCATTCGGATTTGTGGTTAATTGCTGCTAGTAAAGACTTCTAGCGGGGCCTCCGCCAGGCTTGCAACGGCCCCGCGTACGGTAGCAACTTCGGGTTTGAACTTCAACCCGCCTGGGCCTGAGCGTTGTCATAGAGACTGCCTGGCTTATCTAGGCGGTCAGGTGCCAGCCCACTAGGAGTAACACTTGGTCAGGTTGCTTTAGGCAATAGGCGCTGGACCCCCATTGGGTAAAAAGCCTTCCCATACCTGGTCCGGTAGCCCGGCTGATTGAGCTGGTCGGCAATCGCCCGCAACGTGGCCCTTGTGGCCCCCCACAGGGTGGCCAGCTGCGCCGCCTGCCGGTTATTAACATTCTCTTGGGCATTCTGGGTCATCGCGGCCCAAGATTTCTCGCGGGCGGCCTGGGTCAAATTAGCTGGGGTACCTAATTGCGCCCCACGTGCCTTCTTGGCGGCGAGGGCATCGCGAGTGCGGGTGGAAATGGCCGCGGCTTCCTTCAGCGCACCGCTAACGCGGCCGGTTACTACACCCACACCCTCGACGCCGTGGAAATGGCCGAGGCTTCCTTCTGCGCGCCGGCTGCCAGGAGGTGGAGGGTAAACTCACCGGCCGCCGGCAGGTCAACCGCCTGGAAGCGCACCCGACTTTCCAGGAGGGTCGCTAAGAAGGCGACATTGCGCGCTAGTCGGTCCAACTTGGCCACGGGCAGCACGGCTTCTTCCTTTCTGGCCTTGGCAATGGCCGCCTGCAATTGCGGCCGCTCGTTTTTCTTGCCACTCTCGATTTCGAGGAAGGTGGCCACGAACTGCGCCTCACCGCGCAGAAAATTCTGTACGGCCGCTTGCTGGGCTTCGAGGCCGAGTCCGGGCTGGCCCTGGCGGATGGTATTCACCCGAAAACAGGCGATATATTTCGTTATCGGGGTAAAAATACCCTTGAAAAGGATATTGTCATAAAAGTTAAACGGGCGTTCAGCACAGGTCAAATTGTTGGTTGTCAATATTTTGAGCTCCGTCGCATAAAGTAATTTTAGCGCAATTAGCGCTGCCGGTTAGCGGCCTACAGCCAATATCTGCACCCAGTACCGTAAATCAGTAGTTAACCCTATCTTATAAGTATTTAAGGGTGAGCTAGTTGCTCATTACACTTCCTGCTACTTGTGGATGGTAGGCTTGTCGACTAGCTCTTTGATGCCTGATTTTAAGGATGGCTGTATTACCTCACCTGCTGCTGCAACCCCGTTCGCGGCGTTTCCAGCGTCGTCGGCGTCGGCGTTTCCTGCTGGCGGTGCTATTCGGGGCAGCCCTGGCTGGCGGCGCCTATCTGGTCCATTAGGAAATATTAGCTGAGTCGAAGAAGTAAATACCAAACGCTTCTTCCAACTCGGTACCGATAAGTAAGACCCTTCTTATCGGTACCAAGTTTTCAGGTGAAATAGGTGACCGGAGAGCGTGAACGGCCAAAGCCAACTGCTACTCCTAATTAGATAGGTGTCTGGCGGGCCTTGGCTGTTGTCACAACATAGCATAGGCTACTGCACTCCTGATTAGATAGGTGTCTGGCGGGCCTCAAGGCTGATTTCTTAGCGAGAGCTAAAAAATAGTATTTTACAGAGTAGTTGTAGTACTCTGCCGATATTATTGTACGAAAGCAATTTCAATTGTTTTTTCTACTGATTACCCTCGATAAGCCTTACTTATCGAGGGTAATTTGAACGTACTTTTGCGCGTTATCACTGGCGACCAGTTGGGGGTGACTTGCCCAGTAATGTCAGCCACTCTATGGAAACACTTCCCATTCTTGCCGCAACTCAGGCCATCGGCCCGGCTCGTCACATTGATGAGTATGCCGAAGCAGGCGCGCGCTACGTCAACACCGGGCAGCAAGGAGCCGCCAATACCCAGCGCGCGTACGCTGGCGACTGGCGCCGCTTCACCACCTGGTGCCGCGAGCACGGACGTGATGCGTTGCCCGCCGATGTGCTGACGATGGCGGCCTTTGTCACGGCGCTCGCCGAGGCCGGCAAAAAGGTAGCCACCATTCAGCGCCACTGCGCCTCCGTGAGCAAGGCCCACCAACTTGCCAAATTCCCGACGCCCACGGATGACCGGCAGTTTAAGACCCTACTTGAAGGTATCAGCCGCGAGAAAGGCGTGAAGCAAAAGCAGGCGCCTGCTTTCACGCTCGCCTATTTCAAACGCGTGGTGCAGGGCATCGATACCGAGCGGCCAGATGGCGTACGCGACCGGGCCTTACTACTGCTCGGGCTGGCGGGCGCGTTTCGGCGCGACGAGCTGGCTAGCCTGGACTTGGCCCATTTGCGTTTTGACGCCGACGGGCTGGTGGTCGAGTTGCCCAGGAGCAAAACCAATCAGAAAGGGGAAGCCGAAGAGAAGGCCATCTTCTTTGCGCCCGACCGGCGCAGCTGCCCGGTGCGCGCCGTTAAAGATTGGTTGAACCTGCTGCACCAGCACGGGCGCAGCAGCGGCCCACTGTTTCTTTCCTTTCACAAGGGTCAGCGCCTAAGCCGCCGCCGGCTGAGCACGTTTAGCCTGAACGAGATTGTGCAGTTGCGCCTCGGGGCGACTTATACGGCGCACTCGTTGCGGGCCTCCTTTGTCACGATTGCCAAACTCAACGGCGCCGACGATGCCGAGGTCATGAACCAGACCAAGCACAAGACCACCGACATGATTCGCCGCTACACTCGTCTCGACAACATCCGACAGCACAATGCAGCCCAAAAACTCGGTCTATAAAGTCCGGAAATTTGGCACCATATAATTAAGGAGTATCGCGACTGCTAAGAACTAAGCGCCGGGACGTAAACCTGAGCAGTCTTTATTCTGCGGAGTGGCTGGCGGAGTACCCGCGCGCGTCGTCCCGCGGGCGTCGGCTACCTCCCCCGCTGGCCCGGCCCCAGCGTTACCGGTGGCCGGGCCACAGCTGCTAGTTTTTTCCCTTAGGAAATGCCGGGGGTGCGGACCAACCAGGCGCGGAATACCGTGCTCGACACGTCGCTGCTAACCACGCCGGACTTGCAGTTTTCTCATAATATACTACTAGAGCGGTTTCGTGGTCAGTGTGTACAGCGAGTATTTTCTTTGCCGCATGAAACCATACTCGGAAGATTTGCGCGAACGGGTAGCCGCTGCCTATGCGGCGGGAGACAGTTCGCTTGGCCAGGTAGCGGTCCGCTTCAGCGTGTCGCTTTCCTTTGGCAACAAGCTGCTCAAGCGCCAGCGCACCAGTGGCACGGTGGCGGCGTTGCCCCACCGCGGCGGCCCGGCTCCCTTACTTGATGCGGCCACCCGCGCCCAGCTGGCCGCCTGCGTGGCCCGGCAACCCGACGCCACCCTTGACGAACTGCGCGTCCACTTAGCGGCCAGCGGCGGCCCGGCCGTGGGGCGCACCACCGTCTGGCAGGCCTTGCAGGCGCTGGATTTGCGGCGCAAAAAAAGCGTATCTACGCCGCTGAACGCGGCACCGAACGGGTAAAGCAGCTGCGCCGGGCCTGCCTCGAAGCGTTGCCGGGCCCCGAAGCGGCCCGCTTCAAGTTCGTGGCCGAAACAGGCGTCAACCTGACTTACAGGCGGCGCTACGGCCGGGCCGTGGGCGGCCAGCGGGTAAACCAAGCCATGCCCTTGCACAACGGCCCGAACGTGACCGTGCTTGCCGCCCTGATGACGCAGGGCCTGGAGGCGGTCATGGAACTGGACGGGGCGGTCAACGCGGCCAGCTTTGCCGGCTAGCTCGACCAGGTGCTCGGCCCCACGCTGGTGCCCGGCGATGTCGTCGTGCTCGACAACCTGCGCGTCCATAAGGCCGCCGGCCTGGCCGAGTTGGTGGAAAAACGCGGGGCCCGATTCTTGTTTTTGCCGCCGTACTCGCCGGACTTCACCCCGGTGGAACTGGCCTTCAGCAAGCTCAAAACCAGTCTGCGCACCGCCTAGGCCCGCACCCGCGAGGCCCTGACGGGCGCCTTGCGGGCCGCTCTAGATTGGATTAGCAAGGAAGACGCCATAAACTGGTTTCACCACTGCGGCTATCAGGTACATTGACTACGAATCTGCTCTAGCTTGCAACTTAAGCAAACTGGCCCTGACCGGCGTGACCGTTAGTCACACCCGACTCTACCAGGTTACGCTGGCCAACTATGCCCCCACCAGCTTTACTGGGGTAACGGCCCACTACGGACTGAACACGGCGTACCAAACCCTTAGTAACCAGTGCTTCGTGCACGGCGACTGGCTCAAGGACACCGCCAGCGACCTCCAGACGGCCCTGACGGCCTTCAAAGGGAAGTACCTGGACCAGACAGCCACGATATACAAATCGGGTGAAACGCCCGTAGCAGCGTCGCTATATATTGCCACTCCCTGGCCGCAGGACTTCACGGCCCATGCTGCTATTGAACTGCGGGGCGTGGATTTAGCCGCCAACTTCGCCTTTACCAGTCAGAACCTCAACATGGTGGGAACGCCACGCTGGGCTTCACGCGCATCGCCTACGTAAATAAGTATAACGCGCCGGGCTACACCATGACCTTCAAGGGGTTGAACTTCGCGGGGGGGTGGGGGGGCTCCATTGCGGCGGCGGCTCCGTACGTGACCTGTAGCTGGCGCAGGTTTCCAGCTGCTGGCTACCATTCCGTATCCCTTCTTCGACGATGCGAGCAGCAGTGCCCGTGCGGCGGGCGTTTCCATCCAGTACTACCTCCAGGCCGCTCACGCCACGGGGCCGGCCAGTACTACTATCACGGTTAACGCCGGAGGCTGGGTGTAGCGCCTGGCCAACGGGCCTGGGACGAGCGTACGTACCGGCACAGCTGGTAACCAGGTTTTACAAAAGCGCCGGCCGGTTGGCCGGCGCTTTTTTTAGGGGACATTCGGGCAGGAGTAGTTGGCAACTTGGCCTCCTGCGGGGTGCTGGGGCCGGCGTGAAAATCTCCGGCCCCAGCACCCCGCGGCTGCCGGCTGGGGCCGCCCGCGCAAGCCCCGCGTCATCGGTTACCCTGTGCCACTGCTCGCAGTCCGAATTAGCGCGGCCCTGCGGAGCTTAGTACTCACTAGCAGCTGGTACTTGGCCCCCCGCTTTATAAAGCCTGGGGGCGCAGACCGGGAAGCGTACAAGCCTAAGCCGGCGCGAATCCGAATTTTAATTGACGCAGTTAACAGCGTAGCAGCCATCCAATCAACTGGTTAAAATTCCTAGCTCGCGCATTAAATCGGTACGAATCGGTGCCCACTGCGCGTCGGTCATGTTGCCGATATATAACCCCCAGGCGAAATGCCAACCGCGCAAAACGTGGCCGGCCGACTGGTTAAATGCCGTGCCCCCCAGTGCTTTTGCCGCGCGATATGGTACCCCACTTACTACTAGTTGGCCATTTACTTCTATGCTCGCGCCATCTTGCTCGTTTAGTCGGTGCCGCACTACAACCGTTTGGCCCACATTGCGGAAAACCGGCCCCTTGGGCGAGGTCTGGTACAACGCCTGGATTTCCTCGCAGTTCAGGCCGAGATAGGTATAGCCATAGGTGAAGTCCTGGCTGGTATCGGCCAGCAGCGTCAGGTAGGTTTCGCTAGCAGACTCTACCCGGAATGCCGAAATGATATCATAATTACCAGGCGTGGGCGAGAGGTCGGGCAACGACCAATTGCAGTCCTCGTTTAAAGAGGTAGCGTAGTAGGCTTGCCGGCCCGTAATGCTATCAGTCACGTACGGAAACCGTGCGCCCGTGCGGCCGCCCAGGTTTTGGTTGTGGCCCGAAACGTCCATAAATACCTCCCTATCCGCACCTGGCGCGTAACTTTTACAAAAGCAGGCAAAGCCAGAATAATCGGCCGGTAGCGGGGGCTGGGCGGGCGCGGCCGCATCGCCGAGCCGCTGCCAAAGGGCAGCCAGGCTGCTCGCCACGGCGGCATCCACGTAGGCCTTGGTGGCCGCGTCGGCGGGGGCTGTTGGTTCCGGCACGGTAACGTGCGCCCCGCTTAGCTGCAGGGTAACTTCCACCGTGGCAGGGTTTTCTCCATCGTGGTAAACTGTCTTGGTCAACGCATTAAGGCTGGCCGAACCTAGCGAGTGCGTGAGGTCATCAACGGCGACCGCCTGAAAAAGCAGCCCGTTGGCGAAGTAGCTGGCCAGGGGCTGGGATGTTCCATAATCACCGTAGCGGTCGCAGATGAGCTGCGGTTGGGCCAGCAGATTGGCCTCGTTCAGCTTGGCGTAGTTGCTGTCGTCTAATGATGCCCCAGCCGCCGCGGGCAAGGCCGGCAAAATGGGGTAAGCCGAGTGGTTATCCAGTTCCGCGCCATCCTCGTTCTGCACGCTCACTACTACTAGTTGGTGGGTGGTGCTGTTGTACCCAATCTGGGCCTGGTGCCGGTGCCCCGCCGCCTCATCCGTCCAGATGGAAACGGTGTTGAAGTTCGGGTTGTCGTTGTCGGGCGCACTATTGAGTAGCCCCCGCAACTGGCCCACCGTCAGCTTGGCCAGGTGCAGGTGCGTAGGGGCCACGCTGCCGCCGACCTGAAAGCAGCACACGGCATCGTCCGCCTCGGAGTAGCTACCGCCCGTAATGGGGTAAGCGGAGTGGTTTTCCTGCTCCTCCCCGTCTTCGTTTTGCACCCCCAGTACTACTACTTGGTGCAACAGCACATCGTAGCCAATTTGTACCTGGTGCCGGTGCCCGGCCGCTTCGTCGGTCCAGATAGAGACCGCATACTCCGCCGGGTACCCATCGGTCGGCGCGTTATACAGTAAGTCCCGTAGCTGACTTACCGTGAGCTCGGCCAGGTGCAAATGGGCGGGGTTGTAGCTGGAGCCCACCTGAAAACAAAACACCGCATCGGCACTAAACTCAGCCGTCAGGTTTTTCAGGAGGACATTGAACGCAGGGGCCGTAATTAATGGCCCCTGCCCCTGGGGGTATACCGTAGCGTCAATGAGTTGGTTAAGGTCTTGAAGAGTCATGATTTTGAACTAGTATGGAAATGAAAGTAATGAAAGCTGAAGTTTTGACCGCGTGCAGCCTCAAAGGCCCGGTCGAGCCGCCTTAGGCGAAGCAAGTGGGGTATCACGAAAAAGAATCCGCCCCTGAGGCGGAAGCCGGCCAATTTCAAAAATTGAGTTAATATTTTGATAATCAGTTTATTACTTGGCTCGCAATGTTCTGGGGCACGGCACCGGCTAGCCCGCGGCAGGGAAATGCGCGCGCAGGGCTAGCCGCTGCGCCAACTCAAGGCAATGACCTGGCGCAGCGAACGCGCGGGTAGCTGCAAAGGCACCCACCCTATCAGGCAGGCGAAGACAAGCAGGGTTAGCAAATGGTGAGTCAGCGCATTGGCCCCGTAGGGCAACGGGCAAGGCTGCTTGGGGGTGACCGGGAGCCAGCCCGTACCAGGGCCCCGGCAACTGACCTGGCGGCAGTTACGCGGCCTTCGCGGCGGCCCCCAAAGTGGCTGGGTTCGTAAGGTGGCCACCGAGGCCAGGAGCCGCTGGCTACCGTCCGGCAGCCTAGTCATGAAGGCTGCGGCCGGTACGCAGCTTATTGTAGAGCAGGGTGCCGCTGCCAATTGCGGCGAAAATACTGGTTGGCCAGGCCATGCCCGAGCCGGCCCCGTCGATAAGCCAAAGAATGGCGCATAGGATGGTAGCGGCGGCAAAAAAGAGGGTAAAAAATCTCATGGCGTATCCTGAATTAAATTAAAAACAGAAGCATAGAAAGTGACTGCCACTTCGCCACGTAGCCGCCCGATGCCCCAAGCAGGAGACGAGGGGCCAGTGTAGCCCGTCACTCCCACGCGCGTTTTGCGCGGACTCCGCACCGGGCTGCTGCGCGGGAGGGGAGGTAACCGCGGCCCGGCCGCAGTACAAGCAGCAGGTAGCCTGCCGCGGAGCAGTGTGCCATAGCCGGCAAAAACGCGCGCGGCGCTGAACAAATATTACCCGTGCCCGCCGTCTTTTAGTGCCTCCTTAGCCTGCTAAGGGGTGGTAGCTTACTGGTTTAGCGGTGAGTAGCGGCAAAAAATGGCGTTAGTATTAGCCCGGCGCCCACCCGGAGCGTGGGCTGGTATGGGCGCCCTACGCACCGTTTTTTAGCTGAGGCCCGGCAGCCAGCGGAGTGCTGGGGGAACCACGCGCGCGTACTGCACGGAGATGGGCGCAAAAAGGCATTTAGCCGGGTGGGGTTGGGGCGGTGCAAGTGCCTGGTTGGGACGGGGGATACTCGTCGACGCGCCAGGTAACGCCCTGCTCCTGGGGCTTACCGCCGGTCAACGGGCGAATTGCGGTTGGGTAAGTGAGCCATTGCCGGTAGGGGCCGCAACAGGCCGGGTAGGGGCTCTGGTAAAAGCGCTGCTACAGAGGCGGTAGCCACGGCCATCACCGCCTGGGAGGGCCAGGAGCTTATCCTGCCCAAATGGAGCCGCCAGACTATGCGCCTAATTGGCCGCAAGCTGCTCGGCGTCCGCAATAAAGGGTAGCAGCTTTTCAGCTCGTGGTACGGCACCAGTTGCCGCTGAGTGGCGGATGGAGGAATTACCAAAAAAGCCGTAAGTAGCGGCATGATTCAACGGGGCTTGCCAGGCGTTAGTAGCTGGCTACTACTGCTCAGTCTAGCCGTAAGCTGTCAGTGGGCTGACAGGTCTGTGCAAACTGACCTACCCGGGCCAACCCTGGCTGGGGTCCGCTGGGCCTATGCCGCCGCCCACCCTCCGCTACCTAGCCCTTGTGGTGACGAAGGAAGCCAGTTATACTCCCTTGATAGCCCCCAAAACGTGCTCGCCTGCGTAGTGGGCGATGACGAGCTGACCTTGCGCGGCGGCCGCACTACGACTACCCTGCGCCTGGAGCAGTATTCCATCGACTACTATCACTTCAAAGTCTATGCTGGCGCGCGGCAGGTCGGAATCGTGCTGCGGGGTCCCGAAGAAAATGATTGGGTGACGCCGTTTGACCTGCCACTCACCGATAGTCACTTAGCCGCTAGGCTAGGCGGACTCACCGAAGGGCATTTTACTGCCTTGAACGCTAGCACTTTCCGACCCGCCGTGCGCCAGGTGCTGGCCCATGGCCCGCTGCGGCAAGGCCCGGCCTACTTTGCGCCGGCGGCGCTGAACGACAAGGGCCACTTTCTCCAGCAACAGGGGTACTTAGTTGAGGCGCAGCTGTTTCTTAGTACGGTAGTGCGACGCTATCCCACTCGGGCTGTTGCCTACCTCAACCGGGGTGATACCTACTGGCAACTCGGTCAGCTGGTTGCTGCTCAAGCCGACTATCGCCGCTACCATGCCTTACGCCGCACGCAGCCCCAGGATACGACCCGTGTGCCACCCTGCGTGCCCCTGGCCCTGCGCTGGGCGCCGAGCTAAGTCGGGCCCGCGCCGCCCCCCAGCCTACCCGGCCACCTCGGCGGTACGTGGCCGCATCACCTCCGCCATCCAGCGCTGGGTGCCATCCTCGTTGTAATTGCAGTAGGTCGTTCCGGTGATATCCGACCGGCCCAGTCGCTGGCGGGCCAGGGCGGGGTACAGCGCGAGAGTGGGCACGTTTTCCATATCCCGCAGCAGCCACACGTCCAGCGGGTCGGCCGGCCAGCGCTGCAAGCCGTCTAGTATCGCCCAAAGGGCCCGGGCGGCGCCCACGCGCGTGTAAACGCAGGCGTGGGTATCCAGCGCGCGCGTTGCGCAGAATACGCCGGGGGAAAGCGCCAGCGGGGGCTCCACGTGCAGGGCCCCCAGGCGTAGCTGCTGCCACCAGGTGCCCAGGTCCAGCCCGTCAAACCGGTGCCGGAAATCAGCCGCGAATACGCAGTCGTCTTCCAGCAGCAGCAGGTACTCGGCCGGCGCGGCCAGGAAGTTGGTGAGGGCCGCGGCGTGCGACTGTGCGCACGCCCGCCGGGGATTGTCCGGGCCGGGCAGCGCGTCGTGAAAGCGAAAAGGTAGCCCCTGGGCGAGCAGCTCGGCGCGCATTTGCGCGCGGCGGTCGGCCCGGCTAGCCAGGGAGATAACCACGACGTTGGCCAGGTAGCGGTCAGCATTAGGTTGCAGAGAGTAGTAAGTAGGACTCATATAATTGATTAATAAGTCATTAACCCTGCTTAGCAGTAAGCCGAGGCCCCGGTGCGGCCGCTGGCCGGCGCGCGGTTACAGTACCAGGCATTGGGCCCGCGCGTAGCTCTCGGGATGCAGCTCGCGCACCCGCTTGCGCAGGTTCGCGTCAGTTTCGGGGTGGCGCTTGCTTTCCGCCAGCAGGTGGGTAAAGTAGGGCCGCGCCCCATCGAGCACGTACGCTATCGGGATGCCGTGCTGATGGCAGTAGACGCTGGCCAGGTACTGTTCCAGCAGAATGTTGCAATTGGCCAGGGTCAGCTGGTCGTAAACAGCCAGCCAGTCGAAGATGGCTTGGTTGGCTGGGTGGGTGATAATGGCCAGGGCCGACCGGGCAAAAGCGCGGATGGCGGCCGTGTTGCACCCCCCGAAGGCCCCGGCGTTTACCGCAAGCACCTTGTAGCCCCGCGTGGCCACAAAGTCCCGCAGGTAGGCGGGCAGGTACCCCCCGTGACTGAGCAGCTGGTGGAGGGGCTCGACGTAGCACCGGTAATCTTCTTCGCTGCTCTGCGCCAGCACCTGGGCCTGGCGGGCGTAGGCCGGCAGCGGTGCCCAGAGGTAGGAGTCCAGGTCCAGGTGCACAAAAGGCGTCACCTGCGCGCCGTAAACGGCCAGCTTGGAGGCCATCCAGAGTTCCGGCCGGTAAGAAAAGTCGGCAAAAAAATCGTGGACGACATCGAAATGGAGACCGAGCGCGGCCATAATAGCCTGCCCCCGCTCGTCGGCGTACAGCTCCACTTGGTCGAAGTAGCGGTGCGCATTGTGCACCGCCAGCGCCGCCGAGCACCCAAACGCTTCCGCGTCCAAAAAGCCGAAGTAGCCATTGCTGCCGGGGCGGGTTCTGAGCGAAAACACGGCCCGCATCAGGTATTATCATTCGGGTTAGGCTGATTACCCGGGTCGGCTACGTGCTGGTGCAGCTGCACCCAGCCGCCCGTGGCACTGGGGGCCGCCGAGCGGCAGATGGTGTACCGCTCCGTGAAGCCCGTTACGTTGGTGTAGTTGGCCGAGCCTACCTGGTGGTTGGTACTCCACTCGTAGGCAGTGCCAATCGCCAGCCGATACACGCCGTCCAGGCTGGCCGGAATGGCGTAGTAGAAATAAGCCCCGGCCCGCACCGGGAGGTTGAAGCTGGGGCCATACGTGACCTCATTGGGCTGCACCGGGGTGGCGGACAGCGCCTGCTGGTGCGCCAGCCAGTACGCGGCGTCATTCGCTACCGAGGCGGTACTGGTGAACTGGGCAAGCGATACCGGACTCGGGGCTGCACTACTGCAAAAAAGCAGGTAGTTGCCGAAAAAGCCCTGCACCACGGCCGTTGCGCAGTTGTTGTCCGCATCGTAGGCCGTGAGGCGGTAGCTAAAGTCCGTGGTGATAGTCCGGCCGTGGGGGCCAACCAGGTCGCCGGCGGGCGTATACGTGCGAGCGTCAGCCGGCAGCGGGTAAGCCAGGCCGTCATAAGGCGCGCCCAGCTGGGGGTTTTCGTAGCTTAGCACCTGTCGCTGAACGGCCCGGTTATAAAGCCAGCTTAGGGTAGGCGGGTCAAGGGCCGTGCCGCGCAGCGCCTTGATGGGCACGTCGCGCGTGGTGGGCCCGTAGCGGCTAATGACAAGGGCCGGCAGGGCCAACGCCCCGGCATTGACGCCCGTGAAGCCGCCGTACCCATAGCCGTAGCCGGGGCCGGAGTCAGCCGGGCCGGAATCAGCCGGGCCGGAGTCAGCTGGTCCGGAGTCAGCCGGGCCGGAGTCAGCTGGGCCGGACGTAGCCCCGGCGGGTGAGCGCAGGAGGCCATTGCTGGCCAGCAGCGCGCCTTGCGGCGCGTAGAGGAGATTTGTCATGCTATGAACGAGTTAGTGCTTAGTATGTTGGGCGCAGGCTCAAGTCGTCTAAGGTATACTTACATGTCAATCTCCCCAATTGGTAGAATACCGCCGGATTTTGCCCAGCGCACCCAGCCCAGCGCGCCACTGGCCAGCCGGCAGTATTCATGCACGTAAGCAGGGCTCACAATGCGGTCGCCGGCCGCAGCCAGCGGCCCGGCGGCCAGGGCATAGTCGGCGCTACCGGCCTGCAGCTCACCGTTGGCGTAGGTACCCGCCGTAACCGCCGCTACCACCCCGGCATTATCCTGGATGGCATAGGGGTCGCGCGTGGGCAGCTGCGAAATCAGAATCTTACCGTCCACCAAATCAGCTTTGGTAGCATCGGGCAGCAGGTCGGCCGGCGGCGCGCCGCTGGCAGCGGCGTACAGGTCGGTGGTGAGGCGGTGCAACAGGGCATTGAGCCCGGGGGCAGTAGTCTTACCCAGCGGCCCGTTCACGTGCACGGCCTGGTCAATCAAATAGTGTAAAAGTTCGAGGTCGGGGGCAGCCATAGAAAATGCGGGTAGAATAGGAAGAAGGAGGGAGTTGGGCCGCTTGGCTGGCATTAGCCGGGCAGCTACTCCTGCGAAAAGCCGCGCCTAGGTCGGCGACCAGCCAAGGCGTCAACGGGCCCGCAACGAGGCGCGACTAGCCATTGCTTTTATAAATGTCTCCCTTCTTTGTGCACAATTTCCGTAAAGGGTGGGTAATAAATAGCACTTACCCAAGTAATAACCAGGTATTAACGGGAAATTTTGCCGCTATGCAGGTCACGATTTTAGGACCGCTGGCGGCGCGGTAACCCAGGAGCGAACCAATAGCGCGCGCTGCTTATCTTGATAACCAGCGCTTTGGGCAGTGCCCGCCGGAACCGGGCTCGGCGGGCAGCACGGGGGCGGCTGGCACCGCCGCTATTCGCCCAGAATGCGGTGCAGCTCCAGGTTGAGGTAGTAGTGGTGGCCGGCGAAAGTGCGCTTGTCGAGCACGCCCATTGCGGTGAGCTGGTTGAGGTACTTGCGGGCCGTGATTTCGACGTAGAGCCGGGCGCTGGTCCGGTGCTTAACCGTGGTGAAGGGCTGGGGGAAGAGCAGGCTCACGAGCTGGTCGGGGCGCTCGAGGCGCGTGTCGGCGGCCACGGCGCGCAGCACCGCGTCTTTGGCGGCCACGATATCGTTGATTTTGTGGTAGGTAGCGGGGGCGGTTTCTTCCACGGCGCGCAGCACGTAGCGCAGCCAGCCCAGCCAGCCCAGCCAGCCCAGCCAGCCCGGCCAGTCGCCGCGCTGCGACACGCCGCCCAGGGAGGCGTAGTAATCAGCCTTACGGGCCACGATGTACTTGCTCAGAAACAGGATGAGGTAGCCCAGCAACCCCTTGTGGGTGAGGTAGTGAATGTTGAGCACCCGCCCCGTGCGGCCGTTGCCGTCGCGAACCGGGTGGATGGCCTCGAACTGCAATTAGCCGGTGTATTGCGGCCGGTGTGGATGCTTTCCCAGTTAGGTGGATGGCCTCGAACTGCAAGTGGCCGACGGTCATCTTCAGCAGCGGGTCGAGGGGGTAGCGGGCATCGTCGTTCGTAAAATCGAGCAGGTTGGCCAGCTTGGCTTCCAGAATGCCTGGCCCGCGCGGCGGGGTGTAGGCCGCGGTGCCGGCGTTGGGGGCGGTGCCGCCCTGCTTGACGTAGGTGAGGGCCCGGGCCGGGTGCAGGCCATCGTGGGTTTGCTGCAACCGGCGGCACACCCGCACGAAGTACTCCTGGTCGAAGCCCGGCCGGGCGCGCAGGTAGTCGTGGCCGGGCCAGAGCGCCTCGTGGCGGCGCAGCGCCTCCTTCACGGCCCGGCCGCCGGCCGCCGGCGCAAAGGCCTGCTCGCTGAAGGCCCGGTATAGGTCGTCGGTGATAAAGATGTTCTCGATGGCGCTCGACGCCTTGACCTCCTACAAGCTGATGGTGTTGATGAGCCGCCCTTGGTTGGGAATAACGGCGCTACGCCCCAGCGCCAGCTAACTATACACGGGAATGGGTTTGAACACCGCCGGGTCGAGCGGCAGCATACATACGACGTTAGTTCGGATAACTACCCTTACAGTTTGAACACCGCCGGGTCGAGCGGCAGCTCGGGCAGCGCGTTCCAGGGCTAGGTGCGTTCGGGGCTAATGGGATAGCTCATCAAACAGCAAAACCAGCCTGGCTTTAAGGTTTAGACGAATTATGACCGCAAAGCCACCCCAAAAAGCGGAGTAGACCGTACCCAGGCTTTATCTATAAGGTTTAGTTGCCCGGGGTACCGCCCGGCCGTCCGCTAACAGGCTGCGACCAGTGCTTAGCCGTGGTGCGGGCGGGGTCGCCCCGCTAAGCGGATTAGCGCCCCGCCCCGGCCTTCCCGCACCTGAAAAAGTGGGGAGCGGGGCAAGCTGGGCGGGGCAATTACGAAGGAGCAGGTACCAAAAACGGCCCTCCTACTTGCTGCCCGCACTCACGGGTGCCATTTTGCGCAACTAGGGCGACTTATTACCGTGACTATTGCGCCGCAGCTCCCGGCGGGGTGGTAATGCCGGGCGGCACCCTGAAATTTGAGTATCGAGGTGGCTGAGCGCTAACTTTTTTAGTCGGCACCTAGTCGCTCGTCTTCAGCCACTTCCGCGTGGATTCCCTGCTTTTGAAGCGATGTCCTGTCCCCGCCCGGTTGCTGGCGCTTTTGCCGGCCAGCTGCGGCCAGCCGGCGCGCATCGTGCCGTGCTCCTTGCTGCCCGTCTTATGTCTTACGCTCACCGGCCCCAGCCCACGGCCCCCCAGCCGGCTGCCCCCGAGGGCTCCCCGTGCGGTGGGGGGCGTTACCTGACTGCGGCTCGCCGCCAGGCCCTGTACGCCGCCGCCCCGCCCACGGAGCCGCTGCCCCGTTGCCCGCCCTCCGCTTCCCTGGCCGGGCAGCTGCGCGTGCTCGAGTTGCAGCGCGACAACCTGAACCGCGCAATTGCGCGGCTGCGCGCGCAACCGCCCCTTACCAGTTTTTAAGCCGCTTCTCCTGCCCTTTCCGCGCTCCGCCGCCACTCCCCGTGCCCGACCTCATTGCCCTGCGTAGCCTACTCGACAGCTCCCAGAAAAAACTGGGCGAAGTGGTGATTCTCGCCATTTGGGGAGGGTGCGGCTACGCCCTGAAGCTGGCCTGGGAGGGGTTTCAGGGCTGGCGCGCCGTGCGCAAGGCCGTGAAGCAAAGCAACCCGGTGTACCTGGCCGGGAAACAGATTCAGCTCAACATTGCCGCCGACCGCGCCTGCCGCTGGGCGGGCGCGGCGCACACGTCCATCTACCAGTTTTCAAACGGCCAGTTCTTCACCAACGGCGACAGCATTCAGAAAGTAAGCATGGTAGCCGAAGCGGTGGAAAACAACGCGCTGGCCCGCTGGCTCACCCAGAGTCAGAACCTGACTACCGCCGGCTTTCCCAACCTGCTGCGCGCCCTGGACAAGGGCCACGTCTGGCTCTACCGCGATGAGTGCGAGGACTTTGAGCTGGAGCGCTACATGCGCGAGCGCGGCTACACCAGCCGCCTGGTGGGCCTGCTCACGGGCAAGCAGGGCGTCTGGCTCGGGCTGCTGGTCATCAGCTTTTCCGAAGGCTACTTCACCGACGAGCACATCAACCTGGCCATGTTCGAGGAGCACCGCCGGGCCTGCGCTTCCATTTTAGCCAACCCCTGATTATGGCCGCTCCCCCTCCCTCCGCCACGGGCTGGCGCTTGTTTGGCGTGCTGTGCTTCGTGCTGCTGCTGAGCATGGCGTACAACAGCTACCAGCACTACCTCAACAGCGACCTGCACCGCAAAAACGAGTACATCACCAACAACTACCGGGTGGTGCGCGACAGCCTGCGCCGCCCCCCGCCGCCCCCGCCCGTGGTCGTGCGGCGCGCCCCCACGGTCATCTGCAAAGCCGTGCCCGTGAGCGAGGCCCAGCTAACCAGCCTGCGGGCGGGCCTGCTGGCCGACTTCAGCCAGCAGCTGCGCCGCGAGCTGGCCCGCCAATCGCTGCGGCCCGTGGTGGCCAGCCGGCAACAGCTGCCCGTGGTGGCCCTGCGCGATACGGTGCTGCGCAAGCGCGTGGGCACCACTGGCCAGGTAGTGAGCACGGCGGCGAAGACCGGCACTTTTCAGGATAAGTGGCTCAGTCTGACCGGCGTGGTGAAGCCGGGGCGGCCCGGCCGCCCCGATTCGCTGGAAGTCAAATATCAGCTGCGCAGCGAGTTTGACGTGCAGGCCTACAGCCGGCGCGACCAGAAGCACTGGTGGTTGTGGCCGTTCCGACCCCGGCGCGTGTACGTGCGCCTGCAAAGCCGCAACCCGAACGTTACCACCACTCACCTCGACAGTGTGCGGGTGCAAAAACATTAGTAATTAGCAAGTTGACTTTATTTATTCAGCACCCTTTCTTCTTTTTTATGCACCCTACACCCTGCACTCCCCTGGGCCGCGCCCGCCAGTTGCTTCGCCGCTGGAGCTGGCTGCTGCTCTTCGCGACCGGCCTGAGCCTCTACCCGCTGCAAATTTACTGGCAGGTGCGCTACGCCGCCCGCCAGGCCGCCGGGGCCGACCGCGCGGCCGCCGCCGCCGCCGAAGCCGCCAAGGTGGTGGACCCCGCCCTGGTGTTCTCGAAGATGAGCATTGCCGTGGGCGTATTCTGCCTGATTAATTTGCTGGCGTGGGCCGCGCTCAACATGGTGCTGCCGGTGCTGGCCGATTGGGCCAAGGGGCACTATGGCACGGCCGAGGGGGCCGCCGCCGTGGGGCTGGCCCGCCCTGTCGTCGGCTTTAAGCGCACGTTTTTGCGGCAGCCGGGCCGCTGGCGCATCCTGCTCTACTTCCTGGGTTTCGGCTTGCAGCTCTGCGCGGCCGGCCTGGGCGTGTACGCGGCCTTTACTATCCAGTAGCGCCATGTTCGTTTTCACGCCGCTGCCCAGCCCGCGCGGGCTGCGCCGCTGGCTGGCCGTCGGGCTGCTCAGCGGCCCCGCCTGCTGCGCCAGCGCCCAGCCGGCCCGCAACCCCGCGGTGCAGGCCGCTACCATCGACTGGCTCACGGCCCGCCTGGCGGTGCGCGAGGCTACCGGCCGCAACGACGGCCCGGCCGTGGCGGCCCTCGTGCGGGCCGGCGGCGGGCAGCCCAACGTGGGCCTGGAGTGGTGCGGCTTTACGCAGGCGGCCGACCAGCGCGCCCACGGCCTGCCAATTCCGGCCGCCGGGATGCAGGGCGCGGCCCGCGCCTGGTTTACGGACCCCCGGCGCACCGGCTACCTGGCCGGCCGGCGCGGGGAGCTGGCCAGCATTCAGCCGGGCGACCTGGCGGGGTTCGACTACGGCCACGGGATTCACCACATTACCCGCTTCGCTCAAGTGATGCCGCCCCTGCGCAAAGGCCGGCCCCCCCGCGGCTTTTACACCCTCGGCGGCAACGAGGGCCGGGGGCCCAATGCCGGCGTGCACCGCACCTATTACCCCGCCGCCAACGTCGCCGCCGCCGCCCGCTGGGACTACCGCTAATCTGGGGGGGCTGCCGTGCGCCCCCCAGCTACCACCGAGTAACTGCAATATCGGGCCCTGAAAGCCGGCCTGGCCCCACCCCTACCCTGCCGGCACCGCGCTACGCTTTCCCCCGAGCGCCGCGTCGCCGGGGCCGAAAACGAACTATCCTCACTTAACCAGAAAGCTCTTGATGGACCTACTACGAAAGCTGCTTGACCGCTACCCCGTGCAAACCGTGGGGGCTGCCCTCGCCTTGGGGCTGGCCCTGGCCGGGCTCTGGAGCTTTTTGCACTACACGCCCGCCAGCCCCGAAGCGATGAGCCGGGCCCGCGTGCGGCGGACCACCGCGGAGATTACCACCCACCGCACGGCCGTTGCCGCCGATACGCCGATTGCCAACGCGGCCCACGCCGCCGCGCACCAACTACTCGATACGGCTCGCCAGCACGCCCGGCGGGCCATCCGCTACCACCAACTGGCCACCACGCCGCCGACCACGCGCCATGCTCAAAAACCTCCGCTGCCCCCTCTTGGCCCTGCTGCTGCTGAACAGCTTCAGCGGCAGCTCACAGACCAGCTCCGCTAAGCCGGTCTGCCTCAGCATCCCCGACGCCCAGCGCCTGCTCGATAGCCTGCGCCACCTGCCGGCCGTGCGCCGCGAAGCGCTCGAATGGCACTTGGCGTATGACAAGGCGCACCAGGCCGCCCTGCAGGATTCGTTGGCGGCGCAGCACTACCACGCCGACCTGCTGCACAGCCAGGCCGCCTTTTCCGGCCAGCAGCTGCTGCTGAACGAGCGGCAGGCCGAAGTGCAAAAGTTCAGGGCCCGCGCGCACCGCAAGGGCTGGGTGCTGGCCGCCCTGCTGGCCGGCATTGGCCTGCTCGGGTACCTGCACTGAGGTGCTCGTAGCAGGAGCACCGACTGCCCGCCCGCCGGCTGGGGACACGCCCGTTTTTATTTAGTTAACTGATAATAAGTAAGATATTAATAAAATAAACCGGCCCCACTCCCTGCCCAGCCGGAAGGGCCAGGCAGGGAGTGGGGCCGGTGCTGCCCGGCCCTTAGCCCGAACCAGGTGGCCTGGCCGCCGGCCGCGCGGGGGCCTTGGCGTAGATGATGTCCTCAATGGTGGCCACGGCCAGGCAGTAGCTATCCGCTAACTGGGCCAGCACGTACTCGCGGCTGAACTTGCGCGGGCGCGGGGCCTCACTGTAGCGCTGCCGAAAGGCTTGGCGAATCCGCTCGTTGCGGCGCAGGCGATTCTGCTGGCGAATGGTGATGGCGGGAACTGACATGTTGCTTGATTTTTTGTGCTAAGCCAATAAAAAGGCTCGCTGATACGCGTTGAAGCGGCGCGACCCGGTGGCTTCTTCCAGGGGCCAGTTGACGCGCCCCACGGGGCCCGGCAGGCAAGAATAGCCCCGACTCGCCGGGGCACCCGGTCTTGCGGAGGTAGTGAATACCCGGGAGACAAAAATTATGCATCCTAAAATATTTTATATTTTTATAAAAAAAGTTCTAGGCCTGTTGGCGGGCCGGGGCGGCGGCGCACCTTGGTGGACTGGGGCAGGGCCTCGGTCCGGAAGGCCAGCTGCAGCGTAAGCTCCGCCACTTGGCCGGGGGCCAGGGTGAGGGTTTGGGTGAGGAGCTGGTAGCGCGGGCTGGTGCCAGTGAGAGTCAGCAGCACATCGGGGGGCACGCTCAGGGCGTAGGGGCCAGGGGCCACGTAGGCGGGCAGCCCGCGGCGCACGGGGCTAGCCCCGGCCTCGGTGGGCTGGTAGGTGAGCACCAGGTCGAGGGGCACCAGGGTATCGGCCGGGGCCTGGGTGGGGGGCAGCAGCACCGTGAGGCGCAGGTTGAGGCGGTAGCCGGCGGCCCAACCCCGCAGGCCGGGCGCGCTGGCCGTGGTGGGCCGGGCCTGGGCGGCCCAGCCCCGCAGGCCGGGCGCGCTGGCCGTGGTGGGCTGGGCCTGGGTGGCCCAGCCCGCCAGGCCCGGCGCGGTGGTAGAGAAGGAAGTGGCCATGAGCTAGTGGTAATACACGTTGGATAAACCCAGCTCGAGCTGATACCAGAGGCAGACCACGGCCCGCGCCTGGGCGGGGTCGAAGCCGGGGGCACCGTTGCCCACGCAGTCGGTGGCGGGGGCCACGGGGGAGTTGTAGAGGGGCTGGGTGTTCCACTCGCACGTCACAAACTGGCCGTGGTTGGGCTGCCAGTCGGCGGGGTTGGTGGGGTCGGGCTGGGGCTTGCTGCTCCAGCGCAGGCCGTAGGTGAGGCGGGCGGGGTTGCGGCCGGCCTCGCCGGGGCCGTACGGGCCCAGGGTCGGCACGTTGTTGTTGAATACGCTGGGGGCATCGAGCTGGCGCTGGGCCTCGGAATCGGGGTAGCTGGTGTTGAAGTTGTAGCCGCCCAGGGCCTGCAGGTAGGTCAGTTCCAGGGCCACGTCGGTGCCGTGGGGCACGGCCCCGGTGCGCAGCACGGCCGTGCCGTCGGTAGTGGTATCGGGGCTGATGGTGAGCGCCCCCTGGCCGGTGGCCAGCACCGCGTGCGTGGTGCCGAGTAGCGCCACCGGGGCCGGGGCTGGCCCGGTAGCCCCATCGGCCCTAAAGGTGGTATTGGCCGGGCTCACCGCCTGGCCGGGGGCGGCGGGCTGGTACGCCGCCAAAAAGGCCTGGCCCTGGCGGTACTGCCCCGGCCCAATGCCGGCTGCGAGGTGCGGCGAGCCGGCGGCCACGCTAAAATCGCCCAGTGCCAGCGCCTGGGGGTGAAACTGTGGGTCGGCGCACTGGTTATCGGGCACCTGGCGGGCCCAGCCGGCGCTGCCCACCCGCAGGCCGTGGCCGGCGGCGGGGTCGCAGCCGGGGTCCACGTTGTTGGCGGTGGCCGTGGCGGCCCACACCGCGCTGGTGGCATCGAGGTAGCAGTGGGCTACGCTGGCGGCGGGGCTGGTGAAGGTGCAGTTGAAAAACAGGCACCGCGTGAACTGGGTTTCGGTCATGTTGCCGCCCTGGTTGTAGCCCACGCCCGGCGTCTGGTCGTTGCTGAAATGCACATTTATAAACACGCAGTCCGCAAACGCGCAGCTGCCGGTGGCCCCCGAGTTGGGGCTGCCGGCGAAGGCCGGCAGCACCCGAAACTCGCACTGGGTGTAGGCGCAGGGGTTGCCGTAGTAGTAGCCCTTGAACTCGAGCCCCGCAAACTGCTCGAAGCGGAAGCCCGTGGCGCGGGTGCCGGCGTGGCCCAGGCGCTGGAAGCGGCTTTGCCCATCGCCGAGCACTACCACCGTGCCATCGGCCAGCAGGTCCACGTCGGGGTAGCCGGGGTTGCCGCCGCCAAAGTGCGTGGGCAGGTAGTACGCGCCCGTGCCCACCACGCACTGCATGGAACTAAAGCCGCCGGGCAGCTCACTAAAGGGGTGCTCGGGGCTGCCATCGGGGCTGGTCGAGCCGGCCTTGCTCACGTACACGCGCCGGTTGGGGTCGGGGTAGTTGAGGTGAAAGTTGTTGGCCATAACTTATTGAATTTGAATTAGTTGTTTGATGGCCCCGTAGGTTACGCCCGGGGCGAAACTCACGCGGTAGGTGAGCGGCCCCACCGGCAGCGGCAGCGACGGCCGCAGCGGCGCGCCCGTGGCCACGGGCACAAACGCGGCCGTGAGCGGGTCGCCCACGGCTACTTCCAGCAGGGTAATGCCGGCCGAGGCCTGGGCCGACAGCAGGTAGCTGGTCTCAAAAATGGTGTCCTGAAACAGGGCCTGGCCCGGAAAGTGGATGACCTCCTCGTAGGTGGTGGGCGGGGTGGTGGCCAGGTCAAACAGGTCGTGGAGCACGCCATTCAGGGCCGGGCCCTCCACTTTGGGCGGCCCGCCCTGGGGCGGTACCACCGCATCGATGTTGGCCAGAATCTGGTCGGGGTTGAGACTTGACATAAAGCAGACTATGAAAAGAGCAGCCGGTAGCCCCGACCGCCAAAAAATAAAAGTATATTTTACTTCAATTAATTTATTGTTTATCTCCCCGGCCTAGCTCACGCCTACCCCCGGGCCGGGGGGCGTGGCCGCCACCCACACGGCATAGCTATAGGGCAGCAGGGTGGGGGCATCGGGGGCGGCGGGGGCCAGCTCCCAGGCCTGGCCGCTGCCGGCCACCACGGTGTAGGGGCCGCTGGGCAGGCGGCCGGGGTCGACGCTGGTTAGGTCCAGGGTGTCGCCCACGGCCCACACATCCACGGGGGCCGGGCCGTAGTAGGTGGCGTGCAGGTGGCCTGCCTCGTCTATGGTGGCGCGCAGGGGCACGGCCTCATTGTAGCGCACCAGCCAGCCGGCCGCGCGCAGCTGGCCAATGGCGGCGCGGGTGGCGGCGCTCACCACGGGCGCGTTGTAGGTGTAGCCGAAGTAGGGGTCGTTGTTGTAGGGGCCGGGGTAGCCGGGCAGGAGGTAGTAAGAGGGGCTGCCGTCGGCGTTGTCGGCCAGGATGAGCTGGCGGCCCTCGGCGGTGGTGGCGGCCGTGCGGGCGGCCTCCACCACCTGGGCCAGTTCGGCCTCGGTGAGGCCGTTGTAGCCCAGGTGGAGGTAGGCTAGGTGCGGGGCGCGGGCCAGCACCTGGCACACCACGCCCAGGCTACCCTGGCCAAAGGGCTCGGGCCGGCCGGTGAGGCGGCCCATGGACAGGTCGAGGGAGGTGAGCGCGGCCAGGGCATTATCACCGATAACGAGCGTGCGCAGCGATGCCTGGCTGGTGCTGAGCGTGGCCAGGGCCGGCAGCTTCGAGATATCGACCACGTCGAGGCGGCCCACGCCGTGCTGGCCGGTGGTCAGGTCGAGGGTAGCCAGGCGGGGCAAGCTCGGAAAACACAGCTCCTGGCCAAAGAGGCGGTGCTCGGCCAGATTGAGGGCGGTGAGCACGTCATTGGGCGGGGGCAGCACCAAGCTGGTGCAGTACGAGCTGCTCGCGTTTAGGCTGTTCACCACGCAGGCGCCCAGGTCGAGGAGCGTGCCTTCATAACGGTAGGCCACCAGCAGGTCGAGGCCGGGCTTGTGGGCGACAATGCGGGTGTAGCCCCTGGAAAACTGCAAGTTGCAGAACCCGGTGAGCGCGGGTAGGGTATCCAGGTTCAGCTCGCCATACACCGGCCCAATGCCCGCCACGCTGCCGCAGGCCAGGGCCGGCAGCGTGGGGCTGCCCGCGTAGGCCAGCACATCGAAGTAGCGCGGGCCCTCGGCACTGGCAAAATGCACCGCGGGCCCCCCGCCGTTGAAAGCCCCGCTGCGCACCTGCCCGCCCTCACTGGTGCGGGCCAGCACCCGGGTATCGCGGCCCATGTAGAGGCCCAGGCCCAGGTCGGTTACGCCGGGCGAGGCCCAGAAGCGGCCCAGGTAGGTGCCGGCCTCGCCGGGGCCCACCGTTACATCGACCACCCCGGGGCGCACGTAGCGCAGGTAGATAACGTAGCGGGCATTGTCGGTGGGCAGCGGGCCGCTGAGCAAGTTAAAGCCCGGCGGCAGGCTAAACGCCTCACTGGCAAAGTACTGCACGCGCACGGTGGTGCCCCGCACGGCCTGGTCGTAGCTGAAGGCGCCGAGCGAGTGCTGGTTGTCGAAGCCCTCGGTGAGGGGCAGGCCCTCGGCATCCTCGTAGTCGGTGGCCTGCGCGAAGGTGATGGGCTGGCCCGGCCCAAAGGCCGTCAGCACCTGCACCGGCCGGGGCCGGGCCGGGGGCGACGGGGATACTTCGGCGGGGGCCAGAGCGGTAGTCAGCGTGCGCAGCAAGCCATTGAGCTGCCCGGCCGTGAGCTGGGGCGCGCCGCCCTTGGGCCGCACGGTGGCATCGATGGTGGCAAGCAGGGCGGCCAGGGTGGTAGCATTGGTGGGGTCGGCGGGCATCATGGGCGAGCGCGGATACGGTAGTGTGGTAAAGTGATTTTTGGTCCCCCGCTGTTTAGTCGGCCGCCCGGCCCAGCGCCTGCTGAAAGGCCCGCACGGCGGCCGAGTAGGTAGCCACCTCGGCGGCCGTGAAGCCGGCCCCGACGGAGGCAAAGCCGCAGGTTTTGCGGGAGTAGTAGCCCTGCGAGCGGCAGCCCAGCGTCACGGCCGGGCCGGGGAAGCCCGCGTTGGGGGTGGTGGCGGTGGCCAGCTGGCGGCCGTCGCGGTACACGGCCAGTAGGTCGGCCCGCTCGCGGGTGCCCAGCGCGAAGCCCAGGCCCGTGGCTACGGGTGCCGTGACCTGGCCGCCCACGCTGTTTTCAAAATACGTGCGGTTCTGGTAGTGGGCCAACAGGCTGAAATAGTGATTATTGGCCTCGCAGCCCAGCTCCACCTGCGTGCTGGAGGTATCGTCCGCGGTTACGTAATAGGCCAGGTGGGTAGAGGCCAGGGGGAGGTGGTCCTGGGGCAGGTAGTGGGTATCGGCCCACTGGTTCTGGCCGTTCCAGGCCACGCCCAGGTTGGTGTGCAGCGGGGTGCCGTAGAAGGTGAGGCGAAAGGCGTCATCGGTATCGGCGGGGTTTTTCAGGTTCAGGGCGTGGGCCTGGGCCGTGCCGCCCAGCATAGGGTACAGGGCGTGCAGGCGGTCCCAGAGGCCCGCCGTTTTCAGAGTTTGGGCCAGGGTGCTGAGGGCCAGCTGCTGGGTTTCGTCGCGCAGGCCGGCCGCCCCACAAAAGGCGGCGGCATCGGCATCGAGGCGGTCATCAACCGGGCCGGCCAGCAGCTGGCCCGTGCTGGTGATGCGCAGGCGAAAGGCCGTGCCATCGGGGGCAATGAGCACGGGGCTACCCGCCCCCCCGGCCGGGGCGCGGGCCAGCAGCTCGTCGGCCAGCAGGCGCAGCACGGCGTTGAGGGCGGGGGCCGTCACCTTGCCCGGCTGGGCGGCCGTGGGCGCGTGCACCGCCTGGTCGATGGCGGCATAAAGGGCCTCAAGGTTAGATAACATATTTATAATCAGTTTATTAGCTGATAAAATGAAAGAGCCTAGTACGCAAAGAAGCAGCCCGCCGGCTAGGCCAGCAGCAGCTCGGGCCGCAGGGTTACGTCGCGGCCCAGCGCCTGCTGGAAGGCCCGCACGGCGGCCGCGTAGGCCCCGGCCTGCGCGGGCGTGAGGCCGTAGCCGATGGAAGCAAAGCCGCAGGTTTTTTGGGAAAATTGGCCATTCTGGCGGCCGCCCAGCCAGATGGGTGCGGTGGGCTGGTTGGCGTTGACGTTGGTATCGCCGCGCAGGGGCAGCACCTGGCCGTCGCGGTAGAGGGCTACCGTGTCCGGGCGCTCGCGCACGTTGAGCGTGAAGCCCAAGCCGTGGGCCAGCGGCGGGCTCCACTGCGCGGTGCCGCAGCTTTCAAACTGGTTGACATTCTGGCGGTCGTGGTAGCGCACGAGCATACTCAGCGAGCCATTCTCGATGCAGCCCAGCTCAATCTGCACGCCCTCGTTGCTGTCGGTAACGGCGTAGTAGGCCAGGTGGTGGTCGGTGGCGCTAAGGTGGTCGTGGGGCACCAGGTGGGTATCGGCGTAGGTGCTGGCGCTAGCGCGCCACTCCAGGCCCTGGGCCGTGTGCACGGGGCTGTTGACAAACGTGAGGCGAAAGGCCGAGTCGGCATCGCGCGGGTCGATGAGGTTGAGGCGGTGGGCCTGCTCGGTGCCGCCCACCATCGGGTACGCGGCCCGCAGGCGGGGCCACACGCCGCTGGCCTTGAGGCTGCGCACGAGCTCGCCCACGGCCGCCACGTGGCGCGGGTCGGTGAGGCCGGCGGCCTGCACAAAGGCCAGGGCCTCAGGGTCAAGGGCCACGTCGCGGCCCAGCGCCTGCTGAAAGGCCCGCACGGCCTCGGCATAGGCCTGGACTTCGGCCGGGCTCAGGCCCTCCCCCACGGAGGCCAGGCCGCAGGTGCGGTCGGAGAAGTAGCCATCCTGGCGGTGGGCTAATAAGATGGGCGTAGCGGGGTAAGGAGCGTTGCCCGAGTCGTTTTGCGGGACCCCGGGCAGGGCCACCCCGTCGCGATAGGCACGCAGCGTGTGCCCATCGGGGCGGCTGCCCAGCGACAGGCCCAGGGCGGTGGGCACGCTGGCGCGCGTGCTACCGCCCGGCAATTCGAGCTGCACCACGCCGGTGTCATAACGGCAGAGCAGGCTCAGCGATTGGCCGTTTCCGAGGCAGCCGATTTCAATTTGCGTGGTGCTGGTCGGCGAGGTAGTGGTGGCGTAGTAGGCCAGGTGGCACGAGTTGAGGAACAGCTGCGCGGCGGGCACCAAGTGCGTATCGGCATACTGGGTGGCCCCGTCCCAGCCCGCGCCCAGGGCCGAGTGCGTGGCCCCGTTCGGAAAGGTGAGGCGGAAAGCCGCATCGTCGTCGCGCGGGTCTTTCAGGTTGAGGGCGTGGGCCCGGGCGGTGCCGCCCACCATGGGGTAGAGGGCACGCAGCTTGGGCCACACATTGCTGATTTTCAGGGCCCGCACGAGCTGGTTCACGGCCTCCTGGTGCCCCGTATTAGCCAGGCCGGCGGCGGTGCCGAAGGCCGCCGCATCGGGGTCCACGAGGCCGCTGGTGAGCACTGCGCGCAGGTGGCCGTCGTCGGCCACGGTGAGGCGGTAGCTGAGGCCATTGGGTGAGGTAAGCACGTCGAGCGGGTCCTGCAAGGGCAGGTCGTTGGCGGGCACCGTGCCCAGTTCGCCGGCATCGGTTACGGTGAGGCGGTAGCTGAGCAGGTGCGGCGAGGCCAGCACGGCGGGGCCGCCAGGGAGGGTGCCCGTGCCGGTACCGGGGGTAGTGCCAGTACCAGTAGTACCGGTAGTGCGGGCCATCAGCTCGTCGATGAGGGTGCTTAGAAAGTCGCGCAGGCCGAAGGCCGTAGTTTTGCCGTGGCCGTTTTCCCCGTTGGGGTGCACGGCCTCGAAGAGGGCGGCGACCAGTTGTTCCTTATTCATGAGTAAAGTCAGGTAGCAGCGGGCCCGCCAGCGTGGCAATAACCCCAGGCTGGCAGGCTGTTATAAAAAACTAAAAAACGGCGCGGCCTATTGGCCGCCTGGCAGGAGCAGGTCGAAGGCCAGGCCCGAGCTGCCGCCCGGCTGGGCGGGCCCGCGCTGGCGGCCAAACCAGTGCAGCACGCGGCCATCGAGCCAGCGGGCGCGGTAGCTGCGGCCCTCCACGCGCACGCCGGCGGCGGGCACCTCGTGCTCGTGCAGGCGGTAGGGGGCGGTGGGGCCGTGCAGCTGGAGCAGGGGCGTGCGGGGCTGCACGTAGTAGGCGGCGTCGGTGGGCAGGAAGGTGCGGCCGGGCACCTGGCGGGGCAGCAGGCCCTGCTCGAGGGCGGGGCTGCCGTTGGCGGCCTGCACGGGCACGAAGGGCAGCCAGTTTTCGGGCACGGTACCGGCCAGTTGGTAGCGGTAGGCGGGGGCATCGGCATCGGTGGCGGTGGCGGGGGGGGGGGTAGCCGGGGCGCGCAGCATTTCGGCGGCTTGGGCGGCGGCGGCGCTGCCATCGAGGCCGCCGGCAAAGCCGTCGGGCACGATGGTTTCGACGGCCCACACCAGGTTGGTAGCTTCTTCGCGGCGGAAGCTTACCTGCTCGCTGGGGCGGCCGGCCTGGGGGCTGAGCACGGCGGCCGGCACGTAGAGCACCGGGGCCAGGGCCGGGGTGCCGGGGGTGGTGGCGGGGTCGGTTTGGGCAAAGAGGCGCCAGCGGTTGGCATCGTTGTCGATGCGCACGGGCGCGGGGCTGGCGGGGTCTTCCGGCTGCTGACCGGCGCCGGCGGGCTGCAAGCGGTAGGTTTGGCCAAATACGTCGGTTACCTCCAGGCTCTCGACCTGGCACACGGTGCCCGGGGCTACGGCATAAGGCACGGTGTGCCAGTCGTTTTGGTAGAGAAACATAAACTCTTGCAAGAGCATGCGGCCCCAGTCGGCGGCGTGGCCCGTCACCTGGCCAAAGTCCACGCGGCGGTCCTCAAACTCCCACCAGCGGGCGGCCGGCGCGCCCGGAAACAGCACCTCGGTGGGCAGCAGCGTGCGCGTTTCGAGGGTGACGGCGGCGGCCACCGTGGCGCTGGGTGCGGCGGCGGCACGGTCCACAGCATACCAGGGCAGGGCGGCCCCGCCGGGGTAGTGGGCGGCGGTCAGGCCGTCGGCGCCCGCGCCCAGGCGGAAGCCGTAGGCCATGCCTTCGGTGCTCCAGGTGGCGTTGTCATCGCCCAAAAAGTAGAGGCGGTGAAAGGCGGCGATAAACTGCCGGGCCAGCACATCGAGGCCGTCGGCCAGGGCCACCAGCCCGGCCCGGCCGCCGGCCGTGGCCAGGCTGGCTTCCAGGTCCAGGGGGCGGGCGTGGGTGGCAAAGGGCGAGTTAGGAAAGTCGGCGGCCAGCAGGGTCTGGGCCGGGTGGCGGGTTTTGAGCTTCTCGGCCAGCAGCTCGCTGTCGGCCAGCTCGGCGGCCAGCTCGGTGCGGTAGGGCGCCAGCAAGTCTTGGTAGAGGGCGTAGCCATCCAGGGCCTGGCTACCAGCCAGCTGCACCAGGGCCAGCGCTTCAGGGGCGGTGGCCTGCTGGGCGGCGGTTACCTCGTCGGTAGCCTGGGCCAGCGGGTACACGGCGGCCCACACGGCCAGGGCGGCGGCCTGCTCCTGGGCCGTGCCGGGGGCCGGCTGGGCGGCCAGGGCAGTGCGCAGCAGGCGGCGCCAGTACTGGCCCATCTGGAGGCGCAGGCCCAGGCCCACGGCGCGGGGCTGGGCCTCCACGGCGGCTTCGAGGGGCTGGTGCTGGGGGTGGTAGGGGCGGCCGGCGGGCAGGCTGGGGGTGGCCAGGCAGCTTAGGGGCTGCTGGCGCAGGCGCACGGCGGCGGCGGCGGGGGTGCCGCGGTCTTCGGCCCGAAACTCGCGCATTTGCCACTGCCGGGCCAGCAGCCAGGTAGGGTCGCGCACTTCGGCCCGCAGCGCGCGGTTGAACTCGGGGCTGCGCGGGCGGGCTTCGAGGCGGTTGGCGGCGAGCAGGGCCTGCACCTGGCTGGGCGTTTGCATAAGCGTAAGCAAAAAACTGGGGCGTGGAGGAAGGGCTGCCAGGTAGGTAATCCCTTGGCAATAAGGGTAGTATGTTCCTAAAAAAAAGAAGCCGTGCCGGGCGGGCGGCCACCGGTGGCCGGGCGGGTGCAGCTGCTTTCCTTTTCCCAATGGCGCGGCGGCCCGGTGCGGAGCCGCCCGCGGGGCACGGCATTCTTTTTAGGTGATTATCAACGTCTGATTAGCAACTACTTGAACTATTTACTCCGGCTGCAAGGCCACCTCGTCGAAGCGGGCCGAGTTGTTGAGGCGGCCCAGGTCGAGGGTGAGCGTGACAGCCTGCTGGGCCACGGGGGCCACCACGGCGGGCAGCACGGTGGCCAGCGGCGTAAAGGCGAGCGCATCGGGCTCCACGGTGCGCTTCTTGGCCAGGTCCAGGGTTTCGTTGAGGGCCCCGGCCAGGGTGGCGAGGGTCCAAGTGGCGCCGGGGGCGAGCTGGGCCGGCGGGGTGGGCGGCACCACGAGCAGCATGGTTTGCGGGGCCTCCGAGTTGGGCTGGTCGAAGTGAAAGGTGAGGGCCGTGGGCTGCTGGGGCTGGGGCAGGGTTTCGGCCCACTCGTCGAGCCAGAGCGCGCACTGCATATCGGTGGCCTGGTACTGCGCCGGCAGCCACTGCACCAGCGAGAGGGCATCGGCGGGCGGGGCGTAGGGCGGCTTGGGGTTGCCCTTATCATCGGTCGTTGCCGTGTCCCAGGGCAGGCCCAGCCAGTAGTCGCCCTTGGTATCGGGCGCAATGCCGGGCACGCTCACGAGCTGGGCGGGCAGCAGGGGCAGCGGGGCCAGCTCGGTGGCGGGGTCAAGCAGGCTGTTGATTAACAATATTTTATCGAGGTGGTTGAGGGGCTCGCGCACCGTGGCCAGGCCGTGCACCCACTCCTGCATGGCCAGCGAAGGCGTAAGCGCCTGGGCCGGCTTGTCGTAGTAGCGCAGCAGCCGCAGCGCGGCGGCGGGGTCCACGGCGGCGGCGTAGGCGGCCTGGGCCAGGTTGGCCGGGTCGGTAGCGCTGGCCGCCGGGTTGCCGAGGGCAAACTCCACATCGGGCCGGAAGGCGGGGCCGAACAGCGCCTGGGCGCGGTCCAGTTCGGCGGCCACGGTGGGGGCGGCGGTGGCGGGCAGGTCGGCCAGGCGGGTTTGCAGGGCCTGGCGCACGCGGCGGCTGGCGGCATCCAGGGTGGCGGCATCGGCACCGGGGGCCAGGCCGGGCAGGGCCTCGGCCACGTCGAAGAGGGCCGCCTGGTAGCAGTCGGCGGCCGTGGCCGCCGTGGCCGCCAGGCCGGCGAGGGTAGTCTGGCGGGGCAACAGGCGGCTGCTGAGCGCGGCAAGCTGGGCCCCGGCATCCTCGTTGGCATCAGCCACGCGGCCGGGGGCTTGCAGGTCGGGGGCCAGGGCGGGGCGGGCGCCGCTCAGCAGCTGGCGCAGGCGGGCCAGCAGGGGCAGTACGCGGGCCAGGGCGGCCGGGGCCGGGCCAGTGGTGTAGTCGAGGGCCAGCCGGGCATCGGCCGGCACCGGGCCGCCGCTGGGCAGCACGCGCGGCAGCAGGCCGTAGGTATAGCTTAGCAGGCGGTCGAGGGTCGAGTCGGCTTGCAGGGCTTTCTTATCCAGCAAGTACAGTAAATCAATGGGTTGCAGGCCCGCCTGAAAGAGCGTAGCCGAGTCCCGGGGGAGCCAGTCGCCGTTAGCAGTGCGGTAGCCCAGGGCAAAGCTTACGGCCTGCGGGTCTGGCAAAAACTGACCCAGCCAGGCGTTGAGGCGCGGGGCGGCCAGCGCGCGCGGCGTGGGGCCGGCGGGCCAGCCCGTGAGCGCGGCGGCGGGCAGCTGCACCAGCACGCGCTGGGTGAGCGTGAAGCCGCGCGCATTGGGGTGCACGATATCGGGGTGCACCGGAAACTGGCCCTGGGCCACGCTTTCGAGCACGGCCCCGGCGCGGTCGGCGTTGCCCCGCGCCGCCTGGTAAATACTCTCCGTCACGGCCAGGTCGCCGAGGGCGTCGAGCTCGTCGGTGAGCTGGGCCAGCTGGGCGGTGATAAACAGGCCGAAGTCGGAGGTGGCGGCCGGCGTGAGGGCCACGCCGTAGGGGTAGGCTTTGCGCTGGGCGGCGGTGCGCAGCAGGGCCGCGCCATCGGTAACCTGGCGCTGGGCCTGCTCCACGGCGGTGCCCACGGGCGGCGGGGTGCTGCTGGCGGCTTGGTCGGCGGGCAGGGCCAGTTCGTCGGCAAGCGGAAACGACCGGCGGAACTGGCTGATATAGTAGGCGTATGGCTGGCCGTCGGCCGTGCCCGGCTGCTGCGTGAGCGCCCGCTCGAAGCGTTGGCCCAGCAGGGCCCCCAGCGAGTGGCCGCCGCGCAGGCCCTCAAGCAGCTCGAGGGCGGCGCGCACCCGGCGCGACGAAATATCGACGGCCATGCGGTCGCTGGCGGGGTCAAGCGGGTCGGCCGTGTGCTGGCGCGACTTGTAGCCCTGGCGCAGGATGGCGGCGGCCGTGCCGTGCGTCAGGCTCGGGGCGTGCAGGTAGCCCAGGTTGTCGGGGTCGGCGTGCACGCCGTCGGCCCCCACGGTAGAGTGGTCGGTGGGGCGGCCGTCTTCGAGCCAGCCAAAGGCCCCCAGGTGGCTGCCCTGGGCCCCGGCACTGGTTTCGCGCAGCAGGTGCAGGCGCTCGGTCACGGGGGCCAGGCGCCAGGCATCGAGGCGGTAGGAGCCCAGGTCGAGGTGCTCGGCCAGCAGGCGCTCCAGCCGGGCGGTGGGCAGCGCGGCCAGGCGGCCCAGGCTGGTGAGGTAGCCGGCGAGGTCGGCGTCGTGGGCCCGCAGGTACTCGTGGAGCGGCTGCGTGCCCCCGCCGCCCGCCGTGGTCACCTGGTCGTAGAGCCAGTTCCAGCGGGGCTTGTCGCCGAGGGTCAGGATGTTAAACGTCTCGCTTTCGAGCTGCTGGGCGGCGCTGGGCCGCTGGCCGGCGGCCGTGGTGTGGGTGGTGAAGTAGGCTTTGGCGGCGGCCCAGTAGCGCAGCAGCACGGCCTGGCGCAACAGGTTGTATAAGAGCGACTTCGGGGCGTGAAAATTACCGCTGTTGGCCGGGTCGATGATGGATGTGAAGCGTTCGAGCCGCACCTCGTCAAACGAGGCCCAGGCCAGCCAATCGACGTAGTTGGCGGCCCGGCCCGCGGCGGGCGTAAAGCCCGGCACGCTGCCCAGCAGGCCCCCAAATGAGGCCAGCGGCGCGGTTTCCGACAGCGGCTGGTCGTCGAGCAGCACGCCCTCCTGGCGGCGGGCGGCGGGCTCGTCGGCAAAGGCATCGGCGAGCTTGGTAAAGGCGCTCTGAAACACCTGCCCGAAAATGGGCGGCGCGGCCAGCGGGCGCGGCAGCAGCGTGCCGGCGGGGTCGAGCAAATCAGCAAAATCCTTATAAACAGGGCTTTGGGCGGGGTCATACACGCCAATACCGCTGGCCGCATCGGCCCAGATGCTACTGAGCTGGTTGTCGTCGTCGGGCGTTTGGTGGGCGTAGTTGTTGAGCGCTTCGGCCAGCAGCGGCCCGATGAGGTAGCGCTGGTAGTACTCGGTGGAGGTGGCATCGAGGGCCAGCGTGGTGAGCAGGTTGTCGCGTACGGTGGGCGGCTTCACGAAGCCCGCCTGGGCCGCGCCCGCCGCCACGCTGGCGGGGTACAAGTCATCCTGGGGGTTGAGGCGCTCGGTCCAGGCCGCGTCGAGCCGGCGCAGCACGGCCTGCAAGGTGGTGGCGTAGGCGTGGCCCGGCTGCTGGTCATCGGCCTGCCAGGCCGAAAACTGGGTGGTGGCCAGCAGGCCGTAGGGCTGGGCCCCCACGCGCAGGGCGGGGGCAGTGCCGCGGGCCAGCACGTAGCTTTCCACCAGCTGGCGCGTCCAGTCCAGGGCGGCGGGCGGCAGCAGCGGGGCCAGCATCTCCTCCAGGAAATAGCCGTAGGTGGCCGGCCACAGGGCCTGGTTAATGAGCTGAGCCTCCGTAGTATCCTGGCCCTCGGCGCCGGCCAGGGCGGGCACGGTGGGCAGGGCGGCGGGCGCGCCGCCGGCCGGGGCCAGGGCGCTGCTAAGGCCCAGGGCGGCGGCCAGGTGCTGGCCGTCGGGGCGGGCGGCCCAGGGCGTGGCCGCGTCGAAGGTGGCCGACTGCGTGAGCAGGCCAAAGGCGGCGTCGGCATCGGCCCGCTCGCGCGAGCTGTAGCCGGCGGCCACGGTATCGGTGTTGTTGGTGGGCGTGCCCTGGGCCACCAGCTGCAAGCCATCGGTGTAGTAGTGGTCGCTGAGCAGGCGCTCAAACGCCTGCTGGCTGTCGGTGGGGCTGGCCTGGCGCACGCCCACCACCACGAGGCGGGCAAAGCCGGCCCGGTACTCCTCCTCCGAGGCGAAGGCAATGCGCACGGCCATGCCCACGCGCTCGGCCTCGGCAAAGTCCACGGTCCACTTGTTCTGGTCGTCCACGCCCAGTACGCCGCTGGGCGTGCTGGGCGTGGGGTCAGGGTGCAGGCTCACGCTCAGCGCCTGAGGCCCGATGGCGTTGCCCGTGGCCGCGTGGCGCAGCACCAGAAACTCGGTGGTGGGCTGCGGCACGCGGCTGGCCGCGTAGGCCGGCGAGGTGGGCGAGCCAAAGAGCAGCTGGCCGGCAGCGGTGGCCTTCACCTCCGTTACCTCATCGGCCTGGGCGGCATCGGCGGCGGTGTAGAGCAGCACCGAAAAGCGGTCGGGCAGGCCTAGGGCCACGGCCGGCTCAGTCCAGTTGCTGTCCACCACGGGCAGGGCCGTGGCCTGGCCTAGGGCCGACGTCTGGCGCAAAATCCAGCTGGCGCGCGGCACCCCAAAGCGGGCTACCAGGGCGCGCCAGTGGCCCAGGTCGTGGGGTTGCGGCTGGCCGTGGTCGTCGGTAAAGGGCGACTGGCCCCAGTAGTCGCGGCCAGCGGCCTGCTCGGGGGCCGTGAGGGCCACCTGGTGGGTGCTGATGCCGAGCTGGTCGGGGTAGCAGCGCACGAGCAGCTCAAACTTCTCCGCCGTGCCGGCGGCGGGGCGGGCGGGGGTGTGCACAAACTTCACCTGCACGCTCACCGGCAGCAGCAGCACGGGCAGGTGGGCATCGAGGTTGGCGTTGAGCGAGGGCAGCGGGGTGGCCATAAGGGAGTACTGAATAACTGCTTTAGACTAAAAGCAATCGAGAAATAAGGGACTAAAATGCTAAAGCAAAAAATAGCTACTATTTACCTGGGGCCGGCGCACGCGCCGCCCGGGTGGGGGCGGCGCGGCACCAGCGGCCGGCAGACTAGCCGAAGATGTCGGCCAGCGGTAGGCTGGCCAGCACGGGCTCCTGAAACAGGGCGTAGGCCACGCGGGCCCCGTCGGTGAGGTAGGCCACGCCGGCCGGCTCGGCCGTGGCGCGCGGCTGGAGGCTGGTGGCCCCGGCGGGCGGCGCGATGGGGTAAAACGCCAGGTTGTCATCGGTCTTAATGCCCAGGGCGTCCCGCAGGTAAGGTACCGACAAGTCGTTCCAGCTCAGCGGGTTGACAGTGGTGAGCGGCACTGGGTCCGGCACTGGGTCGGGTAGGGTAACCAGCTCATCGAAGCCAAACTTGGGCTGGCCGGGGCGCTCCATGAGCAGCAGCGAGTAGGTGGCCTTGGCGGCGGCCACATCGGCCACCTGGGGCACCGCGAAGGTCACGATGGCCATATCCTGGCCTACGGCCAGGCGCTGGCGCGGGTGCAGCAGCGTGGCGGGCGCGGTGGGGTCGGGCAGCACGGCCGGGGCCGGCGCGGCGGGCTGGGCGGGGGCCACCACGCTGGTGAGCTGCAAGGCCAGCACCAGGTTGGGGTAGCGGCGCAACAGCTCCGAGCGCACGGCCAGGCGCAGCAGCACCGGGGCATTGGCGGCCGGCGCGGGGGCATTGGCCCCCAGCGGCTGGCGGCCCCACTGGTCGAGGGGCTTGATATCGACCAGCGCGGCTTCCTGGTTGGCGGTGGCCGTAGCGTCGGCCGGTAAAGTGGTGTTGAGGTGCTCGCTCACGTCCCAGAACTGCTGGAAGAACGTGCCGCGCAAATCCACCGGGAAGCCCCGCCAGCTCAGTTCCGAGCCCAGGGCGTGGTTGAGGCCCACCATATAGGCCTCGATGAATGCTTGGTTGACGTCGAGCACGGCCACGCCGCTGGCTGGGAAATCGCCCAGGCCGGGCACAAACAGGTCGGGGTGCAGCAGGCGTAGCGGCTCGCCCATCGGGTCCTTAAACACGGGGAACACCTTGGCCTGCTTAAGGGCCGGCAACGTGCCATCGGTGGCGGGCGCCGCCGTGCTAGTGGCCGTGCTGCGTTGGCTAGTGGTGCTGCTGCTGGCCGGACTCTCGCCCATGATGCTGGCCGGGCTGCCGGCCGTGATACCGTCCAGGTTGGTGGGGGGCGGGCTGGCCCTCACCTCGCTGGCCAGCAAGGCATTCACCACGGGGGCGGGGGCGTCGGACATGGGGGCATCGAGCACCGGTGCGGGTGGGCTGTCGTACACTACCCCGGCCACGGTGCGGAAGTCGGCGGGGCTGAAATCGGTCCCCAGCCAGTCGGCCGGGATGGTGTAGGCGGGCTCCTCCACGTCGTCGCCTACGTAGAAGTCGTTGGCGTTGAAGTCGACGGCCTCAAAGTCGCCGGGCACCACTGGCTTGGTGGGGGGCAGCGAAACGGTGGGGGCCGCCTGGCCGATTTTCTTCGTAAAAATCGGGCCCGGGGCGGTGCCCGTTACCAGGCCGGTGAGCAGGGTGGGCAGCGCCAGCGCGGGGCGCTTGTACTGGGGCTTACGGAAGCCCACGCGCCGCTCGGCGGTGCCGGTGGTGGCCGTAGGCTGCACCACGAAGCCCCCGAAGGCGGCCTGCAGGCGGGCCAGCGCGTCGGCATTACCCGTCAGCTGACTGATACTTATCTTACTGGTATCAACCTCTTTATTGAAAGCAAGCAACAGCTTATCCACCCGGTCATCGGCAAACTGCAAGGTGCGGGCCTGCTCGGCCAGGGGCGGCGTGGCGGCCAGGCGGCCCTGGGCCAGGCTGGTGAGCAGCACGTCGCGCTGGCGCAGGCTGGTGCCGGCTTCGCGCAGGGTGGGGCTAGCTGGGGCCGGGCCCTCGGGCTGGGTGGGGCGCAGCGGCCGGCCGGCCTGGCCCACCACGTAGTTGCCAAAGGGCTTGGTGAGGCGCCGAAACGTGGGGCTGAACGCCGCCAGCGGCGTGCTGCTGCGCCGGATGGCCTCGCGCGCCGTGAGGGGGGCCTGGGTGGTGGGGTCCGTGACGCGCACCCGGCTCAGGGCCAGGCCGGTGAGGTGCAGGCCGTAGTCGGCCATGCCCACGCTGGTGGCGGTGCTGGTGCTGGTAGTCACGCGCGGCGACCCCACGCTTTCGGGCACGAAGCCGGCGCTGGTGGGGCCGTCGCTGGTACTGGCCTGGGCGCTGGCAAACGAGGCGTCGGGGCTGGTGAAACTGGTGGCCAGGTTGCCGCCGCCCATGGCGCTCGTGGTGGTCGTGGTGGTAATAATGGTGGCCAGCGGCAGGTGCTGGTCGCGCAGGCCGGTGGTGGTGCGCAGGCCGTACTGGGCCCCGCGCAGCTTCTCATTGGCCAGCAAAATGTCCTGCACCTGGTCCCAGGCGCGGCGCACGTACTCCTCCTGGTTGGTACGCACCACCTGGGCCCCCAGCGCGGCCAGGGTGCGGTAGCGGGCATCGAGGTTCACGCGGTGCTGCCAGCTGCCGGCAATGGGCGCGGCCGAGGTGGGGGCCGTGAGCGTCAACTGGTCGAGGTAGGCACGGCCGTAGAGCGGGGGCGTCACCACGGGCCGGCTGCCAGCCGCGGAGGCCAGGCTGAGGCCAGGTGTGAGCTGGGTGTAGAGGTAGCCGGCCGGGGGCAGCAGCGCGGCGTTGGTAGCGGCGTCGGTGGGCACGGGGGCCGCCGCATCGACCAGCAGCGCCGGCATGGGCAGCGGGTAGGTGCCCGCCGGGGTGGGCACGGCCAGGCGGGGCGCGGTGGCCGCCGTGGTGCTGGCCTGGGCCGAGCCAAGCTGGGCCACCAGGCTCTCAAAGTCTTCCTCCGAGCCCGTGCTGAACTGCCACTGAAAATACACCGGGAATTCGAGCGCCGCACTGCGCGGGCCGTCCGGGATGGCCGGGGTAGTTTCGTCGATGTTGGCGGTGCTCAGGCCCAGGCCGGCCAGGCGGCCCACTTCCAGGGCCGGCAGCACAAAGGCGGTGTAGGCGGTGTCGGCCGCCAGGCGGCGCGGGCTCAGCAGGCGCGAGTAGGCCAGGTCGGGGCTGGCGGGCAGCGTTTTATTGAGAAAATTGTCCAGCTCCGTAGCGGAGGGCGGTGTGGGCTGCGTCGTCGCATCGCCGGGGGTACCCAGCGGGGCCATTACCTGCACGTGGGCCCACAGCTCGGGCTGGGCCACCCAGCCGGCGGGGGCCGCCCCCGAGGGCAGCGGCGCGCCGGGACTCACCGCGATGCGGGGCAGCGGTCCGGTCAAGGGCAGGGTCGTAAACTCGGTGCCCTTGAGCACCAGCAAGAACAGCCAGGGCAGCGGGGCCTCGGGCTTGTTTTTGAGCGCTCCCGGACCGTTAAAATCGGAGCTAAAAGCGGCCCGCTTGCGGGTGCTGTAGCGCCAGGGCAGGTCCTCATCCTGAAACTCGATGGCCGCCAACTGAAGCGGCGAAAAGCCCGTGGCATCGGGGGCCGGCGTGGTGCCCAGAATGGCCCGCTGGTGCAGGCCCATCACCTCGCCCGGCCCGTAGATGCGGGCCGTGGTAGTGGCCACGGTTTCGGGTTTAGTATTGCGGGTGGCCGGGATGGCCGGCGTGCTGCTGGTGGCCGCCACGGCGGGGTCTATCGAGAGGGTAGCCGCCAGTTGCACGCGGGTGCCGCTGGCCACGCTGGTGAGCTGGGGCTGCACCCAGGGCAGAAACACGAGCTGGTCGCCGATTTCGAGGTCGGGGGGTAGTACTTCCAGCCGAATAACTTTAGGAGTTTCGCCCGCTTTGGGGGCCGCCGGCACTTTGCAGTCAGGGTGGTCTACTAGTGATACCGTCAGGTCATAGAGGCCGGCCGGCAAGTCCGAAAGCGTTACTTCGGCTATCGTTTGGCCACTAGCTGGGGTTGTATCCAGGGTTTGGCGCAGTACTTCAGCCCCATCCTGGGTTAAAATGAACAACCCATCACCGGTTCCTCCGCTCAGCTTCACAAGGAGCTTGCCAGTAGCCTTGCCCCGGTCGGTGGCTACTTGCGACATGCCTTCGTATGTCAGTTGGCAGTCGTACGCGGTATTTTGTTCTTTGGCAATGGTAAAGTTGCCCCTCTGAATGGACTGACCATCTTCTACCTCGATGAGATAATTATAGACCCCAACCGGTACGTTTAAAATCTCGTGCACCCAGGCATTAGCCTTAGTGACCCCACTGTTCAGGTTGCGGTTGGTGAAGAGCGTGCGGCCTTCCAGGTTAGTTACGGTGCCATACACGGGGGCCGTTAGCTCCGTTGTAGGGCTCTTGGGCGTTACTTCAAAATAGACCGTGCCGGGCGTGCCGGTTAGCGACTCGCGCGTGGGCGACACCTTCACGTCTACCGGGTTGGTGACGAAGAACGTGCCCGTCAGCGAAGGCTGGTCATCATCTACCCGTATTTCGTACGGGTAAGTGCCCGGTGCGAGGCCCGTAAAAGTGTGAAACCGCTTGTTTTCGGTGGGCGCATGGTCCGTAAATGGCACTCGCGGGCCGCCATTCAGGCTTCCCGATACCGCAGTAGTAATATCAAGACCAGCAACAACGGGGCTTACGCCAATAATAGCAATGCCCAGCGTGCCATTAGGTGCCACGTTCTGCACCTGAGGCATTTCTGCGCGCAGTCGGTTGCCTATGCGGTATTCTACCTCCCCGTTGCCTTTATGGTACACAAAAGCGTAGCTGCCCACGGGCACGCCATACTGGGCAGCATCAGCCCCGTACCCATTCTGAGGCACTATAAAGAAGTCGACCAGTTCAGTAGTTGGTTTGCTATAATAACTGTCGGGGGAGGGCTCCGCTATTGCACCTTGATACCCCCCCACATAAGGTTCAGGATAAGGCTCATTCAGACCTAGCTCAGTTGCCTTGGTTTCCGTATTCCAAAACGTGGTTGACCTATAATAATTTACACTATATACGCCCGGATTTTGCGGGTCGTCCGCAAAATCACGCGGGCCATCATAGGTGGTAGCTAAATGAATAAGTGACATTCTTATTTGAATTTAAATTATTTATCTCACTTTACTATATCCTGCGCGCCCTACGCTCCGGCCAGCTCGTAGCTGGGCACCACCAGCACCTCGGGGGCCAGGCTGGGCTGGGCGGCCACCACGGCCTGGCGGTACTGCTCGGCCTCCACCTGGGTGGAGAAGGCGGCGTGGCCGGCGTAGGCGGTGAGGTCGGCCGCGTTGGCCACGGCGTAGGTGTCTTCGGCCCAGCCCACGGGCTGGGGGGCGCGGGCCGAGGGCCGGGCGGCCGCCACGGCTTGGCCCAGGGCCCCGCCCTTGGCCAGCTGCCGGAACTGGTCGGCCTCCACCTTGATGCGGTGGCCGCCGCTGGTGCCGTCGAGTAGCTTTTGCTCGTAGGCCACCACGCGGCGCGTTACCTGGGTGGTGCTGGTGAGGCCGGCCAGGCTTTTGAGGCGCAGGCCGCTGGGCAGCAGCTGGAACGAGGGCAGCGAGAGCCGCTGCGCCTCGCTGAGGGTCGTAAACTGGTCGGGGGCGAAGAACTCGCGCACCGCCTCCAGCGGCGCGGGGCTGTCGCTGAGCTTATAGGTGTGGGCGGCGGCATCCTTGCCTAGCGTGAGCTCGGTGAGGGCGAAGTAGTGGCCATTGATGGGGGCCGACGTGCCGCTGCCGTACTTGCTGAGCAGCAGCCCGAAGGGGGCCACGTGCTGGCGCAGCACCAGCGCGCCACGCGGGTCGAGGAAGGGCTGGCCGGCGGTGGCGGCCACGGGGCGCAGCACCACGCCGCCGGGCTGGGCGGCCGTTTGGGGGGCCTCCACCTCCCAGCTCGTGGGGGCGGCCAGGGCCTTCACGAGCATCGCGTGCACGTCGGGGGCCACCAGGGCGGGCTCCGGGTCGCCCCCACTTTGGATGGTGGCGTTGATACCCACGCTGATTTTGACAAACCAGATGCGGAAGCTGACCTCGCCCCAGAAGTGCCAGGGGCGCGGGCCGGTTACGTCGAGGCGCAGGTGCAGGCTCAGCAGCTCCGAGTCGCCGTTTTTAATGGCCACCTCGGCCGTCATGTTGGACGTGAGGGCGAAGGGGTTGAACTGGAACAGCGTGTCGAAGCCGAAGTGGCCCTCCACGTGCAGCCCCCGGCACAGGCGGTAGTAGAGGTCGAGGTGCGCGCCAAACTGCACCGTGTTGGCCGTTACGGCGTAGTAGCTGGCCAGCGTCAGGCGCAGGTCGTTGCTGGGGGCCAGGGCCAGGGTAATGCGCTGGAGGCCCGTGAGGTTGGCGCCAGCCGGCGGCTGGAAGTTGGGGTGAAAGCCGCCCGCCGTGATAACGAACACCGGGTTGGTGCCCTGAAACAGGCGAAACGCCATGCCGCCCGACAGGCTGTAAATCAGTAACTTAGAGGAGGAGAGCGTGGCGTCGAACGAGGCTTTCTTGGCCCCGAAATCAACGTAGCCCAGGAAATCGGCCCGCAGCTTGAGCAGCTCGTTGGCCTTGCTCGGCAGTGAGGCTTGCAGCACGCCCAGCATGATGATGGTAAGCGGCTCCGGAAACTCGACCAGCAGGGCCACGTCGAGGCTGATGAGGCTACCCGACACGCCCCAGCCGAGCTGGGCCATCAGGCCGATGGTGTGGCGGCCCACCTTGGCCGGAAACGCACTGTCGGCGAGGGCCACGGCGGCGGCCGGGTCGCTCATTACGTTGTCGGGGAAGAGCAGCGTATCCAGCTTTTGGGTGCGCGCCAGCGTGCCCAGGTAGTCGATGTTAGCGGCGCGGTTCACGCCCACCAGCCCGCCCAGCCCGCTCAGCTTAAAGCCCAGCCCCAGCTCGATGGGCCCGAAGGTGGCCGTCAGCAGCAGCAGCAGCGAATAGGCATCGGGGTGGCCTGGCACCTGCGTTTGCAGCAAGCCAATGGCATTGACGTTGATTTCCTTTGGCCCCGCCTTAATCTTCAGGTTGGCCACCCCGGCATATTTGTGGTTGGGCGCGTCGAAGTAGAGGTAGCCCCCGCCATTGACGAGGTCGGACTTTACTTCAATACCCACGCCGGTGGGGTACTTGAACTGCACGTCGGCCTGGGCCACGCCCAGGTTGCCGCCCGCGCCGGGAAAGGTGAGGTCCACCGTGGCCCCAATGTCGGTGAGCTCGGCCGACACCGGCCCCAGCTTCACGCGGCCCGAAGCCGTGGCGCTCAGCTGGAGCTTGGAGGCGGCGGCCGTGAGGCCCACATCCACGCCTCGGATAACCAGCAGGCGGTCGGCCACGCTGTTGGTGATGGTGTAGTGCGCTTTGAGCGTAGTGCTGCCCAGCAGGTAAAACCCCTTGGCCTTCGACCAGCCCAGACCCAAATCAAAAGCCCCCGACACCCCGGCCGCCGGAATGATAGAACCCAGGAAGCCCCCGGCCTCCTCGGGCCGCAGCACAAACTTGGCCTTGCTGGCCTGCGCCAGCACGCCGTAGTCGGCCCCGCTGGCACTGGCTTGCAGGGTGGCCTTGAAGGCTACCTCGCCAATGGCTAGGTGCGTGCCCTGCGGCGCGCCAAACAGGAAGGCGTTGCCTGAACTATCGGGCTGGCTCTTTACGCTGGCTGTTGCACCAAAGCTTCCAATGCTACCATCTAGCAGCACGCCCTGCGGCCCAATGGCCAGGCCATTGATGCTGGCCGTGAGCAGCACTTCTACCAGCCAATTAGTAAAGTCGCCGTGGTACGTAGCGGTGCCAAACGGGGCAATAATCAACCCCAGGTTCCCATCTTGCTGTGAGGAAAGCGCCAGGGTAAACCCGAAGGACGCTATGGGCCCCTGCATGAGCATGACGGTGAGCATATGGCGCTGCAACTCGTCGGATACCGCGCCGTAGGTTATGCCATCAGTGCCTTGCCCATCGGTGGCGCTCATACCGTAGCTGGCAAACAGCCCAACCGAGTTAAATAAGCGGGCCAACCGGGGAAACAGCTTATCGGCCACGGCATGGGCTTCGGCGCGCGTGGGCAGCCCACTGGGGTAGTAGTGGGTTTTCACGTAGCCGGCCGGGTCGCTGAAGAGCGCCCCCAGCTGGTTGAAGTGCAGCTGATAAGCCCGGTAGGTAGCGCGCACCAGCTGGTCGTTGCCGTCGAGCACGGGCGGCTCTGCCTGGTGCTCATACGGGTCGCCCACTATCTCCAGCAGCACCAGCACGGCATAGAGCGTGGGGTGCACTGCTTGCAGGTAGTTACCCAGCAGGGCCACCGTAAGGTCCTGTATCAGGTTTAAATTAGCATTGAAAGCATTGGCTACTTCCAGCAAATGCTTCAATTTGGCTAGCACGCCCAGCAAGCTTTTTACGTGGTCGAGCTGGGTTCTGAGCTCCGCCAAGCTGGTGGCAGGGTGTTGGAAGAGCGTCTGCAACAAGATATAATCCGCTTGCAGCTCGGTTACCAGGTTGGCGAAAGCCTGGATATCCAGCGCATCAGAGTCGTAGCCAATCAGGGCCAGCAGCTGGGCGCGGCGCGGCTCGCTATCCACGGCCGCGAAGAGCGGGCTCAGGGCGATTTTTAGCTCGTCGAAGGCCGCGTTTATTACAGGAACAGACATATAGACTAGGCGCTAGTGGGTGTAGGGGTCAACTGGCTTAGCATCTTTGGCCCCCATCAATACAGCAAACTTGGAATTAGGCTGGCGTGGAAGGTCGATGCCGTCGTGCGCTTTATCAGGTCGGCTCCACCACAGGTTATGGCGCAAAAACTTGGTTGTCTCGGTAGCTCCCCAGTCGAAAAACACCTCTCCAAAGTTGTTGCGGCCTACTGCTTCCCTCCCCGACGCGTCTTCCAGATAAGCCTCGTTATTGCGGGCAGCGGCCAGAATTTTTTGTAGCGCCTCCGCCCGCTGCTGGGCCGTAGGGTTGCTAGTTCCAGTGGCGGGGTCGTCTACCCGCTCGCGTGGAGGAAGGGGGGTAGGCGGAAACGCTTTCAGGTACGTGATGCGGTACACCCAATCGGGGGCAATAGTGTATTCTCCATTTAACTGAATGTCCGCGTAGGTAGTGATATTGCTTGTTTCTACAACTGGCTTGAGATAACTGACTGTTATATCGCCAAAAGGAACATACCTGTTTATAGATGGTAAAATCCGCTTTTTATCTCCTACCTTTTTTAGCGCGTCATGATTGCTGGATGGAAGCCAGCCCGCCCACACTGCTGGATTTAGTAGGTACTTGTTATCATACCCTAACTCATCCACGCTTTTTTCACCATATGACCCTACTCCTCTATATACAACAAATTTTTCTTTTGAATTTTTTAAAGCACTCGCGCATAACTGTGCTAATATGAAGTGGGTAGGATAGGTAGTAAATTGCGGACTAGCCAGTGTTCCCTCCGTATCGAAAAGACGCGTGGCCCAAAACTCGACTCGGTTGGTAAAGCCGTAATGCACATCTCCGGAAAGTACTATTATTCGTCCGGGTGGAGCGGTTGCTACATCCTGCTGACGAGCTGCTACACAGTGGCAAATACCTGCGTATAAATCCTGTAATCCTCGTTGCTGATATCCATATGCCTCAGAATCAGTATAATAATTTACATTATTATCCGTATTGTTTTCGCCAGCTGCTAATATTGCGCTACCAGCCGCTGTACGAGCCTGAAACCCTCCTAAGTCTTCTTCCACATTTGGAATACCCGAGATTGGCGTGGCAATGACGATGAACGTGACTTCCGGTACAGTGGTGGAGGCCCCGGTGGAGGCCGTCAGCTCAGCCATTTGTAAGCCCAGGCCTTCGCGGCTAATGAGCGCGGCAAAATCGCTGTCGGAGCCGGGGTACGCCCGCATGGTGCGCGTGTCCAGCACCAGTACTTCGTGCTTTTCCCAGGCAATGTAAAAGTGGTGCTGGATACGGTCGGCATTTTGGGGTATCAGCCGCCGGTGCAGCTGTAGCTGCTGCCAGTCGGGCAGGCCCGTGAGAATACCTAGTGAATCCCAAATATTATGCGCGATGGCCGGGCTGAGCAGCGAGCCTTTGGGGTCAAGCACGTCGTAGCCAAACGGTTTGCTATTCCACAGCGGCACCGTATTGAGAAAGCGCCAGCCCAGGGTGCTGTAAGGCAGGGTAGCGTGTTCTTCAAACTGCTGCGGGGTATTGCCCCAACTCTGAAACAGGGTATAAGCCGTCAAGCCATTCTGGAGCATGCGGCGGCCCAAGCTCTGATTGAGCGCCGTCTCGCACCAATGAAAGTCCAGAAACCAATCGTCCGTGATTTCGTGGTCGTCACAAATCATGTAGGTTGGGATATTAGCCAGGGCCCGCCGCACATTCACCAACTCGTCCTGGTAGAGTTTTGCCCGGGTAATAGACCGCTGTAATAGTTGGTAGGGCTTTTTTTCCTCCGATTTGGGTGGTAGCTCGGCTATATACTCCGGGCTGCCGTATAGCGGCAGCTTCGTATCTGGAATTTCCGGGAAATACTTGGTGGAGTAGACGTTGCGAAACCCTGGGTATTCGTCAATCTTTAGGGCTTCGTCGTATTTTGGCCAGAGTATGGGCGACCACATCAGCAGGTACATCGTGTAGTACTCGCCTAGTTTAATCAAGTGATTATCTACTACTTCCCACTCGCCGGGAAAATGCAGGCCCGACTCTTCCTTGAGGAGCTCACCCCGCCGGCCTACCTCCAGCCGGCCGGCGTAGCGGGGGTCCGCCTCGAGCGGCGTGCTGGCTAGCACTGGGCCAATCGGTAAGCTTTCCTGCCAGTTCAGCAGGCTACTGCGCTGACTCAGGAGGCGGGGGGAGGCGGCATCGACATCCAGCGCGGCATCGGCTCCCTCACTCAGGTCGCGCACCAAAAACAGCAGGAGCGCATCGACATCATCGGCATAGATTTGGTCGCCGGTCAGAAACAGCTGGTGGGGCCGGTTCTCGGCAAAGGTGGCGGGGTTGGCCGCGGCCGTTTCCAGGATGCCGTCCATATCGGCCATCGCGTCCGTGCCATCAGAGTGCAGCTTGCGGCACGAGGCGTGCAGAATGCGGAGCTTATTGAGGTCGGCGGGGGGCAGCGAAAAGGTGGGTAGCGAATAGCTGAGGTAACATAGCCCGGTATTACCGGTAAAGTCAACGCCTTGACCTTTAATATTATAGCTGTAGGTGTGGCCCTGCTGCAACACGCCGTGGCCATTTTGCTTGGCCGTCAGCACGACGATGTGTAGGTGTTCGCCCAACGCGACGGTGTCGCGGCCGCCCTGCAAAATCACCGTGGTACCGGCCCTGTTGGTGGTGCCGTTATCATACACTTCCAGCCTAAGCTGGTTGCTCCCTACCCGCGGCTCTTTCAGCGCTAGCCACACCGATACATTATCCTTTTCTACCCGGCGCAGGATGGGACCCGCAATAACTACCGGTAAATCGCTGAGGCGTTCTGAGATTGGTTTCCAAGCCATAGTAGTACAGTAGTAGTTTTTTAAACAATGCTACCTTAGGTAGCTTTCCTCTGAGGCGTTTTTGCAGTAATCCTTTTCCTTTTGGCTGCCTACTCTCCTATTTAGCAGGCTTGGCAAGGCGGCTGGCATTGGCGGTTTACGACGGTAGTAGCGGGCTGCAGGAAATGTGGCTTCGTAAATCCCACAGCGGCTTGGTATCGGCAGCAACGCAGTGGCAATGACAGGGAACCCCACGCAGCATTGGCGCACTACTACGCACACTGCGCAGGGCCACTGGGGTAGGGTAAATGGGCTTTGCCGCCACCACTGCCTAGCCCCGCGAAGCGTGGACAAAAGGTGGTGGCGAGCTCAAGCACGCAGGAGGTAAATAGCATGTGAGGGGCCGCAAGGAAGAGCTTCAATCAGGTTGTTACCATCTTCATGTCCACGAATGTACGTGGAATACCTAGCCTTAAATGCTAAAAATATTTGACAAATATTTTTAACTATTGTATTTAGTTTACTTTAGTATAAGCTAAGCTTACTATGGTGCTTATTCATCCGGTATTTTTTCGTGGACGGCTCTACAGGCCGTGGTAGCCTCTGTACCTCTCGGCTTGCATGCGCCACCGCGAGCCAGTAGGTCTGCGAAGCATTAGTAGCCCAGGCAGCCGGGGGCGAACCGGTGAAAACGTGAGACAGGGCTGCCGGCAGTTTACCTACTAGCTTCTCCTTTCCCAAACCCAACCTGCTACCCAGGCACCAGCAGGTGACCCTTAGCGGGTGTTAGAAAATGAAGCGGGTTCTAAGCGATTGAGACACCTGGTCATGCGTAGCGATGAGCAGCCGGGCTTTCTGCGAACGCGGGGCAAATTCGTAGTCAATGGCTAGTCGCCGTAAGCCGATGAGCCCAGCGAAGGTGCGTTCCACTACCCACCGCTTGGCCACCGGCACGCAGCCGCGGATGCTGAGCGGCCGACTGCCCACCTGGGGTGTGAGGCCTAGCTTGGCAACGCGCCTCCGCTAGCCCTTGTCAGTGCTGACGGTAGCGGGGGCGTAGCGGGCCAGCCAGTGGCCACGCGGTCAGCTTGATTAACGGCATCACTCTTTATATTGCTAAAGTATTTTTAGAGAAATTACTTGGTCGCTATTGGGCAACTACGTAACGCCTCTGTTTTTCTTACTATCCGAAATGAACGAGTTACAAACAGCCCCGGCCGTGCGTACGCTGATATGGTTTAACGCACTGCTAGCTACGCTCTTATACGGAACCACGGCGCTAGCCAGGGTTGCCAGTGTTGAATGGGGACATTTTTTTGTATATATAATAGCATTTACTCCCTGCATAGCCTTTTTGGGTGATTGGGTCCTGTTTTTTAAGGCGCTTGAGCGGCGGCAGTTTCTAGTAGCGGGTCTTTGTTTAGTAATGGTGGGCTTAGTGGCTCTACAGCTGCGGCAAATCGCAATCGGGCTAAGTTCACTCGGGAATCACCCGTAGGAAAGAGTCCCCTACTGGCTGGGCCTGAGTAGGACGCGCAGTTGCTAGTTGGCACTCCCTGCCGCGGCCTATTATCCTACTGCCCGCAGCTGGTCGCACACGGGCCAGGGGGTAGCCCAGCCCCACTGCTTATGGTTATGGCAAGCCTACACCCCAGGGCCGGCCATGTGGGAGTGGGCTTGTTGTAGTGACTGCTAAAATAGTGGGGCATTTTTCACTCCTTTACGAAAAAAAACACTTGCAACCTAACAAGCATAATCCCGTTTTTTGGCTGAATGGCTGAATGGCTGAATGGCTGCCTGGCCGCCCTGCTCATCGGCCTGGTTATCGTATTCAAAATCAGCACTATTGCTTCCGCTAAGACGGCCTTGTCCACCGTGCTGCTTGTGGTCTGCGTAGGCGTTGGGGCCAACGCCTACCTTTTCGTTAGGGCGCTTTGGCAGCGGAAGTGGCTACTAGCTGGGCTGTGCGTACTAGTAGCAGGCCTGCTTTCGGTTGTGGTGGCGGGGGTAATGGGCGGACTCGGCCCCAACTCACTAGGTAAGTGACAGTAGGGATAAAGTTAACTTACTTATTGACAGTATATTAGTGGTAGTTGAGCATGCCGGAGTGATAGCAACCGCCGTAGCCCGGGATGCCGCCGCAGGCAGAAAGGGGGGCGTCGAGGGGCTGGCAGCCGAACAGGCCGGGGCAGAAGGCAGCAAACACGCGGGGCATCTCAGCCCGGATTTCGGCCGGGGTGCGCACGTAGTTCCAGAGGCGAAACTCGCCGAGGCGGCCCCGGTGGTCGAAGCCGATGAGGAAATCGGTAGCGCGGGGCTTGTAGGTGTGAGGGTGGTCGGAGGCGACTAGCAGCTGGCCGTCGAGGAAGATGTGCATGGCCTGGGCTTGACTATCGACTTGCAGGGCCACGTGGTGCCAAGTGGCAAGGAAGTGGGTAGGCGTGGGCACCGAAACCCGGCCCGTAAAGCTGCCGCTGTCGAAGTAGCGCTGGTCGCCGCCGGGCATATGGGCGAGCAGGCAGTTGCTGCCATCGCCGCCGGGCATGGTGAAGGCCACCGTGCAGGTGCTGGAGTGCGAGCGGCACCAAAACGCTATGAGATAGTCGGTGGGGGTATCCAGAAGCCCAGGCCCGGGATGTGCACGAAGCCTTGCGGGCAGCCGAGGTCGTTAGCCAGGGCCCAGGGGTGGTCACCGGGGCCGGCCGTGACGGGGGCAACCGGTACCGTGCAGGTATCAGGCAGGTAGCGATAATTTTAACATACTATAATAAGCTGCTTGCAACGAAGCCAGCGTGACATGCACGTACCCCTGCAACTGGTAGTCACTCCTACTAGCGTAGGTCTGCCCCTGGCTCAGTTGTGGTCTCCTCGCCCCTGGCTCCCGTGCCCCACCCGCTGCCAGCTGCCCCGCCCTATGACTGCGGCGCATGCTACCAGCGCCCCGCCCCGACAGGCGTTTGCCCCCCTATGGCGGGTTGCCAAAATGCGTCGAAATACGCCGGCCTGAAAGCTGCCGCCCACGCCCAAAAAAAGCGCTGGCCGAATGGCCAGCGCTTTTCAAATTTTGAGTAAGGATAAGACCTTACGAGTTAGGCTTTGAGAAAAGTAGCAGGATGTATCGGTTATTCCACTACCAGGCGTTGGGTGCGAACGGGCTGGCCGGCGGCGGCGGCTTGCAGCAGGTAGAGCCCCGGGGCCAGGCCCTGGGTCGAAACGGTGGCTTCGCTGGCCGTGCGTACGAGGCGGCCCTGGGCATCGAGCACGCGCACGCGGAGCGGCCCGGTGGGCAGGCCCCGGAGCTGCACCTGGTCATGGGCGGGGTTGGGAAAGAGGCTCCAGGCCGGGGCCACGCTAGCCGTAGCAGTAGTGGCCAGAATAGCCCCCCCGCTGGCAATGAGGGTGGGCAGGGCCGCGTAGTTGAGCCGGCCCAGCTGGCCGGACCCGTTATTACCCCAGCTCCAGAGGGTGCCGTCCTGACGTACGGCCACGGTGTGGTTTTCATCAACGGCTACCTGCTGCCAGCTGGTGCCGGTGCCGACCTGGGTGGGGAGCTGCGCGTACGCCACCGTGCCCAGGCCCAACTGGCCGGAGTTGTTCTGCCCCCAGGCCCAGAGGGTGCCGTCGGTGCGGATGGCCAGGCTGTGGCTGTAGCCAGCGGCCACGCTTTGCCAGGTGGTGGCGGTGCCCACCTGACTGGGCACGCGCGGGTTGGAGGTACCGCTGGTGCCCAGCTGGCCGTAGCCATTATACCCCCAGGCCCAGAGCGTGCCGTCGGCCCGCAGGCCCAGGGCATAGTTTTGCCCGGCACTCATCGCCACCCAGTTGGTAGCGGTGCCCACCTGCGCGGGCACCTTACCGTCGGTCGTGGTGCCATCACCGAGCTGGCCGAACGTGTTGTCGCCCCAGCTCCAGAGGGTGCCATCCGTTTTGAGCGCCAGCGAAAAGCTGCCCGAAACGGCCACGCTTTTCCAGTTACTGGCCGTGCCTACCTGCCCCAGCACGGTGCGCTGGTAGGCCAGGCCCCCATCGCCGAGCTGCCCGTCGCGATTGAAGCCGCAGCTCCAGAGGGTACCGTCGGGGCGCAGGGCCAGGGTGTGGAAGTCGCCGGTGGCGAAGCTGCCCGCCGTGAGGGCCCACCCGCCGCTTACGTAGGTGGGAGAATAGGTGTCGACCAGCGAGTAACCGAGGCCAAGCTGGCCTTCGTTGTTACGGCCCCAGCCGTAGAGGGTGCCATCGGCGCGCAGGGCCAAGGCGTGAAACTCGCCGGCGGCGGCCTGCTGCCAGGTGGTGGCGGTGCCCACCTGGGTGGGTACGGCGCGGCTGCCCAGGGTCTTGTCGGATTGGTTGGTGCCGAGCCGGCCGGTGGTATTGTTTCCCCAGGTCCAGAGGGTGCCGTCCTGGCGCACGGCCGCCGTGAAGGAGGTGTAGAGGCTGGCGCTTTTCCAGTTGGTGGCCGTGCCTACCTGCGTGGGCACCAGGCCCAGGCCCGAGCCGTCGCCGAACTGGCCAAAGGCATTATAGCCCCAGGCCCAGAGCGAGCCATCGGCCCGCAGCGCCAGGGTGGTGTAGGGGCCGGTGCTGACTTCCTGCCACTTGGCCCCGGCCCCCACCGCCACCGGCGCGAGCTGGGTGGTCATATTGCCCACGCCCAGCATGGACCAGTAGTTGTAGCCCCAGGCCCAGAGCGAGCCATCGGTACGGATGGCCAGGCTGTGGCTGTAGCCGGCGCTCACGCGCTGCCAGGTAGTGGCGGTGCCCACCTGCACGGGCGCATTGGCGGAGTTCGTGGTGCCCGTGCCCAGCTGGCCGTAGGTATTGGAGCCCCAGGTCCAGAGGGTGCCGTCGGTGCGAATAGCCAGCGCGTGATTGGTGCCCACGCTCATACTTTTCCAGGTGGTGGCCGTGCCCACCTGCGTGGGCTGGTACTGGTCGGTGGTGGTGCCCAGCCCCAGCTGCCCGTTGAGGTTGTAGCCCCAGCTCCAGAGGGTGCCGTCGGTGCGCAGGGCCAGGCTAGACTCGCTGCTGGCCTGCACGCTGGCCCAGGTAGTGGCGGTGCCCACCTGCACGGGCGTGGCCTGCACATCGCCGGCCGGCAGGGTGGTGCCGGTACCCAGCTGGCCGTAGCGGTTATTACCCCAGCTCCAGAGCGTGCCGTCGGTGCGCACGGCCAGCGTGTGGTTGGTGCCCACGCTCACGCTTTTCCAGGTGGTGGCCGTGCCTACCTGCGTGGGAGAAGTCTGCCCGTAGGTAGAGGCAGTAACGTAGCCCAGCTGACCATAGGTATTGGAGCCCCAGGCCCAGAGCGTACCATTGGTGCGCACCCCGAGCGAGCAGTAGCCGCCGGCGGCTACCTGCCGCCAGGTGGTGGCCGCGCCCACTTGCGCCGGGGTGGGCTGGTAGCTGGTGGCCAGCCCGGCCTGGCCGTAGGTGTTAGAGCCCCAGGCCCAGAGCGTGCCGTCGTCATGCACGGCTAAGGTGTAGCCGCCACCCACCGCCAGGTGTTGCGCTACGGCCAGGCGGCCAATCAGTAATAGCCCGAGCAGCAGCGCCCAGGTCCTCGAAGTAGAAAGCAGCATAAGCAAGATTTTGAGTAAGGAAGGAAGATAAAAAATCAGTAGGTATAGCAGGGGCCCCAGTGTAAACATGAGCTGGTAAACTAAAGCGTGAGGACAGCTAATCACTCATCTACCCCAATCCATCGTCGCGCCAATGTGCCAGTATGCTAGAAAAGAACGATTGTTTTTCATGGCATATGGCTAGCCGGCGGTAGTGCTTAGGGTGGCCAAAAAGCGTTCGATAACTCCCGTTATTGCGCTCACGTGCTAGCCCAACCTAGGGCCCCGCGCCTTAAAATGAGCAAGCTATCTCTGGCGATAGCCCAGTACTGGGCTATCCGCACGTTAAAATAGTCCATGAAAAAACCGTCCTGCCGAGGGTTATGAACGGAAGTATGGGAAAAGCGGCGATTCACTAATAGTACCCTTTTACTATAACGGCGCAAGATAATGAATTACTTTGATAAACAATTGGTAACTCGCAACAACTGCGTGGGTTGATGTTCGCCTGAATGGACTACTTCGGATATTTCAAGAGGGAATGCCAAAAGAACACGGCAGAAGGCAAGAGGTAGTATACAATAGAATAATTATTTTATTGTATCTAATCATTAGCGGAAGCTTTGTGTTGTTTTTATACTAATAGGCATGTGCTGACCTGCTAGTTAAGCTACTTGCCAGCAAGCAGGGCATTCGGATAGACCAGTCTAGCCAAGGCGGTAATTTTGCGAACCAGTTGCCCGTGTGACAGCATACTGGGCGGCCGGACCGCCCGGCGAGCAGACCAATACCATTCTCACCGAAACCCTGCCCATTCATGGCTGATTTTGCCCGCTTCTACTCCCCTTGCTGGCCAAAGCGGGCGGCTCCCGCCTCTAGCTAGGCTGGCCGGCCAGCGACGTGGCCAAGGCTGCCCTGGGCCTGCGTAGGCCCGTGCCGGCCGCCCAGTGGCCGCGCCTGGGCCACCAACCGGCCGCTAACACGGCGCTAGCCGCCCAGATACGGGCCTGCTACGAGGCTAAATTCTGGAACATAATGAATATCAACGAGTTGCGCAACAAAGGCGTGGCCGGGTAATTCGCCGACCATGGCGTGAATGCCGGTCCCGCCCGCCCCGTGCGCCAGCTGCAGTACGCGCGGCGGTAGCTGAGCCCCGCCGAAGGGTCCGAGGACGGGCCAACTGGGCCCCGCCACGCTGCGGGCGGCAAGCGCTACCCCACACGCGGCCCTGCTTGCGGCGGTGGTGGCCCTGCACCAAGTCTTTATTGCTACCGGGCGGGGCAACTGGTGGCCGCCACCCTGGTACAACTGGGCCTGCTCACGCACCTGTGCGTGCGCCCCGCCGCCGGGCCGCGCCAGTTTTGGGCCGCCTGGCGGAGCCGTGTGGCGGCCATTCCCCCCCGCCAGGTAACCGTAGTAAACTAAAGTCAACCTAAGTCAAGGGTAAGTAAACGGCACAGCGTACGTGCCACACGGCGCACAGGTCTTCAGCCCGCACAGGAAAGCTGCCGCCAGTGGGGCCGTCGGCGTACAGCAGCAGCAGGCCGCTTTGCAGCAGGCCATTGTCGCGCAGGCGCTTGATAGCCAGCCCGCCCCGGTAGGCCAGGCAGTAAATGCCGGGCGGCATAAAGGGCCACTCGGAGGGAGGAACGGCCACGGCCAGCACCCGCGCGCCTGGCCGTAGGGTGGGTTCCAGGGAGGTATCGTCTACTTCCACTACCAGGGCGGCGGCTGGGTCTACGGGGGGGCAGCCGGCGGGCAACGCCACCAGGGCCAGCGGTTCGTGGGCCCGTTGGTGGCTGGTGGCCAGTGCCACGCCAAAGGCCGCCCGGGCCGTGCTGGGTAGGTAGGGCACCTCGGCCAGTGCCAGCGGTGGGGGCGCAGTACTCGGCGGCCGGGACCGGACCGGGGCATCGCCAAAGCGCAGTTCGTCAATTGACAAGCTGAATTCATGCGCCAGCTTAGTAAGGATGGGCGTTGATGGGTAGGCCTTGCCCTTCTCGTAGGCCGAAACAGAAGCCTTTGTTACCCCGATACGCTCCCCAAGCTGCATTTGGGTAAGATTAGATTGTACCCGTAACCGTTTCAGGAGCGTGGCGATGGTATTTAACTGAGGCATGGTTGACTTTATAAAAGAAACTAATTGATTAAGTCAATAAACTTTAGTTTTTATTTGATTTTATGAAATATGATTGACTATCTTTGATAAGTCAATCAAATGTTGCCAAAGGTAGCAGAAAGTAAACCACCCTCGTTTGGCGAGGTCAATCAATTCCTTGTATTCCACAACTTCCTATAATGCCTACCACTATTTTAGAACTCCTGCCCCACGGTTCCGTCCAACTTATTGCCCACAAGCTAGGTATCGGCAAGCAAGCCGTAAGCAAGGCCCTCAAGAAGCAGCGCCCCGGTCACCCCGCCGTGGTGGAGGCCCTGCGCATGGCGCGTGCCTCGGGGGCCATTGAGGCGGCCCAGGAGCTGCGCACTATCAAGAACGAAGCAACTGAAAGTTAGCTGATTGAGAAAAAATGCGTGCGCGTATTACCCCGTGCGCCCCGGCCCCGTGGCCGGGGCGGATGGCGGCCCCGTGGGCCGCCGGGCCGCGCTTTTTGGCCACCTCAATCGCTGGCCCCCCGTGGGGGTCTCTTCATGCTGGTTTCGTTTTATCCGACCATTAAGGCCACTACGGGCACTGAGTGGGAGCTGGCGCAGGTGCTGGCGGGCATCCGGGAGGGTACCTGGCAGGCGGCGACGGCCCGCGTGCGGGCGGCCCCCACCAAGGCCGCCCAGCGCGCGGCCAAGCTGCGGGTACCCTACTTCACGGTGAGCGGCACGTTTGCCCCGCGCAGTGAGGCCGGCCTGCGCCAGCACAGTGGCCTGCTGGCCCTCGACGTGGACGCCGACCCCAACCCTGGCCTCGACTGGGCGGCCCGGCGGGCGGCCATCGAGGCCGATGCCCACACCGTGGCCTGCTTTCGGAGCGTGGGCGGCGTGGGGCTGTGCATCATCGTGCGCGCCGACCCCGCCCGCCACCGGGCCAGCTACCAGGCGGCGCGCACCTACTACGAGCAGCAATTTGGCCTGCACGTCGATGCCCTGCCCGACGTGAGCCGGCCGCGCTTTGTGAGTTTCGACCCCCTGCTCTACTACCAGCCCGCTGCCCCGGCCCTGCCCCAGCCCGCCGCGCTGGCCGAGCTCCCCGCCCCCACCCTACCCCACCCCGCCCTTCCCCCCGACCCCGACTACGGCGCGGCCGTGCTGCGCACCGCCGTGCGCCGGATACTCGACGCCCCTGATGGCCAAAAGCACCACACCCTCAACAAGATGGCCTACCTTTGCGGGGGCTACGTGGCCAGCGGGGTGCTGGCCCTGGGCCCCGCCGAAGCTGCCCTGCGCCAAGCCATTGCCCAGCGCCAGCCCGCCAGCCTGGCCGCCGCCCACCACACCATTGCCGCCGCCCTGCGCGATGGCCAGCGCCAGCCCCTGCTGCCCGACCACCTCCAGTACGCGGTGCGCACCCAGCGCCGGGCGGGCCTGCCCGCCGAGGCCGTGCTGGCCCGCCTGGCCAGCACCCCCGGCGCCCTGCCCAGCGCCGGGCTGCGTCCCGCCGTGCTGGCCGTGTATGCCGAGCCCGCCCACGTCATCGGGGCGTTTTGGGACGTGCTGCCCCGCGAGGGGGCGGGGCCCGGCGCGCCGCCCCAACTGGTGCTCAGCCGGGCCCGGTACCTGGCCTGGCTCGCCGCCGAGGGCTTTGCCCTGCACCGCCAGGGTAGCCGCTACCTGCCCGTGCACGTGCGCGACAACGTGGTGCACGAAGTGTCGCGCACCGACCTCAAGCGCCACGTGCTGGCCTACGTAGCCGAGCTGCCGTTTGAGTTCGACGGCGTGTTTCGGCGCACCCTGGAGGACCGGATTCAGCGCGAGCACCGCCAGCTGTTTGAGGAGGGCACGCTGGAGTTTTTGCCACCCGTGGGCGACCGCTTCGTGCGCGATACCAAGGAGGCGGCCTACTTTTTCTTTCAGAACGTGTGGGTCGAGGTCACGGCCCGGGCCCTCACGCCCCGGCCCTACGCCGAGCTGCCGGGCTGCATTTGGGCCGCCCAGCGCCTGCCGCGCGCCTTCACGGGCCACTACCTGCTGCGCGGCCCCGGCCCCGTGGAGCCCTGGGGCGAGTTTGGCCAGTACCTGGGCCGCCTCACCGCCGGCCACCCCGCCCGCCTCGATGCCCTCACCTCGGCCCTGGGCTACCTGCTGCACCGCCACCGCAGCCGCACCGCCTGCTACGCCGTGGTGCTCTGCGATGAGGCCATCTCGCGCGGCGGCCTGGCCGGGCGCACCGGCAAGGGGCTGCTGGTGCAGGCCCTCGAAAAGCTGCGCCAGGTGGTGAAGCTCGACGGTAAGAATTTCGACATCACCCGGCAGTTTGCCTGGCAGCGCGTGCGCCACGACACCGACCTGGTGGTGCTCGATGACCTCGACGCCCAGCGCCTGCCCTTCGATAAGCTCTTCAGCATCATCACTACCGGCATGGAAATCGAAACCAAGGGCGGCCTCCAGCAATACATCGATTTTTACGATGCCCCCAAGCTGCTCATCAACACCAACGATACCCTGGTGGGCGAGGGCCCCAGCCACGAGGGCCGCAAAATTGAGCTGGAGGTGGCCCCCTACTTCTCGCCCCAGCATACCCCGCGCGATGAGTTTGGCCACGAGCTGTTCGACGACTGGGACGCCGCCGAGTGGCAGCTCTTCGATAACCTGCTGCTGCGCTGCACCCAGCGCTACCTGGCTGGCGGCGTGCGCCGGGTGCCGGCCATCAACTTGCAGCAGCGCAAGCTGATGCAAAAGACCTGCGAGGAGTTTGCCGACTTCGCCGACCACGAAATCGTGCCCGGCCGGTGGTACGGCAAGCGCGCCCTCTGGCTGCTCTTCCGCGACCTGCACGGCTTCGACGACAAGCTGTGCAGCCAGCGCCGCTTCAACGGCTGGCTCAAAGACCTGGCCTACTACCGCGGCCTCACCCTCACCGAGCAGCGCCAAACCGCGGGCTTCCTGCCCGGCCAGCGCGATTGCGACGTGCGCTTTGCCGCGCTGCCTGGCCCCCCCGCCGGCCCTGGCACCACTGGCAGCCCGGCGCCTATTGCGGCGGCCAGTGGGTAAAGCTGCACTTTGCCAAGCCAGTGTGTGCTTTGAAAAGTACTATTTATTTCTCCCCGACTCACAAATAGCAACAAGCTGCCACTCAAGCCAACGGCTGATTCATTCAAAAAGTAAACCCTTAATAATCAAAGGCATGGAAATAATTGTAAGTCGGTTTGTAAAAAACGCGCAAGCCACCATCGGTCGCCTCAACGTGGACGGGCGCTTCGAGTGCTACACCCTGGAAGACGTGGTGTGCCTACGGGGCACCCCCAAAGTGGCGGGCCCAAAGGCCATCCCGGCCGGTACCTACGCCGTGGCCCTCACCTTCTCCACGCGTTTCCACGAGGTAATGCCGCAGCTGTTGCAAGTTCCGGGCTACGAAGCCATTAGGCTGCACGCCGGCAATACCGCCGCCGACACCGCCGGCAGCCTGCTGCTGGGCACGGCCGTGGCCCCCACTGGCCAGCGCGTGTTCAACTCCTGGCGCGCCTACCACGCGCTGCTACTCAAGCTGGAGGCCGCCGTGGGCCGGCAGGAAGCCATCAGCCTGCACATCGAGTGAAAGCAGCTAGGTGGTGGGCACTTCGGGTAAAAGGCCCCGTTATTCAGCAGGAGCATGCTTCCTGAATAACGGGGCCTTTTCACGTGCAGCCAGCCATTTTGAGCGCCCCGGCGGCCAGTCTCCGAAGCACGCCCATTGCCACCCAAAATCCCTCGGTAATCTCCCAAACCTCCGACAAAGGCAAAGCTAAGCTACCCAAAATAACTATAAAATTACTATTGCGTCTTCCAAAAATTAGCTGAAATCTGCTTAAAGTTAACGTTTTGATTGTCAGTAATAAAACTGTAAAAAAGACTTGTAACACTTTTGACAAAATCAGAGCCGTATAACATAATTTTAAATGGATTACGGCTAAAATTTATTTTCATTATAAAAGTAAATTTTAGCCGTAATTTATTCAAAATCAGTAAAATACTGTCTAAAAAAAGTTTTTGGAGTTTACTAAAGTGAAATTATTTAATTGACTTATTTTTAGCTAAGCTAACGCTTGCAAGTCTTTTTCTACCTAAAGTTATTAGGTGGGTTCGTAAACTTGTAAAAATATAATTTGCTAAGGCTCAAAAGTTTAGCTTTTAATATTTTTTAGTACCTATTTTTTCGGCTTATTTAGTATTGCAAAAACCCTCTTGCCGTCCCCGGCTGGTCTTGTCCTTTGCCCTCACCTACTCGTCTTGCCTGGCTCACTGCTGCGCCGGGTACTGGCCGCTGCTGGGCGAACTGGCGCGCACCTACCACCTGGTAAAGGCACCCGGCATAAATTTGGTCTACTTACTGTAATTCAAGTAGTTAATATTTTTTAATTTTTCTAGTGCGCCTTAGCCCCGCGCTCCTTTCGCTATGAGTGAACTTACTATCGCCGCCCTGCGCCAGCAGCTGGAGCAAGACATCCGCAGCGGCGGCCCCGACGGCCTGACCACCGCTGCGGACGTGCGCCATTTCCTGGGCCACCTGCTCGATGAGCTAGCCACCACTGAAACCGACCAGCAAACGACCCAGGCGGCCCAGGGCCTTGCCAGCCGCCACATTGCCGAGGCCATCACCCAAGATTACGTGCGCACGGCCTATCCCAATGCCCAGGCTGCTATAGACGGGGCCGGCGACCACGGCACGGTCACCGTGTACTCGCTGGCCTACGGCGCCGTGGCCGCCGGCGACCCCACGACCACGGTACCGGGGGTGGTTTTCCCAAATAACACCTTGATAACCAATTTACAGGGCCTGGCCCTGTACACGCCCGACGCCAACACCGACGTGCTCACCTTCACCGGGGGAACGCAAATTGTGAACGCCAACCACACCACCATCATCTGCAACCCCGTGCGCTATAACGCGGGCCTGGGCTGGACGGTGGCGGCCAATAGCGGCGCGGTGCAGGACGTGACCATCCACGACCTGCACATTGTGGTGCAGAGCGTGCGCACCCACGCCCTGTACCTAACCAGCCGCGGCCGCTACCAGTTTTCGGGCACCATTAAGTTGGGCCGGGTGGCCTTTTGGCCCGAAGAAAACTACTTTACCCGCTGGGGTATTCACAACCGCCAGGGCACTTTCTTGGGCAAGGGCAGCATTGAGGCCTACGGCACCGATGCCGCCACCGTGGGCACCAACACCCGCGGCCTCACTCACGCGCTGTTTGCGGTGGGTAACAACGCCACGACCACCTGGGAGGGCAGCATACAACTGTATGACGACGTGATAAATACCCTGGGCACCAACGCCACGCTGGTGCTGCGCGAGGGTGTGCTCAATGCCCAGGCGCGCACCGCGGGCATGGCCCCGCTGTTCAGCGCCGCCGCGGGCTCCACCATTATTCTCGAAAACTACACCGTGCTGTGCCGCCCCGGCGAGGAGGCCCTTCACGCCGACACCGTCATTTTGCGTGGCAACTCGGTGGTGGTAGGTGCCATCAACACGATGAACCTCGTGGATGAGCGCCCCGCTGCTGCCACTGGTGCCGCCTTGCCCACGCTGGAGTTTGTCTTCGGGCCCGGCTACGCCGACAGCTACACCGCCACCTGCGGCAGCGGCCAGGCCGGCCACTACACCGGCCAGCTTATCAGCAACATCGCCGGGGTCAGCTACGTGCGCAATGGTGCCGAGGCGCTAACGCTGCCCTTCAGCCTGGTCACCGGCGATACGCTGGCCGTGGCCATCACCCGCGCCGACGCCAGCCTGGCGGCCGTGCTCAGCCTGCAAGCTTCCTAAACATGGGCCAGCACACCACCTTCTTCAGTACCGCGCCGGCCGCCTTTGAGCCGGCCAGCTTTTTGCGCACCACCGGGGCCAGCGGCTTTCGCACGCCCGCTATTGCCGGGGCGGTAGCGGTGGCCTTCTGGCTGCGCGCCACCGACAATGGGCAGTACGGCAGCTTTCTGGTCGATTTCCGGGCGCACGGGGCCGGCTACTGGTGGAACCGCGCCAGCCCCGATGGCCTCACCTACGGGGCCCTCGACGGGGTGCCTACCGCGAGCTACGTGGCCGCCTTTGCCCCCGGCTGGCACAAGGTGCACCTCGAGTTTGCGACCCTCAGCCAGGCGTTTTACCTGCTGTGCCGCTACTCGGAAAACGAGTTTTTCTTCCCCAGCGACGTGGCTGACATTACCTTCTACAACCGCTCCTTCACGGCCGTGGAACGGGACGATGCCCACGGCCCGCTGCCCGCCAGCGGCGTGCTGGCTCGGTACCAACACCTCACGCCCGGCCGCACCGGCGTGGCCGATAGTACCGGCCGCTGCCCCGAACTAACTATCATTGGGGCACCGGTGGCCGACGCGCTGCCCCCCGTGTGAGTGCGCGCCGACAGCCTGGCCCCCGGCCCCGCCCAAAGCCTGGCGGTAGCCGCCGCCAACGGCCAGCCCGTTGCCTACCGAGATGCCCAGAATGGGCGCTCCTTCGTGCGCTTCACGGGCCAGGACTGGCGCACGGCGGCCGGGCCGCTGGGCATCAGTGGCAGCCAGCCGTTTTCGGTGCTGCTCGTGTTTCGCACCCACCGCCCCCAGGCCAGTAAAAACGTGCTGGGCTGGGGCGAATTATCCCAAAGCGCGCTCTTCGACCTCTACCAGGGTGCCGAGCAGCTGGTGCTGCACTACTACGGCACCAGCGGCCCCATAAGCGAGGCCCACACCGTGAAACCGGGCCACTGGCAGGTGCTGCTGCTCACCAACGCGCAGGTGCAGCTGGCTTACCTCGACGGCCAGCGCAAAACCGATGCAGTGAGCGGGGCCCAGCCCCACAACGGCCCCCTGCGCCTGGGCGCCGGCCAGTGGCCCAACCTCCATACCTCGGAAACCACTGACGTGGCCGAGTGCCGCATCTACGCCAACGTGGCCCTGCTCGATACCCAGCGCCCCACCCTGCTGGCTGCCCTGGCCCGCGCCTACGCGGGTGGCGTGGCCCAGCGCGCCGCGCCGGTGGATAGCCCGGCCTGGCAGTTTGCCAGCACCTGGACGCCCCTCTCCGCCCCGGACCGCCCCGACATCCACATGCCCTTTGCCAGCTCCATGCAGGAATACTCGGCCGGCTCGGCCCAGGCTACGGCCCAGCTCACTTTCCGGGTGGCGGGCGGGGCCACCGAGGGCGTGCGCCTCTACGGCATGGTGGAGGCCAATACCCAGCTCGACGTGCAGCTCAACGGTAGGGCCTACCCGGCCCTGAGCAACCGGGGCGGCTACACCGATGTCACCAACACCCTCTTCGAAGTGTTTGGGCTGCCCGCCGGCACCCACACCGTGTAACTCACCAAGGCAGGCGTGAGCGCCGGCTACAACAACGGGGCCATTATTGGCGGGGCCACGTTCTTCTATCGGACAGAGAATAACAATTAAGTTGTTAGTAATAAATTACTTAACTAATAGATTCTGGAAGCCGGTTTACCCGGCTGCGGTCCTGGCTTTCGGGTTGTGCCCATGGGTTCTCGCTGAACTGGTCGTGCATGCCAACCCGAGCGTCGGCAATGCGCTTGGCTCCACGCATGCGCGCGGCAGCCGGCTGGCCCGCGCCAGCGTTCCTAAACCGGGCTGCGCTATGCCACTTACTACGGGCTGGGGTGGTGGCACAGGGTGAAGTCATCGACCACCACTCGGGCGGCAAAATACCCATAGAGTATAACGGCTGCCGGGATTTAACTATAACACCGCCCGTCTCCCCCCACCTAACATGCCGCCGGTGCGCCCCTAGCAGTTTTTAGTAATAAATAAATAAATTGATAACCAGAGCTTTAGGGTGAGTGCCGTGATGGCACCACCCTGTGCGGCGGCGTGGGTACTGGCCCCACCCACGCCGACCGCCACTACTAGGGGCGGCAGGTTTGCGGCCGGCGATTGGGCGGGGCCTATTTCCTGACCGGGGCCGCTGCCGGGCAGTACTCAGGGTGGCCCGGCCGGCAACCAGTGGGGTACCTACGGCCCCCTGCCCCCTCGTCGGAGCTATTCCTCCCCACATGCTGCCTACTGCCCCGCCTGCCCCCCGCGCCAGCCGCCGCCGGCCTCTTCCTCCTAAATAGCAGCTGGCAAAGTGGTTACTCGCCTGGGCCCCTGCGCTGGCTGCTGTTGGCTTTTTCCTGATTACCACGCTGCTAGCGGGCCCGCGCGGCCTCCGCCAGGGGCACCCGGCCCCGCCGGGGCCGGGCTCTTTTGGGCGGTCCCAGGAACCTTAGTGCTACGTTGGTGCACATTAGTATGCAGGTAGTTTAGGAATAAAGTATACCAAGGATAACGTGTGTAGCTTTCCGCCCGGTTGGGGTGGACCCGTGCGCCAGCTTGCGCTTGCGCGGGCACCTTGCGCTCAGGGTACCCCTCTCCGTTTCTCACTCTTTTTTTCCTTCCCATGTCACTGCGTTTTCTCTTGGGCTTGTGCCTGGTACTAAGCTTAATAAGTGCCCTGGGCTGGCTGGCTGGCGTAGCCAGCCGCGCGCTGCTGTGGCCCATGCTGCTGTTTGGCGGGCTCGCCTTTCTGGGCTGGGCCGGCGGGGCGCGCCGCCGCCCCCGCACCCTCAACGACCGCGTGCGCCCCCGCTAGGTCCCTGGCCCACCGGCACCCGCCTATTGCCTAAACTATTATTCATCAGTCTATTAGCTGAATATCCTCCATGGCTACCCGCCCCGACCTACTTGCCGCCCTCGCCGCCGCCGTGCGCTCGGGCACCCCCACTGACCCCGGCGCCACCACCGCCGCCGACGTGCGCGCCTTCCTCACCCTGCTCCTCGATGAGCTCCTGGCCCGCACCCCCGCCCCTGCTACCCTCGCCGCCCTGGCTGGCACGGCCGGCGCGCCCGGCCCCGCCAATGCCTTCGTCACCGATGCCGACCCCCGCCTCGCGCCCGCCGATGAGGAGCAGCGCCAGACGCCCTACCTGTTTCAGGTCGGTGCCGAGCCCAACGACGGCCTCGTGCCCATCGCCTTTCACGTGGCCAAGCTCTCGGTGGCCCAGGCCCGCTACCTCGTCGAAACCCCCGGCGCCACGGTGGCCCTCGTCAGCGACGAGGTGGCCGGCCACCAGCACACCGTCACGGTCGCCTTTGACCCCGACAACCACACCTTTGTAGTAGTGGCCGTAACGGCCCCCGACGGCACCCCCGAGCCCGACCACGCCGCCTGGCTCATTGGTGGGGCCGCGCCCGCGGTCCTGGCCGAGTTGGAGGCTCGCCTCAGCAGCCAGCTCGCCGGCCTGGCCGCTAGCCTGCAAGGCCAGGTGCTGGTGCAAAGTGCCGCCACCGGCGTGCGCACCTACTGCGCCAGCTGGGAAGACGCCCACGCGGCCGCTGCCCCCGGCGACGTGGTCACCTTCGGGCCGGGTATCTTCGGCGAACCCGGCCGGGTGGCCCTCATTCAGAAAGACCTTGAAGTGCGCCTGCACGCCAGCACTACCTGGCAGTTCAGCATCCTCTACCTGCACACGGGCTACCAGGCTACGCGCCGGCGCGTATGCCTGGCCGGCGAGGGCCGGCTGCAAGGCACCATCATGTGGTACGGCGACACCCAGCTTGAGGTGGTACTGCGCAATGTGCGCCACGAGGGCAACCTGGTGCACAATGCCTACCTCACTCCTGATAGCACCCCCAACCAGCTGCTGCTCGACGGCGTGCGCTTCGCGGCCCCGCCCGGCACCGACTACCTCACTGCCTTCACCCGCTACGGGGGCTACTACTTCAAGCCCCTGGCCGCCACCGTGCGCGGCGTGCACGGCACAGTGCCCAGCGGCGCGTTTTACCATAACACGGGCAGCGGCGGCAACCCCGCCGACGCGGCGGGCAACCTGCTAACTATCAACTGCTCGCACCTCGAGTGCGCGCCCGACCAGCCCTTGGTGCTGGCTCCCGACGGGGTGGTGAGCTACGACTTTGCCCAGGTATCGTACGCCGGCCTGCTGCCGCCCAGCGTGGCGGCCGCCCCCGCTTATCACTTCCTGGGCTTGCCAGCGGGCGGGGCCGCCGGTGGCAGCGCCGCGCCGGGCCTGGAGGTGCTGGCCGTGGCCCCGCTCGGGGGCTACGTGGCCGCCTACAATTTCACGCCCGTGCCCGTGGGCACCCCTACCGTCGACGTGCGCCCCGCCGGCCTGGGCGGCGGCTGGGACGTGGCCGCCGGCCAGTACGTGGCCCCCGTCAGCGGCACGTACGAGCTGCATGCGCGCCTGCGCATCTACGACGGTGATGGGCCGGTGGGGGCCAACTACGCCCTCGGGGCGGGGCCCGACAACGTGGACGGCGAGTGGATGCTGTGGAGCACCATTTTTCAAACCAACGCCACCAACCGCAAAGGCAGCCAGACCACCCGGGTGCTGCACCTGAACGCCGGCCAGGCCGTGCGCCAGTACGTGTACCTCGATGGCTTCGGGGCCAGTCTGGGCGGCGAGTTTACCGTGAAGCTGCTGAGGCGCGACTAGCCCCGCCCACGCCGAGGACTGGGTGCCCGGTGCCACGCTGCCCGAGCTTGCGCGGAACATCCGCCCGCTTTACAACCCCGCCACCCCGCGCAGTAATGGCCATCCCGCCTTTAGGCCCCGCGCAGGGGCAAGCCCTCACCAACCCGCGCGCCGAGGCTAGCAGCCACCCCAGCACGCTAGTGGCCGGCCAGGTGACCAAGGGGGGGCTCTGGCTCGATTTGCGGGCCGATGCCCCGGCCGGGGCCACCCGCCAGGTGCGCCGCCGCTACCTGGCTAGCTAATATATTAACCCTTAGTAAATTAACCAGAATACCTGTGAAGAAAAGGGGGAGCCCGGCGGGTCGCTTCGGGGGAGGCGGCCCGCGCTTCTTCGCTCCGCGGCATTTTTTTATTTCTGACTTTTTGCCATAAGATGACTGCTGATACTACTAGCAACCAACTTTCCAGGCCCCGAGCCAGCACCCCAGGGCAAAACCCTGGGGGTGCTGGCCGGCCTCTTTGTCGGGTTTATTGGGCTGGGCGGTGTGGCCAGGGTTCGCGGCATGGCTGCGGCAACCTGCTGCTGGCGGCCGGCGGCACCACCATCGGGGCCGTGAGCGTGGCCTTGGCGAGGGACCATACCGGCCGCCGCTTACCCAGCGGTGCCGGTGGCCCTGCTGAGGGCTTGGCGAGCAGGCCAGCGATGCCGGTAACGGCCTCTTTTTTTGTCCTGCCTCGCGCAGTAAGTATCCTTCGGCAGACCTAAGCGGCGGCCCTGGCGGCCGCCTACGCAAGGTGATTAATATAAATTTCTTTTTTACAACCCTTTACCTACTAAGTACTTATGGCAACCTTTGATGTAGATGCCTTGCTGGCCCAAATCGACGCAGTGGTGCACCCCCAGGGCGGGCCGCCCAAAACCACCGGCCCCGCCCTCAACGGCCTGTTGCGCACGCTCACCACCAGCCTGGCCGAGGCCGCCTCCGTCGATGAGGAGCAGCGCCAGACGCCCTACCTGTTTCAGGTCGGTGCCGAGCCCAACGACGGCCTCGTGCCCATCGCCTTTCACGTGGCCAAGCTCTCGGTGGCCCAGGCCCGCTACCTCGTCGAAACCCCCGGCGCCACCGTGGCCCTCGTTAGCGACGAGGTGGCCGGCCACCAGCACACCGTCACGGTCGCCTTTGACCCCGACAACCACACCTTTGTAGTAGTGGCCGTAACGGCCCCCGACGGCACCCCCGAGCCCGACCACGCCGCCTGGCTCATTGGCGGGGCCGCGCCCGCGGCGGCCGCCACCTTCGGGGGGCTGCAAGGCGCGCCGGCCGACAATGCGGCCCTGGCCGCCGCCCTGGCCGCCAAGGCCGACAGCACCGACCCGCGCCTGACGGGCCTCGACCAGCTCGTCAACAGCCTGGCCGTGCGCATCGGCTCCGACGCCGCCCGCACCCGCACTTACTACGCGGGCGTGGGCACCCAGGCCGCCAAAAACGCCGACGATGGCCTGGTGCGCGCCCTGGCCGCCGCCCAGCCCGGCGATACCGTGCAGGTGACCACGCCCATCCGCATGCCCTTTGCCGACCCCTACGCGGCGGTGCTGCTCGTGCGCCCCGGCATCACCCTCGATATGGCGGGCTTCGACATTAGCTCGGTACTGAGCCAGGACGGGCTGGGCTTCGGGGCGGGCACCTACACGGTGCGCGGCGGCGATGCCACCATTTACAGCAACGGGCAGGGCTCGTGCGGCCTCACCTGGCCCGACGGGGCCAATCCCACGGTGCGCGCCTACGACCTGCACCTCGTCAACCGCGGCTCGGCCAGCGCGGCGCTCATGCGCTCGGGCTCGCTGTGGCAGCGCGGTAGCGTGGAGGTCGACTCGCGCTACAACGCCACCGGCGTGAACCTGATGACCAACAATGCCCGCTACGAGCTGGTGGGCGACCTCACCGTGCGTACCGGCAGCGCCGGCCTCGAAGTGGGTGGCGGCGGCCAGGCGCTGCTGCGCCAGGGCCGCTGCCTGGTAGCCACGGCTGGGGCCATGCTGGCCCGCGTTTACGACGGCGGCCAGCTCGAACTGGCCCAGTGCGTACTCGACGTGGCGGCGGGCCCCACCACGGGCGGGGCCCGCCTGGGCGGGGGCGGGGCCACGCTCATCCTCACCAGCGTCACGGTAATCGGGGGCAGCCCGGTGGGCGTGGCTACCGGGCCGGGGCACCTCATTTTGCGGGGCAGCACCACGCTGCCCGCCGCCTACGACGTGGCCTACCTGCGCAGCCTGGGCCTCACCGTCACCGACGAGCGCCCGGCCGCCGGCGCGGGCGCGGCCACCCCGGCCCCCGCGGCCGTGCTCGAATTTGTGTTCGAAGCCGGCTTTGCCGATTCCATTGGCCGCACGCTGGGGGCCCGCCAGGCCGGCACCTACGCCAGCGAGCAACGTCAGAATGTGGCTAGCGTGAGCTACCAGGTGGCGGGCCAGCCCGTGGGCCTGCCCCTCACCCTGGCCGCCGCCGATGTGCTGCAAGTAGCCATCACCCGCGCCGATACCGCCCAGCCGGCCGTGCTCACGCTATTAAGTTAATTTTTTTGATTATAAGGTAATTAACCCAAAAAATCGGCCTGCTAATTAGCAAGATTGAAGGGCACCCGGCTCCCCGGCCCGGCGAGGGTAGCGGAGCCCGCTAGCTGCTACCCTACCGTAAGGTTAGTTATTTTTTATAAAAAACTCATTACCAGATACTTATGAAGTATAAATTAGTCTTGAGCTAGCCGTTAACACCCGGCTGAACGGGTATCTCAACAACAGGACCTCCGTCACTACCATCCTCACCACCTCGGGGGGGCACCGGCGGCCGCTCACGGCCCGCAACGAAGCCCCGCAGCTGTTGCTGCGCGCCGAAAATGGTGGCCTGGTGCAGGTGCGCCGCCAGGCCACTACCTAGCCGCCGCGCCGGGGGCTTCCCCGGCGCACCAGCAAGGGGCAACCCGGCGGCTCGCTTCGGGAGAAGCGGCCCGCGCGCGGCTCACCCCGGCACCCACTCCCCAGCATCAGTGAATAAAATTCTGATTAGCAATAACTTATAACTAAAATAGCTTTCTTATGAACACACCTGCTAACAAACCTCCCAGCCAATTACGCCAGCTCACCCAGGGCTTTGCCCTGGTGCCCATGCTGCTGGCCGTGCTCTTTACCGGGCTGGGCGGCGTGTCCAAGTTTCGCGACATTGGCTGTGGCAACGGCAACCTGCTGCTGGTCGCCGGCGGCACCATCATTGCGGCGGCCGTGGGCGTAGCCTGGTTCAAGGACCGCGCCGCGCGCCGCCAGCCGTGAGTCCGCTCGCCGGGCCCCTGCTGGCCGCCCACGCCGCGAGCGCCGCCGCCTGGGCGGCCTTCGTGGCCTGGGAAACCCGCCAAAATGCCCGCCTCATTGCCGCCAACGGCCCCGCCGATAGTCTGCACGCGGCGTTTCATGCCCAGCGCGCCAGCCTGCGGCTGGCCGTAGGGCTGGCCCTGGCCGGGGCGGCCTCGGCCCTGCTGGCCCCGCACTGGGGCACGCTGACCCTGAGCGTGCTGGCCCTGCTGGGGCTGTTTGGCGGCTACTTCGCCTGGGCCTTCAACCCCGGCCTGAGCCGGGCGCGCGGCCTGCCGCCCTACTACGTGAGCTTTGCCGCCCAGGCCGCCCGCTGGCCCGACCAGTACCTGGCCGGCCGCGCCCGCCGCCGCTTTCCGGCCGCCGAGGCCGCCCAGCGCGCCTGGGCTGCGGGCCAGCTGCGCCGCCTGCTGGCCCTTGGCCTGGCGGCCAGCGCCACCACCTACCTAGCTATCCTAGGGGCGCTGGCCGCCCTGCGCCACGGCCTGGGGTAGCGGGCGGGGCGGCCCCAACGGCCCCCTTGGGCAGTCGAAAAATTGGTTCTCGGAGGCTTTTAGGGGAGCAGCTGCTGAGTGAAGCGGTAATTAACCATAATTAGCTTATTTTCAGAAGCTTGCGTTGCATCAGCTACGCCGGCTGCCCTAGCGCCAGTAAAAAGCTGTACGAACCCAAAAATTTAATTAAAAATCAGGTAATCAATAAGTTAAAAAATAACTGCGCCTCCGCGGCCAGCATTTCCCTGGTACTACCTGCTCCCTGCTTATTACTCCTTACTTATGACTCGCCCCAACACTACGTATTATACGAACACCCTGGCCGATGCCCCCGAGGCCGTGCGCTGGGTGCACCCCGTGAACGCCACCGTGGGCGGCGCGGCGGGCGGCACCGTGGTCAAGACCGACGACGGCGCGTGGTCGGCCGGGGCGGTGGGCAGCCGCGCGCTGGCCGAAAGCCCCGGCGCCTTTCAGGGCGCGCTCAGCTGGCCAGTGCCGGCGGGCTGGGCCAACCACTTTTTTCTGGGCCTGGTGGGGGCCGATGCCCCCGCCGCCGACCCCGCCTACGCCACCTTCACGTTGGGCGCCTACCTCAACCTCGACGCCAGCTCGTTTGACGTGTATGCGGCCGGCACCCCGCGCTACCAGGGCCGCCTGGTCCCGGTGCCCGTGCGCTGGCGGCCCGGGGCCACCGTGGAGGTGCAGGTGTGGCGGGCGGCGGGTGGCGGCTTCGAAGGCCGGTTTTTGCTCGACGACCGCCTGGTGTATACCCTGCCGCTGCCCGCGCTGGCCTTTCCGCTCAGCCCCCGCCTCAGCCTGCACGGCGCGGCCGGGCAGGCCGCCGGCGGCTTTGTGCTGCGCGGGCCGGCGCTGGTGCCCTCGGGCTACGCCCAGCTGCCCGCCGGTGCCCTGGCCTGGTGGCGCGCCGATGCCGGCCTCCGCCTCGACGAGGCCGGCGGCCTGGCCCGCTGGGCCGACCAAAGCGGCCACGGCCGCGACCTCTACCCCGCCCCCGGTGGCCCCGCCCCGCGCCCCGTGGCCTGGGCCGGGGCCCAGGCCCTGGCCTTCGATGGCCAGCCCGCCCTGGCTCCCCTCGACCTGGGCCTGCCTGCCCCGCCCGCCGTGCTCACCACCGTGCAGGTGCTGCAAATGCCGTCCGACGCCACCAACCTGGTGCCCCTGGCGTTTGGGGCCGACGGGGCTTCGGCCAACGGCCTGCGCGTACTTTATAACTACCTGGGCCTCAACGTAGGCGACGACGCGGTGTACGGCACCCGGCGCGCCGATGAGCTGTTGGGGACCGGCCCCGTGGTGCTGGCCGCCGAGTGGCCCAGCGCCCACCCCGAGGATTTTCGCCTCTGGCTCAACGGCCGGCCCCTGCTGGTGGGCCCGCACTCTGGCAGCGTGGCCGCCCACCCCCTGGGTAGCCTGCTGCACCTGGCTGGCCCCGCCCCCGGTATGGCCGGCGGCCGCTGGCAGGGCTGGCTGGCCGAAACCCTGCTCTACGACCGCGCCCTGCCCGATGCCACCCACGCCGAGCTGGCCGATGCGCTGGCCCTGCGCTACGCCCTGACCCGCGACGCGGGCCTGGAGTGGCTGGATAACAGCTCGTTTCGCCGCCCGGCGGTGGCCGCCTACGGGCCCGACTGGTTTGCCCAACCCCGCTGGGCCGTGGGCGGCGGCCGGGCCACCATGCAGGGCGGCCAGAACGAAAACGGCCCCGACTACCTCTACCAGGATACCGACCTGGAGGTGGGGGCCACCTACCAGGTCGAGTTTGAGGTGGCGGAGTACACCAGCGGCACGTTTTTGGTTAACAATTCAGCCGCGGGCAGCCTGCGCGAGGCCGCCTTCGGGGTGGGCGTGCACCGCTACCGCTTCGTAAACGCCAGCACAACGCAGCGCTGGCACCTTGGGGGCGGCCAGAATGCGCACTATTCGCTGGCGTATTTTTCGCTGCGCCAAGTCGCGCCCGACCCCTACCACCCCGCCACCGCCAGCCTGCCCGCCGCCGGGCTGCGCCTGCACCTGCGCCCCGACCGCGGCCTGCTGCGCGCCCCCGACGGCTCCCTGGCCCAGTGGGCCGACCAAAGCCCCTACGGCCTCACCGTGCGCCCCGAGGGCGGGCCGGCGGCCTTCGGCGCGGCCCCGCTGGCCGGCGGCCAAGCCCTGTATTTCAACGGCGGCCAGGCCCTGCTGCCCGTGGACCTGAGCGGCCCCCCCCCCACCGTGCTCACGGCCGTGCTGCTACTGCAAATCGAGCCGGGGTTGAGCAGCAAGATGCCCATCCACTTTGGCGATGGCAACAACCAGGACCTGTGGCTTGACAGCGACCACTTTGGCCTAAACACTTATAATAGTGATATTTTGGGTATTGCCAATGCCACTGCCCAGCTTAGCCAGCCGGTGCTTGTGGTGGCCGAAGTGCACAGCAACGAGCCGCGCCGCTTCCGCCTCTGGCTCAACGGCGCGGCCCAGCCCGTGGCCCAGCAGCAGAGCCAAACGCTGGCCCGCCCCCTCGAAAACCGCGTGCGCCTCGGCGGCAATGCCCAGTGGCGCTGGCAGGGCTGGCTGGGCGAAATGGCCCTCTACGACCGCGCCCTCACCGCCGACGAGCAGCAGCGGGTGTTTGCGGCCGTGCGCAGCCGCTACCCCGGCCTGCCCGCCTACGTGGCCCCCGCCCCGCCGCTCGCCCCCACCCCCGACCCCACCCCGCCCGCGGCCACCGACGTGCCCGCCAGCCCGCTCGGCTGGTGGCGCGCCGCCAGCGGCCTCACCCGCGATGCCGCCGGCTCCGTGGCCAGCTGGGCCGACCGCAGCGGCCACGACCACCCCATCTATGCCGATGGGGCCAACGCCGCGCCTACCATGCAAGCCTGGGCCGGCGGCCGCGCCCTCTACTTCAACGGCCAGCAGGCGCTCGACTTCGTCGACGTGGGCACTGCCCCCGCCGTGCGCACCGTGGCCCTGCTGCTGCAAGCCGAGGCTGGGGCCAACAGCATCATGCCCGTTCACTTTGGCGCTGGCTATAACCAGGACCTGTGGCTGAACAACGACAGCTTCGGCCTCAACACCTACGCTAGTGACGTGCTGGGTATTGCCAACGCCAACGCCCAGCTGGGCCGGCCCGTGCTGGTGGTGGCTGAGCTGCACAGCGGCGACCCCGCCGGCTTCCGCCTCTGGCTCAATGGCGTGGCCCAGCCCGTGGCCCCGCAGCAGGGCCAAACCCAGGCCCGCGGCTTCGATACCCTGGTGCGCCTGGGCGGCGCGCCCGGCTGGCTCTGGCACGGCTGGCTGGCCGAGGCCCTGCTCTACGACCGCCCCCTCACCGAGGCCGAGCAGCAGCAGCTCGTGGCCTACGTACGCGGCCAGTACACGCTCTAGGCCCGCCGTGCCGGCTGGCCCCTCACGTTCTACGCGTTGCCCGCCCGCCGGGCCACCCCCGGGTGGCCCGGCGTTTTTGGTGGGGGCCAGGCCAGGTCCACACCACGAGGCAGAAGCCGCAAAATTTAAAATAAAATATTAATGGTCAATTATTTATATAAAAAGCCCTCCTGGCCGATAGGCCAGGAGGGCTTGGGAAGCTCAGCCCAGGCTGAAGGACTAGCGCAGGGCCAGCACCCGCTGGTACGCGGCGGGGTAGTCGCGGGCCACGCGACGCTTGAGGTCGCCCACGTTGCCGGGGTGCGCCTTGGCCCCCGCCAGCAGGTGCGTGAAGTAGGGCGGCTCGTGCTCGGAGAGCACGTAGCCCACCGCCAGGCCCTGCTGGTGGTAGTACACGGCGGCAAAAAGCTGCTCCAGCAAAATGTTAAAATCGTAAAAAACATCCCCCGGGTGGGCGTGGTGGGCCGCCAGGCCGGCAAACAGGGCGGCGTTGGCAGGGTGGTGGATGGTGGCAAAGGCCGCGTCGCAGCAGGCGTGCAGCGCGGCCAGGTCGTGGCCGCCGTAGATGCCCGCATTCAGCGCGCGCACCCGCCGGCCGTGGGTGGCCACGTAGGCCTGCAAAAAATCGGGCACGTAGCCCGCGTGGTCCAGAAAATACCCCAGCACACGGTGGTAGCACGGGTAGTCGTTCTCGTCGCTTTGGGCCAGCACGGGGGCCTGGTGCAGGCGTGCGGGCAGGGGCTGCCAGAGGTAGGCATCGAAGTCGAGGTGCACGAAGGGCTGGGTCTGGCGGCGGTAGGTTTGCAGCTTGAGGGCCATCCAGAGCTGGGGCGGGTAGGCAAAATCGTCGAACACGAGGTGCACTTCGTCGAGGGGCAGGCCCAGCCGGGCCACCTGGGCGGCCCCCAGGGCATCGGTATAGAGGGCCACCGGCCCCAGGTTTTGGCGGGCGAGCAGCACGCTCAGCGCCACCGAGCACCACCAGGCCTCGGCGTCGGGGAAGCCCCCGTGGGCGTTGGCCTCAGTTAAAAACTTGGTGCAAAAAGAATAGACAGCGCGCATAAGCAAGGGCAATAGATAAGGAGTACGGCGTGAGGGTGCGGCCGCCCCACCAACTACTTAGCCGGGGCCAGCAAGTAGGCATTAATGCCGGTGTAGCCCGCACCCCCATAATAGCCGCCGTAGCCCACGGCGCTGCCATAGCTGCTGGCCGCTGTGACGCTATGGCCCAGCAGCCACGCATTCAGCGTGGCCTGGTCGCTGAATGCGGGGTGAGTGCCATACTGATTTTGGCGAATGGCCCCGAATGCCACCGGGGTACTGGCTACCGGGGCCGTATCGGCCACCAGCTGGGTGAGCAGGGCGGTAAGAAACCCCCGCACATCAGCGGCAGAAGTATTGCCCCCTTGGTCGGCGCTGCGGATAGCAGTGCCCAGGGTGGCCAGCAGAGAATCGTATGAAGCGTGCGTCATGTCAACCAAAGTAACTGGTAAGTATATTTTTACTTTTAAATATAATAAGAAAATCTATTTTTTCGATGAGAATTGCCCCGGTTGTGCCAAGCGGGCGAGCAGCCAAGCGGGCCTACCCGCCCGCTTGGCTGCTCTAAGGACGCAGGCTACCAAAGCCCCTGGCGGCCCACTCAGCCCACTCGCCACCGCCTCTCAAAAAAATAATTATTACCGCCTAGCAGTGCCGGTAACCCAAATTCATACTGACGTAAACGAAACGACTCCTCTATGCTAAAAAGCTAAATTTTTTATTTATTCATCAGCCAAAATACCCCGTAGATTCGCAGCAGCAGCTAGCCATTGGGGCCGGGTGCTGGTGGTTGCCCGTCCGGTTTTAGCTCTTCTTCGCCTCGTTTTGCCCATGCTACCCCCCACCCCCGTCGACCTGCTCGCTGCCCTGCCCCTGGCCATCCGCAGCCGGGGCGAAGGGGGCCTCACCACCGCTGCCGACCTACGCGGCTTCCTTGCCGCCGTGCTCGCGGCCCCCGCCCCCGCCGAGGCCGTGCCCGCCCTGCCCACCCCGCAGCTCCAGATTCGCAGCTTCAGCGGAAGCGCGGCCCCCAGCGTGGGCAAGTCAGCGCACCCGCCGCAGGTAGGCCACCTGGCCAGCCCCCACGGCGCGCCCACGGCCGCCGCCGGGCCGCTCTCTACTCCCAACTACCTGCGCCTCAGCTTTGGCGGGCCGCTACCCGCCGCCGTGCTGGCCGCCCAGCCCGAGCTCTGGCTTTTTACCTACCACAACCGCCGCCGCCGGCCCACTGCCGGCGGCGGGCTGCTGCGCCAGGCCGGCTGGGGCCACCCCTGCCCCGCCGAGGCGCGCCGCCGGGGCGCGTTCTGGGGCGGGGCCAACCCCTACGGCGCGCCCACCGAGTTCTACGGCGAGGCCGTGCAGCAGGGCCTGGCCCTGCCCCGGCCCTGCACCGATATTATCCTGGATGCCAACCACTGGTTTGCCGCGCGCCCCGGCGCGCTCCCGCGCCCCCACGGCAAGCACGGGCGGGTGCGGCGCTTCCGCTTCGCCCTCGTAGTCGATGCCCCGGCCGAGCAGCCCACGCCCTCGGGCAAGCGCCTCGGCCCACTTAGCGATGAGGTCTGGCTTAGCGTCAACCCGCAGTACGGCCCTGCTACCTGCGCCTTCCACGCGCCGGTCTATAATCACCTCTACCACTAGCTATTGCCCTCTTTACTAATCACTTACCCTAGTCGATAACCCCGCTGGCTACTTAGGCCAGCGGCGCTATGGGCAGCCCCGACCCGGGCAGCTTCCCCCTGTGGAGTTGCCCACTTATTCCTCCCGCTACGGCGGCCCCACCGGGCCACCCACGCAGGAAGGTAGCATCCGAGGCCGCCCGCTTCCGGGGCCCCGCAGGGGGTGCCGGGCTTTCGGGGGCGGGGCCTGCAAAGGCCCTGCCCCTGATTGGTTTAGGGGCTAGGTGGTAGGCCGGGCGGGGAGTTGTTTTGAGGCTCTTGCTAGCTTATCTGTCGCGCAGGATTTTGCTCTTCGCTGCCCGCTGCCCTACTTGCCAGGCACCGGCAACGTGCCGTAGAATAGTTAAAAAATAGCTGCCTTCCTCCGGCATGCGCTGGTCCGCGCCGGCCCATCCTCACCGGGAACCTAGCTGGGTGGCTAGTGCGCCGTAGCTTGGCACTGTGAAAGTCTTGCCGTGCTGCCTAAGTCTGCTGCCGCTGCTGGGTCACGTCCGGGCCGCCTTCTCCGAGCTGCACCCGCCCCGCCTGGCTGGCTACTACGCTGGCACCCTCAACGGTAACCTCCCTATTCACGCCTACTTCTTTGCTACTACCAAGGATTTGGAAGGCATCGTGGAGGGCTACTACCGCTATGGCCAACGCAAGCAGATGCTGCATCTAGCCGGCGCCTACTGCCCGCCCGATAGCCGATTGCCGAGGAATTTACCGCCCCCTCGCAGGCGGTTGAGGGGCGCTCGGGTTACTTCCACTTGCAGTTTCGCCCCGGCGGGGGCCTGCGCGGTACCTGGCGGGCGCAGCAGGGCGGCCCACGCCTGCCGGTCGAGCTGCACCCGGTAGCTGGCCCTGGTGCCGCCACCTACCCGCCCGTACGCTTGGTGCAGCGCCCCGGGCGGCCCCCGGTGCTAGCCACGGCCGATAAGCACGCCGCTACCGCCTTTTCAGGCTGGCTAGCTGGCGAAGAAGCCTTTAATGAAGGGGACCCGGGTACGCAAGGCCCGTACCGTCACCTATGTGGGGCATAACCTAGTGAGTATGGTGCTCACCGGTGAAATGCAAGGTGCAGGCATCAACACCAGCTACCGCTGGGTTGCGTCCGATGCCTGCACCGGGGCCAAGCTCACGGCCGACGACGAGCTAGACCCGCACCGCCTGGAGGCTTTTCGAGCGGAAGCCAACATCCGATTGCGGCAGCAACTCGAAGCTTACATCACCGAGTGTGGCCCCCAGGGCCGGGACCCGCTGTTGAGCGAAGAAGATATAAGCGGGCTACGCAGCCAGCAGTTTGAGCTAGACCCAGAACAACTAAAGCTGGCAGATGGCCAAGTCGTATTTCCGCCTCAGGTCAGCTATGATATGCTGTCAAGCTTTCTCCGCAAGGAATACGCCGGCTGGTTCGGCGCGGCCTTCTCTTTTGCCGAAGTGCGGACGTTTCTGCGCCTTACCAGCCCCTTGCACTGGCTGGTGCTGCCAGTGCCAATTAGCCCTGCCTCGCCCCGCGCCAAGCCCACCATTCGGTAGGCCCCCGAGGAGGCCAGCATCACTGCCGTGCGTGCGGTTTAAAACTAGTCTAAATAATTAGTAATCAGCACATTATTTAATAGCTCGAAGCCTCGGCTTCCACTGTATTTTAGCAAGTAATTTCTCCGGAAGAGCGTAATAACAGTGGTTTCCCTGTGCCTGGCCAACCACGCAAGGGGGGCAGTTGGCCAAACGTAGGTAGGCTGCGGCTGATGCCCTTACAGCAGCAGCACGCGCTGCCGCAGGGTGGTGGGGCCGGCTTGCAGACGTAGCACGTACGCACCGGGGGCCAGGTCGGCGGTGGGCACCGTGAGTAGGGTGCCCGCCGTGGGCAGCGGGGCTAGCAGGCGGCGCACTACCTGGCCCAGGGCATCGACCAGCTCGGCCTGCACGGTGCTGGCCCCGGCTACCCCGGCCACGCTCACGCGGAAGCTGGCCCGGGCCGGGTTGGGGTAGATGCTAAGCGCAGCGGCCGCCTGCGGAGCGGCGGTGGCCAGCAGAGGGGCGGTTTCGTAGCGGCTAAAGAACGAGGCGGCGCGGCTGCCGTCGCCCACCAAGTTAAACTCGCCCCCCACGTTGAGCGTGCTACCCGGCCCGGTCGCCAGCGCCCGCACGGTGCCGCTGAGGCCGGTGCCCAGGCTGCTCCAGGTGCTGCCATCCCAGCGGGCTACGTGGCTGGCGGGCTGGTCGCTGGCACTGGTAAAATACCCGCCCACGTAGAGGCTGGTGCCCACCTGGGTGAGGGCCATAACGTAGCCCCCCGTGGTGGTGCCCTTGCCCAGCGCGCTCCAGGTGCTGCCATCCCAGCGGGCCACGTTGTTGACGAGCAGGCCGCCGGCCGTGGTAAAATACCCGCCCACGTAGAGGCTGTTGCCCACGGGCAGCAGGGCGTATACCACGCCGAAGGAGCCCGTGGCCAGGGGCGTGCTCACACCGGGGCCGAGGGCGCTCCAGGCGCTGCCCTCCCACTTGGCGATGCGGCTGGCCGGCACGGCACCCGCCGCCGTAAAGTCGCCCCCCACGTAGAGGCTGGTTCCCAGCAGGGCCAGGGCCATCACGGTGGAGTTGGTGCCGTTGGCGGCGGTGGTTCCCAGTGCGCTCCACGCCGTGCCGCTCCAGCGGGCCACGTTGCTGGCGGCCGCGCCGCCGGCCTTGTCAAAGGTGCCGCCCACGTAAAGCGTGGTGCCGGCCAGGGCCAGGGCATACACGTAGGGAATGGCGGTGCCGTTGGCGGCCAGGCCATTGGCTGCGCCCGTGCCCAGGCTGCTCCAGGTGCTGCCGTCCCAGCGGGCAATGGCGCCGGCATTCACGTTGCCGGCCGACTGGAACTTACCGCCCACGTAGAGGCTGCTGCCGGCCACCAGCAGCGCGTATACCGGGCCGTTCTGCACGCCGTCGTAGTACTCGCCCACGGCCGGGCCCCGCATGGTGAGCGCGCTCCAGGCCGTGCCGTTCCACTTGGCCACGTGGTTGGCCGGCACGTTGCCCACCGCGGTAAAGTCGCCGCCCACGTACACGTCTGAGCCCGCCACCGCCACCGCGTACACCGGCCCGTTGGCCCCGTTGGCACGGGTGCCCACGTTGTTCCAGGCCGTGCCATCCCAGCGGGCCAGGTAATTGGTGGCCTGGCTACCGGCCTGGGTAAAGGTGCCGCCTAGGTATAGGTCGGTGCCCACCAGCCCGATGGCGTCGACGTTAACGAAGACCCCACTGCGGATGCTCACCCCGTTTTCGGCCCCCGTGCCCAGGCTGCCCCAGCTCGTGCCGTCCCACCTGGCAATGCGGTTGGCCGCCACGCCCCCGGCCTGGCTGAAATAGCCGCCCACGTACACGCTGCTACCCACCACGCACACGGCACTGGCCGAGTTGTTGGTGCCATTGGCCGCGCCCGTGCCCAGGCTGCTCCAGGCCGTGCCGTTCCAGCGGGCCACCCGGTTGGCGGCGGTACCGCCCGCCGTCGTAAAGTCGCCCACCGCGTAGAGGTCGGCCCCCGCCACGGCCAGGGCCGCCACGGCCCGGTTGCAGCCGTTGGCGGGGCCCGTGCCCAGGCTGGCCCAGGTGGTGCCGTCCCAGGTGGCTATATTGTTGGCCGCCACGCTGTTGGCAAAGGAGAAGCCGCCGCCCACGTAGAGCAGGCTGCCCCGCACGCCCAGCGCGTACACTATGCCGTTCGTCGTATTGCCCTGCACGCCACTGCCCAAGGGGCTCCAACTGCTGCCGTCCCACTTGGCAATGGAAATGGCAAAGGCCCCGCCGGCCATAGCAAAATCGCCACCCACGTAGAGCGCGTTGCCCACCAAGGCGAGGGCGTTTACCTCGCTCGTACCGCCGCTGATGCCAGCCCCTAGGGCACTCCAGGCCGTGCCGTCCCACTTGGCCACGTGGCTGGCGGGTACGCCCCCCGCCGTAGTAAAGGTGCCGCCCACGTAAAGGTCGGTGCCCGCCGCCACTACGTCGCTGACGTTGCCCAGCACCCCGTTGCGCGCACCCGTGCCCAGGCTGCTCCAAGTGGTGCCGTCCCACTTCACAATGCCATTGGCCGCCACGCTGCCCACGTAGCTAAACCGGCCCGCGAGGTACGTGATGGCCCCCACTTGCAGCACCTTGTACACCGGCCCGTTGGCCCCGGCTAGCCGAAAGTTGTCCTGCCAGTTTTCGTCGCCCGCCCCGGCCGTGCTCAGCGGGCTGAACGCGGGCCGCCCATCGGGGGCCAGGCGCAGCCGGAAGCGCCGGGCATCGAACGAGCCGTGCAGGCCCGGGCGCAGCGTACCGTCGGGGTTGAGGGCCTCGGCCAGCGAGCGCGTGCTGGGCCCCGGGGCCAGCGGGGCCGCCGCTGCCCCGGCCCCCACCAGCCAGCACAGCAGCCAAGCCAGCACCACCCGGCCCCAGCCGGCCGGCCCCATCGAAAATAAGTAGCAATGTGTCATTATTTTGTTTTGTAAAGTGTAAGCAAATAAACCAATCAGACCTCCAAGATATTAGCTACTGCCTAAAGTAGCCCTTGGTAGCTCTTGGTAGCCCGGTGGCGGCCGGCCAGCTAGCGGCGGTTGCGCTGCGTAACCCTTGAAAACCAAGCGCCAAGCAGTATTCCCGCCAGCCTCCCGCGCCACTAGCTGTGGCCTCCTGTCAAAACTTGTTTGCTATAAGGTCCGCGCGAGGGCGCGCTACCCCGCAATGGGCCGGGCCCCTTCAGCTAACTAAGCTGCGAGGCCGCCAGCCTAGGCCGCTTCAGGCCGCCTGCCACCCAGCGGCTCCCTAGGCTAGCAAGCCGCCAGCCCATGGGAAGTTAAAATAAAATTAATCAATAAGTATTTAAAAAATTAATATATTTATTGATTAATTTTATTCGTACGTTCGTAGCTGTGGGAGGCGTAAGCGCTACTCGCCGCTCCTTTTCTCAACTAGTTGCCGCGCCTGCTGCTCATGGCTGCTGCGCCCTCAGCATCGGTTGGCTACCGCCAGGGGGCCAGCGACTGCCACTAGGGCCGCCACTTCTAGGCAACCCACCGGCCCGCCCTACACCTCTGCCCCCATAATTTTTAATCAATGCGTTGGACAAGCTTGTCAGCTGTTTGACGAAAAATACTTGAGATTAGAGCCTTACCCAAGCCAGCCTGACTTGCTGCTGCCCCCCCAGTTCCTGCCCCTCCCCACGGGTGGGTACAGCGCTTTCACTTCGCCCCTACGGTAGTAGCCCTACCGCCCAGCTCCCACCCCACCTGCACCTTCCACGCGCTGATGCAGCCTCCCCTCCACTGCTGGTTAGTACTCAACCGCTAACGCCGCTTGCTACTTAGCCCAATGGCATCAGGAGCGACCTCCGCTAATGGAGCCACCCCTCCTTTATTTCCCCACCGAGCAGCGCCGCCGCACCGACAGCAGCGCCGCCTACGAGGCCGGCCGCCTCCGCGAGCAGCACCGCCAGGCTACCCTCCTTGCCCATGATGACGAAGTACTTACCCAACGTCACCCTGCTGTTGTGGACCTGCCTGCTCGGCCCCCGCGCGAGTGGCCAGGTCCTGCCCCCGCCCGTGGTGCCGCTCGATAGCGGCCTCACCCTGCGCCGCCCCCTCATCGGCCTCGACCCCGCCTACTACCAGCGCCTACGCCGCCGATACGCTGCTGCTGGACCTGCGTGCCCGCCGCATTGCCGTGCTCGGGCCCCACCACTAACTGGGTGGCCCTGAGTGCCGGGCAAAACTATGCCCTGGGCCTGCGGGCCGATGGCACGCTCCGGGCCTGGAGGTATAATGGCTCCGGCCAGTGACAACTCCGGCCAGTTGGGACTGGGCACGGTGGAGTACGCACATCGCCCGCCAGTTCAAGCGCGAATCCGTATCCGAGCCTAGGCCGGGCGTAGACTGGAACCTGTCGGGCCTGGCCTAGGTGCTCCTGCTGCTGTCTGTAGCAGCGTGCTGGGGATTGCGCACCACTAGGCGGCGGCGGGCTCGCAGGCGCCGGGCGCGGCCTACCACTTAAACCATTGCCGCTGAATAGCTAAGCTGTCGCGGCAGGCGACCACGAAGGCCAGCTGGTCTACTTGGCCGTAGGGGTTGGTAGTGAACCGGCACAAAGAAGCCGATAGCGGGCTTAGGCCGGAATCCGGCCGGGCGGGCGGCGGGCCCACCGCAAAGATGCCTACCTGCCGTGGGTGGGCGGCCCGGCCCCCCGGTTGGCCGGCCGGGGCAACGGCCTGCTCCGTGAGTTGGGGCAGCGAATAGAGGCGCTCCCCGCTGGCCGATACCACGTAG
>NZ_BAAGXF010000019.1:0-69592 GCF_054779975.1 Hymenobacter arcticus
GGAGCCTAGGAACTCCGCTCGCTGCTTACTGGCTCGTTTTCTTTTGGGTTAGCCCCAATTCCTAACACCCTCTAAGGCACCGCTTTACGCAGTCAGCGCTTCCGTTACCCGGCTGAGGTCGGCGCTCACCTTCTGCAAAAAGGCCAGTTGCTCGGCCAGGGTGCGGTCGGGTGCCGCCGCTTCGGCCTGGGCATCGGCCCGCACCTCGGTTAGGAGAGGTACGGTAGGAACCGTGGGGTCGGCCGGGGACAGGGTAGGCGGGGCAGCGGCCAGCAACGAAAGGCTCTTGCTGAGGGCGGCCTGGGCACTGGTGAGCAGGCGGCGGCCGTCGGGCGGCATGGCGGGGTTGGGCGTGGTTTCGTCCTGCCAGGTGGTGGTGAGGGCCGAGATATTGGCCGACAGAATATGGTTGAGCACCACAAACTCGTGCACCTCGGTGGGGTGGCGGCGGGTGCGGCGCGGCTCCGAAAGCATGCGCTGAAAGGCCGCCGCCAGGTTGGCCGAGGCCACGTACACGTCTTTGCGCAGCAGGCGGTAGGTAGTAGGCGCTACTTCGCGGCCCGCCAGGCGGTCGGCCAGCTGGCGCAGGTAGGCCAGATTGGCCCGCAGCGTGGCCGCCAACAGGTTGGGCAGCTGGTCGCCTTCCCAGCGCGGAAACAGCACGTAGGCCGTGGCCAGGGCAATGGCGCAGCCCAGCGCCGTATCGGTGAGGCGCTCCTCAATCACGCCCAGGTAGCTCAGCCCCAAAAAGCTGAACATGATGAGCAAATACGCCGTGAGAAACACCACCGTAACTAAGTATTTGGTGCGCTGAAACGAGTAGGCCACCACCATAAATACCAGCAGAAACACGAAGCGCACATCGCCGCTGGGCACCGCCCACAGCACCAGCACGCCCAGCAACCCACCCACCAGTGTACCGCTAATACGCTGAATATTACGCTCGCGCGTGAGGCTAAAGCCGGGCTTGAGCATGAACGTGACAGTCATGAGTATCCAGTAGTTGTGCTGGCCGTGCCACAGCAGCTCGGCCACGCCGTAGGCCACGGCGCAAGCCACGGCCATGCGCACGGCGTGCCGAAACACCGACGAGCTAAGCGTCAGGTTTTGGGCAAAGGCACTCCACTCCAGCTCTTGGCGGGCCACAAACTGCGTGTGGCTGGCCACGCGGCCGGGGTCGGGGGCAGTAGCCGCCGCCTGGGCCTCATCAAAGTATCGCCGAATGCTGGTTACGCGCTGGTGCAAGTCGCGCAGATTTACCAGTATCTTCTTCAGCACCAGCGTACTCACGCCCGCACTGGGGTCGGGCGCGGGCAAGGCGTTGATGCGCGCTTGCAGGCGGGTGAGCTCGGGCAGGCGGTCGGGGGGCGCGCTGCCATAGGCGTGGTTTACCAGAATGGCGCTGCCCAGGTAGTCAAGGTCAGTACCAAGCCGGCCGATAAAAGCCTGTATCTCAGGCAAAATACCCGTATCGCCGAAGGCCGCGCGCAGTGCTGCGTAGTCGTAGTAACCCGCCGTGATGTGCTCGTAAAGGTCCACCGTTTCGGTGAAAGTGAGCACCAGCCGGCGGCCGGCGCTGGTGCTTTCGGTCACGATTTGGCGGGTACGAAAAATGAGGTCGCGCACGGCCTCCTGGCGGTCGCTCACCACCACTTGCTGGGCCACGAGGCGGCGGTAGTCGTCGTCGAGGCTGGTAGTGGGGTTATAAAACGCCGCCTTCAGGTGCAGGAAGCCCGCTACGGCGTGCAGGCACTCGCCCAGGGCCTGCTGCGCGGCCCGGTAGGGCTGCACCCGGCCCTGGGCCAGCGCCAGCAGCAGGTACCAGAGGCCACCCAGCGCCAGCAGCCCCGCGTGCAGCCCCACCGCCAACCAGCCCACCGGCGGGTGCGCCAGCGTGAGCACCATGCCCAGCAGCGTGGCCGACCCCACGGCCCCCGCCCGCGCGCCCCACACCAGCAACATGGTGAGCAAAAAGCTCAGCCCTACCACCACTACACCCAGGCCCAGCCGGTACGGGGCCACCGCGCCCGTAAGCAGCGCGCCCAAAAAAACCAGGGCCAGGGCCGCCAGCAAGCCATTGCGCCGGTGGCTCAGTGGGCCGGGGGTGTCGGTCACGCTCAGGCACACGGCCCCCGTGGAGATGGTAATGCCCTCGGCCAGCTGCCCCCACTGCGCCCCCAGCAAGGCGGGCAGCAAAATGGCCAGGGTAATGCGCAGCCCATCGGAGAAGTGCTGGCTGAAAAAGAAATACGACAGGTCGCGGCGCGACACGCGGGGCAGGGGCATCTTTTTAAGTAACAGTGAGCAAGGAGCAATTATCAGTAAACAGCCGTTGCTGGCACCTGATACGTACGCTGCTGCTAACTGCCGGGCCAGCGGCTGCCTCTCAGAGCAGAATAGTAGCCAACGTGTAGTCTGCCAGTAAGATAGAGATAATGGAGTTGGTAACGGCGGCCGTGCTGGCCCGGCCCACTTCCAGGGCGCCGCCCTTCAGGGTGTAGCCTTTGTAGGAAGAAATGGCCGACACCAAAAAGGCGAATACCACCGACTTAATGAGCGAAAACACCACTGTATAGGGCTTAAATGCGTAGCGAATGCCCTCGATGTAGTCGGCCCCTGGCATCACGCCCGCCAGCTGGGTGGCTACGTAGCCACCCAGAATGCTCAGGTTCATGGCCAGAATAACGAGCAGCGGAAACACGAAAATGGACGCCAGAATGCGGGGTAGCACCAGGTACGAGGCCGAGTTGATGCCCATGGCGTCGATGGCCGAAATCTGCTCGGTAATGCGCATGGTGCCCAGCCCGCCCGCAATGGCCGAGCCCACTTTACCCGCCAGCACAATGGAAATGATGGTGGGCGCAAGCTCCAGAATAGTCATTTCGCGCACCATGAAGCCCACCGTGCTCATCGGCACCAGGGGGTTGACCATGTTGTAGGCAATCTGCACGCAGGTAACGGCCCCGATGAAGGTCGAAACCAAGCCCACGATAAAAACGGAATCAGTCCCAATTTCTACGGCTTCGTCGAGGGTGCGCTGCCACAGCACCTGGCGGCGCTCGGGCCGGGTAACCATCATCTGCATCAACAGCACGAAGCGGCCAAACGCGGAAATGGGCCGGGGGTATCTATACATCACCTAAGAATAAAATAACGAGCCGCAAAGGTACGGCCAGGGCGGGGCGGCCCCTTCGGGGCCACCGCCGCAACGCTGACTGACGCTTCGGGACTCGTTTTATTTTACGCCGCGGCTAATACAGTATATCTTCCTCGGGTTGCAGGGGCTTGGGCAAGTCGGTTTCGCCCAGCAGCTCGCGCAGGTCAATCTCGATACTGCGGCAAATAGCCAGCATCGGCACGTCGTTGGCCTGGTTGTCGAAGGGGTTTTCGCTGTTGTGGCCCACCAGCTCGATGGTGTTGAACACCCAGCTTACCGTGGCCGCAAAGGGCACCATGAGCCAGACGTGAAACGGCCCCAGCGCCACGCGGTGGTCAAATTCCTCGACCAAGCCCAGGGGCAGCACCGCCGCAAAAATCCACACGAATACGTAGCTGAAGTAGGCGTACTGGCGCGGAAAGGGCGTGTTTTTGATGCGCTCGCAGGCCCCCTGGGCGTTGAAGAGGTCCTGAATGGTATCCATAAGCGCCACGTGGCGGTACTCGGTGAGCATGCCGTTCTGGTGCAGGTCCAGCACTTCCTTGCTTTGGTGGCGCAGCAGGTGAGTGGGCGGGTTGGCCTTGGTGCTGAGGGCGCGGTCGTCGGGGTCAGTGAGGAAGGGCACCACGTCGGTTTCCCACAGCTCAGCCGTTTGGCGGCGCAGGTGCAGGCGCAGGGCGTTGCACCAAGCCAGCTGCCGGTACAGCAGGCGGCGGTGCAGCTCGTGGGTAGCCACCGGAGTGGGCAAAAGCTCGCCCGTTACGGGCTGCACAAAGTCAAACACCTGGAGCGACCAGATGCGCGAAGTATTCACAATGGTGCCCCACAGCTGCCGGCCCTCCCAGAAGCGGGCGTAGGAGCCGTTGCTCTTAAAGCCGATGTAGAAGGCCACCGCCGTACCCAGCATGGCCACCGGCTGCCACGGAATATCGAGCCAGTGAATATCGAGCGGCCCGTAGAGCAGGCAAATGAAGGCATCGTAGACGGCGAAGATGAGCAGGGGCCGCCACCCGTATTCTTTCCAAACGAAGCTGGGGCGAAGATTTTTGCGAACGTACATATAGAGAAAAACGAGCGGGCCGTTATTTTCGACCAAAGAACGGGCCAACCGCGCCGGGCGGCGCGTTCTTTGCCTGATGGCAAGGGGCCAGTGCCCGGCGCACTTCGCCCCATTACCCCGTAGCCCCGCCGATTGTTAGGCCGACTCTTCCTTTTTAATCCATGTTTAATCCGCGCTCCCTTACCCTGCTGCTGGCCGTGGCCGCCACTACCCCCGCGCTGGCCCAGAAACCCGCCAAGCTCAAGTACCCCAGCAACGACCCCAAGCAGGTGTACGACGCCGTGGAGCAGCCCGCCGTGCCCAAGGGTGGCCCCGCCGCCTACGCCGACTACCTGCAAAGCCACCAGAAATACCCCACCGCCGCCCTGCGCGCCAACCAGGAAGGCACGGTGCAGGTCAGCTTCGTGGTAGAAAAAAGCGGCAGCGTGGGCGAAGTGGAGGTGAAGCAGCCCGTGGCCCCGCTGCTCGATGCCGAGGCCATCCGCGTTATCAAGGCGGGGCCCAAGTGGACGCCCGCACGCCAGCGCGGCCAGCTGGTGCGCCAGCGCGTAACCGTGCCCGTGAGCTTTGTGCTGGCCCCCGGCTCGGGCGAAACGGTGGAGGTGCCGGCCCCCGGCAGCGGCCAGCCCGCCGCGCCCCTGCCGCCCGGCGCCGTGGCCGCCCCCCCCGGCACCACCTCAGTAGTAGGCACGGCCCCCAACGGCGCCGCCATCATTCGCCCCGAAAAATCGGCCCAGCCGGTGGGGGGCAATGCCGCGTTCTTCACCTGGATTGCCGCCAACCAGAAGTACCCCGACCTGGCCCGCAAGCGCCGCATCCAGGCCAAGGTACCCGTGGAGTTTACCGTGCAGCCCGACGGCTCGCTCACCGATGCGCGCGTGATTCAGAAGCACGGCTCGGGGCTGGATGAGGAGGCGCTGCGCCTCATCAAAACTGCGCCCAAGTGGGAGCCGGCCACGTATCAGGGCAAACCGATAAAGCAAAAGATGACCTTGCCGGTTATCTTTCAACTGTAGAGCTTCGCGCATGGCATAGCGGCGTGCGTGGCCTCTGCTTCTGCGTCTTTCTGCCATGCTGCTCACGCTCTCCCCTACCCCCGTCCCTACGCTGGCTGCTGCTGGCGCGCCCAATTTTATCTGGAACCACCAGCGCCGCTACCTCGAAGGGGCGCAGCATATTGCCCAGGCGCTGTTCGATGCGCTCGACGACGACCTGCACCCCTACGTGCAGCTGCTGGCCCTGCCCCTCGACCCCGCCAGCGAACTGCTCGTGTGCCAGGAGCCCGCCGAAAGCAGCTTGGCGGCCGGCCTGTTTGCCGACGTGGTGGCCCGGGGCCTGGCTTGCCCCGCCGTGGGCGTGCGCCCCGCCGCCCTACTGCCCGACTCCGACGTGAGCCCCGTTCAACTGCGCCAACGCTACGAAAACCGCAGCATCCGCGCGCTGGTGCAGCGCACGCTCGATGAGCTAGATGAAAGCGCTCACTATCAACACTTTGCAGGCTGGCCGGTGCGCATTGGGGGCTTCCTGCTCTTTACCCTGCTGCGGGTGCAGCGCAAGCCGTTGCGCACATACCCGTCGTTGAAGCCCGACCGCTTCTACACCGATGGCAAGCCGCTGGCCAACTCGCTGCTGGTGGGGGCCGTGTATCGCTTCAACGAGGAGTGCATCAAATCGCTGAATGAGCCCGAGCCGGGCGCGGGCTTCCTCTTCCGGCCCCGCGAAACGGACGAGCTACTGCGCGCCGCCGGCAAAAGCCTGCTCGATACGCCGGCCCACGCCCTGGGGGCCGACCCCAGCGTGGCGCAGCTGTTCTTTACGTTTAACACTATTTCCAGCCTGCGCTACGAAGGTGCCGAGGGCATCGGGCGGCTGCTGCTGGTGCAGCGCGGCCACCCCAACATAGAAGAGGTATTTGCCCTCACCTGCCCCACCGAACTCAGCGATTTCCGCGCCGTGCGCAAGCTGCTCGAAATGACCAGCCACGACGTGCACCTGCTGGCCGATGCCGAAAAAGTGTATGCCCTGGGCCGGCAGGTGGGCCACTATGACGCCAGCCGCGAGGACCTGTTCGACATTCACTTCGTGACGCATTACGCCTGGGAGCTGGCCCACGCCGGGCAGGTACTGCTGCGCGCCCGCTACGGCCTGCCCACGCTGCCGCGCCCGCGCCTCAATCGCACCCGCTTCAAGCGCGACCTGAAGCGCACCTTCGACGTGCATAAGGCCGACAAGGTGGCCCACCTCTGGGACGTGGTGCTCGAAGCCAGCAAGCAGCCCAAGGGCACACTACTAGTCATCACCACCGAGGCCCTGGCCGAGGCCGACCGCCTCAAGCTGCAATGCACGCTCATCGAGCCGGTGCCGCTCACGCCGCTCATCACCCAGCTCATCACCAGCATCGACGGTGCGGTACTGCTTGACCCAGAGGGGTATTGCTACTCCATTGGCGTTATTCTCGATGGCAAGGCCAGCGGCCACGGCACCAGCACCCGGGGCGCACGCTACAACTCGGCCGTGCGCTACGTCGAAAGCTCGCCCTACCCCTGCTTGGTAGTAGTAGTGAGCGAAGACGGCATGGTGGACGTGCTCACCAAGGAAAACCTGGCCGAAAGCCGGCAGTAACCACGAAGCGGAAGCTTCGCGCTACTTTGCTTTGGCCCGGAAAGACCAGGTGATGTGGAACACCGCCACTACGTCGCCGGCTTCGTCCAGGCCTGTGCTGGTGCATACCACGGTGCGGCCCTCGCCGGTGGCGCGGCTCTCGGCCACGGCCTGGGCAATGGCCGCGCCGTCGGGGCAGGTGAAGGCGATAGTACCCACGGCTTTCTTGCTGAATTCGGCCGTGAGGCCTACCACCAGCATCGACACGGGCCCGCCGCTTTGCACCTGCGTCATGGCCTGAATACCCGATGCCAGCTCGGCCGCCATGGCCAGGCAAGCAAAGTAAATACTACGGAAAGGATTCTGGATTAAGTATTTATACCGCAGCGTAACGGTGGCCGCCTCGGGCGTGAGCGCCCGCAGGCGCAGGCCGGCCAGCCAGGCCATGGGCAATTTGCGCAGCATAAAAAGCCGCAACTTGGCCGGGCTCAGCACCTGGCGGCGAAAGGCAGCGGCCGCCGGCGAGTCGGCTGCCGGGATGGGGAAAGAAGACATAGTAACCACGCTGGCCAGACAGTACCAGCCGCGCCCGGCGAAGCTAGCGCTTTTTGGCGGGCGCGGCCGACGCGGGCTTCACTACTAGCTCCTTGTAACCGAAGGTGGGGTCAGTTTCGCGCACAAATTGCAGGTCGGGCAGCGCGCCCAGTACAATTTCGGCAGTGGTGTACACCCGGCAGCCATCCAGCAGATGCCCGCCCAGGGTGCGGCCGGTGCTGTCGGCCACTGCCAGGTGCAGATGCCCCCCGCCCGCGGCCGAGAGCGTACCCACCAGCGACACAATCTCGAAGTGCCCGTAATAGTGCGTGGCGTTTTCCTGGTTGGCCAGGCGCAGGCTCACTTCGGTGAGGCTACCCACGCAGGTAAGCATGGCCCCGGCTTCGAGGTGGTGCGCAGCCACGAAGGCCGTGAGCTGCTGGCGCAGGTCGTCGCCGGGCTTCAGGCGCAGGGCGTAGGCAGTAAGCGGCGACGAAGGCACCATAGCGGGGTGAGTTTGGGCGAAAGCGGGGCTGGCTAGCAGCCCCAGACCCAGCAGAAGAATAGATTTTAGCACTACACAAAGAAACGCCCAGCCGCCTGAATGGCAGCCGGGCGTTTCGTCAAGCTTATGGGTAGCAGGCTATTTACTAAACCGCACCGTGCCGTAGCGCACCTTGATATTGACGTTGCCCGCGCCCCGCGCCGGCACCCGGCTGCCGTAAATACCCATCACGTCGGCGATGCCATCGGCCTTGCCGCCTTCCGAGATAACGCGCACCTGCTTTTTATCAACCAGCAGCTGGCCCTGCTCGGTACTCACATCGAAGCGAAAGCTGGGCGTGGCTTCGGCAAAGCCCAGCCGGATGGTGCTGTAGCCGCCGTCCAAGGTTATCTGGCGGAAGTTGGGCCCCATATCGCGCACCTCAAAATCGGGGCAGTAGCGCACGGCCATATCCAGGCCATCGCTCAGCTTATCAACGCTGAAGTGCGAGTAGCCCGACGAGCCCCGCAGGGTGTGCACCGAGCCCAGAGCCACGCCGCCGTACTTGCTGTTCACCGTCAGGTCGTGCACGGTGCCCATATCCACGTCCGAGTAATTGGTGCGCAGCTCAATCAGCTCACCCGCCTCGAGGCGCAGGCGGGCGTAGTCGGCCTCGAAAGTGGCCTGCTTGGCGTAGGGCAGAGTGGCATCGCCGTTGGCGATGTGCACCACGTTGCCCGCGCCGTTGAGGCGGCCAGTGCGCAGCGTGCCGTAGTTCACGGTAAGCTGGGCCGGGCCCTGCCAATCATTGGCCACTACCACATCGGCAAAAGAAGTAGTAACGCGCAGGGCCGTGGTGCTGGGTAGCCACACGGTGTAGTTGATTTCGTAGCGGCAGCCCGCCCCGCTGCACTTGCCTTTGAGCGCGGGCCCAAACTGCGAGCTCACGGCCACGCCGCCCGTGCGGGCATCGTAGTCGAGCCACTGCACGCCTAGGCCACCGAGCAGCTGCTCGGCCCCAATGGCGGTTTCGGCGCGGGCAATCAGCTCAGCTTCCACCTTCATTTCGGGCTTGTTCCAAGTGCTTATGCGCACGTGGCCGTAGCGGGTATCAAGGGCAAAAGCCTGCCCGGTCTTCGCCACCCGAAAACTGCGGCTGATGCGCCGCCGCCGCTCAATGGGCGGGGTAGTTTGCTCCTGGCTGGGTTGCGCTTGGGCGGTGGGGCCATCCTGGCTACTACCGTTCACCGGGGCTACGTAGTAGGTTACCTGCCCCGGCAGGTGCTCGGGCAAAGCCTGCCCGAGCGCAGTTTGGCACCACCCCCAGAGGCCCAACATCCCCACCAGCACCAGAGAGCGGCTAGCGACCATTCCGGCGGATAATATTATCGGCGATGCCGCGGCTATCGGCCAGCACGTATTCGCCATTTAGCCCGCCATTGCCAGCCAGGGCCGTTTGGTCGTTGCCATGCAGCTCCAGCTGCCGGTCCAAGATGTCGAGCCTGATTTGCAGGTTGCGGTTCATCGCCGTGAGCACTACCTCGGGCTGCGGGTGGCGGGGCAGCTCGCGCTTGAGCTGCTGGTAACTCGAATCGAGGCCTACCAATTCGCGGGCCCATTCGGCCGTGGCCGCCGGGGCCAGCTGGCCGAGCTGCGTTTTACGGTCAGTTAGCTGCGCAATGTAGTAGCGCTCCATGCCATGCACTGCCGTGTCGAGGCGGGCATCCACATTGGCACCACCCTGGCTGGCGGCCAGCACGGTAGCGTCGGTACCCAGGTATAAAGCCGCATCAGCGGTAGCAGTAGTAGTGATAGCGCTTTGGGTAGTGGCCACGGCAGGGCTATGCTTAGCTTTCCAGGCTTCGCCCACGCCAGCGGCAATAACCAGCGCCGCCAGTGCAGCGGCGATGCCATAGGGCTGCCAGCGCGCGACTTTGGGCGCGCGCTGGGCTGTACTTGGCAGGGCGGTTAGTGGTTGTTCGGGGGTAAATGCCGCAAGCGGCGTAGCGGGCGCAATGCTCATGCGGGGCACCTCCGCTTCGGCTGGGCTATCGCCGTGCAGCTGCTTTTCGAGGGCAGCCCACAGCTCGGGCCGGGGCTCGTGCAGGTCGAAGTCGGCCCGGTGCCGCTCCGCGTATTCTTCTAGTGAATGACGATGGATAGGTTTCATAATAAATAGAGGTCCGCGGGGAGGCGGAATAGCGCATTGAGCGAGGGGCTAATACGAGTGCCCAGCACACAAAGCTGGTAGCGAGGGTGGGAAAGAGAAGAACTACTTGTAGGCCAACTACTTACTCAGCTCAGGCCACGTTGCATGGCCAGTTCGCGCAGGCGCGTGCGCGCCCGGCTGTACTGTGATTTCGAGGTAGATTCGGTAATACCCAGAATACCAGCTATTTCCAGGTGGTCGTAGCCTTCGAGCAAGTACAGCGACAGCACCACCCGGTAGCCGTCGGGCAGCTCCTGGATGCAGCGCCGCAGCACGTCGGCCCGGTACTGCTGCTCCTCGGCATCTTCGTGGGCGTGGTGCGACACTACTTCGGCCGGGGCTGCATCCTGGTGAAAATCTTCGAGCGGCACCAGCTGCAAACGCCTTTGCCGCAAGCAGTTGATGCTTTTATTCACCACAATGCGCTTGAGCCAGGCCCCAAACGACGAGTCACCCTTATACCCGCTAAGCTCGCGAAACGCACTCAGAAAAGACTCCTGCAACACGTCCTCCGCCTCGGCGTGGTCGCCGGTGATGCGCAGGGCTGCGTTAAGCATGGCCTTTGAGTAGCGCCGGTACAACTCAGCTTGCGCCTGGCGGTCGTTGACGCGGCACCGCTCTACCAGCGGGGCATTGATGTCGATGTACGCAACGGCTTCCATAGGCAAACTCAGCTTGGGATAAGGCGCAAAGGTCGGGAATACCTGGGCGGGTAATCCTGGCTAACAGACAAGATAGATGGGCGCTAGGTTGCACTAGTGATGTTAAGCCTCCGCTTTGCCGCGCTGCTGCAACAGCCGCACCACCAGGCCGGTCCAGCCAGTTTGGTGGCTGGCCCCTAGCCCATTGCCGGTGTCGCCGTCGAAGTACTCGTGAAACAGCAGATAATCGCGGAAGTGCGGGTCGGTTTGCAGCAGCCCGGCCTTGCCAAAGGCCGGCCGCTGCCCCTCGGCATTGCGCAGTAGCAGCCGCGCCATGCGCTCGGATAGCGCGTCGGCTACCTCACTCAGGTTGTGCAGCTTACCCGAGCCGGTTGGATACTCCACCGTAAAAGAATCGCCGTAATACGTATGAAAACGCTGCAACGACTCAATTATCAGGTAGTTAACCGGAAACCAAATGGGTCCGCGCCAATTGGAGTTACCCCCAAACATATCGGAGTCCGATTCACCCGCCAGATACGCTACTTCAAACGAGTCTTCCTCAGTATGGTATTCATAGGGATGCTCCAAGTGGTAGCGCGACAGCGACCGAATGCCGTAGTCGGACAGAAACTCCGTCTCGTCGAGCATGCGGGTGAGTACACTGCGCAAGCGGCTGCGGCGCATCAAACTCAGCAAGTGGCGGGCCCCTTTGCCCGGCTCCTGCCAGCGCGAAATCAGCTCGGCCAGGTGCGGCCGGTGCTGCACCAGCCACTGCGCGCGCGCCGTAAACTCGGGTACAGCGTCAAGTAATTCATCCTCAAGTACTTCTACGGCAAACAGCGGAATCAATCCCACCATTGAGCGAATGCGCAGGCGCGTGCGCGAGTCGTCGGGCATGTGCAGCACGTCGTAGTAAAACTGGTCCTGCTCGTCCCAAAGGTTGAATTTGCCGCCACCGCCCAGCGTCATGGCGTGGGCGATGTAGAGGAAGTGCTCGAAAAACTTGCTGGCCATTTCCTGGTACACCGGGTTGGTTTTGGCCAGCTCCAGCGCCATGCGCATCAGGTTGAGGGCAAACATGGCCATCCAGCTAGTGCCGTCGCTCTGCTCTATCTTGCCACCCGTGGGCAGCGGCGCCGAGCGGTCAAACACCCCAATGTTGTCCATCCCCAGGAAACCGCCCTCGAAAATGTTGCGCTCGTCGCGGTCCTTACGGTTCACCCACCAAGTAAACGTCATCACGAGTTTCTGAAAAACGGCTTCCAGAAAGGCATTGTCCCCATTGCCGCCGTTGAGTTTGCGGTCCATTTGGTACACGCGCCACGTGGCCCAGGCGTGCACCGGCGCGTTCACGTCCTCAAACTTCCATTCGTAGGCGGGCATCTGCCCATTGGGGTGCAGGTAGCCATCCTGGCACAGCAGCCGCAGTTGCTGCTTAGCAAAGCTGGCATCCAGCATGGCCAGCGGCAGGCAGTGAAAAGCTAGGTCCCAGGCCGCGTACCACGGGTACTCCCACTTGTCGGGCATCGAGATAATGTCCGCATTGTGCAGGTGTCGCCAGGTCGAGTTGCGGCCCTCCTGGCGCGGGCCGGTCGGGGCCGGCCAGTTGGGGTCGCCGTCCAGCCACTGGCTCACGTCGTAGTAGTAGTACTGCTTGCTCCACAGCATGCCGGCAAAAGCCTGGCGCTGCACGGCCCGCGCATCGGGCTCCATCACGCTTTCCTGCACGCAGTCATAAAACACGTCGGCCTCCTCCTGCCGGGCACTGAATATTTGGTCAAAATCCGCAAATGGTGCTTCATGCGCGGGCTCACTCAGGCGCACGCGCACCACCTGCGCCTCGCCTGGCGCAATAGTCAGCGCGTAGTGCACCGCCGCTTTAGTTCCTCGCTGGGCCGGGTTCACGGCTCCTGGCTGGCCCGCTACCAGGTAATCATTAATGCCATCCTTGAAGTAAACCCCCTCCTTCGGCAGCTCAGCCGCAAGCTTCGTATTCGTCTCATTATCACAGAATAACAGCTCTGCTTCCTGGTCGCAGTACAACTGATACTCACCCAACGTCGCGTGTTGAGCCCGTACCACATTCGACCGCGGGGCAGTCAACTCCGGCCGTCGGTCGTCGTAGCCCCAGGCCCAGGTATTGCGAAACCACAGTTGCGGCAGCACATGCAGCATTGCTGCTTCCGGCCCCCGGTTGTGGGCCGTAATGCGCACCAGCATATCATCGGGCCCCGCCTTGGCATACTCAATGAATACGTCGAAGTATCGGCTCTCGTCAAAAATACCGGTGTCCAGCAGCTCATATTCCGGCTCCAGCCGCGTGCGCGCGGCATTTTGCGCCACCAAGTCCTCGTACGGAAAAGCCTGCTGCGGATATTTATACAGCATTTTCATATACGAGTGCGTGGGCGTACTATCCAGGTAATAGTACTGCTCCTTCACATCCTCTCCATGGTTACCTTGCCCATTGGTAAGGCCAAACAACCGCTCCTTCAACTGCGAGTCGACCCCATTCCACAAGCCCACCGAAAAGCACAGCTGCTGCTGGTCATCGCTCAAGCCCGCCAGCCCCTCCTCGCCCCACCGGTAGGCGTAAGAGCGCGCCATATCGTGCGTGATAAAGTCCCAGGCATTGCCATCGGGGCTGTAATCTTCCCGTACCGTACCCCATTGCCGTTCAGTAAGATAAGGCCCAAATTTTCGCCAATCAACTGTTTTGTTATTGGCTTCTGCCAATCGTCGTTGCTCTTCCATACTGGTAATCAATCTAAAACCCAGTCAGCCCACCGACTGGTACTCATTGGCCCGCAACCAGCCAAAATTTAGCGTAGCCAGCAGCCCTGTCCTACATACTGTTTACGAACTCCACAGTTGCCTTGGCAGGAGCAAACCTTCTAAATATGTTTTAAGGCCCACTACTACACACAAAAAAGGGGGATGCACCTTACGGCGCACCCCCCTTTTCTATATTAAGCTAAACTATTCAGCCTTAGTAGCTTCCTCACGGGTTTCGCCGTTAGTCAGCGTGTCCGTAGCCGTGTCGGCTGGGGCCGACTGCGTAGTGGTAGCAGCCGGAGCGTCCGAAGTAACTTCAGCAGCCGACGTACCAGCCTCGTTGTCAGCACCTTCTGACTTACCACCACGACGGCGGGAGCGGCGCGTAGTGGTCGACTTAGCTTCCGTAGCGTTCTTAGCTTCAAGCATCGTCTCGTTGAAGTCGACCAGTTCGATAATGCACATATCGGCATTGTCACCAGCACGGGTAGCGCTCAGCTTCAGAATGCGGGTGTAGCCACCGGGGCGGTTGGCAATACGGCCGGCAATCTCTCCGTACAATTCCTTCAAGCTCTCCTTGCTTTGCAGCGTGGCGAATACCGTCCGGCGCGAGTGCGTCGTGTCGTCTTTAGCCTTGGTCAGCAGAGGCTCGATGTACTTGCGCAGGGCTTTAGCCTTGGCAACCGTAGTGGTCACACGCTTGTGCATAATCAGCGACGTAGCCATGTTCGACAGCATCGCGTGACGGTGGGCGGTAGTACGGCCCAAGTGGTTGATTTTCTTACCGTGTCTCATCGGACAAATTGGTTAAATGCTACGCTTGCGGACCAGGACCACGGCGGGTCGCGAGAACCTCATTAGAACCCTAATCCCTGGGGCGCAGCGGGTTATTGAAAGGGTATTTATAAAAAATTACTGGCCGCTAATTTTCTCGCACGAGAAATTCAGCAGCCAGTAACACAAACGTTTCTAGTCTTCATCTAAACGGTACTTACCGAGGTCCATACCGAAGTGCAGACCTTTCTCTTCCACGAGGTTTTCCAACTCCGTGAGGCTCTTCTTACCAAAGTTGCGAAACTTCATCATATCCGCCATGTCGAGTTGTACTAACTCGCCCAGCGTTTTGATGTCAGCCGCCTTCAGGCAGTTATAAGCCCGCACCGAAAGGTCCATCTCACCAAGCGAGGTTTTCAGCACCTTGCGCATAGCCAGCGTTTCCTCATCAATCGGCTCAGCTACGGCCGGGCGGTTACCGCTCAGCTGTATTGTGCTATCCGAAAACAGCATGAAGTGCTGAATCAGGATGTTAGCAGCACCTTTCAGCGCCTCTTCCGGATGAATCGAACCGTCAGTTTGAATCTCGATGAGCAAGCGCTCATAGTCAGTCTTCTGTTCTACGCGTGTGTTCTCGATGCTGTACTTCACGTTCTTAATAGGCGTGTAGATAGCATCAATCGCGATTTGACCAAAAACCTGGTCGGTCGGCTTGTTCTCGTCGGCTGGCACGTAGCCGCGACCACGCGCAATGGTCAATTCAAACTCAAGCTCCTTGGAAGGGTCGAGATTGCAGATAACCATCTTGGGGTTCAAAATCTGAAAGCCCACGGCAAACTTGCCGATGTCGCCAGCCGAGAACGTGTCCTGCCCGCTGATACGCACCGTAATCTTGTCCTCAATGGCGTCACTGATTTTCTTGAAGCGCACCTGCTTGAGGTTCAGAATGATTTCGGACATGTCCTCAATCACCCCTTCAATCGTCGAAAATTCGTGCAGCACCGAAGTCGTGCGCACCGACGTAATGGCGAAGCCCTCCAGCGACGAAAGCAGAATGCGCCGCAGCGCGTTCCCAATCGTAACGCCGTAGCCCTTCTCCAGAGGCTTGAATTCAAACGTTCCGGTAAAGTCGTCGGATTTCTCCATCACTACTTTCTCCGGCATCTGAAAAGCTAAGATTGACATATGTGGGGCAGTTAATTATGTAACGGGAAAAGCAAGCTCGAAGCTTGCTTAGTACTTGGTAGCCAAACAGAACCACTGAAGGCTGTGTTTTGTGCCGCTCGGGCGCTCTTTCACAAGCTATCCTCAGCGATATTGGCTTAGCACAAATGCGGCCCGAACAATGTCCGGGCCGCACCAAGTGCCAATCTGCTATTACTTCGAATACAGTTCGACAATGAGCTGCTCCGTGATTTTCTCCGGGATAAGCTCACGCGACGGCATGTTGGTGAAAACACCCACCATCTCTTTACCATCCCACTCCAACCACGAAAACTGACGCGAGTTGCGCACCGTCAGGTTAGTAGTGATAGCCTCAAGCGACTTCGACTTTTCACGCACACCAACTTGGTCGCCGGCGCGCAGCTTGTACGAAGGGATGTTTACTACCTCACCGTTCACCGTAATGTGCTTGTGCGAGACCAGCTGGCGCGCCGCGCGGCGCGTGCTGGCGATACCCAAACGGTACACTACGTTGTCGAGGCGCGACTCCAGCAAGCCGAGCAGGTTGTCACCGGTGATACCGGGCAATACTGCGGCTTTGTGGAATAGGTTCTCAAACTGCTTTTCAAGCACACCGTACATGTACTTTACTTTCTGCTTCTCCATCAGCTGCACGGAATATTCCGACTGCTTCTTGCGGCGGCCACGGCCGTGCTGGCCCGGAGGATAGTTCTTTTTATTGAGTGCCTTGCTTGGACCGAAAATCGGCTCCGAAAAGCGACGGGCAATTTTGGCGGTAGGGCCAGTATAACGTGCCATGGGATAGTACTAACAGAAGTGAAAAATCAAACGCGGCGACGCTTAGGAGGGCGGCAGCCGTTGTGCGGCAGCGGCGTCACGTCGCGAATGGTCGTCACTTCAATGCCCACGTTACCGAGTGCGCGGATAGCCGACTCACGGCCAGCACCCGGACCCTTTACAAAAATTTCGGCTTTGCGCATGCCCAGGTCGTGGGCTACTTTGCCGCAATCCGTAGCTGCCATCTGGGCCGCGTAAGGAGTGTTTTTCTTAGAACCGCGGAAACCCATTTTACCCGCCGAAGCCCAGGAAATAACCTGGCCATTGGAGTTGGTTACCGAGATAATGATATTGTTAAAGGAGGCGCGAATGTGGACCTGGCCCACCTGCTCCACCACGACAAGCCGCTTCTTGGCTTTGTCTTTTCTTTTTTGTGCCATTTGGTTATCGCTGAAATACGGCAGGTGTTGGGTTTTATTTAACAGTTATCAGTTAATATTCAACATCGTTCTATTCGAACTTCTTATTAAATATTAACTGATAACTGTTAAATAAAAACCCGATTGCCGTTATTGATTATTTCGTTGCTTTCTTCTTGCCAGCCACAGTCTTGCGCTTGCCCTTACGGGTACGCGAGTTGTTTTTGGTGTGCTGACCGCGCACCGGCAGGCCTTTGCGATGACGCAGGCCACGGTAGCAGCCAATGTCCATCAAACGCTTGATGTTGAGCTGGATTTCCGAACGCAATGCACCTTCGGTCTTGTGCTCAGCGGCAATGATGCTGCGCACCTCACCAGCTTCAGCCTCAGTCCAATCTTTCACTTTTTTGTTGGCCTCGATGCCAGCTTTAGCGAGGATTTTAACCGAGTTGCTCCGGCCAATGCCGAAAATGTAAGTCAGGGCGATTTCGCCGCGCTTGTTGTCCGGGATGTCTACCCCTGCGATACGAGCCATAATGGTTGTATGATGTTTGCGGACCAGAAAGCCCGGCAACTGCTTGGAAGGCGACTCAGCGACAAAATCTCACTAAGCCAGTACCCAAGGCTCCGGGTCTCTGAAAATTGATTTAGCCCTGACGCTGTTTGAAGCGGGGGTTCTTCTTGTTGATAACGTAGAGCTTGCCGTTGCGACGGATGATTTTGCAATCAACGCTACGTTTCTTCACCGAGGTTTTTACTTTCATGACCTTGAAAAGAACGAAAAAATTACTTGTAACGATATTTGATGCGTCCCTTTGACAAGTCGTAGGGCGACATCTCCAGTTTCACCTTATCGCCGGGCAGAATCTTAATATAGTGCATCCGCATCTTACCCGAGATGTGGGCAATCAACTGATGCCCGTTTTCCAATTCCACGCGGAACATGGCGTTGGACAGGGCTTCTAGGATGGTACCGTCCTGCTCGATGGAGGCTTGTTTTGCCATAAGGGCTACTGCAATGCTTTTTCTATGTATTCAAACGAGGTCAGAATTTCTGCCTTGTCTTTTCTAACAACAACTGTGTGCTCAAAGTGCGCAGCTGGCTTTTTATCGCGCGTGCGGATAGTCCAGCCGTCTTTCTCTTGCACAACTTCTTTCTTCCCTAGCGTCACCATCGGCTCAATGGCAAGCGTCATACCAGTTTGAAGCATCGGCCCTGAGCCCCGTTTGCCATAATTGGGCACCTCTGGTTTCTCATGCAATTTTGCTCCTACACCGTGGCCTACTAACTCTCGAACCACACCGTAGCCTTTAGTAGCTACATGATTCTGAATAGCAAAACTGATATCACCAACTCGATTACCGCTAATAGCCTGTTCAATTCCTTTGTACAACGACGCTTCCGTTTCCTTTAGCAATTGTCGAACTTCAGACGATACGTCCCCAATTGGGTAAGTATAAGCGCTATCGGCATGATAACCGTTAAGAAAAACTCCTGCATCTACTGATAGGATATCGCCGCTTTTCAGCGGTTCATCAGTAGCAAATCCGTGCACCACAACTGAGTTGGGGCTTAAACACAAACTATAAGGAAAGTTATTGTAGCCTTTGAAAGATGGAGTAGCACCGTGGTCACGAATAAATTCCTCAGCCCGCCGATCCAATTGACGCGTAGTAACTCCTTCGCGTACCATTGCAGCTACTTCGCCATGCGCTCGCGCAAGCAATTGACCTGCGGCGCGCATCAAATCTATTTCTTCTTCAGTTTTAAACTGAACAGTTCCAGTTGCCATACCTAGCTACTTACGAGGCTAGCGCTACCGGTTCGGTAGTGCGGCTCCGCAACTTATTAGATTTCATCATACCGTCGTAATGACGCATGAGCAGGTAGCTTTCAATCTGGTTTAGTGTATCAAGTACCACGCCTACCATGATGATAAGCGATGTTCCCCCATAAAATAGTGATAATGGGCGAGTTACACCTAACAACAGGGCCATTGTTGGGAAAACGGCAATCAGGGCAAGAGCCACAGCGCCAGGCAAAGTGATACGGGTCAATATCTCATCGATAAATTCCGAAGTATCACGGCCAGGTTTAACACCAGGCACAAAGCCCCCACTGCGTTTAAGGTCATCCGCAATTTGATTGGGGTTAACGCTAATAGCAGTGTAGAAGTAAGTGAAAATGATGATAAGCAGCGCAAATACTGTGTTATACACCCAATGTTCAGGCGAAAAATAGGAGGCTATCGTAGCGGCCAAGTCACTATTCTTATCCCATGCAGAAGCAGCAATGCTTGGAACAAACATCAGAGACTGTGCGAAGATGATAGGCATAACCCCAGCGGCATTCACCTTGAGGGGAATAAACTGCCTTTGTGCATCGAGCTGGGTTGTACCGCCAACCTGCTTCGCATACTGCACCGGAATACGACGCACAGCTTGGGTCAGCACAATAACCGCCATAACAACCAGAAACAATACCACTAGTTCCAGCAGGAAAATCAATGATTTATTAATGCCTTTAGCAGCTGCCTCGCCAATAAGCGCACCGGGTAAGCGGGAGACGATTCCAATCATGATAATCATGGAAATGCCGTTGCCAATACCCTTGTCAGTGATTTTCTCGCCCAGCCACATGCAAAACAGCGTTCCAGCCGTAATGATGAGCATAGTAGAGATGGTAAAGAATGTGCCGGGAGATACAATAGCTTCAGCATTTATAGTTGCTAAGAAGCCCACCGATTGAGCCATCACAATGGGGATGGTCAGTAAGCGCGTGTACTGATTGATTTTCTTACGACCTGATTCGCCCTCTTTCTGAAGCTTCTGAAAGTAAGGAACTGCAATAGTCAGTAGTTGCAATACAATAGAAGCCGAGATGTACGGCATAATACCCAATGCAAAAATAGATGCATGGCTAAATGCTCCACCCAACAGGGTATCTAAAATACCGAAAACGCCGCCGGTACCCGCTTTAAGGCGGGTAGGGTCAACACCAGGCAGCACAACATAGCAGCCCAGCCGGTAGATAGCAATGAAAAAAAGCGTATTGAGGATTCGCGTACGCAAATCCTCAATCGCAAAAATATTCTTTATCGTGTTGATAAACTTATTCATTGCTCGTGTTTAGTAGTTACAGCGTAACAACTTTGCCACCAGCCTTTTCGATAGCCTCAACGGCCGATTTCGAGAAAGCGTGAGCGTGTACTTCCAGCGCGGTAGTGAGTTCACCACGGCCCAGGATTTTGATTTTAGCATTTTTCGATACCAAGCCAGCTTCTACGAAGTAAGCCTGGTCCATTGCGGTAACCGTGCCTTTCTCAAGCAGACCTTGGAGCACATCCAAGTTGATACCTTTAAACTCGACGCGATTGATGTTCGTGAAACCGAACTTCGGAACGCGACGCTGGAGGGGCATTTGGCCACCTTCGAAACCCGACTTGCGCGAGTAGCCCGAGCGTGACTTAGCACCTTTGTGACCGCGGGTTGCGGTACCACCGCCACCTGAGCCCTCACCACGACCAAGGCGTTTGTTATTGCGCGTCGAGCCTGCGGCGGGTTTTAGATTGGAAAGATTCATGACTGGGATAAACGCTTACAGTTCGGTTACTTCCAGCAAATGCTTCACCGAGGCTACCATGCCCAGAATGCTGGGATTAGCTTCGTGGGTGGCAGTGCTGTTCATTTTATTCAGGCCGAGGGCCTGCACGGTGCGCTTCTGACGCTCGGGGCGGTCAATGGCGCTGCGCACGAGCTTTACTTGAATCTGTGGCATGGTCAAATTAACCGTTAAAAACGCGGGCGAGAGAAATACCGCGAGCCTGTGCAATTTGCAACGGGTCACGCATTTTAGCCAAGGCAGCAAAGGTAGCCTTTACTACGTTGTGGGGGTTAGAAGAACCCTTCGACTTTGCTAACACATCTTTAATGCCAGCTGATTCGAACACGGCGCGCATAGCGCCGCCGGCGATTACACCCGTACCAGCTGCAGCGGGCTGCACCAACACGAAACCTCCACCATAACGGCCTTCCATTATGTGGGGAACGGTGTGCTTGTACAGCGGCACCTTCACCACATTTTTCTTAGCGTCGTCAATACCCTTGGCGATAGCATCGGTTACTTCGTTGGCTTTACCCAAGCCGTAGCCCACGTTGCCTTTACCGTCACCTACCACTACAATAGCCGAGAAGCTGAAGCGACGACCACCTTTCACCACTTTGGCTACACGGTTGATGGCTACTACTTTCTCTTTGAGGTCCGACTCACCCTGCACCGAGTTGTCGTTGCCGCGGCCACCGCGGTCGTTGCCGCGACGGTCGTTGCCACCCCGGTTGTTGCCACCGCGGTCGTTTCCACCAGGAGCGCCACCACGGTTGTTGTTGTTATACTCTGCCATGATGCTTAGAAATTGAGGCCGCCTTCGCGGGCTCCTTCAGCTAGTGATTTAATACGGCCGTGATAGAGGTAGCCCGAGCGGTCGAATACCACTTTCGTGATACCAGCTTCTTGCGCTTTAGCGGCGATTTCGCGGCCAACGGCAGCGGCTAGGGCCACTCCGTTACCACCTTCGGCGGTTACCTTTTTCGACGAAGCGGCAGCCAGCGTGCGGCCAGCCGAGTCGTCAATAATCTGGGCGTAGATGCCCGTGTTGGAGCGGAACACCGACAGGCGCGGGCGCTCCGACGTACCGGACACTTTCGTGCGGATGATGCGCTGAATGCGCTTCCGGCGAGTTGCTTTATCGAAAGCCATGATACTAGATTACTTTTTAGCGGCAGTCTTGCCGGCTTTACGACGAACAATCTCACCCACAAAGCGCACACCTTTGCCTTTGTATGGCTCTACTTTCCGCAACGAGCGGATTTTGGCGGCTACTTGACCGATAAGCTGCTTATCGATGCTGGTCAAGGTTACGATGGGGTTTTTACCTTTTTCGGTAACGGCGGTAGCCGATACTTCAGGAGGCATAGCCAGGTACACGTTGTGCGAGTAGCCAAGTGACAGTTCCAGCGACTTGCCCGACAGGGTAGCCTTGTAGCCTACGCCTACCAACTCAAGCTTGTGCTCGTAGCCGGTGTTAACGCCGGTAATCATGTTGTTGATGAGCGAGCGGTACAGGCCATGCATGGCTTTGTGGCGCTTCTGCTCCGTAGGGCGGGTCACCACTACGTTACCGTCTTCCATAGCTACCGCGATATCGCGGTCTACGGCTTGGGTCAAGGTACCTTTCGGGCCTTTCACCGTTACGGTGTTCTCGTTGTCGACCGATACCTGCACGCCGGCGGGCAGTGCAATCGGTAGTTTGCCAATGCGGGACATATAGATACTAGGGCTTAGCGGTTAGTACACGTAACACAGCACCTCGCCGCCCACGTTCTCGTTTTTAGCCTCCTTCTCGGTCATTACCCCTTTCGAGGTCGACAGGATGGCAATGCCCAAACCACTCAATACGCGGGGCAGGTTATCGGCCGCGCGGTATTGGCGCAGGCCGGGCGTGCTCACACGGTCCAGCTTGGTAATAGCGGGAGCTTTCGTAGTGGGGTTGTACTTCAAGGCGATTTTAATCACACCTTGGGCCGAAGTATCATCAAAACGGTAGCTCTGAATGTAGCCCTTGTGATAGAGCACTTTCGTGATTTCCTTTTTGATGTTGCTGGCCGGGATTTCCACTACCCGGTGGTTCGCCTTGAGAGCGTTGCGCAACCGGGTCAGGTAATCAGCAATCGGGTCAGTATTCATTTAGTTTAAATAGGTCCTTGTTACGGGACCGCAAAGATAAGAAAATTTCGACGCACTAGCTACTGCCGTACAACGAAATCTCGGTTAAGACTACTGGGCTAGGCTTTCAGGGCCAACCCATGGTTTCTTTCGGCAACCTGCCAAATAGGGTGAGCTAGCCCACGGGTATTCTCTTTCGGGGTGCAAAGGTAGCAGTAAGCGTGGCACTTATGCAATAACCCGCCGCATTAAAGTTTTTGCTGTACTAGTTAAGCAAGTGGTATACCCATTAAAAAGCATTGCTAACCTCAACCAGCCTGCTCCCAACCTTACTTGAAAGTCGTACTTAGTTACCCAGAAAGCATACCCATTAAAGCGAACTCACAACACCAAGAATTTGATTATGAAGCGCTAGTACTAGCAAAGCTATTTGTTGACGAAGCCCTGGCTGCTAGGTCGCTTCTGGGTGAAATCCATATTGAAATGGCTTGTGAAGTAGGTAGCGGTATTGCGTCGAAAACCTTCACTAGTGCCTGCCTTGATGCTCTGCTGCCAGGAGGCCACAAGCAATACAGTCTGTAATTTCATGTCCTCACCAGCTTGCGCAATAAGAACCGGCGTAGTATAGCGAGGACTACTAGCCAACAAAGGAAGCAGCTGATTGCGCACGCCCTGCGCCATAGCCGGCATAATCATATCGGTGCGGTAGTTGTTGATTATCGAATAGCCAGTCAGCATATACACTGCCATCGCGGCGGCGGCATCATTGTCAGGCAATCCAGTAGCGCGCCGAGCAGTATCGTAGTAAGGCTGGTAACTACGGTGATTGGGGCCAACATATTCGGCAATATCACGGCCGCCAAGTGACTGGGTATCCTGCGCATTTGCTACGGCCCGCCGCACAGTTTCCTGGCGCAACGCCTCGGTTGGCACATAGGCATAGCTACGAACGAGAGTGGCAGCAGCGGTCTTCGGCGGAGCTACATTGCCAATAGGCAAATGCGATTTAGCAATGTTAGCATCAGCCATATTAGCGGCTTGCTGCACATTACTCCCAATGCTTGGTGATTTTTGAGCAAGGGCAGAAAATGGATTTCCAATAAGTAAGCCGGCTGGTAGCAAAGTCAAAAAGAGCACTTTCATCACGTGGCAGATAAGTGTGCTAGGTTTTTACGAATCGCGAATTACTTGGTTGAGCTTATTATTTTGTGAAACGTAAGCCCCTCGCAGCAGCCAGCGCGGTTTGGGGCTGCGGCTATTTCTCCGAAACGTTACCCTCGCTGAAAAACCAACTCCCAAATCTACGCTGCTGGCAGCAACAGCGCGTTCAGGAAGTCGCATAGTAGCGGCTTGCTCGCTTCCTACCCAAATATCCTCTTGAAGCCGAAGTCGGTGAACGGGTCGAGGTATTTGGCTTTCATGCTGCAAGGTAACTATCGGCCCACCCGCCGCCCGTAGCGGCCGGCGCACTTAAAATTACCAAGCTTTTTAGCTCAATTTTATTTCCTCCTAACAAGACTTCCTAACCATCCTAACCTAATGCTATCCCCTTGGGTATGATAAACGAGAGGGAGATAATAGACTAAACAACCGTGGCGCATCCTCAAAGTGTCATTCGTCTAGTTTAACTCAACAAAATAATTAGTGAAAGCTAAGCTATCATAAAGGCATAGAGTAGAATGAGGCCCTCCTGTTTCACCAATCACAATCACTCCTTTCGGCTTTTTGGTTCTTTCCCACAGCCCAATGATTTTGCACTTGGTATCAGGCGGATTATGTTCCTTGCACGCACTATAAATGAAGCACGAAGTGAGCAACAGAAAAACAGCAAATACTTTCATGTTTTCAAATAAGAACTGTTGTTACCACAATAATGAAAGCAAAATTCCCAAGCCAAAGTCCTTGCGAACTTCAACTTGGGAATCAAACTTACGAAGCAGTAATACTACCAGCTCGACTTCGTCACGCCGGGAATCTTACCAGCCAGCGCCATTTCGCGGAAGCGAACGCGGCTGATGCCAAACTTGCGCATGTAGCCACGGGGGCGGCCGTCAATCATGTCGCGGTTGTGCAGGCGCACGGGCGACGAGTTGCGGGGCAGCTTGTCGAGGCCAAGGTAATCGCCTGCTGCTTTCAGTGCCTTACGCTTCTCGGCGTAGCGGGCTACCAGGGCAATGCGCTTGCGGGCCCGGGCTTTGATGGATTCTTTAGCCATTATTCAGCTTCCTTTTTAGCGTTAGCGAAGGGCATACCGAAAGCGCGGAGCAGCTCGTAGCTCTGCTCGTCATTTTCGGCCGTCGTTACGAAGGTGATATCCATACCGGAGATGCCTTTGATTTTATCAATCGAAATCTCGGGGAAGATAATCTGCTCCTTCACGCCGAGGGTATAGTTACCCCGGCCGTCGAAGCCCTTATCGTTGATGCCTTTGAAGTCCCGCACGCGGGGCAAGGCTACCGTCAGGAGACGGTCCAGGAATTCGTACATCCGCTCGCCGCGCAGCGTTACGCGCGCACCGATGGGCATACCCTCCCGGAGTTTGAAGTTCGAAACCGAGCGCTTGGCGATGGTTGGAACAGCCTTCTGACCAGTGATGGTCGTCAACTCCTCTACCCCATTGTCAACCAATTTCTTGTCAGCAACAGCGGCACCGATGCCCCGGTTGATGCAGATTTTGGTGATGCGCGGTACCTGCATGATGCTCTTAAACTGGAATTTCTCCTGGAGCGCGGGTACTACTTCTTTCTGATATTTATCTTTAAGTCGAGCCATTATCGTAACGAATTAAGAGTTGGCCGAATCAACCTTCTTCACGTTGGATACGTGCATCGGGCTCTCGATTTTGGTAATGCCACCCTGGGGGTTCTTGGCACTCGGCTTATTATGCTTCGTTACCAGGTTGAGGCCTTCAACGATAACGCGCTGCGTAGAGCGATTTACCGATTTGATAATGCCGGTCTTGGTGCGCTCGTCGCCAGCAATAACTTTCACGAGGTCGCCGGTTTTCACGTGCAGGTGCACGGCCGGGGCTTTTGCTTTGGTTGCCATTGGTTAGATTACTTCAGGGGCCAGCGATACGATTTTCATGAACTGCTTCTCGCGCAATTCGCGGGCCACCGGCCCGAAAATACGCGTGCCGCGGGGCTCGTCGTTGTTATTGAGCAATACGGCAGCGTTGTCGTCGAAGCGGATGTAAGAACCATCTTTACGACGGATTTCTTTCTTCACGCGCACGATAACAGCTTTGCTAACAGTACCTTTCTTGGCATTGCCCGAGGGAATAGCCGACTTGATAGCTACCACGATTTTATCACCAACCGTAGCGTACTTCTTGCCCGTGCCACCCAGTACGCGGATGCAGAGCACTTCCTTGGCGCCGCTATTGTCGGCCACCGTGAGGCGGGATTCTTGCTGTATCATCGTTCAGGATTATTTAGCACGTTCAACAATTTCAACTAAGCGCCAGCGCTTAGTCTTGCTCAGGGGGCGGGTGCTCATGATGCGCACCAGGTCACCTTCGCCGCACTCGTTTTTCTCGTCGTGGGCGTGGAACTTGGTGGTCTTGCTCACGAACTTGCCGTAAATCGGGTGCTGGTGTTTGGCAACTACCGCTACCGTGATGGACTTATCCATCTTGCTGCTGGTCACCTTGCCCACGATTTCTTTCCGCATGTTGCGGTCCGAAGCATTGTCGTGAGCCGGCAACAGGTTTTCTTGAGTCGGTTCCATTACTAGGCTTTGTTAGAGGCCTGCTCATTATTCCGACGCGAAACTTCCGTTTGCAGGCGAGCAACGGTTTTGCGGTTGGCCTTCAAGCGACCGGGGTTTTCGAGCGGGCTGATAGCGTGCGCAAAGCGCATCTGCTGGCCGTTGGTTTGCTCAGTTTTCAGCTGGGTGCGCAGGTCGTCGACCGACAGGGCGCGAATTTCTTCGTTTTTCATCGGATTAAGCAACGTTATCTACGTAGTCACGACGAACTACAAAAGAGGTACGAACCGGCAGCTTTTGAGCAGCCAGACGCAGCGACTCTTTTGCGGTTTCGAGGCTCACGCCATCCGATTCAAACATAATTTGGCCAGGCTTCACGCAGGCTACCCAATACTCGGGCGAACCTTTACCCTTACCCATCCGCACTTCAGCAGGCTTCTTGGTAATTGGTTTATCTGGGAAAATGCGAATCCATACTTGCCCTTCGCGTTTCATGGCACGGGTCATTGCAATACGGGCAGCCTCAATCTGGCGAGCCGTAATCCAAGAGATTTCCAGTGACTTAAGCGCGAACGAACCGAAGTCTATGGAGCTGCCGCGGTAGGCTAGGCCTGTTACGCGACCCTTTTGCATCTTGCGATACTTGGTCCTTTTCGGTTGTAACATTTGAGTAAAAAAAGAAAACTTGAAAAATATTAGCAGTGAACCGTACCCTGAACGAAAAGATTCAGGATACGGCTCAGACTAGTTCACTATAACCTAGCGACGGGGACCGCCACCCTGGCCGCCGCGGTTGCCACCGCCAGCGGGGCCACCACCTTGACCACCACGGGGAGCACCGCCACCCTGGCCGCCTTGGCCACCACGGGGGCCGCCTTGGCCGCCACCAGCAGCGCCATCACGACGCGGGCCACGGTCGCCATCGCGACGCGGACCACGGTCGTTGCGGTCACCATCGCGGCGCGGGCCACGGTCGCCGCCACGGCCACCACGGTCATCACCACCCTGCTGACCAGCAGGCACTTGGTTGGGCGAGAGGTCGGGCTTGCCGAACACCTCACCGCGCATTACCCACACTTTGATGCCGATTTTACCATACACCGTTTGGGCTTCCGACAGAGCATAGTCGATATCGGCGCGCAGCGTGTGCAGCGGGGTACGACCTTCTTTGTACTGCTCCGAGCGAGCAATCTCGGCACCGCCAAGGCGGCCACCGCACTGGATTTTGATGCCTTCAGCACCAGCCCGCATAGCAGCCTGGATAGACATCTTCATGGCGCGACGGAATGAGATACGAGCGGCCAATTGCTGAGCGATGCTCTCGCCTACCAGGCGAGCGTCCAGCTCGGGGCGCTTAATCTCGAAGATGTTTATTTGAACGTCCTTCTTGGTAATTTCCTTGAGTTCGTCCTTAATCTTATCAACTTCCTGGCCGCCTTTACCGATTACCACACCCGGACGAGCCGTGTTGATGGTGATGGTAATCCGCTTCAGGGTGCGCTCGATAACGATGCGCGAGATACCGCCCTTTTGGATGCGGGCGTTGATGTACTTGCGAATTTTCTCGTCTTCAACGAGTTTGTCGGCAAAATCCTTGCCGCCGTACCAGTTTGAGTCCCAGCCTTTAATAACGCCGAGTCGGAAACCAACGGGATTTACTTTCTGTCCCATGATAAATTAAGCGTTGGCGGGGGTTTCAGTGGGGGTAGCAGCTGCAAGGCGAGTCAGAGCGTTCAGCTCTTTCTTCGACATGTGCGACTCACGCTGCGGACCAACCGTCAGCGTGATGTGGTTCGAGCGCTTGCGGATGCGGTGACCACGGCCCTGGGGGGCGGGGCGCAAACGCTTCAACTGACGTCCTTCGTCTACCGAAATCTCGGTTACGCAAAGGTTGGCATCTTCAATGCGCTCCTCGGGATTCTTCTGCTGCCAGTTGGCCAAGGCCGACAAGAGCAACTTCTCTACCTTCTCGGCACCCGAGTTGGCTTCGAAGCGGAGCAGACCGAGGGCCTGGGTTACGCGCTTACCGCGAACCAGATTGGCTACCAAGCGCATTTTGCGCGGCGAGGTAGGCACGTTACGGAGTTTGGCTACTGCTTCCATCTTAACGCTTGCCTTTATCTTTTTTGGCGACGTGACCACGGAAGTTGCGCGTGGGCGCAAACTCGCCGAGCTTGTGGCCGACCATGTTTTCAGTTACATAGACCGGGATGAACTTGTTCCCGTTGTGGACTGCGAAGGTGTGACCCACGAAGTCAGGCGAAATCATCGAGCGGCGCGACCAGGTCTTTACCACCGATTTTTTGCCAGCGCTTTCCAGCGCTTCTACCTTTTTCTCGAGCCGGAAGTCAATGTACGGCCCTTTTTTGAGTGAACGTGCCATATATTACTTCTTGCCTTTGCGGCTGACAATCAGGTTCTCAGAATACTTGTTCTTGTTGCGGGTCTTCTGACCCTTAGCGAAGATACCGTTGCGGCTACGTGGGTGACCACCCGACGATTTACCTTCACCACCACCCATTGGGTGGTCAACAGGGTTCATAGCTACACCACGAACGCGGGGACGACGACCAGCCCAACGGTTGCGACCGGCTTTGCCCATCACAACGTTCATATGGTCACCGTTCGATACCGTACCAACCGTAGCGGTGCAGGTAACGAGTACCATGCGCATCTCGCCGGAAGGCAACTTGAGAGTAGCGTAACGCTCCTCGCGAGCTACGAGCTGGGCATAGGTGCCAGCCGAGCGAGCGATAGCGGCACCCTGACCGGGCTGCAATTCGATGTTGTGCACGATAGTACCAAGGGGCATCTCGCGGAGTGGCAAGGCATTGCCAACTTCGGGAGCTACACCAGGGCCCGATACGATAACGGTATCTACATTCAGGCCAGCAGGGGCAATGATGTAGCGCTTCTCGCCGTCGGCGTAGTGCAGCAAAGCAATACGAGCGGTACGGTTAGGGTCGTACTCGATAGTCTTCACCGTGGCCGGAACACCGGCTTTGTCACGCTTGAAGTCTACGATACGATACTGGGTCTTATGTCCACCGCCGATGTAGCGGTTCGACATTTTACCCGAAGAGTTACGACCGCCGCTCTTTTTGAGCGAGGTCAGCAACGACTTCTCCGGCGTCGACGTCGTTAGCTCGTCGAAGGCCGGGGCCACGCGGAAGCGTTGGCCTGGCGTGGTTGGTCTGAGTTTTTTAAGTGCCATTACTAGCTAGTTGGGCTTTTGCGGCGAAGGCAATTAAATATTGCCGTAGAAATCGATGATATCACCGTCCTTCAGGGTCACAACGGCTTTTTTGCCGTGGGCGCGACGACCCGAAACCTGGCCACCTTTGGTAGCCTTCGATTTGATTTTGCCAATCGTGCGCATCGTATTGATGCCGGTCACGGTGACGCCATAAAGCTGCTCGATGTCTTTCTTAATCTGCACCTTGTTAGCCGTGCGTTCCACTTCGAATACGTAGCGGCCGGTTTCGGTGAGGCTAGTAGCCTTCTCGGTGATAATGGGGCGTTTCAGCGTGCTCATTATTCGGCGGAGTTAGAGGTGTACAATTGCTCCAGCGAACGCAGGCCGTCCTCGCTGATGAGCAGGGTGTCGGTGTTCAACAGGTCGTGGGTATTGAGGCCTACGGCAGTCGAAATCTTCACTTTCTGCACGTTGCGGGCGCTGAGGAGCAGGTTTTTGTCAGCAGCTTCGCCGGCCACGTACAAGGTCTTGCGACCGTTGTTGAGCTTCAGGCCATCTAAAACGGCCACGAAGTCCTTCGTGCGGGGAGCGCTGAACGTCAAGTTTTCAACCAAAGCCACTTTGCCATCACGAGCCAGCACTGAAAGGGCCGACAGGCGCGCAACGCGCTTGGTTTTCTTGTTCAACTTGAAGCTGTAGTCACGCGGACGTGGACCGAACATGCGGCCACCACCTACGAACACACCCGACTTCATCGAACCAGCACGAGCACCACCGGTGCCTTTCTGCTTCTTCAGTTTCTTGGTGGTGCGCGAGATTTCGGCACGCTCCTTCGATTTGTGCGTACCCTGGCGCTGGTTGGCCAAGTACTGCTTCACGTCGAGGTACATGACGTGCTCGTTTGGCTCGTGGCCAAACACGGCGTCGGACAGCGTAACCTTGCGGCCGGTGTCTTCGCCTTTGCTATTGAATACGGACAGTTCCATCTCTAGTAAGCTTAGCAGGTTATTTCTCTAGGAACACGTAGCCATTCTTGGCACCGGGCACTGAGCCGCTTACCAGAATCAGGTTCTTGTCAGCGACAATACGCATCACCTTCAGATTCTGAATCTTGACGCGGTCGGTACCCATGCGGCCACCCATGCGCATTCCTTTGAATACGCGCGAAGGCCACGAGCACGCACCGATAGAACCGGGGTGACGCAGACGATTGTGCTGACCGTGGGTTTGACCACCCACGCCTTGGAAGTTGTAGCGTTTTACAACACCCTGGAAACCTTTACCTTTCGAGGTACCTACTACGTCAACGAACTCACCTTCTTCGAACAGCGTGGTTTCAACCGTGCTGCCCAGCGTGAAAGTGGCGATGTCGTCGGTGCGAAACTCAACGAGGCGTTTCTTGGGGGTGGTGCTGGCTTTGGCGAAGTGGCCAGCCAGGGCCTTAGTGGTACGTTTGGCCTTCTTCTCGCCGTAAGCGAGCTGAACAGCGTTATAGCCGTCGTTTTCGACAGTTTTAACCTGCGTCACTACGCACGGACCCGCTTCGATGAGCGTGCAGGGAATGTTTTTCCCGTCCGGAGTGAAGAGGCTTGTCATACCGATTTTTTTACCGATGATGCCAGGCATTCTAGTGGATATTAAATGACACAAAAAGAAAAGGCCCGAGTGGCCTTTTCGCTAAGGGAGTGCAAAGGTAGGGATTTTCTTTGGGAAAAACCAAACTGAGAAGGAAAATAATTTCAGGTCAAGCTGTTAGCTTTTCAATTACTCCGTTGTTACGCCGTTTTGGTCACTAGCTGCTAGTTGTGGCAGCGCTGTGGCCAATAGTTTTTCAACTGCCACCGGTGCAAGGGCAAGCAACGGGAAGAACAGGCCAATGATTACCCCTAGGTTATTCTCCAGCGTGTATTCAGTGAGGAACGAGATGGTAATAATGGCATAAATGACCAACACGAGCAGATTGTGCTGCCGAATACCTACCCAAAGTGGATAATAGAACCCACATAAAAATATAACCAGACCAATTACACCGTAGGCAGCTAAGTTGTAAACTAACTGATTGTGAGGTAATAAGTAGTTATCGGGGCTTATTTCGGGATAACGGTAGCTGTACTGCTGAGCCATTTCCTGTTTCAGTTGCGCTTTGCCTACTCCTAGAAGTAGATGCTGCTGAATAATAGCTTCAGCTACCTCATAAGAGTATAAGCGCGCTGTAACAGAAAAATTGTTAGCCGAACTGACTGCCGCTCTCTGCGTGGTATCATACCACGTATTATGAATTCTAAGCTGGAGCGTAGGAAGCAACCACAAACAGGCCAGCCCTATTGCCAATACCAGCACCACGCTTACTGCGGCCGTTTTCCAACGCTTGAGTTGCCAGCCTACCACGACCAGCAGCAAAGTTCCCCCAACGTAGAGACTAAGTAATCCGCTACGTACTGCCAACAAATGCTGAAAAAGGAAGAGTAGTCCTGCGCCAAGCCCAATAGCAATGCGCCATTTGGTAGCTAGCGCGCCACTCAGAAGCAAAACGCATCCAGACAATATTCCTATACTAATAATTATACTAAAACGTACGTGGTCGGGCTCCGTTGGCATCACCTGAGAACGGTCATAGGCCCCGACAATTTCCTGAGCGTGCAGAGAGTAGTTAATAGTAGCCGCTGTTGCCGAAACCAGGCAACAACTGATTACCACGGCCCAAACTATCCGCTTGTGTGCTATTCGCCACGTCGGAAGCAATAGGAACGATAGGGGCAACAGCAAAAAGGGTAACTGAAGCACCAAGTCCTTTTGTAACTCTCTATTATATACATTGTTATGCCATAAACCAATAAAGAAATGCACCCAGTACACCAGCGTCAGGCTCAAAAAAGCAGGGGTATATGCCCGTTGGGCAATTTGCCGGTTTGCAAGAGCGTAGCCAACGCTGGTTACAAATAGACCAGCCATGCCAATACTCGGCAATACTAATATCCAGCGGGTAACAAATAGTCCTACAATAATAACCGTACTCCAGAAAACGCTCAACTGCCGCGTTCTAGCCTCAGAAAACAAACTGCTCATGCTATAACTACTATTGCTGAGCGGCACCACAGACCCCAGCACTTCTTGCGGCGTATTTTATCAAATACGGCTTTGCCAAGTGTAAATCAAAGGTAACACTTGGTAGCAGCCTTACCCGGGTACACCAACCGCACCCCTATGGGCGAATCCGCAACTGGCTAATTCCTGCGCCCGCTATAACAAGTAGCACGAGTTACTTTTGCCTATGCCCCGCCCGAAAGCCTCTATCATCATTTCCGTTTATAACCGGGTCGATTTTTTGAAGCTGGTAATAGCCGGCCTAGAAACCCAGACAGAACCGGATTTCGAGGTAATCATCTCCGATGATGGCTCTCATGAAGCCTTCGTTACGGAACTAACGGCTTTACGGGCTGCTTCACCGCTTCGTATTTCGCATAACTGGCACCCCGATACGGGCTTTCTAAAAAATCGTATTCTGAATGTTTCCATAAGGTCGGCCAAGGGAGCTCAGCTTATTTTTTTGGATGGCGACTGTATTCCGCATCCCGCTTTTGTAGCCGAGCATTTGGCGCTCGGGGGTCTTGGCCGCTGCTTAGCTGGCCGGCGCATCGACCTCTCTCAACGACTCACTCACCAACTCACACCCGCGCGCGTGCGCCAAGGCGTGCTTCAGAGCCCATTGACCATGTTAGGGCAACTGGCTGGCTTCTTAGCTCGACAAACGTTCCACTTCATGAATGGCTTTTACGTAACTACCCCGTTATTAAGAAGTTACTTTAATCGAAAGGAGCGTGGCCTATTGGGTGCCAATTTTTCAGTAATGAAAGACGATTTAGAAGCCATCAATGGCTTCGACGAGCGTTACACCGCTCCTACTTTTGGAGAAGATTCTGATATAGAGTTTCGCTTGCGGCTCAATAGCGTGCAGATAATTCCTGTGCTTAATATCGCCGTCGTTTATCACTGTCATCACAAGCTTTTACCCCGTCCTGAAGCCAACAAAGCGCTATATGAGCAGGTAGTGCGCGATAGATTAGCCTTCACACCTTATGGTTTGCATCAGCAGAAATAGCTTATCATTTAAACGTTAAAAAGGCCCCGTCAGCAATTGCTAACGGGGCCTTTTTAATACTCAAATCTCAAGCTCAGACTTTGATTTCAACGTCAACGCCGCTGGGCAGTTCCAGCTTCATCAGCGCGTCTACCGTCTTGCTGCTGGTCGAGAAGATGTCAACCAAGCGCTTGTACGTGCAGAGTTGGAATTGCTCCCGGCTCTTCTTGTTCACGTGGGGCGAGCGCAGTACGGTGTACTTTTCCTTTTCCGTGGGCAACGGAATCGGACCGCTTACGATAGCGCCGGTCGCTTTAACCGCTTTCACGATTTTCTCGGCAGATTTGTCGACCAAGTTGTGGTCGTAGCTTTTCAGCTTGATTCTGATTTTCTGATTCATTGTTGGGAGAGGCCGATTACCTCAGGGATGACAAGCTAAAGAAACTATTTACCGCCTTTGATTTTGGCGATGATGGCATCTGCCATGTTTTGCGGTACTACTTCGTAGTGCGAGAAAGTCAGCGAAGCCGAGGCACGGCCCGACGACAACGTGCGCAGGTCGGTTACGTAACCGAACAACTCCGACAGGGGTACATCGGCTTTGATAATCTGAGCACCGCCCTTGGTATCCATACCCTTCATCAGGCCACGGCGGCGGTTCAGGTCACCCGTTACCGGACCGGTGTACTCATCGGGGCAAACTACCTCTACGTTCATGATGGGCTCAAGCAGTTTCGGACCAGCCTTGCGGGCTGCTTCGCGGAAACCACCACGGGCGGCGAGTTCGAACGATAGGGCGTCCGAGTCAACGTCGTGGAAAGAGCCGTGGTACAGACGCACCTTCATGCCTTCAATGGGGAAGCCAGCCAGGGGACCCTGACGCATTGCTTCTTCGAAGCCCTTCTGGATGGGCTGGATGAATTCGCGGGGGATAACACCACCTACGATGGCGTTGTCGAACTCGAAGCCAGGCTTTTCGGGCTCGGTCTCTTTCGGGCCGAGTTCGAATACGATGTCGCCGAATTTACCACGGCCACCCGTCTGCTTCTTGTACGTCTCGCGGTGGTCGACTTTCTTGGTCAAAATCTCCTTGTAGGCTACCTGCGGGGCACCCTGGTTGATTTCAACTTTGAATTCACGACGCATCCGGTCGATGATGATTTCCAAGTGGAGTTCACCCATACCGCGCAGTACGGTCTGTCCAGTCTCTTCGTCGGTATTCACACGAAGTGTTGGGTCTTCCTCGATGAGCTTGGCGATAGCCATACCCATTTTGTCAACGTCAGCCTGCGTCTTCGGCTCGATAGCGTAGCCAATTACCGGCTCAGGGAACGACATTGACTCGAGAACCAAGGGATTCTTCTCGTCGGTGAGCGTGTCACCCGTTTTGATGTCTTTGAAACCAACACCAGCTGCAATATCACCAGCCTGAATGCTGTCGATTTGGTTTTGCTTGTTAGAGTGCATCTGCATGAGGCGCGAGATACGCTCCTTCTTGCCGGTGCGGTTATTCAGCACATACGAACCACCGTTCAGCACACCACTGTAACAACGGAAGAAGCACAGACGGCCTACGTACGGGTCGGTAGCAATCTTGAACGCCAGAGCAGTAAAAGGCTCCGTGTTATCTGGGTGACGCTCTACTTCAGCACCGGTATCGGGATTAGTACCCAAGATAGCCGGCATGTCGAGAGGCGATGGCAGGTAAGCCATTACGGCGTCCAACATCGTCTGTACACCCTTGTTTTTGAAAGCCGAACCACACAGTACGGGCGAGAATTTCATGTCAATTACCGCTTTGCGGATAACGACCATCATTTCTTCGCGAGTAATGCTTTCCGGGTCCTCGAAGAACTTCTCCATCAAGGTATCATCATACTCAGCAACGCTCTCAATAAGCTTCTCGCGCCACTCGGCTACCGTATCCACGAGGTCTTCGGGAACCGGCACTTCGTTGTACGATTTGCCTTCGGTAGCATCGTCCCACACAATGGCTTTGCCAGTGAGGAGGTCAACTACACCTTTGAACGTGTCTTCCGCGCCAATCGGGATTTGCAACGGTACGGGGTTAGCGCCGAGCTTGTCTTTGATTTCGGCAACAGCCTTGAAGAAGTCAGCGCCGGCACGGTCCATCTTGTTGACGAAGCAAATGCGGGGAACGCTGTACTTGTCAGCCTGACGCCACACGGTTTCCGACTGCGGCTCTACACCCGATACGGCGCAGAACAGGGCCACGGCACCGTCCAACACGCGCAGCGAGCGCTCCACTTCTACCGTGAAGTCAACGTGACCGGGGGTATCAATGAGGTTAATTTTGTACTGGTGCGTGTCGGGAATCGAGTTGCCTTGCGCGTCAGTGGGGTAGTTCCAGAAAGTAGTCGTAGCGGCCGAGGTGATGGTGATACCACGCTCCTGCTCCTGCTCCATCCAGTCCATCGTAGCAGCTCCGTCGTGCACCTCCCCGATTTTGTGGGTTTTGCCGGTGTAGTACAGAATGCGCTCCGAAGTGGTCGTCTTGCCCGCGTCAATGTGGGCCATGATGCCAATATTGCGCAGGTATTGTAGCTCTTTGTTGACTGCCATTACGGTGGGTTAATTAGCGCGTTAGCGGGTTGATGAGTCTAGAGGTGAAGACAACCAAAACTGGCTAAACATTCAATCTAAACTCATCAACCCGCTAAACGCCCGATGTATTAGAAACGGAAGTGCGAGAAAGCCTTGTTGGCTTCGGCCATGCGGTGGGTGTCGTCCTTTTTCTTAACGGCAGCACCTTCACCTTTGGCAGCAGCGATGATTTCACCAGCCAGCTTGTCTTTCATGGTTTTCTCACCACGGCGACGAGCGTACTGAATCAGCCACTTCGAACCAACAGCAATGCGGCGGTCGGCGCGCACTTCAATCGGCACCTGGAAGGTAGCACCACCTACGCGGCGGCTTTTTACCTCTACGGTCGGCATTACGTTGTTCAACGCTTTGCGCCACATTTCGAGGCCGCTTTCCTTGGTGCGGGTTTCCACCTGCTCTACGGCATCATAGAAAATGGTGTAGGCCAGGTTTTTCTTCCCGTCATACATCATGTAGTTGACGAAGCGGGTTACGAGCGTCTCCTTGAACTTGGGGTCCGGCAGGAGGATACGCTTTTTGGGTTTTGACTTGCGCATGGTTTATATAGTTGTCAGTTGTTAGCTGCTGGCTAGCTGTGCGTTAAGTTGCTTAACAACTCGACGGATAGCTAGCCAGCAACTGACAACTAATAAATTACTTCTTCTTGGCGGGAGCGCCTTTGCCACCTTTACCGGCTGCTGCTGCGGGTTGGCCCGGCTTCGGACGCTTCGCGCCGTATTTCGAGCGACGCTGCAAGCGGCCACTTACGCCTGCCGTATCGAGCGCACCACGAATGATGTGGTAACGAACACCTGGCAAGTCTTTTACCCGGCCTCCGCGAATGAGCACAATGCTGTGCTCCTGGAGGTTGTGGCCTTCACCGGGGATGTATGCGTTTACTTCCTTACCGTTGGTAAGGCGCACACGGGCCACTTTGCGCATAGCCGAGTTCGGCTTCTTAGGCGTGGTGGTATACACGCGAGTGCATACGCCCCGACGCTGCGGGCACGAATCAAGAGCAGGCGACTTTGACTTGGTAGTCAAAGCTTCCCGACCTTTCCGTACTAGTTGGTTGATGGTTGGCATTTAGCGATTGGTTGAACGAGAGCCGTTTGCTCCCAAATTTTCAGGCCTGCAAAGGTAAGAAAATAGTTTGGCAATAGCAAACTTGCTGAAAAAGTTAATCTTCCGATGTTGGCCGGTCAGGAGATAAACGAATTACGCCTCCCCTACCGCGCCCCCAAAGTTCATCGGGTAGGTCGGCGTTTCCTGATGCAACTTGATGGGGCCGTAGCTCTGCTCGAAGCGCTGGATATTCTCCTCCAAAGCCGACAGCAGGCGCTTGGCGTGCTCGGGCGTAAGAATGATGCGCGACTTCACTTTGGCTTTAGGAATACCGGGCATCATGCGAATAAAGTCTACTACAAACTCGCTCGTGCTATGAGCGATGAGAGCGAGGTTGGCATATTCACCTTCAGCAATCTCTTCGCTTAGCTCGATGTTGAGCGCGTTCGGGTCGGGGTTTTGGGGTTGGGATGGTTGCATGGATTATTTAAATCTTAAAGCACATCGGTTATACTAAGAATTATAGCCTCATCTGCTATAATAGTAGCACTCATACCTTGGCTAGGGATGAAAACACACTTTATGAGACTATTCTGCTGCTCCCACTTCAGTTCTAGAAGTACATTCTGAAAGTAGAAATCAGTAAATGATACTTCATGAATTCCAGTAAACTGAAGCTTGATATTGCAAGGTCTAAAAAGTGCATAGTGACCATGCTCATCTAGCTCGTTGGTAAACTCGGCTGTCTTTAGTAAAAATGTGACTGAGTAACGTCCAGTGGCATGGGAATCAAAAGAAACCTGTACTACTTCAGCATCATGGAAATCTGGCCAGTATCCGAAGTGCAAGTAAATATCTTGTGAATTTACTATTTGCTTTATTGCAGAAGAATCATTTACCATAACACTGAGTTGGGCGATACTTCGGGCAAAGAAACGAAAAACCCCGACTAGCTGACGCTAGCCGGGGTTTTCACTTATAAACCTACGGCAATCGTTATTCCTGAACGGTCACTTCGCGCTTGGCGCGCGAGGGGCGTTTGGCGGGAGTAGCCACTTGCTCGGCGGCCTGGGTGGCCAGCTTGGTAGCGTGGTCCTCTTTCGAAGATACCTCAATGCCCTGATACTCGCGCAAGCCAGTACCGGCGGGGATGAGGTGCCCGACAATCACGTTCTCTTTCAAGCCCAGTAGCTCGTCGGCCTTGCCACGGATAGCGGCTTCGCTCAGCACCTTGGTCGTCTCCTGGAAGGATGCGGCCGAGATGAACGAGGCCGTACCCAGCGAGGCCTGCGTGATGCCTTGCAGCGTAGGCCGCGAAACGGCGGGCTGCGCATCGCGCACTTCGGCGAGCTTGAGGTCGCGGCGGCGGAGCGACGAGTTTTCGTCGCGCAGCTTGCGGGAAGAGATAATCTGACCGGGGCGGAACTCCGAAGAATCACCGGCTTCGGTCACGACTTTCATGTCGATAACCACGTCATTCTCTTCCATCAGCGAGCCTTTGTCGACCAACTGGTTTTCGAGGAAGCTGGTGTCGCCGGCGTCCATCACGAGCACTTTCTGCATCATCTGGCGAACGATAACTTCAATGTGCTTGTCGTTGATTTTCACACCCTGCAAGCGGTACACTTCCTGAATCTCGTTCACGAGGTACTGTTGCACCGCGCTCGGACCCTGAATGTTCAGAATGTCGTTCGGGGTGATGGCACCGTCGGAGAGCGGCGAGCCAGCGCGCACGAAGTCGTTGTCCTGAACCAAGATGAACTTCGACAGCGGCACCATGTACTTCCGCTTCACACCGTCTTTCGACTCCACGTAGATTTCGCGGTTACCACGCTTCACCGTGCCGTAGGTTACTACGCCATCAATTTCTGACACGACGGCCGGGTTCGAGGGGTTACGCGCTTCAAACAGCTCCACTACGCGGGGCAGACCACCGGTGATGTCGCGGGTTTTGCCCACGGCACGCGGAATCTTCGCCAGGATGTGACCAGCCTTCACCTTCTTGCCATTCTCGACGTTCAGGTGAGCGCCAACCGGCATGTTGTAGGCCCGGGCGGTATCGGCATCAGCGCCTTTTGCCGGGTTCAACAGTACGGAGGGGTTCTGGGCTTTGTCCTTCGATTCAACAATTACCTTCTCGCGGAAGCCCGTCTGTTCGTCGGTTTCCTCGCGGTAGGTAATGCCTTCGGTCAAGGCATCGTACTGGATAATACCGTCGAACTCGGCCAAAATAACGGCGTTGTACGGGTCCCAGTTAACGAGCTCCTGGCCTTTCTCTACTTCCTGGCCTTCTTTGGCCAAGAGGAACGAGCCGTAGGGAACGTGGTTGGAAATGAACACTTTACCAGTGCCTTTTTCCACAATCCGAACTTCGCCCGAGCGACCCATCACCACGTTGGTTTCGGCGCCTTCCGAGTTCACACCGGCTACGGTGCGAATATCTTCAAACTCGACGATACCAGCGAACTTGGCGCGGATGTTAGCTTCTACCGCAATGTTAGAAGCCGTACCACCCACGTGGAACGTGCGGAGCGTCAGCTGCGTGCCGGGCTCACCAATCGACTGGGCAGCGATAACGCCAACGGCCTCACCTTTCTGCACCATGCGGCCGGTGGCCAGGTTACGGCCGTAGCACTTGCCGCAGATACCGCGCTTGCTTTCGCAAGTCAGTACCGAGCGAATCTCCACCGACTCAATGCTGGTAGCATCAATGCGGCGGGTGATTTCCTCCGTGATTTGCTCACCGGAAGCTAGAATCAGCTCGTCGGTCAGCGGGTCAATGATATCATGTACAGCCGTACGGCCGAGGATACGCTCGGACAGCGGCTCCACGATATCCTCGTTGTCTTTCAATGCGAAGGTTTCGGTACCGCGCAGCGTGCCGCAATCGGGCTCGTTCACGATAACGTCCTGCGAAACGTCAACCAGACGACGGGTCAGGTAGCCGGCATCAGCCGTCTTCATAGCCGTGTCAGCCAGACCTTTACGCGCACCGTGAGTCGAGATAAAGTACTCGATTACGTCCAGGCCTTCTTTGAAGTTGGACAGAATCGGGTTCTCAATAATCTCGCCTACCGAACCCTGCATCGACTTCTGGGGCTTGGCCATCAGACCACGCATACCGCCGAGCTGACGAATCTGCTCGCGCGAGCCACGGGCTCCCGAGTGCATCATCATGTAGATAGAGTTGAAGCCCTGGTTCTCCTTTTCGAGGCGACCCATGAGCGTCTCCGTAATCTGCGAGTTGATACGCGTCCAGATGTCAATTACCTGATTGTAACGCTCGTTGTTGGTAATCAGACCCATCTGGTAGTTCTGCATTACGGCAGCTACGTCGGCTTGGGCCTGCTTCACGAGGATGTCCTTCTCTTTCGGAATCTGGATATCACCCAGACCCATGCTCAGGCCGCCTTTGTAGGCCGACTGGAAGCCGAGGGTCTTGATATCGTCCAAGAAAGCTGCCGTGCGAGCCATGCCCGTACGCTTAAACACCATCGAGATAATTTGCTGCAACTTCTTCTTAGTCAGCAATTCATCCACGAAACCTACTTCGGCGGGCACGAGTTGGTTGAAGAGCACGCGGCCGGCTACGGTTTCGATGGTTTTCTGCACCAAGTCATCGTTCTCATCGCGAACCATCGTGCGCACCTTGATATAGGCGTGCTTCGACAGCTGCTTCTCGTTGATGGCGATAACCACCTCTTCGTCCGAGTAGAACGCGCGGCCTTCGCCCTGGATGCTTTCGCCTTCCGTTGAGCGCTTGCCTTTGGTCACGTAGTACAGACCGAGAACCATGTCCTGCGACGGTACCGCGATGGGCGCGCCGTTGGCGGGGTTCAGGATGTTGTGCGAGGCCAGCATAAGCATTGAGGCTTCCAGGATGGCGGCCGGCCCGAGGGGCACGTGCACAGCCATCTGGTCACCGTCAAAGTCAGCGTTGAATGCCGTACAAACGAGCGGGTGCAGCTGGATAGCCTTGCCCTCGATGAGGCGCGGCTGGAACGCCTGGATACCCAAGCGGTGAAGCGTAGGAGCCCGGTTGAGGAGCACTGGGTGGCCTTTCAGCACGTTCTCCAAGATATCCCACACGACAGCATCCTTGCGGTCCACGATTTTCTTAGCCGACTTCACCGTCTTCACAATGCCGCGCTCGATGAGCTTACGGATAATGAACGGCTTGAACAGTTCGGCCGCCATGTTCTTGGGCAGGCCGCACTCGTGCAGCTTCAGCTCTGGACCAACGACGATTACCGAACGACCCGAGTAGTCAACGCGCTTACCGAGCAGGTTCTGACGGAAGCGGCCTTGCTTGCCTTTCAGCATGTCGGACAGCGACTTAAGGGCACGGTTGCCTTCGGCGCGCACGGCATTCACCTTACGCGAGTTGTCGAAGAGCGAATCGACGGCCTCTTGCAGCATGCGCTTCTCGTTCCGCAGAATTACCTCGGGCGCTTTGATTTCAATCAGGCGCTTGAGGCGGTTGTTACGGATGATAACGCGACGGTACAAGTCGTTCAAGTCGGAGGTAGCGAAACGGCCACCATCCAACGGCACGAGCGGACGCAGTTCGGGCGGAATAACCGGCACCATGCGGATGACCATCCACTCGGGGCGGTTCTCCACACGGGTAGCGGCATCACGGAAAGCCTCTACTACGCGCAGACGCTTAAGTGCTTCAGCCTTACGCTGTTGCGAAGTCTCGTGTGCGGCTGAATCGCGGAGCGAGTAGCTCAACTCGTCAAGGTTGATGCGCTCGAGCAGCATTTGCAGCGCGTCGGCACCCATCTTGGCGATAAACTTCTGCGGGTCCTCGTTGGGCAGCATCTGGTTCTCGCGGGGCAGCTTGTCGATGATGTCCAGGTACTCGTCCTCGGTGAGGAAGTCGAGCTGCTGCACACCTTCTTCGGCTTGAACGCCGGGCTGCACCACTACGTAGCGCTCGTAGTAGATAATCTGGTCGAGCTTCTTGGTAGGCAAGCCCAGCAGGTAACCGATTTTATTCGGCAGGCTCTTGAAGTACCATATGTGCGCTACAGGTACCACCAGTTCGATGTGGCCCATGCGCTCACGGCGCACCTTCTTCTCGGTCACCTCCACACCGCAACGGTCGCAGATGATGCCCTTGTAGCGGATGCGCTTGTATTTGCCGCAATGGCACTCCCAGTCCTTCACCGGGCCGAAAATCCGCTCGCAGAACAAACCACCCATCTCGGGCTTGTAAGTGCGGTAGTTAATCGTCTCAGGCTTAACCACTTCGCCGGTACTGCGCTCCAGAATTCCTTCCGGCGAAGCTAGCGAAATAGTAACCTTGGAGAAGTCTTGAACTAACTTCTTGTTTTTTGCGAAAGCCATTAGGTATGTGTTAAGCTTTTAGCTGTTTGGCTTTGAACTGCCAGAGTGTTCTCTAACAGTTTGACGCTACGAAAAGTGCTCTACGGGTCAGACAGATACGCCGCGTAGTAGATTCTCGTCAGGTCTTGTCTTCTTATCTATAAACTATTAGCGGCCGGTTCCTTCACTGCCCTGACCTGTCTCGGGACAGCTGTTTCGTACCAATCACTTTTCAACTAAACTCTATAAAACTCACCAAGAGTTAGCCGCTAGCGCGACCAACTCTTAGTAAGCCACTCTACTACTCCAGCGTGATTTCCAGCGCCAGACCGCGCAGTTCGTGAATCAACACGTTGAACGACTCGGGGATATTCGGCTTGGGCAATACGTCGCCTTTTACAATGGCTTCGTACGCCTTAGCGCGGCCTACCACATCGTCCGACTTCACAGTCAGGATTTCTTGGAGCACGTTGGCGGCACCAAAGGCCTCCAGCGCCCATACTTCCATCTCACCGAAGCGCTGGCCACCAAACTGCGCCTTACCACCCAGCGGCTGCTGCGTAATGAGCGAGTACGGCCCAATGGAACGTGCGTGCATCTTGTCGTCAACTAAGTGGCCGAGTTTGAGCATGTAAATCACGCCCACGGTCACTGGCTGGTCGAAGCGGTCACCGCTCAGGCCATCGTACAGGTAAGCGCGACCCCAATCCGGCAGGTCAGCAGCCGTTAACTCGGCAGCCACTTCATCTTCGGTAGCACCGTCAAAAATAGGAGTCGCGTAAGTGCGACCCAATTTCAGACCAGCCCAACCGAGTACGGTCTCGTAAATCTGACCAATGTTCATCCGGCTTGGTACACCGAGCGGGTTCAGCACGATGTCCATCGGGGTGCCGTCAGGCAGGAAAGGCATGTCCTCATCGCGCACGATGCGGGCCACTACCCCCTTGTTACCGTGGCGACCAGCCATTTTATCACCTACCTTCAGCTTGCGCTTCTTGGCGATGTAAACTTTGGCTAGCTGCACGATGCCGGCGGGCAGTTCGTCGCCAACTTCTAACGTGAACCGCTCTCGCTTGAAACGAGCCGTGATGGTGTTGCGGCGCTTGGCGTAATTTTTTACCAAGCGGAGCAGCAACTCATTCACGCGATTGTCGGCCGTCCAGTGGTCGAGCTGCAAGTCCTTGAAGAGGTTCACCTCTTCTGGCACTGCGTAATTGCTCTCGTCACGGTAGGCGTTCTTGTCGGGGAACAACGCTTCGCTAATGTTCTTCCGGTTGAATTTCACGCCTTTCGTCAGCACGTCGTCGCCAAAGCGGTGCTTGATGCCTTGGCTCGTCTTGCCTTCTAGCAAGCCCACCAACTTATCAATCATAATCGCTTTCACGCCGCGCAGCTCACGAGCGTAGCCTTCCTTCAAGTCTTCTACCTCTTTCTTCGACTTGGCGCGAAGATTCTTGTCCTTCTTAGGCCGCGAGAAGAGCTTGGTACCGATAACCACACCCTGCAAGGAGGGCGGCGCTTTAAGCGAAGCATCCTTCACATCGCCGGCTTTGTCACCAAAGATGGCGCGGAGCAGCTTCTCCTCCGGGGTCGGGTCGGTCTCGCCCTTTGGCGTAATCTTACCGATGAGGATATCACCTTCTTTCACCTCCGCTCCGAGGCGGATGATGCCGTTATCATCGAGATTACGCACAGCTTCTTCGCTCACGTTCGGAATCTCAGAGGTCAACTCTTCTTCGCCGCGCTTCGTCTCGCGCACTTCCAACTCAAACTCTTCGATGTGAATCGAAGTGAAGATGTCCTCGCGCACCACACGCTCCGAGATGACGATGGCATCCTCGAAGTTGTAACCCTGCCAAGGCATGAAGGCTACCTGCATGTTGCGGCCTAGGGCCAGCTCACCTTTGTTCGTGCCGTAGCCTTCGCAAAGCACCTGTCCTTTAACCACCCGCTCGCCGTTTTTCACCAGCGGCGTGAGGTTGAGGCAAGTATCCTGGTTGGTGCGACGGAACTTAATGAGGCTGTATGACTTACGCTCAGCGTCGAAGCTTACCGCTACGTCATCCTCGCTCAAGTCATACCGAATAATAATGCGGTTGGCATCTACCGAATCAACTACGCCTTCGCCCTCAGCGATAATGAGCGAGCGCGAGTCGATGGCCGTGCGGCCCTCTAGACCAGTGCCCACAATCGGGGCCTCGGGGCGGAGCAGCGGCACTGCCTGGCGTTGCATGTTCGAGCCCATGAGTGCCCGGTTGGCATCATCGTGCTCCAAGAACGGAATCAGCGAAGCAGCTACCGATACAATCTGGTTCGGGGCCACGTCCATGTACGTGTATTCACCCGGCTCAACGACGGGGAAGTCACCTTCAAAACGACCTTTTACCAACGTCTGTGTCATCTGGCCATCGTTGTTTAACAACGAGTTAGCCTGCGCAATGTGGTGCGTATCTTCCTCTTCAGCAGTCAGGAACTTCACATTGGAAGTCATGTCTACCGTGCCGGCTTTCACATGGCGGTAAGGCGTCTCAATGAAACCCATCGAATTCACGCGAGCGTGCACGCACAGCGACGAAATCAGACCAATATTAGGGCCTTCCGGCGTTTCGATGGTGCAGAGACGACCGTAATGCGTGTAGTGAACGTCACGTACCTCAAAGCCAGCGCGCTCCCGCGATAGACCTCCTGGCCCGAGTGCCGATACGCGACGCTTATGCGTCACCTCAGCCAGCGGGTTGGTCTGATCCATGAACTGCGACAGTTGGTTGGTGCCGAAGAACGAGTTAATCACGCTCGAAAGCGTGCGGGCGTTAATCAGGTCAACCGGCTTGAAGTCCTCGTTGTCACGCACGTTCATGCGCTCCTTGATGGTACGCGCCATGCGGGCCAGACCCACGCCAAACTGGGCGTAAAGCTGCTCCCCTACCGTGCGCACGCGGCGATTGCTCAAGTGGTCAATGTCATCGACAATGGCCTTTGAATTAATCAAGCCAATCAAGTACTTCACAATCAGCACAATGTCCTGATTGGTCAGAACCCGCGACTGCTGCGCCATGTCAATTTGCAGCTTCTTATTAATCCGATAGCGGCCCACTTCCCCAAGGTCGTAGCGCTTGTCCGAAAAGAACAGCTTCTGGATAATGTCGCGAGCAGTCTCTTCGTCCGGAGCCTCCGTATTCCGGAGCTGACGGTAAATCTGCTCCACAGCTTCTTTCTCCGAGTTGGAGTTATCCTTCTGCAAGGTGTTATAAATGATTGCGAAATCCGCAATATTCACGTTCTCCTTGTGCAGAATCACCGACTTAGCGCCGGCCTCCACGATGGTGTCAATATCCTCCTCGTTGATGGTCGAGTCGCGCTCCAGGAGAACTTCGTTCCGGTCGATAGAAACTACCTCGCCGGTGTCCTCGTCCACAAAGTCTTCCGTCCAAGTGCGCAGCACGCGAGCGGCCAGCTTGCGGCCAACAGCCTTTTTGAGGCTCTTCTTGTCAGCCTTTACTTCTTCGCTCAAGCCGAACAGGTCCAGAATATCCTTATCCGTACCGTAGCCGATAGCACGCAGCAGCGTCGTAACCGGGAATTTCTTCTTCCGGTCGATGTACGCGTACATCACGTTGTTCACGTCCGTGGCAAACTCAATCCACGAACCCTTGAACGGAATAATACGAGCCGAATACAGCTTCGTACCATTGGTGTGCTTGCTTTGGGCAAAGAATACGCCCGGCGAGCGGTGTAGCTGCGATACAATAACGCGCTCGGCACCGTTAATAACGAACGAGCCTTTTTCCGTCATGTACGGAATATTGCCTAAGAATACTTCCTGCTCAATCGTCTGGAAGTCTTCGTTATCCTTGTCGTTGCAAATGAGCTGCAACTTTGCTTTCAGCGGCACTGCGTAGGTCAGGCCGCGGTCGATGCACTCGTCCACCGTGTATTTCGGTGGGTCAACGTGATAATCAATAAAGTTGAGCACAAAATTCTCGCGCGAGTCTGAAATCGGGAAGTTCTCGGCAAACACCTTGAACAGACCTTCATTCGTACGGCTTGCAGCAGCCGTCTCGAGCTGGAAAAACTCTTGGAACGACTGCACTTGCACATCCAGAAAGTCCGGGTACTCGATAACTTTCTTAATCTTGGCGAAGTTGATTCGCTCACTGGCGCCGGTCAAATGTTTGACCTCAGCGACCTCTAGTGCTTTCGGTGTTGCCAATTGGAAAGATTTTAAAATATGTACGCGTAAGCTACTCTTGTCACGCGAGTTAACCCGCTGTCATGCCGAGTTTATAAGACAACTTTTTACACCTGCACCTACGGTAAAAAGCCCCTGTATAAACTCAGCCGTTATGAGCGCAGGAAAGGACCTTACCACGTTGCTTGTCAAATGAGTCCGAAACTCTAACGACTTTTAACGTGATAAGGCCCTTCATTTTATGTTGCCTCATTCAGGATGACAGAAGAAGAAAACTGCTAGCGTAAGACAACCATAAACAACAGCTTCTGGTTGCAAAACCCGACTTATTCTCTACAAACAGGAAAAGACCTGGCAAGGTGCCAGGTCTAATCCGATGCGGGAACAAGCCCGTAGGCGAACCTACTTAACTTCTACTTCAGCACCAGCTTCTTCGAGCTGCTTCTTCAGGCCTTCGGCCTCATCTTTGGTTACACCTTCTTTCAGGGCCTTAGGGGCACCGTCAACCAGTTCTTTAGCCTCTTTCAGGCCCAGACCGGTCAGGTCTTTTACCAACTTAACTACGGCCAGCTTAGCGCCACCAGCAGCTTTCAGGATAACGTCAAACGTTGTCTTCTCCTCTGGGGCCTCAGCAGCAGCCGGACCAGCAGTGCCGGCGGGAGCAGCAGCAGCAGCCGGCTCGATGCCGTACTCATCCTTCAGGATACCTGCGAGTTCGTTTACTTCTTTAACGGTGAGGCTAACAAGCTGCTCAGCGAAGGCTTTCAAATCTGCCATTTCTGTAGATTGGTAAAAAAAGGTTGTGTTGAAAATTTAAAGTTGAAAAGGATGAGCAGCGGTTAGCCTGCAGCTTCTTCTTTTTCGGAAAGCGTTTTGAGGAGGCCAGCCAGAATGTTGCCGCCGCTCGACAGAGCAGAGATAACATTTTTGGCAGGCGATTGCAGCAAGCCGATAACCTCACCAATGAGTTCGTTCTTACCTTTGATGGTGCTCAGGGCTTCGAGCTGGTCAGCACCTACGTAGATGCCAGCAGCTACATAAGCACCTTTCAGCACGGGCTTTGGCGTAACGTTACGACCGTAAGCCTGCTGCTTATAGAAGTCCTTCAGCAGCTTAGCGGGAGCCGAGCCGCTCTCTTTCGAGAACAGTACGCCCGACTGGCCTACCAGTGCCGAATCCATCTCCGCCGTGTCGCCGCCGAGGGTATCGAGGGCTTTGCGGATGAAGGAGTTCTTGTAAACTTTGAATTCCAGCCCGCGGTTGAAGCAAAGGCGACGGAAATCGTTGATTTTCGCTACCGACATGCCTGAGGCATCGGCGATATAGAATGCGTTGTGCGACTGGAACTTCTCGCTCAACTCATCCACGAGGGCTTGTTTTTCTTCCCGATTCATGGCTGGTTGGTTATATTAGTTAGCGGAAGAAACCGTGCTGTCAACCGGCACGGCCGGCGACATGGTGCTGCTGAGCGTGATGCTCCGAATGTAGGTGCCTTTCGACGAAGAAGGCTTCAAACGACCAAGCGTCTGAATTACTTCCAAGGCGTTCTCTGCCAGCTTGCTGGGGTCGAACGAAACCTTACCTACCGAGCAGTGAATAATGCCGGTTTTGTCAACTTTGAAGTCGATTTTACCAGCTTTCACTTCCTGCACCGCCTTGGCTACGTCGGTCGTTACCGTACCCGACTTCGGGTTTGGCATTAGACCCCGCGGGCCAAGTACGCGACCCAAGCGACCAACCTTTGCCATTACCGAAGGCATGGTAATGATTACGTCGATGTCGGTCCAGCCTTTCTCGATTTTGGCGATGTAATCGTCCAAACCAACGAAATCGGCACCGGCTGCAGTAGCTTCGGCTTCTTTGTCGGCAGGCACGAGAGCCAAAACGCGAACGGTTTTGCCAGTGCCATGGGGCAGCGTGGCTACACCGCGCACCATTTGGTCGGCTTTGCGGGGGTCTACGCCGAGGCGAACGTCGATATCAACCGAGGCGTCGAACTTTGTGTAGGTAATGTCTTTCACCACTTGCGCGGCTTCGAGCAGGCTACGTACCTGCGTTAGGTCAAACTTGGCAAGGGCTTCCTTGCGCTTTTTGCTGATTGCTGCCATTGTGTATGTCCTCCGGTTAGTTATTCAGCAAAAGGCGAGTCGCCCTTCACGGTAATACCCATGCTGCGAGCCGTACCGGCTACTTGCTTCATGGCCGACTCCACTTTGAAAGCGTTCAAGTCGGGCATTTTGGTTTCGGCGATGGTACGCACCTGGTCCCATGTTACCGAGCCCACTTTGTTACGGTTAGGCTCTTTCGAACCGTTCTGCAGCTTAGCGGCATCCATCAGGAGAACCGGTACCGGAGGAGTTTTTATGACGAAGTCAAAAGACTTATCCGTGTACATCGTAATCAGGACGGGGCAGATTTGGCCAGCTTTATCCTGGGTGCGCGCATTAAACTGCTTGCAAAACTCCATGATATTCAAGCCTTTACTACCAAGCGCAGGTCCAATCGGCGGCGCGGGGTTCGCGGAGCCTCCCTTTACCTGAAGTTTCAGGTAACCTCTAATTTCTTTGGCCATTTGGTTTATAAAGCTGTGATTGGCGTGACGTAACTCGCGTCAACCTCAGTTCAGATAATACTCCTAAGTGGAAGCCCCGCCTGACCGGAGTGGATATCAGACGACGTATATTTTTAGCTACTCCTTCTCGACCTGCGTGTAGCTCAACTCTACGGGCTGAGCACGGCCGAAAATTTTCACGATAACGTTTAGTTTCTTACGCTCCTCAAATACTTCGTTGACGTTACCACTGAAACCGTTGAACGGACCATCGATAACCTTTACCAGTTCGCCAACCGTGAAAGGAGTTTCGATTTCAGCTGATTTCTCTTCGGCCTCATCAACTACCCCGAGCAAACGGTTAACCTCCGTTAGTGAAAGCGGAACTGGTTTGGCATTGGTCGTTTTGGTTTCTTTGTCGCCCAAGAAACCAATTACGCCCGGCGTCGAAGTGATGATGTTCTGAACCTCGCCATGCGTCAAATCCGAGTGGATGATGATGTAGCCAGGGTACAGGTTACGCTCACGAACGCGCTTCTTACCGTTGCGCATCTCGAAAACCTTCTCAATCGGAATCAGCACCTGAGGGAGAAGCTCCTGTAAGTTGTGCCGACCGATTTCGGTCTCCATGTAGGTTTTGGCTTTCTTTTCCTGGCCGCTCACCGAGCGCACCACGTACCATTTCAATTCACCCATTTCTTATTTACCTAGCGGGCGAAAGATTGATAAAATGCCTGGAGGGCAGTGTTGAAGCTCACATCCATCAGGCCAACTACGGCTGCGAAGACAAGCGAGCCAATCAGTACTAGCCCAGCGCTTTTTTGCAGCTCGGTAGTCGAGGGCCACGTTACGTTGTAACGCATTTCCTCGATGGTGTCGCGGAAATAGTTGTTCAGCTTAGCCATGATTGCAAAAAGCCCGTGAAGGCGTGAGATAAGGCGCCGGAGCGACTAAAGTGGCACGAGTGGAGAGATTCGAACTCCCATCAAAGGTTTTGGAGACCTCTATTCTACCCTTGAACTACACTCGTGGGTAACAAACCCGTCAGCACTATTTGCTTACGGGAGTGCAAAGGTAGTAAAACTTTGTTGGCTAGACAACATTTGATGAATAACTAGTTGAGTTTATCACAAAAAAACGCTTCCGATTACTCGGAAGCGTTTTCAAATTTAGCTGAGAAGCTAAAACTAGTCGAGGATTTCGGTTACCTGACCGGCACCTACCGTACGGCCACCCTCACGGATAGCGAAGCGGAGGCCTTTCTCCATTGCCACCTTGTTGATAAGCTCAACTGTGATGGTGATGTTGTCGCCGGGCATTACCATTTCAACGCCCTCGGGGAGGGTGATGATGCCGGTAACGTCAGTGGTACGCAGGTAGAACTGCGGACGGTAGTTGTTGAAGAAAGGAGTGTGGCGGCCGCCTTCCTCTTTCGAGAGTACGTACACCTCAGCCTTGAACTTCTGGTGGGGCTTCACCGAACCGGGCTTGCAGATAACCATGCCGCGACGGATGGCTTCTTTTTCAATACCACGAAGCAGCAGACCTACGTTGTCACCAGCTTCGCCACGGTCCAAGATTTTGCGGAACATTTCCACACCCGTTACCGTCGACTTCAAGCCTTCAGCACCCATGCCGAGGATGTCAACTTGCTCACCCGAGTTGATGATACCGCGCTCGATACGACCGGTGGCAACCGTGCCACGGCCCGTAATCGAGAACACGTCCTCAACAGGCATCAGGAAGGGCAGGTCAGTCAGACGAGCAGGAATCGGAATGAACGAATCAACGGCAGCCATCAGCTCGTTGATTTTGGGAACCCAGTTGGCATCGCCGTTCAGGCCGCCCAGAGCTGAACCCTGGATAACCGGAATGTTGTCGCCGTCGAAGTTGTAGAACGAAAGGAGTTCGCGGATTTCCATTTCCACAAGCTCAAGCAGCTCGGGGTCATCCACCATGTCCACTTTGTTCATGAACACCACCAACTGAGGAACACCTACCTGACGGGCGAGCAGGATGTGCTCACGGGTCTGGGGCATTGGGCCATCGGTAGCAGCTACCACGAGGATAGCACCGTCCATTTGGGCGGCACCCGTTACCATGTTCTTCACATAGTCGGCGTGGCCGGGGCAGTCAACGTGTGCGTAGTGACGGTTAACCGTCGAGTACTCTACGTGGGCAGTGTTGATGGTGATACCACGCTCTTTTTCCTCGGGGGCGTTGTCAATCGAGGAGAAGTCGCGCTTTTCAGCCAGGCCCTGGTTTGCCAGTACCATCGTGATGGCAGCGGTCAGGGTCGTCTTGCCGTGGTCAACGTGACCGATGGTGCCGATGTTTACGTGCGGCTTCGACCGGTCGAAATTTTCTTTAGCCATTGTAAAGAGTTGAGAAAAAAGAGGGAATTAATTGAAAAGCAGGTAGGCCTTATCGCAAGAAAAGCGAAACCCAGCGTGGGCCAATTCAGGCTTGAGTGCTGCGTATCGCTTTTTATGGCTGACCCGGCCCTAACCTATCCCAAAGATAGGTAGTTCCGTAATTGCTGAGCCATTTATGGGATTTGAACCCATGACCTCTTCCTTACCAAGGAAGTGCTCTACCACTGAGCTAAAACGGCTTAAAAGGTATTCTAAAAGATATAGGCAGTGAGCGGGAGACGAGGTTCGAACCCGCGACCTGCAGCTTGGAAGGCTGCCGCTCTACCAGCTGAGCTACTCCCGCAGTTGGCCTATTCTTTTCAAATGTGGGGGTAACAGGACTCGAACCTATGAACCCGAAGGAGGTGAGTTACAGTCACCCGCAATTGCCACTATGCGATACCCCCATTTGTTTGCCAATCCAGTCGTTTACCGTAATTGAGACGCAAAAGTACAGGTTTTTTGGGACAATGCAAGGGCCGACATAGAAAAAGTTGCGAAAACCCCACTTCTTTTTCCCGAAGCTGCTCCTACGACAGCTTCGATGACTTGCCTTAACATTAGCCTTTCAATTGGTTTACATCAAGTTATAATAGCTTTTGAGCCGCTCATCAGTTTCTTTGTTTTTAATATCGAGTAGCACGCCTTTTAGGTCAGGTTGACTCGGCGTAAGCGCCATCAGACCACGATAAGCACCCAAACGCACGAAGTACTGGGGGTGGGTACGTGCTAATTTTTCGAGTGTCTGCACGCCTTTTTCGCGCTCGATGACGGGCACCTGCACCATAAATGCGCCGAAAGCTTGGAGGTACGTATAGAGGTCGGTGTCGGTGAGGTCGGGCAGACGGCGCAGGAACCATGCATACTGCTCGATGCCGCCGCGCTGGGCGTAGTAGCTGGCAATAGCCACAAGCAGGCTGGAGCTAGGAGTATCTTCGAGCGCCGCTATCTGCGCCCGTGAGTTAGTAGCGGGTAACTTAGCTAGGGCATCGATGGCAGCGGCCTCGACTACGTAGGAACTATCGCGGAGGGCTGCCTGGTAGGTAGTCGTGTAGTTCTCGTTGGGGAAAGCCGCTAAGGTGACCAAAGCCTGGGCGCGCACTACACTGCTGGGGTCGGTGGTGGACAGGCGCTGCACTTCGGTACGCACGGCGCTCACGTTGGGGCCACGGTAGCCCCGCAGGTGGTCAAGCGTGGTGCGGCGCACGGCAAAAAAGCTATCGGACAAGGCATTGCGTAGCATACCGCTTACGGCAAAATCCGTGGTTTTATTTTGCAGTAAGTCGAGCGCTTCGTATTTCTGCAAGTAGTTCTGAGCGTGGTAGAACTGAAAGATTATCTCTTCCATGGTTCGCTCCTCATCCAATTGCGCTAGTAGTTGGCTTTCGCTGTCGAACTTAACCATGGTGGGCTTATCGGCGGCGAGGAAGGAGAATGTTTGGTCAGCCTTGGTAATGGTGATTTGATGGTTGGTCGGCTTTTCCTTCTGCCACACTGTGATAGTGACGGGCAGGCGAAACACCGGTTGAAACAGCGTATCCTGGGTTTGCTGCACATGCAGCAGAACCTGACCATTGCTGTACGTGTGCGATACCTTCAACTCGGGATGGCCGCGCTCCATAAACCACTGGTCGAAAAACCACTTCAGGTCTTCACCAGTCGTTTCTTCGAAAGCCGTACGTAAGTCGCTGATTTCGACAGCAGTATATTTATTCTTGTTCAGGTAGCGATTGAGCGCAGTGAAAAATGCCTCATCGCCTACATACTTACGCAGCATGTGTAGTACCCGGCCACCCTTCTCGTAGGAGTGGCGGTCGAACATGTCCTCCCGGTTAGCATAATGGTAGCGAATGAGGGGCTCGCGCTTCGATTCGGCTTCCTCCAAGTAGTGCGCTAGGTCTTGCTGCTGCACGAGGGCAGCGGCATCGACCCCGTACTTGTGCTCGGCCCACAGGTACTGCGAGTAATTGGCAAAACTCTCGTTGAGCGGCAGGTTACTCCATGATTCGCACGTGACGTAGTCGCCAAACCAATGGTGAAATAATTCGTGGGCGATAACGGACTCGGAGGTTTCGTAGGTGTTATCAAACAGCTCGCGGCGGGTAGCCTGGATGGCGGCTCCGTGCACCGTAGCGGTGGTATTTTCCATGGCACCGCTCACGTAGTCGCGCACGGCAATCTGGGAGTATTTTTCCCAGGGAAACTCTACGCCCAACCGTTTGGAGAAGAAGTCCAGCATTTCGGGCGTGCGGCCGAAAACAGCTTTCGCAGTGCTCCTGAACTTAGGCTCGACGTAGTAGTCGACGGCCTTGCCATGCCAGGTATCTGACACTACGGCGAAGTCGCCTACGGCCAGCATGGTGAGGTAAGGAGCGGCGGGTAAGCTTTGGCGCCACACGTCGGTACGTGAGCCGTCGGGGTTCTTTTTGGAGGTAATTAGCAGGCCATTGGAGAGGGTTTTGAACTGGTCCTCCACCGTCAGGCTGATTTCCTGGGTCATGCGCTGGTTGGGCTGGTCGACGGTTGGGAACCAGCAGGAGCTACTCTGCGTCTCGCCCTGCGTCCAGATTTGCCGGGGCTTGCCGGGCTCTTTGCCCACGGGATTGATGAAGTACAGCCCTTTGGCGGAAGTGATAGCTTCGCTGCCGCCAGCGGGTAGCTCATTGGGCCGGGCTACGTAGGTAATGCGCAACTGGTAAGGCTGTTCGCGCGCATAGGCATGGTCGAGGTTGACGGCTAGCTGGCGATTGTCGTACTTATAAGTGAGCGGCTTATTTCCCTTACCTTCTATCAGTTGTACTGATTTGATAATGAAGCCTTTGGCATCGAGAGCCGCCACCGTTTGCGGGTAAAAGTGCGAATGGAGCGTGAGCACCGCCGTACCCAGCAGATATTGGTGCGCATAGTCGAAGCGCACATCAAGCTTGGTATCGGTAACGTCGGTAAGTTGCGTAACGCTAGGTTGATAAGGAGTGGTGGGCGGCAGCCACGAAGGCACCGTAATGCCACTCGAAATGACTGGGGCAGTTGCAGTTACCTCTTTATTTTTTTTGCGGGCATCTTTTGCACCACTGCCACCCTGTTGCCCAAATGCGGCAAAACCGGCTAGGAAGACCAACAAAAACTGACCGGAAAACAAGTATTTCATGCGAGAGGCAGACTCAGGATAAGGCCAGCAAGTTCCGCATGAAATTAAGATTCGGCTTACCTTTAACCCCGTTTCGGTCAGCAGGGCCGGCTTCCTTATGCTACATATCAGTACTGGCCCAGCGCATAGCTGGGAGGTGGACTTCCGCGCCGCCGACTCCGTTATGCTCAATGGCCAGCCCTTTTTGTGGGACATAGTATCCTTGGGCGATGGCCGCTACCACGTGTTGCACCAAGGCAAATCGTACAGCGCAGAGCTACTGGAGGCCAACTATACCAACAAAGCTTTCGTGCTGAAAATCAACGGTCAGCGCGTGGAGCTTCAGGCCAAGGACCGGTTCGACCAGCTGCTCGATAAATTGGGTTTGAGCGATGCTTCTGTGAAGCCGGTAAACGAGCTGAAAGCGCCCATGCCGGGCCTCATTATCGACATCAGGGTGCAGCCGGGCCAAGCCGTGCAGAAGGGCGACCCGCTGCTGGTGCTGGAAGCCATGAAGATGGAAAACATTTTAAAAGCCCCGGCCGACGGCACCGTTGCCAGTATTGCCGTGGTGCTACGCGCCAACGTTACCAAGGGACAGGTGCTGGTGAAATTTGCCTAGTTGCCTTCTCTCCCACCCGCCTTTTTAGCTTTTACCATTTTGACTTACAAGCGAATTCTTCTCAAGCTCAGCGGCGAAGCGCTGATGGGCCAGCAGCAGTACGGCATCGATGCCGAGCGGCTCATGCAGTACGCCAGCGAAATAAAGGCCGTAGCGGCTACCGGAGTTGAAGTGGCCGTGGTGATTGGTGGTGGCAACATCTACCGCGGCGTACAGGCCGAGCAATTTGGCCTCGACCGCGTGCAGGGCGACTACATGGGCATGCTGGCCACCGTCATCAACTCGATGGCCTTGCAGAGCGCCCTCGAAAAGCTGGAAGTGCCCACGCGTTTACTTTCTGGCCTCACCATTCAGCGGGTGTGTGAGCCATACATCCGCCGCAGGGCCATGCGCCACCTCGAAAAAGGACGGGTAGTTATTTTTGGTGCCGGTATCGGCTCGCCTTACTTCACCACCGATTCGGCCGCTTCGCTGCGGGCCATCGAGATTGAGGCCGATGTGGTACTGAAAGGCACCCGCGTAGATGGCATTTACTCGGCCGACCCCGAGAAAGACCCCACGGCAGTGCGCTTTGCGCGCATCTCGTTTGACGAGGTGATGGAGAAAAACCTGAACGTGATGGACATGACGGCCTTTACGCTCTGCAAGGAGAATAACCTGCCCATTATCGTGTTCGATATGAATACCCCCGGTAATCTGGAGCGCCTCATTGCGGGCGAAAGCCTGGGCACGCTGGTAACCATGGATGGTAGCGCGGCTGGCACCGCTGGCGCACTCAAGCTGAGTGGCCTCCAGCCGCTAGTGGGCAACCAGCCCGAGCAAGCCTAAGCTAGTTGCCTAGCTAGCATTGAGCATCAGGGTGTTATCCTGAAATAGCTTCAGTGTTAGGCAGCATTCAATCTTTAAAATTCAACTTTTCTAACCTGATGGACGAGGAAATTCAATTTTACCTCAGCGATGCTGAGGAATCGATGGGCAAGGCAGTAGCCCACGTGGGCGTGGAAATGGGTCGCATTCGGGCGGGCAAAGCCTCGCCAGCGATGCTTGACGGCCTGCGTATCGACTACTACGGCACGCCTACCCCCATTGCGCAGATTGCTAATATCTCAGCCCCCGACCCCCGCTCGCTACTCATCAAGCCTTGGGAGAAGAACATGGTGAGCGAGGTAGCTAAAGCCATCAAAAACAGCGACTTGGGCCTAAATCCAATTGCCGATGCCGATGGCGTACGCCTCAACATCCCGCCTATGACGGAGGAACGCCGCCGCGACCTCGTGAAGCAAGCCAAAAACGAAGTCGAAAGCGGCAAAGTGCGCGTGCGCTCCATTCGCAAGGATGTGAACGAAGCCTTGCGCAAGCTGCAGAAGGACGGTGCCCCCGAAGATGCCGTGAAAGATGCCGAAGCTAAGGTGCAGAAATACACCGACGCCCACATTGTGGAAGTTGAAAAACTATTTAGCAAAAAGGAGTCGGAAATCATGACTATCTGATTTCCACAGTCTGCTACAAACGAAAAAACCCGATGCTTACATCGGGTTTTTTCGTTTGGTAATCCCAGTGAAGAAAGCTTACGTGGTCAGCGCTGCTTCTACGGCAGCCGGCACCAAGTAGCGGATAGACCGCCCCAGACGCAGGCTTTCGCGGATATACGTGGCCGAGATATCCAGCATGGGAGCTGGCATCACCTGCACGCGAGGAAAAGGCGCAAGGTCGGCCAGCGGAGTGCCGGGGCGCGGGTAAACGTAAATATCTACTTCGGCCAGTAAGCGGTCAGCGTGCTGCCAGCGGGGTAAGCCAGGCAGGTTATCGGCACCCATCAGCAGCACAAACTCGGTGTGCGGGTGGCGCTCGCGCAGGGCATCGAGCGTGGCAATGGTGTAGCTGGGGCGCGGCAGGCTTAGCTCCATATCTTCGGCACGAAGGCGTGGGTTACCCGCAATGGCTAGCTCGACCAATTGCAAGCGCTGTGCTTCGGGTAAAAGCACGTCACCCACTTTAAAAGGACTTTGGGGCGACACTACCAGCCAGACTCCGGCTAAATCGGTGCGCGTAGCAAAGTACTCAGCCAGAATGAGATGGCCGGTATGCACAGGATTAAAGGAGCCAAAAAGCAGCCCAATGCGATGAACTGCGGCGGGGCCGGCCGGCATCATACCGCTTCGCGAGTAGCGTCGGCCGTGATGAAGTCGCGTACTAGCTTCTCGGCGTGGGCTACAGCTTCTTCGAGGTCATCGTTGACGACGGTGACATCGTATTTATCCTCAAAAGCCAGTTCGAACGTGGCTTTGTACACCCGCGAAGAAATACTGGAAGTGGAGTCCGTAGCGCGGGCCGTCAGGCGTTCCGCCAGCGCCTCAATGGACGGCGGGCGCACGAAAATCGCCAGCGCCCGGTCCTTGTAGAACTCCTTGATGCTGAGGCCGCCCTTCACGTCAACGTCGAGGATGGCGTGCTTACCGGTGGCCCAGATGCGCTCTATTTCAGATTTGAGGGTACCATAGAAAGCACCCTCATAAACTTCTTCCCACTCAACAAATTCGTCGTGACGAATTTTATCCTGGAAATCGGCTACCGAAATGAAGTGATAGTCTTTACCATTGACCTCGGCGCGGCCGCGACGGTCGCGCGTGCAGGCCGAGATGGAGAAGCTCAGCTCGGGGAGTAATCCCATGAGCCGATGCACGATAGTCGTTTTACCCGCACCCGAAGGCGCTGAGAATACAATGATTTTGCCCTGCATAGGGCCGCAAAGCTAGGCCATTTCGGCTTGCAAACGCGCCATGATGGCGTGCGGCAAGGCCGATGGGGCACGGCGATGGCTTACTTTCTGCTTAAGAAAGCCAATAAAAAAGTTTTGCTTCTTGATGTCATCGAAGCAGGGCGAGCAGTCTTCGCCATGATGAATGAGGTAATCCTCATCTTCTTCCGTCAGGACCCGTCCTTCGAGAAGCTGGTCAAGTACAATGTTCACGCGGTCGCAGTCGGGGGCGTTAGCCAAAGAAGAGGTAACGGGGGCCGACAGATTGGTTGTAGTAAGAGTAGCTTCCATGAGCGAGCGGGAACAGGGTCTTAGCCTGGGGTTAAATGGTGAAGAAAAAATTAACTATGGTCGTCTTCGGGTTCGGCGGCATCAACGGCGGCTTGGATATCATCGTTCCCGTAACCCATGGAAGCGGCATATTTTTCGAGCTTGTCCTTGAGGAAATTGCGGGCCCGATGGAGGCGCGAGCGTACCGTACCAATGGGAATATCCAGCACCTTGGCCATCTCCTCATAGGTGAAACCTTCAAGGTCACACAGGATAATAACTGTCCGGAAATCAACGGGTAACGAGTTAAGCGCACTGGCTACTTCGTCGCCGATGAGGTCGCGCGTGGACTGCTGGCGCATGTCGGACGACGAGGCACCAGTGTCGGCATCGCCCTCTACTTCATCCGGATTATAATATCCTTCAACTTCGCTGTAATCAACCTTAGCGGGCTGCTTGCTTTTCTTCCGAAAATCGTTGATGAACGAGTTTTTCAGGATGCGGAAAAGCCAGGCCTTGGCGTTGGTGCCCGGCTCGAAATACTCAAAAAAGCGGTAGGCTTTCAAGTAGGTTTCCTGAACCAGGTCGTTGGCGTCGTCTTCGTCGAGCGTGAGCCGGTAGGCGAAGTTGTAGAGCGGGTCGAGCACAGGCATAAGCTCGGCCTGAAAGCGCCGGTCTTTTTCCTCTTTGCTCAGCTTCACCCGTTCGGGAGAGTCACTCATAATGGGGCAGATAGGGCAGGTAATAAAATCAGCAACTGGGCAAAAGTAAGGCCGGGCGGCAACGATTAAGTCAGTCTGCTACTGAATAGCAGTGCTTGCCAGAATGTTTGGCCACTCGATGAATAACTTCTGAACGCTACGTACGGTAGCAAGCGGTGGCTAGGTTGCCGCCAGCGGATGCCACTGGCCCACCCGCGCCGCCACGGTAGCCGCCGCAATGGCTTTTATACAGGTGCAGGCGGCGGGCTGGGTGCGGCAATCCTGGCAATCGGGCCGGTCGAACACCAGGTAATCGGCCTGCGGGCCCAGCGGTGCCCAGCGGCCAGGGTGCATGGGCCGGATGGGCGGATACAGCCCCAGCGCATGGCGGCCCAAGGCGGCAGCCAAGTGCAATGGCCCGGTGCTGCCGGCTACTAGCCCATCGGCAGCCGCAATAAAGGCAATAAACTCAGGAAGAGCTAGTTGACCGGTAAGGTCAGCCGTAATGCATTTTGCATATTCTCGAAACCAGTTGGCCACTGCCAGCTCGGCACCCTCGTCTAGGGTGCCGCTAATAAACACGCGGTGGCCGGCCGTATGTAAAAGCTGCGCCAGTTGGCCAAAATTGGTTAATCCCCACTCACGTGCGCTGCCCCGGCTGCGCGGGTGCAGGATAATGTTAAGCTGGCCCGGTTGGCGGGCTGCCAGCAGTGCTTGCAACTGTGGCGGTAGCGGTACGGTGGGCAGCAGATGCACCAGTGAAGCCACAGTAACTAAGTCGAGCTTTTTGGTGTAGCCAAGTGGTTTCAGCAACTCTAGGTTGAGCTGCGCCTCGTGCAAGGGCGAATGCCGGCGGCTGAGGGCCACCAGCCGGTTGCAGGTGAGCCAGTGAAACAGCCGGTTGCGGGTGCCAATACGAATGGGAATGCCAGCTTTTTGGGCCAGCCGCGCCAGCAGCCGGTTCGGGAAAACGTGGATGATAGCCGCGGCCGCGTAGCTGCGCATCTCGGCCAGCAAGAAGTTGGGGGATATTTTACCCATTGCTACCAGCGCGTCCAACTCCAGAAACTCATCTACCCACGGGCAAGCGGCGGCTACGGCGGCCGTGTAGGCACGGCCAATGAGCACCACCCGGCAGCCGGGGTAGCGCTGCTTGAGCCAGCCGCACACCGGCAACGTCATTACCACGTCGCCGATGGCATCGGTGCGCGAAACGAGAAAAGTCGGGCGGTTTTCCAGGCTCATGCGCGGGCGTTTTGGGTGCCGGTTCTCAGCTTCGCAAATTTTAGGAAGACCCCCGTGGCCGAGATGGCCGCAATGCTGAGCCCGGCAAAGCCGTCGAGGAAGCCTAAGCGAAATACGTAGCCATAGAGAAATTTCCAGAGCGGCTTGAGAATCAGTTGAAATAGGGTGACGCGCGTTTTGCCTTTCAGCGCCAGCTCCTGGGCCGTGATGCTGGTAAATCGATTCAACTGACTAACATGCTGCGCCACAGATGCATATGAGTAATGCAGCGCGTCGCCGGCGAGGGCTCCGGTAGTGTGGCCGGGCTGCACTTCGTAATACTCGTGCAGCAACAGGCCCTGCCAGCGGCCCAGGCGGCGGTCGTAGAGCCGCAGTTTGCGGTCGGGGTACCAGCCGCCGTGGCGCACCCAGGTACCGCAGTAGTTGGTGAGGCGAGCCAATGAGTAGGCGGCGTGCTGCCAGTTATTTTTCACCGCCAAAATATTCTGGCGTAGCTCGTCGGTGAGCACCTCGTCGGCATCGAGCTGAAGCACGTAGTTGTGACGGGCTTGGTCGGTAGCAAAGTTTTTTTGCTCCACGTAGCCCTCAAACGCATGTTGCACCACCCGCACCCCGTGCGCTTGGCAAATGGCCATTGTGCGGTCGGTCGAAAAGGAATCGACCACCAGCACCTCATCGGCTATGCTGCCGAGGCCCTGGAGGCAGCGGGCAATATTGGCTTCTTCATTGAAGGTAATAATGACGACGGAGAGCGGGGTGGTGGGCATGAGTAGTACAAAGCTAGCAGCCGGTGCGGGCGGGCTCGCTAGCTTCGCACATGAAAAAAATGCTACTCTGCAGCTGGCTGCTAGTGGCAGGCCTGGCTGCCTGCCCTAGCCGCGCCCAAACGTACCTGCCGAAAGATGACTGTGCCTTCGTGGCCACGAAGCAAAACTTCCATTTTGTGAGCGACGACCAGCCCCTGCGCAACACCGACTTCGACGGCATAACCGTACCAAAACAGACGCCCTCGGTAGTAGCTACGCCTCACCCGATTGAGGTGGCCGAGGCAACGCGCGCCTACATCGATGGCAATTACAGAGAGGCAGCCGCGCTTGTAGCCGGCAACGCCCAGTTGACGCCCGCCGACCCTAACGTGCTGTATTGCTATGCTCGCGCTCTGTATCATAATGAGGAAACTCGTGCGCAGAGCTACCCGGTTTATAAGCGCCTCATTGCCCTGCTAGACCGATACGGACGTGAAAACCCGCGCACCGTCACAGTATATCTGCCATTTTTGGAGGCATATTTCAAGCTAGCCACTTTGCAGCTCGATGCCCGGCAATGGGCAGCAGCCTCTTACAATCTTTCGCGGGCGGCGGCCGCGTTACAAACTATACCTGATGCAGCGGCCGAAAATGCGCTTCTACGTGAACAGATTTTGCAGTATCAAACCGAGTGCTTTGCTAATATACATCGGCCGGAGTTGTGTCGCTATTTTGGGCAGCGCACGCTTCGCTTTTTTCCGGCCAACCGCTACGTGAAGTCTTATTTGGCGACATTGCCTCGGCCAAAGCCGACGCAACGCCCTTGATTAAGCACTTATCATTCCGGGACGGGCTGCGTATAGCGGTGTTTCTCATTAGCCTTTTACTATGACTCCTCTTCAAGATAAAATCATCCTCGTCACCGGTGCTACCTCGGGCATTGGCGAAGTCACGGCCCGCGAGCTGGCGCGCCAGGGTGCTCACGTTGTGCTGCTGGCCCGCAACCGCGAAAAAGCGGAGCGTACGCAGCGCGAAATCATCGCTACTACCAATAACTCATTGGTAGACATCGTAATAGCCGACCTGTCGGTAATGCAGCAAGTGCGCGATGTGGCCGCGCAGCTGCACGACAAATATCCGCGCCTCGATGTGCTGGTAAATAACGCAGGCCTCATGTTTGGGGCCGAGCGCGAAGTATCGGCCGATGGCAATGAGATGACGCTGGCCACCAACCACCTGGGGCCTTTCTTACTTACCAGCCTGCTACTCGACTTGCTGCAAAAGAGCCCCGCTGCCCGCATCGTCAATGTGGCCTCCATGGCCTACAAGTTTTCCAAACCCACGCTCGACGACATCCAGTCGGAACGCAGTTACAGCCCCATGTGGGAGTACGGCACCTCGAAGCTCTGGAACATCATGTTCACGCAGGAGCTGGCGCGGCGGCTGCGCGCCCATGGCATTACCAACGTGACTACCAACTCGTTGCACCCCGGCGCGGTGGCTACTGGATACGGCCAGCAGTCGGGCGGCTGGCTTTCGGCGGTGCTGGCGCTGGGCCGGCCATTTATGCTATCGCCCGAGAAGGGTGCTGAAACCAGCATTTTCCTGGCTTCTGACCCCAGCGTAGCTAAGGTGAGCGGTGGCTATTACAGCAAGAAGAAGCCCGAGCCAGTGAAAAGCAGCTTCAACACACCCGCCAACAGCCAGCGCCTTTGGACCATGAGCGAGGAGCTGACGGGCACTAAGTTTCTGGATTAAGCACTTGTTGCGCGCTCTTGCTAAGTGGTGCTAAAAAGTAAAAACCTCGCCCGGCGCAATGCCAGGCGAGGTTTTTACTTTACTAAAAGTCAAGGACCTAGTAGCGGTACAGGTCCGACTTGAACGGGCCTTCCACCGGCACCTTGATGTAGTCAGCTTGCTTGGCCGTCAGCTCATCCAACTCTACACCTATTTTAGCGAGGTGCAGGCGGGCCACTTTTTCGTCCAAGTGCTTGGGCAGGGTGTACACTTGATTTTCGTACTGGTCGGCGTGCTGCCACAGCTCCAGTTGAGCCAGGGTCTGGTTGGTGAACGAATTTGACATCACGAACGAGGGGTGGCCGGTAGCGCAACCCAGGTTTACCAAGCGACCTTCGGCCAGAATAATAACCTCCTTATCCTCAATGGTATAGATATCAACCTGCGGTTTCACCGTATCCTTGGTATGGCCGTAGTTTTTGTTCAACCAAGCCATGTCAATCTCATCATCGAAGTGGCCGATGTTGCAGACGATGGCTTTGTCCTTGAGGCTACGGAAGTGCTCCTCGGTGAGGATGTCGCAGTTGCCGGTAGCGGTTACTACGATGTCTGCTTCCTTCACGGCGTTGGTCAGCTTCTTCACAGCGTAGCCGTCCATAGCTGCTTGCAGCGCGCATATTGGGTCAATTTCCGTCACGATAACGCGGGCACCAGCCCCGCTCAGCGAGGCGGCCGTGCCTTTTCCCACGTCGCCGTAGCCGGCCACTACGGCAATTTTGCCGGCCATCATCACATCGGTAGCCCGGCGGATGGCATCCACAGCCGACTCTTTGCAACCGTACTTGTTGTCAAATTTCGACTTCGTTACCGAGTCGTTCACGTTGAAAGCGGGAAAAGGCAGCGAGCCGTTTTTCACACGCTCGATGAGGCGCAGCACACCAGTCGTCGTTTCTTCCGACACACCCTTGATGCCAGCGGCTAGCTCGGGGAAGCGATTCAGCACCATGTTGGTGAGGTCGCCACCGTCGTCGAGAATCATGTTCAGGGGCTGGCGCTCTTCGCCAAACCACATGGTTTGCTCGATGCACCAGTCAAATTCTTCCTCGTTCATGCCCTTCCAGGCATATACCGGGATGCCGGCGGCGGCGATGGCGGCCGCGGCATGGTCCTGGGTCGAGAAGATATTACACGACGACCACGTAACCTCGGCCCCGAGCGCGGTGAGCGTCTCGATGAGCACGGCGGTTTGGATGGTCATGTGCAGGCAGCCGGCAATACGCGCACCTTTGAAGGGCTGCGAAGCGCCAAACTCCTCGCGGAGCGACATCAGGCCCGGCATTTCGGCCTCAGCAAGGCGAATTTCCTTGCGGCCCCACTCGGCCAGGCTCATGTCTTTTACTTTGTAGGGAACGTAGGTCGTCGTCGTGGTTGCTACCATGGTATTTGGTAAATGAAAGTTCTGGTTTCTCAACCACAAAGATACAGTTTTGTTGTGGCATTGGGGTCGGGTGTGCCTACGCTACCTTTGCTGGCTATGGCCTCTCTATCTTCTTTTTCTGGCAAGTCAATTCATTGGCTCACAACAGCCTTCGTAGCTACGGGCCTCAGCCTGGCGAGTCACGCCGGGCTGGCCCAGCAGGTTGCGCCCGCCACCATCCGGCTACTGCCCGAAGACCAAGAGCGGGGCCAGTACGGCCACCAGCACAATTTTTATTTTCTGCCACCCGGCAAAACGGGTGAAGACTACCAGAATGCCGGCTTCTTCGGCGGTAAGCTCCGCCCCTACCTAGCCGGCCACCCGCAAGCGCTTAAAGAGCTTGATAACTACAAGCGTCAGAAAACTATTTACTTAATTGATAAAGCTGTGCTGGTTGGCTCACTTGGGTTATATGCTTCGCAGGTTTTCAGCAACGGCGACCCGGTGTATTTCAATGGCACCCAGCAAGTGGCCGCTGGGGCGGCTGTTGTCAGCCTGTTGGCTACCATCTTCATCAACCGCCACACCAACGAGTACTTGAAGCAGGCGGTGGATAACTACAACACCGACGCGCCGGCGGCGCACGGCACGCTGTGGCCCCGTTTGCGGCCAGCTGGCGTAGGCATGGCGGCGGTGGCCGGCCAGCCAGTGCTGGCATTGCACTGGCAGCTTTAGGTGGTTGCAACGTCCTCATTTTGAACCCTACAAGCTAACCTTCTTACTGGCCAGCGCACCTGCTGGCCACTTTTTGCGTTAGTAGCTGCACAATGGAGTTCCCTTTACCCGAGGCGGCCCGGCGCTACGTGGCTACCCACCTGCACGACGACCCCGCCCATTTGGCTTTGCAGGCCCGCCGCCACCCCCACCTGCCCGTGCCCGAGCTGGTACGCCAGATTCAGGCCCGCCAAAAGGCCCGCGCGAAGCTGCCCACCTGGGCCGATAATCAAGAACTGATTTTTCCGCCCGCGCTATCGGTCGAACAGGCTTCGTCTGAGCGCACGGCTACTTACAAGGCCGCGCTGGTGGCCGGGGCAACCCGGCTAGCCGACCTCACCGGCGGCTTTGGGGCCGATGCCGCACATTTTGCCGCTGTAGTAGAGCAAGTGGATTATGTGGAGCGCGACGCGCACCTAGCTTCCGTAGTAGCTTACAACCTGGGCCAACTGGGCATTGCCAATATCACCACTCACACGGCTGATGCAGCCGCTTTCCTACGGGCTAGTGAGCAGCCATTCGACTGGTTGTTTCTGGACCCTGCCCGGCGCGATAAGCGCGGCAGCAAAATAGTGCGTTTGGCTGATTGTGAGCCCGATGTGCCTAAGCTACTACCGCTGTTGCTACGCCATGCACCACGCATTTTGCTCAAGACCTCGCCCATGCTTGACATTGAGCTGGCTATTCAGGAGCTCAAGCACGTGCGGCGCATCTGGGTTATTGCCGTGGATAACGAGGTAAAAGAGGTATTATATGAGTTGGGAGCCGAGCCCGCCGTTGACCCCGAGCGCCTGGCTGTGAACCTGCACCGCGATGGCAGCCAGCAGGAGTTTCGCGTAAACCGGGCCCGCGAGGCCCGCGCCATCCCACGCTATGCCGAGGCCCAGCAGTACCTATACGAGCCTAACGCCGCTATTCTAAAAGCGGGGGCTTTTAAAAGCATTGGCACTGCTTTCGAGTTACTTAAAATACATCAGCACAGCCACTTATATACTAATCAGGAATTAAGGACTGACTTTCCGGGGCGCATCTTCCGCATTTTGGCTACTGAGAAAGCCGATGGGCCTACGTTGAAAGCGCACCTGGGTCCCGAAGGCAGGGCGCACGTCACGACCCGCAACTTTCCCGAGTCGGTGGCCATATTTCGGCAGCGCACGGGCATTCGGGAGGGCGGCGACATTTACTTATTCGCTACTACTGACTTGCGGGGGCGCCTGGTCGTGCTCGTTTGCGAGAAGGTGAGCCTGCCCGCAACCGCATAAGTACAGCGGGCAAAGTGTGGCCGCTCAGGATTTAATGAGTAGTTTTGCGCCCCGCCCGCCCGCGCCTCCAACTGGCACGGCGGGCGTTTTTTGTTTGTCTAATTCTTTGCCATGCCCTATCTGTTCACTTCCGAATCGGTTTCGGAAGGCCACCCCGATAAAGTTGCCGACCAGATTTCCGACGCTATCCTCGACGAATACCTGCGCCAGGACCCCACCGCCAAAGTAGCCTGCGAAACCCTCGTAACAACGGATTTTGCGCTCGTAGCTGGCGAGATTAAGTCGACCGCCCACGTGGAGGCCGAAACGATTATTCGCGATACGATTCGGCGCATCGGCTACAACAAGCCGGAGTATCTGTTCAACGCCGACACCTGCGAGGTGATGAACCGGCTGCACGAGCAGTCGCCCGACATCAACCAAGGCGTGGTGCGCCAGGCTCCCGAAGAGCAAGGTGCCGGCGACCAGGGCATGATGTTTGGCTACGCTACCAACGAGACGGTCAACTACATGCCGCTGGCTTTGGACCTCTCGCACAGCCTATTGCAGGAGCTGTCCGCCATTCGCAAAGAAGGCCGCGAGATGACGTACCTGCGCCCCGATGCAAAGAGCCAGGTAACCATACGCTACTCCGACGACCACCGCCCCGAGGCCATCGATACCATCGTTATCAGCACGCAGCACGACGACTTCGATGCGTCGGAGGAAGTGATGCTGGCCCGCATCAAGCAGGACATTATCGATATCCTCATCCCCCGCGTGAAAGCCAAGCTGAGCGCCGAGGTACAAGCGCTCTTCACTGCCGATGTCAAGCACCACATTAACCCCACGGGCAAGTTCGTTATCGGCGGCCCGCACGGCGACTCGGGCCTCACGGGCCGCAAAATTATTGTGGACACCTACGGCGGCAAAGGCGCGCACGGCGGCGGTGCTTTCTCAGGCAAAGACTCCAGCAAGGTAGACCGCTCGGCGGCCTACGCTACCCGCCACATCGCCAAAAACCTGGTGGCGGCCGGCGTGGCAGCGCAAGTGCTGGTGCAGGTGGCTTACGCCATTGGCGTGGCCAAGCCGGTTGGCCTATACGTCACCACTTCGGGCACCACCAAGGCCACCAACGCCGCCGGACAGCCCCTTACCGATGGCGAGATTGCCAATAAGGTAAACGAGCTATTCGACCTGCGCCCCTATGCCATTGTGGAGCGCCTGGGCCTGCGCAACCCCATTTTTAGCGCCACTGCCGCCTATGGGCACATGGGCCGTCAGCCCGGCACCGTCACGGTTAAAATGAAGGACGGCGAAGCGCATATCTTCGAAACCTTCACGTGGGAAAAGCTCGATTACGTAGACCGCATTAAAGCTGCTTTCAATCTGTAAGCTGATATTTTTACCACAAAAAAGCCCCGACCGCTTTGAATGCGGTCGGGGCTTTTTTGTGGTAAAAATATCAGCCTAGTGGCTCAGTGACTTCTCTTTAAATTTAGTAATCTGCCGCTTCAGCGCCTCTACTGCCGCGTCGGTAGCAGCTTCAAAAGAGGGAGCATCTTCCTGGCTGAATAACGTGCTACCGGGCACCATCAGCTTGATTTCCACAGTTTTATTGGCTACACCGTCTTTGTTGTTGAGCCGCAGAATCACTTCGCCATCCGTTACGCGGTCGTAAAAATGTTCGAGCTTATTGAGACGTTGCTGGATGAAATCGAGCAGGGTTTGGTCGGCATCGAAATGTACCGATTGCATTTGCACTTTCATGGGCAAAGGGGAATTGGGTGGATGGGAAACTGAGAATGCAGAAGTGATAATAAGAGATTAAAAACACCCGTCACTCAAGTCATCGATTGAGTAGCAAGCACTTACAATGCTCCGTTTTTTCTTCTGCATTCCAACTTGGAATCAGGCCCGCGGGTGGGCTTGTTCAAATACGGATTTCAGGCGGTCCACGGACAAGTGGGTGTACACCTGAGTGGCCGCTAAGCTAGCATGGCCCAGCAATTCTTTAATAGAATTGAGGTCAGCTCCTTTGCCCAGCAGGTGCGTGGCAAAGGCATGGCGCAGCGCGTGTGGGTGCTGATGCGCCGCCGAAGTCGAAACCTGGCTCAGGTATTTCTTCACCGTGCGGTACACAAGCTTCTCGTAGAGCGGCTCACCCTTGTCGGTACGTAGCAGCGGGCTATTAGCTGATATTGCCTTAAACTCGCTGGCACGGCGCTCACGGTACCTGGCCAGCACTAACAGCAACGACGGGTTGAGGGGCACTACGCGCTGCTTATTGCCCTTGCCAGTTACGCGCACGGTGCGCGCGCCCAGGTCCAGGTCATCGTCGGTAATGCCCAGTAGCTCCGAGAGGCGAATGCCCGTGCCATATAGAGTTTCCAGTATCAGTTGGTCGCGCGCACCAACAAAGCTGTCTTCAAACTCAAACGAGTTCAACATCCGATTCAAGGCCTCTTCGGGCACAAACTCGGGCAGCTTCTTCGCCATCTTGGGCGCTTTAATGCGCAGCATGGGATTAGCCTCCAGGCGGCGCTCACGTAGCAAAAACTTGTAGAACGAGCGCAGGCAGGCCACCTTTCGGTTCACGGTGCGTGGGTCAAGGTCCTGGCTCATCAGGCTCACTACCCAACCCCGGATGAGCGGGTGCAATGCCTGTACTATATCATCCAGTTCATATTCAGCCCGCAGATAAGCCGCAAACTGCGTCAAGTCAGTTTGGTATGACGTAACGGTGTGTGGGCTCAAACGCTTTTCGTACCGCAAAAAATCTAAAAATTCTTCCATGCCCCAAGTTCAGTAACGCGGCTGGCCCCGGGTCAGCACTGCAAAGTAGGCCACATGACTGCTTTTACCAAGCCCCAACGCGAAAAGCCCGCCCACTTGCCTTGCAGCGAGTGGGCGGGCTTTCCAAAGCCAGTAAAACGAAGGCTAAAAGACTATTCGTTCTCGGTACCGTAGGTAGCGAGCTTATACACAGCCTTCTGCTTCATTTTGCGTTGCGTAATGCTCGGCTTCTGGAAGAATGTGCGACGACGCAACTCTTTCAAAACGCCGGTGCGCTCGAATTTCTTTTTGAAGCGCTTAAGCGCACGGTCAACGGTTTCGTTGTCTTTGATTTGAACGATAATCATATCGGGGATTTTGAATGCTTTCGCTACGGGAAGCCGAGTAAATCGGGCCGCAAAGATACTCAGTTGATTGCAAAGAAAAAAGCGATGGCTTGCCAGTAAGCTTCTTTTTTAAAATAAGGTGGCATTGCACAAGCCTCTTTTTCTGCTCTGTCCTACTGAGCTGGCCAATCTTTTACTACTCAGTAAACTAGTGACCTCCTCCCAAATACTAAGCCGGTTGAAAGTGGAGCATCAGGCGTTCTTGACCTCCTCCCAAATACTTAGAGGCTATCCAAATAGGCAATTATACCAAGTGATTCGAGCGCAGGCAAAATGGAGCATGGCGAGGTAGTTT
>NZ_BAAGXF010000020.1:0-67220 GCF_054779975.1 Hymenobacter arcticus
GTTTACTAGCTGGTTTTTCTGCTTCCATGACAAGGGAAAGTTACTTTCGCCGTGTCCATTTTTACCCGACCACCTCAGGTAGTGGGCACGCGCTCAAGTTTAATCAGCGAGCTAATACGGCTGATGACGCCGTATGGCAATGGGAGTATAACTCCACAAGCAATACCTTCTCCTCCCCAGGCACTTATGCAGCTGGTCAACTTCTGGTAAAAGAAACCCAGGATGAACAAAACCAATTGGTCACGGAGTATCTAGATAAACAGGGCAAAACAATCCTCAAACGTGTGGCAGCCTCCACCACTGGCAAATTGGTATATGAGGGCGATCAGTGGCTATCCTTAAGTGCTCCTAGTGGACAGCTCATCACTATTCGCCGTGCCATTTTTGGCAAGCGAGTATCCGGCACTACCGCTGACGATGCAGTATTTGATCCACAATACAGTGCAGATGTAACGAGCTATGTGCAGCAACTTGTGGCGTTGCCTAATGCGACGGTCAATGTTCCTATTGACTATCGCAGGCTTGGCCCCGATCCCTATCCAGGTAATGGTAAATACTTGCTAGTGGAAGCGTCTTATGCTCCCGTTGGCACAGGAGCGGATCTACTTACCTACTGTGCCTATGATAACCTAGATAATCTTCGATTAGTCATCTCGCCGGAGGGAGTTAATACGTTGGTGGCTAATCCTGGCAGCACACTAACGGAGGACTTCCTACGTAGCTGGTGTTTTCGATACGAGTACGATGGTCGGCACCGAGTCATCCGCAAACAAGTGCCTGGCACGGACCCGGTAGCCTTAGTATACAACCAACGCAACCAGGTAGTACTTACTCAGGACGGCAATCAGCAGCAAACGAGGACCGGTGAATGGTCTTTTGTGAAGTATGATGGATTAGGTCGGTCGATTATGACGGGTAGCTACAAAACTGATCCCAATTCCACCCAGGCTACGCTTCAAGACAACTTAGATGCAGAGACAGTATTCGCAGAGCAGATGGACAATACGACGGGGATTGGGTACACTCTTACCAAGGCATTTCCACGGGTTACCCTCACTAATGCTAATGCTGGGGTAGCGCTCTCCGAGAATAATCTGTTAACAGTTACTTACTACGACCGCTATGATGCCCCATTACTGGCTAATAATCCTGCGTTGGCGTGCAGCCTGGCTACCGGTCTTTGGCTGCCGGTCCCGCGGGGCTTGCCAACGGGCACCAGCACCCGGACTCTTGCCCTTGATGGCACAGTTGGTAACTGGCTTACCAGTACCAGCTACTACGATAAGAATTACCAAGTGGTGCAGGCCATAGAGCAGAACCAGTTGAGTGGGGTTAATACACAGTGGATGGAGTATGATTTCATGGGCAAGCTGCTTGCTTCGACCACTAGTATTACGCAAGGCGGCTCAAACTCCGTTGGCTATAAAGACACCAAAAAGTTCACCTATTATGGAAACGGACTACCGAAGGAGACCTTTCAGCAGGTATACAATACGACAACTAACCCTGCGAGTGCACAGCCCGAAATTCTACTGGTTAAGAAAGGCTATAACGAACTCAACCTGCTTATTGCGAAGTATCTGCATAGTGCAGATGGTACGGGTAGCAAGTTTCTACAAAAGGTAGACTATCGCTATAACATACGGGGTTGGCTTACGCACATCAATAACCGGGATTTAGACAATAACAATATTGAACAAAGCCCCGGGGTGTACGTGCAGGACAGGAGTGAGCCCGGGATTGCTGACCCTGACCTGTTCGGCTTAGAACTGGTATATAATAATGCTGAGTTTGCGGGCGCGGTTTCTCAATACAACGGGAACATCGCGCAGGCGATGTGGCAGACGCGCAACTCAGACCCCAACGTTACCAAGAACAACAAATTACGAGCTTATAACTACAACTACGACCCTACTAGTAGGATTGCTGGGGCCCAGTACACAACGCTGGCAAATACTGGCTGGGACATCACGAAGCAACGAGTGGATTTCAGCGTATCTAATATCAAGTATGACGGCAATGGCAACTTGTTAAGTATGACCCGCCAGGGTACTACCTCGGGCGGGGATGCAGATCCGCAGAAAAACATTATAGACCAACTTACTTATTCTTATAAGAGAATGATAAATAATAAGTTGGTGGGAAGTAATCAGTTGCTCGGCGTTGATGATGCCGCACCAGCAAATCAGGCCACGCACGACTTTAAGGATAACGGCAGCAGCTATAATCCATCCGGCAATCCAGAATACACCTACGACCAGAATGGCAATTTAACGAGTGATGCAAATAAAGGCATCACTAGCATCAGCTACACACGCCTGAATCAGCCCGCTGTCATTACGTTTAAAGCTATGCCGAGCACCGGTAACGTAGGGGGTACCATCAAATACACCTACTCAGCGGCAGGCAGCAAGCTTACCAAACAAATCTACAACGGGACTAGTAGTACGCCTGCTAAAACGACAAACTATGCGGGGCCAGTGGTGTTTGAGACAACCCCCAGCACGAGTTCAACCCCTGTTTTTGCTCAAACTGCGGAAGGGAGGATGCTCTATATTCCGAGCAGCAATGGCACTTTGTTACCGTGGAAATATGAATACCACCTCAAAGACCACCTAGGTAATCTGCGCTATGCCTTCCGGGCAGACAAGGATAACAATGTGGTTACGCAGATTAAGGCAGGGATGGAGCCGGCAAGTGCTACCCAGGAAGAGCAGCAATTCCAGCATGTGGCCGAAACGCGTTTGATAGACACCGACCATGCCCGTACCGGCTCCTACGTAGCGCGACTGAACGCGGGCACAGGGCGACGTGAGGGTCCTAGCGTACGGCTAAAAGTAGCCGCTGGGGATACTATACGTGCGGAGGTATACGGACGCTATGACCGGGGTGCAGTAGCCGGTAGCCTCTTCCAGAAAGGGGCACTAGTAACGGGGTCCCTTTCTGCTGGAGCGCCGAGTCAATTAGTGATAGATCAGGCACAGCCGGTAGCAGCTCAGCGGCGCTGGCTGCCTTTCATAGGAGCCAGTATCGCGCTTGTTCCAGAACTGCTCAAAATGAAACGAGTCTACGTGCCGACTGCTTATCTGCGTTATGAGGTATTCAATAAGGATAGCCAATTAGTGGCCACTAAAACGCAACCTATCCAGCGCACCGCGACTGACGAGTGGCAGCATCTGCAGGCCGGAACGAAGGTTGACAGCGCAGGTTTTGTGCAGGTAAGTTTAGTTAACGAAAGTGGGATGCCGGCTTACTTCGATGATTTAGTCGTGAACACTGTCGCCCCGAGCCCCTATCAGGAAAATCACTATGATCCTTTTGGCCTTAATTTAGTGGGTATTGAAATGGCCAATGTACCCAATTCGGCTTTTCAATACAATGGCAAGGAAAAGCTAGAGGACTTTGGCCTGAATTGGATTGACTATGGAGCGAGGATGTACGATGCTCAATTGGGGAGGTGGCATGTTTCTGATCCAATGTCTGAAGACATGGCTAATGCTAGCCCTTACTGCTATGCGTTAAATAATCCTATATTATTAACAGATCCTGATGGCATGAGCCCAGTATATAATTGGGGCGATGGAAGCTATTATGAAGGCTCAACAAAGGTTGATTGGACATATGTATCTTCATACATTAATGATGGACAAGAAGGTGCTAAACAGGAACGTGGTAATGGAGGCAATAACGGAGGACAGGTTACAGGTGGGCTGAATGTAATAAATAAGCCAGGGACTGGTATACGCAAAACTAGCACAGGCCATTATCAGACTTTTGATACGGAGGCTGACACTGGTGATGCCGGCTGGGCAAATGATATTACTGAGTTAGCTGGTGGATTTACTCCATTAGGTACTGCTATAGATATCAAAACTGCTATTTCTGGACAAGATCTGAATGGTAACGAAGTAACTCCTTTCTGGAGAGCCGCTGGATTGATACCTTTGGTTTCAGAAGTCCGAATGGCGGGCAAGCTAGCTAAATTTGAAAGAGTAGCTAATAAATCACTTAAGTCAACATTACCTGCATGGAAAAGGGTTAGTATTGATATGGAACATGTTTTATCAGGTCATATGCCTGGTGGACAGAGAGTAAGCTCTAAGAAAACACTATTTCCTCAGTATATGACAGATAGGCAAGTAGAAGCAACAGTGCGAAGTGCCTATCAGAATGTACTAAAAAAAGTTTCTACTCAAGGGGATAGAATGCTTTTACAAGGAATGTCTAACAATGGTATTAAAGTGGAAATGTGGCTAAATAATGCCACTAAAACTATTGAAACAGCTTATCCAATACGTTAACATGAACAACTTATTCATTCAAATAAATCCTGAGAGTCTTATACAACATAGTGATGGAAAGGTCACAGGTATAATTTACTTTTTGTTAAATAGTGTAGAGTTTCCTGAGAACTCATGGAATGACTTTGTAGTAATAGTACTTGATAATTGGATAAACAATATTAATAATTCACTTATTACGAGGTCTAATTCTTGCATCTGCAGATTTATGGATGGACCATTTAGAATTGAATTAGTCATAGACTTTGATAAAAGCATTTGTTCAGTGCGAACTTTTGAACCACTATCAATTAAAGAGATTGGAGAAATTAGTTTAGATGATGTTTTCACCAGCATAAATAATGCTGCGAAACTACTAAACTCTTTTTTTCACAGAAATGGGTACAGGATCGATGAGCAGATACAAGCATTGCAAAGGAACGCATTTGCTCTGAAAAATAATTGGACATTGTTAAGACGGTGTTAGGAAAATGCGCAAGTAAGTATCAAGCGGAATTCTCAGAGCCCATTATGCACTTTCAAACAAGTTGAGTCTGTTGTTTCGGATATTCGGTTTCCGCCCAAGTGTACTAGGACCTTTGCGCCCTAGTCGACCGTGTAATACCCTCGCCTCTTGCAACGCAGCGCTCTGTAGCAAACGCTAACCTTCTAGGAAAGCTACCACCGTCGAGTAATTAGGTTTTGAAATAGCTCTGAAATGATTCGGTGTGGTGTTATCATAGTAGTTGCCGTTCGGCTCATACTTTGTTGGGCCTAGTATCCCACCATAGGTCTTTGAAGCGGGTGGCCGTATCCAAATTGCTTTGATCGGAGCGCATGATAAGGCCAATTGAGACCAGCATACGATGTAACGCTTCGTTGACCAATTCCATAGATATGATATCGCACATTGATGTAGTCTGGTAGAAATGGATAGTAAGAAGCATTACTTCGTGCTACTCATTTCTGCTGAAGTATCTCACATAAGAAGCACTCTATTGAATCACAGAGAGAGAGTTGCTAACGAATAAATTGAGAGCAGACGCCACACGGTAGTGGCGTGAAAAGCCTTCCCTCGCCGGGTATGGTAGCCAGCTGCATTCAGTGCCCCCGCAATTTCCCACAGGGTTTGCTGCTTAGCCCGAAGGAGTTCGGCCAACTGGGCAGCTTGTCGATTAGCCTGGTGCTCGCGGGCTTGATGCTGCATGGCCGCCTAGCCCTGTCGGGTAATGGCTGGCGTCATGTTCTGCGGATTGCCCAGCTTTGCTCCGCGGGCCTTCTTCGTGGATAGGGCATCCTTGGTACGTTTAGAAATCGTCTCCCGCTCATGTTGCGCGAGTACGGCAAACAATCCCACGGTAAGGGTATTGGCGTCGGGCATGTCACAGCAGACAAAGTCCACCCCCGAGTCGCGCAGGGCCAGGATGAAGCTGGCATTGCGGCTGAGTCGGTCGAGCTTAGCGATGAGCAGGGTGCTACCCACCCGCCGGGCCTCGGCCATGGCAGCCAGTAGCTGCGGGCGCTGGTTCTTCTTCACACTCTCGATTTCGACGTACTCAGTCAGCAGTTGCGTAGGGTCGACGACGAAAGCCCGCACCGCGGCTTGTTGGGCTTCGAGACCAAGCCCCGAGATTCCTTGCTTTTGAGTGGAGACTCTATAATAAGGAGTGTAGATCGGAAGAGGGGTCATGGTACAAAAAGCGGGGTACAAAAGCCCCGTTCAGGGGTAGTAGGGTAAAAGTAGGTAGATTTTACATATGAGCAACGTCCGTTTAACTTTTGTGACAAAATCATTTTGAGGGGTATTTTTGCGCTCGATGACGAAATATGTGGCCTACTTCCGGGTAAGTACCGTCCGCCAAGGGCAGTCCGGCCTCGGTCTCGAAGCCCAGCAAGCCGCCGTGCAAAACTTCCTCCGCGGCGACGCGACGTTGGTGAGCACCTTCTTCGAAATCGAGAGTGGCAAGAAGAATGAGCGGCCGCAACTAGCGGCTGCTATTGCCCAGGCCCGGCAGGAAGACGCGGTGCTGCTCGTAGCTAAATTGGACCGCCTTGCGCGGAACGTGGCATTCCTCGCGACGCTCATGGAAAGTCGCGTGCGCTTCCAGGCGGTTGACTTGCCGGCGGCCGATGAGTTCACCCTCCACATCATGGCGGCCGTCGCCCAGAAGGAGGCTTCGGCCATTTCTACGCGTACCCGCGATGCGCTAGCTGCTAAGAAGGCACGAGGTGCTCAACTTGGAACCCCAGCTAATTTGACCCAGGCCGCTCGAGAGAAATCGTGGGTGGCCATGACGCAGAATGCCCAAGCCAATCTGAATAATCGGCAGGCGGCGCAGCTAGCCGCGCTGTTGCGGGCGACAGGGGCAACGTTGCGGGCTATTGCCGACCAGCTCAACCAGTCGGGCTATCGCACCCGGCACGGGAAGGCCTTTCATCCCATGGGCGTGCAGCGATTACTACCCAAACCGGTGAATTAAGCTGTTTACGAGTAGCAAGGCTTCCTTTACGATATGTAAAAATTCAACAGTTACGAAAAGAGGGCTATCAGGCTAGCAGTCGTACTTTCTGAATGCCCGTTCTGAAAACGGCAGTTCCCAATGAGACGCCTTGCAGAAGGACGTTCTTAAAATGACTATAGCCCAGCTTCTTTGAATCACTTATATATATAAGGTTACGCCGGCTACCTGTTACGCTTCCTAGTATCGCCTGTGCACTGCTTGCCAAGACAAGGTTGGCTTAAGGCTCAAAGTCTAGTGAGCTGCTGTAAGGTGTGATATGCTTTTATCTCCTGCTAGTTGGCTCATTTAACTGGTAAGCATACAGCGACTGGGCTTACCTGTGTGCCTATCAGGCTATGGTCAGCAAGCAGGTAGTCGGCTGGCACGTCATGGCGACCATGCCCGAGGCGCTGATTATCACTGCCTTGCCGCGCGCTTTTTGGGCCCAGCCGCCCACACCCGGCCTACTCGTCTATTCTGACCGCGGTGGGCAGTGCTGTGGCAACGGGTACCGCCACTTGCTGCACGACCACGCAGCTCTGCGCTCGCAGAGCCGACGCGGCGACTGCTACGACAATGCGCAGGCAGAGAGCCTCTGGTCACGCCTCAAAACGGAGGTCCTTGAAGTGCGCGAACGGCCTGTTTTTGCCGACCTGGCTGACGCGCAGACCAGCGTGGCCGACTATTTTGATTATTATAATCACGAGTGTCTGCACTCCAGCATCGGCTATCAGACACCCTATCATACTCACTAACAGCTTCTTCAGCTTACAGCCCTAAACTGTCCAGCGTAACTAGACTACCCCAGTAAAACCAAGCAGTACTAACTCCTTGGTCCGGTGTCTACAAGAAGCAGGCTGGTGGACGAGGGCTTTGACCGCGCTTGCCGCATACGCCATCGCAGGTGGCTTTTGAGTGGTGCCCAAAACCTGGTTTAGTACAGCAAAACACCTGGTTCGTGTAACAGATTGAACCGGCTCAGCTGCTTACAACACCTTTGACTAGCGCTAGCCGTGGGCCGGCCTACGGGCTGGCAAAATAGAGCCATTACCCGGCAATCCGAATTCCATACGGCGCAGCTGGCTGCGACCAGTTCGCTCGATTATAGCTCGCTTTTCGTGCTGAACCGAAATAAATTCTAATCGTCTAATATGGAAGTTTTTGAGCTTATCAGGCAGCTACAGAAGGAGGGCATTCACTTATTCGTCGAGGAGCAGGAGTTGAAGGTGAAGGCCCGGCCGGGCGCCCTGCCTGCGGCCCTGCTGGCACACCTTAAAACCCATAAGCAGGCCCTGCTACACCTGTTGCAAAATGGCGGGGCGGCGGCTGAGCACATCGCGCCGGCTCCTCAGGCCCCGGATTATCCCCTCTCGTATGGGCAGCATAGCATCTGGACGCTAAGCCAAGATGAGCAAGGCTCATTGGCCTATCATATGCCCGTGGCTATGCAACTGAACGAAGACGTCGACCTAGTGCATCTGGAGCAATCCCTCCAGGACCTAGTGGACCGGCATGGTAGCCTGAGGACCGCGTTTTTCGAGCAGGCAGATGGGACAGTCCGCCAGCAGGTAGCGCAAGCGGTGCGTTTTCGGCTCCGGGTGCTGGAAGTGCCCGCGCTGTCGGCCGCAGCCCTAGAGGGCTATCTGACAACGGAAAATGAGCAGGCTTTTTGCCTCGACCAGGCGCCCCTACTGCGCGGCACCCTACTGCACGGTAAACAGGTCAGTTACCTACTGCTTACCGTTCACCACATTGTCTGCGACGGGCTGTCGCTGGACGTGCTGCAGCAGGAGCTGCTGCTTGGCTACGAAGCCCGCAAGAAAAGAGAGGTGCTCCTGCTACCGGCCCCAGCCAAGACTTACCAGGATTTTGCTGTATGGCAGCACACCAGCGAGAAGCAGGGGCGGTGGCAGGTGGAAGAAGGCTACTGGAAAAAGGTTTTGCAAGCTCCCTTGTCAGTAGTCGAGCTGCGGAACAACCTGAAGCGCCCCGCCGTGAAAAACTTCGCGGGGGGGCGCCTGCTGGTAACGCTGCCGGAACCCGTGCGCGCCGCCTTACAGGCCCGCTGCACGCAGCAGCGGGTTTCGCTGTTCGCGGGGCTGCTAGCCGGCTTGCAAGTGCTTATCTTCCGCTACACCCAGAAAACCGATACGATTCTGGGCACGGTTACCTCGGGCCGGTTGGTAGAGGAGCTCCAGGGGCTAGTGGGCCTGCTCATCAACACCCTACCACTTCGCCTGCACTTCAAGCCCACAACCACGTTCGAGCAATTGCTCGCGGCTCAGCAGCAGGTGCTGCAAGATGCCCTGGCGCACCAGGCTCTGCCCTTTCAGAAAATGGTGGAGCTGGCCGGGAGCAAGCACGACCTGAGCCGCTCGGCTCTTTTCGACGTGATGGTGATTTTCAACGAGCACCCGTCGAAAAGCCAGCCCACCACCGCAGGTCCCTACCACTTTCTGCCCGAGGACCGGCGCGCGACCAGCCAGTTTGACCTCACGATTTCGTTTGCGGCCCAGCCCGAAGCGCTGGCAGCCACGCTCGAATTCAACACCGCGCTCTATGACCGCGCGTTTATCAGCCGTCTGTGGGAGCACTTTGTGGGCCTGCTGACAATGCTGCTGGCGGCGCCCGCAGAGAGTATCAGCCGTGGCAATTACCTCGCAGAGGCCGAGACGCAGCAACAGTTGCAGCTATTCAACGACCCTCAGGCTTACTACCAGCCTGAGGTTACGCTGCTCGACCTGATTGAGCAGGCAGCGGCAGCGAATGCTCCGAAAATTGCTCTCATTGGCCCCGCCACCCAGCTCACTTACCAGCAGGTGTGGCAGGAGGTAATGGCGCTGTCGGCGCACCTGCGCACTCTTGTCGCGCCGGGCCAAGTTGTTGCCGTGCAGCTAACGCGTACCGAATGGCTGCCTATTGCACTGTTGGCCGTGCTGCACAGTGGCGCGGCCTACCTGCCCCTTGACCTAGCCTACCCGCCGGAGCGCATCGACTACATTCTGCAAGACAGCGGCTGCGACCTGCTCCTTACCGAGGACTGGCTCGCGGCTTACCGGCAGCACCCGCCGGTAGCCCCTGTGCTGGCCGCGGCCCCCGTGAGCGGGACGGCGCTGGCCTACATTATCTACACCTCGGGCTCGACGGGAAAACCCAAGGGCGTAATGATTTCGCACCAGAACGTTGCGCTGTTCGTGCAATGGGCGCTGGACGAGTTTGCCGCTTCGCAGTTTGAAATGGTGTACGCCGTAACGTCGCACTGCTTTGACCTTTCCGTATTCGAATTCTTCTTCAGCCTTGCCGCCGGCAAAACGGTGCGGATACTCCCCTCGGGCCTGCACATTGCCGAGGCCATTGCCGCCGACCGGAACGTCTTGATTAACACCGTGCCGTCGGTAGTGCAGCACTTGCTGAAGGACAGCACCTTTCCCTGGCAGCACGTAACCGTGCTCAACATGGCGGGCGAAGCCGTACCCCAGCACTTTAAGCGCGACCTGGACTACCAGGCCATAGAGGTGCGCAACCTGTACGGGCCCTCCGAAACCACCACATACAGCACCTGTTACCGCTTCTCCGACCAAGAGACCAGCATTACCATTGGCCAGCCCATTCGCAACACGCGAGTGTATGTACTCGACAAGTTTCAGCAGTTGGTGCCCACCGGCCTCGACGGCGAGCTTTACATTGCCGGTGCCGGCGTAACGCTCGGCTACAAGGGCAAAGCCGACCTTACTCAGGAACGCTACTTGCCCGATTTGCTACAGCCGGGGCAAAAAATGTACAAGACCGGAGACTCCGGGCACTGGACCTCGGATGGCCAGCTCGTGTACAGCGGGCGGAAGGATGACCAGGTCAAGCTTCGAGGATTCCGCATCGAGCTGGGGGAGATTGAAAACGCGTTGGAGCAGGTACCTGGCGTAACCAAAGCAGTAGTGCAAGTGAAGCCGTCGGCCAGCAGTGAGGCCCGGCTGGTGGCATATATGGTTACGGCCCAGGCCTTGCCCGAAGAGCACCTCCGACACCTGCTTGGGCTTCACCTGCCCGCGTACATGCTGCCCGACGTGTACGTTTGCCTGCCGGCCCTGCCGCTTACGCCCAATGGCAAGGTAGACAAAGCGGCCCTGCCCTGGGAAGAAAGCTTCGGGCTGACTACCCGGCCGGCGGCGGTTGCGCCGCGCTCGGCCCCGGAAACGCTGCTGCATGCCCTGTGGCGCGAAGTGCTAGGGGATGGGGGGCACTTTGGAGTGGCCGATAACTTTTTCGAAATAGGTGGCAACAGCCTGCACGCGGCCCGGCTGTACTCGCTGCTGAAGCAGCGCCTGGGTCTGCAAACGGGCATTCGGTTTGTACTCGAAAATGCCACGATTGCCGCGCAAGCTGCCCGGCTCGCCGATTATACGCCGCAGGCCGAAGAAGCCATTGCGCTGGCGCCGGCGCAACCGACGTATCCAGTCAGTGGCTTCCAGGCGCATTTATGGCTGCTCAACAAAAACGCCGGAGCGGCACAGGCCTACCATGTGCCGGGGGGGATGTACCTGATGGGCCCAGTGGATGCACGGGCGTTGGAAGAAGCCTTTGGCCTGCTGATTGAGCGCCACGAACTGCTGCGCTCCGTTTTTGTCGAATCGGCCACGGGGGAAGTACACCAGCGAGTGTTGCCGCCCGCACAGGTTCGGTTCCGGCTGCCGGTAGTGACCGTCGAAGCGGGCCCCGCTCTGGAGGCACTGATTGAGCAGCATGCACAGGTTCCTTTCGAGCTGAGCACCGACCTGCCTATTCGCGCAACGCTGGTACGCCTGGCGGCCGACCATTATTGTCTGCTTTACTGCCTGCACCACATTGTGTGCGATGGATGGGCGCTTAAGCTCATGGAAAAGGAAGTGATGCAGGCGTACATTCAATTGCGGGAAACGGGCGTGGCAACCAGGGCCCCGCTCGCCTTCCAGTACAAGGACTACGTTCACTGGCAGAGCCAACGGGATTACAGCAAGGAAGAGGCTTACTGGAAAACCCAACTCGCCGCCCCGCTGCCACTCCTGGAGCTGCCGCTGGATACGCAGCGGCCCCAGCAGAAAACTTACCGCGGGCGCAGCCTGACCCACGCCCTAACGGCTGCTACCGTCCAGCAGTTGAAAACGGCTGTGCTGGCCGCCAACACCACCGTTTTTACGGGGCTGCTGGCTACCCTCAACCTGCTGCTGTGGCGCTACAGTGGCCAGACAGACCTGATACTGGGCGTGGCTGTAGCCGGGCGGGAGCATTCTCAGTTTCAGGACCAGATTGGCCCTTATCTGAATACACTGCCTTTGCGCAGCCAGGTGCGGAATACAGATTCCTTTACCCAACTGCTGGCCCAGGTGCGCCAAACGCTGCTGGAAGCCTACGAGCACCAGCACTATACTTTTTCGCAGATGGTGAGTTTGGTAGCTGCCCCACTCGAAAAGGGACGCTCCCCGCTATTCGACGTACTGGTCGTGTACCAGAACCAGGCCAGCGCGGGCATTGGCGGACCGGTGGCCGCCTTTGCCCAAGCCGGTATAACGGTGGCTCCGCTACCGGAGCGTGGCGTGAGCGTGAGCCCGCTGGACATGACGTTTATCTTTCAGGATACGCCCCAAGGGCTTGAGCTACGGGCCGAGTACAACGCAGATTTGTATTCGGAAGCGTACATGCAGCGCCTGCTCGCCAACTACGCGCACCTGCTGAATGCCGTAAGCCTGCAGCCGGAGCAGGCCGTGCACCGTCAGGACTTTATTGCCCCCGCCGAGCGCCACTGGCTGGTAGAAACCGTCAATCACGACACCCGGCCGTATCCCGACGCTTCCTTGGTCACGCTGTTTGAGGAGCAGGCGGCAGCTACTCCTACCCGCCCGGCCCTGATTGCCGGAGACAAGCAGCTAACCTACCACGCCCTCAACCAGCGCGCCAACCAGTTCGCCCGGTATCTAAGGGCCTGGCATACTGTGGGCGCGGGCACCAACATCTGCCTGCAGATGCACCGTTCGGAGCAGCTGCTGGTGGCCATGCTGGGCATCCTGAAAGCGGGCGGTGCCTACGTGCCCATCGACCACAGTTACCCCGCCGAGCGCAAGCAGTACATCCTGGCCGACAGTGCCTGTGCGCTAACCGTCGATGATGCTTGCTTCGGCGAGTTCCTGTCCCTAGCGGAACAGTACGATGCCCACAACCTGGGGGTACCTATTTCGCCGGAGCAGCTCTGCTACGTCATCTACACGTCGGGCTCTACCGGTACTCCCAAAGGGGTTATGGTGCGGCATCGCAACGTGGTACCCCTGGTAAAAAATACCAACTACCTCGCCATTCAGCCCAGCGACGTTATTCTGCAGTGGTCGAATTTTGCCTTTGACGGGGCCGTATTCGACATTTTCGGTGCCTTACTCAATGGCGCGACGCTCGTGCTGCTGGCCGGCAGCGAAGTAGCCTCCGTCGACGCTATTAAGGCGAAGATTGAGGAGCACCAGGTAACGGTCCTGTTCATCACCACGGCCTTGTTCAACCTGATTGTCGATGCCGATATTACCACCTTTCGGCCCTTGCGCAAGCTGCTTTTCGGCGGGGAACTGGTATCGAAGCACCACGTGCGGCGGGCCGTGGAGTACCTGGGCCGCGGGCGCTTGTTGCACATGTACGGCCCCACTGAAACGACGGTGTACGCCACATTCTACGCCGTAGAAGAAGTATCGGACGCCGACCTGACCGTTCCCATTGGCACGCCGCTCAGCAACGACACCGTTTACATCCTCGATGAGGCGCTTCAGCTGCTGCCGCGCGGAGCAAGCGGCGAGATTTGCTTGGGCGGAGCCGGCGTGAGCCTGGGCTATTTGAACGACGCCGATAATACGGCCGCTAAGTTTGTTCCGAACCCCTTCAGGGCCGGGGAACTGCTGTACCGTACCGGCGATTTGGGCCGCTGGCAGGAGAACAGCGCCGTGGCCTTTATGGGCCGCATCGACTTTCAGGTGAAAATCCGGGGGCACCGGGTGGAGCTGGGCGAAATCGAATATTACTTGAGCCGGTGGGAGGAAATTACCGATGGGGTCGTCCGGCTGAACGAAGATGCCCAGGGCGATAAGTACTTGTGTGCCTACGTGGTAGGGGCCGTGCAGAATGAACAGGCGCTACGCGCCTACCTGCTGAAAGCTTTACCCGACTACATGGTGCCCTCCTGCTTTGTGTCGCTTGACAAGCTGCCGCTCAATGCCAACGGCAAGGTCAACCGGCAGGCACTACCCCTGCCCGCCAGCGGCGGTGAAGCCCCTAAAGACGCCCGCGTGGAGCCCCGCGACCACCTAGAGCAGCAGCTCTGGCAACTCTGGGGGAAAGTACTGGGTAGAAATGACTTCGGCATCAGGGAAAAGTTTTCGGAGATGGGCGGCCACAGCCTTAAAGCCACTCGCCTACTGTCGGAAATCCGCAAAACGCTGCAAGTTGACGTGGCCTTGGCCCAGCTGCTACACTCCTCCATTGAAGAGCAGGCGGCCCAACTGGGGCGCGCCGATGAACTGGCGTTCCAGACGATTGCTCGCGCTCCTCGCCTAGACAGCTACCCGCTCAGCACGCAGCAGCTCGGCCTGTTTGCCACCGAATGGCAGCACAGCGGCGACAAGTACCTCGTCAGCGGCGGCATGTCGCTACGGGGAGCCGTGCAGCCGGAGCACTTCCGGAATGCTGCGGCGCGGCTGCTGGACCAGCACGACATTTTGCGGACGGTGTATCGGCCCGATGCCACCGGCGAAATTCGCCAGTGGGTGCTGAGCACCCTTACGGTCGCGCAGGTGTGGGCCTACCACGACGTATCGAGCTGCGCGGAGCCCGAAGCGGAAATGGCCCGTTGCTGCCAGGCTATTGGCCATACGGTGCTGGACCTGGCAGCTGGTCCGCTCTTCAAGCTGGTGCTCTTCAAGCGGGCCCCAAACGAGTATGCCCTCATGTATTTCCTGCACCACATCGTTAGCGATGGCTGGGGGCTGGACGTGCTGCGCGAGGATTTGCTGAACGCCTACCTGCTGAGTTGGCAGGATAAGCCGGCGATTCCGGCCGGGCTTCAATACAAGGATTACGCTACCTGGCAGCAACAGCAGCTGGGAGCCGCCTCCCTGCTGCACTACGAACAGTTTTGGCGCGACCAGTTTCAGCGCGAGCCCGAATTCCTGTCCCTGCCCTTCGCCACCGGCAATGAGGCCTTTGCGGTCGAAACCGACGCCGGCGTGATAACTGCCGAGGTGGCCCCCGCACTGGTTCAGGGCATGCGGCAACTGGCCGCGTCTACCAATAGTAGCATGTTTTCGGTCGCGCTAACCAGCCTCAACCTGCTGCTGCACTCTTACACAGCCCAGTACGACCTGACCGTTCGCAGCCCCTTCGCCGGGCGCCAGCACGCCGACCTAGACCGCGTTATCGGCTGCTTCGCCGATGACGTGCTGCTCCGAACTCACTTGCTGCCGCACCAATCCTTGCAAGAGATTCTGCAACAGGTTCACGCCGTGGTGGCCGCCACCTATCACTATCATTTCTACCCAACCACGATGCTGCACGAATTGATACAGCAGCTGCATGGCATTGATATGAGTGATTTGACCAGGGTCTACATCAACTACCTGAACTTGAACAGCCGCGATAGTAGAACCGAGAATACGGCATTAGATACCATGAAACTGGCAATTGGTGTATTGCCGGAGCAGAACACGAAAAGTAAGTACGATATTAACGTTGTATTTAACGAAGACCAGGAAAAACTGGTGTTGCACGTGGAATACGATACCCGCAAAACCGATGCGCTAATTGCCAAGGAACTGCATAGCCGGCTACAGGAAATTATACAGCAATTAATTGAAGTCCCCACTATACTGCTTACCGAATTTGCAGCCACTTACCAGAATTCGGCGCTGCCAGCCCTGCACGAATTGGCCACTCAGAAAATAGACGAGACGTTTTAGTGCACCTAGTCCATAATTAACGGCCCACTCGCGGGCTACTAGCAGCGGGCAAATAAAAAGCTCTTTACCAGGGCACTTGCCGCCGAGGAGCGCGCAGGCGTAGCTCAAGGCGACATACTTCTAAAAATATGACAGGCTTTTCGCGGATTATTCTCCCCGTTTAGTTAAATAAAATTTGAAATTTTAGAAAGTTGTCAGAAGATAAAGAGCACGTCTTGCCGAGTGTAGCATCTTTATCGCTTTGCCAGGAGCGCTTAATAAATCGGTAAAGATGCTTCGCTACGCTCTGCATGACGTGCTGAAATTTCATAAACAGCTTCTTCCTAAATCAACTCTTTTGCGGCCTTTTAAACAGTTTTCTCCTTTCCAGGATTATGCGCATGAAGCAGATTATTCATACCCTTTTTGAGCAACAGGCCTTAGTAACGCCAGCACGCATTGCTATTCAGCACGGCAGCCAAACGGTGAGCTACGGCCAGCTCCAGCAGCAGGCAAACGCCATTGCCGGGGCATGCCTGCAACTGGAGCCCACGCGGCGCGGCGTCGTAATGGTGCTGCTTCCTAAGCAACCCGCAGTAGTGGCGGCGCTGCTGGGCGTGTTCAAAGCGGGTAAAGTGTATCTGCCGGTGAGCTGGCAACTAGGCGACAACACCTGGAACAAAATCTGGCAGGACATTCAGCCCCAGCTCATCGTGACGCTGGTTGCGGAAGTGCCACGACTGGAGGCGCTGCTGCAGCGGCTACAGGCCCAGGCCCCCCGCCAGCTGCTGGCCCTGGATGCCGACGGGCAGCTGGCGTGCTACACCTGGCAGCAGGGGCACTACCAGCGGCAGGAGTTGGTGCTGGCCCCGGCACCGGCCCACGAAGTAGCCATCGCTCCCGACGACACTTGCTACCTTTTCTTCAGCTCTGGTACCACCGGCACGCCCAAGGTTATCGAAGGCGTGCAAAAGAGCCTGAGCCACTTTATTCATTGGATTGTCAAGGAGTTCGCATATACCGAATTCTCCCGCGTAGCGCAGCTCGCGGCGCTGACCTTCGACGCCTCCCTGCGTGACATGCTGGCGCCGCTGGTAAGTGGGGGCACACTCTGCATTCCCCCTGCCGACATCATGAGCAACATGCGCGGTCTGATGCACTGGCTGGCCAGCGAGCGCATTACCCTGCTGTGTACCGTGCCTTCGGTATTCCGAGCGATGGTTCAAGAGATGGAGGAGAGTGGCCAGGGAAGCTACGCCTTGCCTAGCCTGCGCTTCTGCCTGCTGGCCGGAGAAACGCTCTATAACAAGGACGTTTACCGCTGGCAGAAGTGCCTTGGCACTGGCTCGGAGCTGGTGAACTTATACGGCACGACGGAAAGCACCATGCTGAAATCGTTCCACCGGATTGGCCCCGCCTCGGGCAAGCTCTCGGACCGGGTAAGCGTGGGCAAACCGATTTCGAATACCCTGATTTTGCTAGTTAACGGCCACGGCCAGCTCTGCGCGGTGGGCGAAGAAGGCGACCTGTACATCAAGTCGCCCTTCCTGACCAAGGGGTACTACAACGACCCCCAGGCCACCGCTAAAATTTACGTGCCCAACCCCATAACCGGGAAGGAAACAGACCTTGTGTACAAAACTGGCGACGTTGCCCGGTACCTGCCCGACGGCACCATTGCCCTCGTCGGCCGCAAGGACGGTCAGGTCAAGCTGCGAGGCATCCGCGTTGATTTGGCGGGTGTAGAGGCTGGCCTGCTGCAGCACCAGCGCGTGGAGCAGGTAAAGTGCCGGGTGCTGGAAACGGCCGCCGGCGACCAGTATCTGGTGGGCTACTACCGCGCGGCCCAGCCCCTTGACGAGCTAGCGCTGCGCACCTACTGCGAGGAGCGCCTAAATGCCTATGAGGTGCCCGACTACTTCGTTTACCTGGAAAGCTTCCCGATTAACGGACACGGTAAAGTTGACTTAACGGCCCTGCCGAATCCGCTAGCCGCGGCGCAGGCGAGTGCGGCGGTAATCGAAACGCTTACGCCAACTGAGCAGCGGCTTAAAAGCATCTGGCAGCAACTGTTGCAGGTTGAGCACGTGAGCAGCACCGACAGCTTCTTTAAACTTGGGGGCAATAGCCTGAAAGCCATTCAGCTGTGTGCCAACATCACTCGCACCCTCCAGTTAGAGCTTGGTATCAGCGGGGTTAAGGAACTGTTTAAAGCCCCCACGCTCCGCAAATTTGCCCTATACTTGGACGGGCTGCTGGCTGAACCTGCCGCCCTGGCACCCATTCAGCCAGCGGCACCCTTGCCGGCCTACCCCTTATCGTTTGCCCAGCAGCAAATCTGGCTAGCCAGCCAGGTCCAGGCCGGTGAGTCGGCCTACAACATGGCCCAGGCTTATCACCTGCGCGGCCCCTTGCGCCCCGACTTGCTGGCGCAGGCTCTACTAGCCGTAGTGGCGCGCCACGAAATACTGCGCACCTCGTTCCACGCTGCCGCTAGCCATATTACCCAGCAGGTGCACGCCGCGGAGACGGTAGCGCCGGCTTGGCAGTTTGTCGACCTGCGCCGCGCCGAAAACCCCGGGCAGCAGGCCGATGCACTTATTACGCAACTCAGCAACACCGTTTTTGAACTGACTGAGCCGGCCTTGCTGAAGCTCCTGCTACTGGAGCTGGGCCCGGAGGAATACGTGCTAGGCTTCGTGATGCACCACATCGTGGGCGACAGCTGGTCGGGGCAGGTGTTGATTGCGGAGCTCCTGGAAGGATATCAGCAGTTGCGGGCCGGGGCCGCGTGGGCCAAAGCGCCCCTAACCATTCAGTATAAAGATTACGCGGTAGACCAGCAACAGCGCTGGCAGGGCGAGAAGCTGCACCAGCTGGCGGCTTTCTGGCAAACCCACCTGGGCCGCAAGCTACCGGTGCTGGCCTTACCCACCGACTTTCCGCGGAGTGAACACCAATCGACCGATGGCCGCCGCTACGAGTTCGCACTGCCCCCCAGCCTGCTCCCGGCGCTGAAGCAGGTAGCCGCCGCGCACGAAGTAAGTATGTTCGCGCTGCTGCTGGGGGCCTATTACCTCGTACTCAACCTCTATTCTGCCGATGAGGAAATCGTGGTGGGCGTGCCCGTGGCCGTGCGCGACCGGAGCGAGCTGGTGAATCAGATTGGGGTGTACGTGAACACGCTGGCCCTGAAGGTTCGCGTCGACGAAGCCCTCCCTCTGAAAGCCTTCCTGGCCCAGGTGCAGCAGGTGCTACTCGACGGCTACACCCACCAAGAATACCCCTTTCAGGAAGTGGCGCGGCACTATGCCCCCGCCCGCGATGCCCGGCACAACCCCGTATTCGATGTCGCCATTAACATGCTGACCAGCGCGCAGGCCGGGGTAATTTCAACCATCGACTCGGTGCAAATAGCGGACTGGGACCAGGTACACATGCAAAGCAAGTTTGACCTGACGCTTTATGTCTACGATGACCTGGAGCAGGGCGCCCATCCTTTTATTGAGTACAAGACCTCGCTTTTCAAGCCACAGTACATTGAACGATTCGCGGAGCGGTTCGTGGGCCTGCTTGGGCGCTTCGCCGCCCACCCGGAGCAGCCCCTGCGCAAGCTGTTCGCTGAGCACGTTACCCTGCCAACGCTGAAAAAAGCCAGCCCGCACCTGACGCTCACCGAGTAGGCACTGCTACTTGCCAAGTCAGTGGGCGCACTTCGACTGCCGCTGGCCGCTACCATCAATTCCGGCACTGGCCCGGGGGCACGTTCGAACGCCTCCGCCGCACCCCCGGGCCAGTGCCCCGCGGGCAGTAGCTAGGCTTCATCCATTCTGGAATTCCCTCAACCATGAGTAAGCAGGAGATAATGAGTATTTCTTTACCGCTCTCCTTTCACCAAGAGCGTCTTTGGTTCATCGATACCTTCGAGAAAGGGAAGCTATACGAGGCCAGCCCCGTTTACCACAACCTGCCCTTGCTGCTGAAAATTGACGGTCCCCTCGACCGCCAGTGCCTGCAAGCAGCCATCGATTACCTAGTGGCTCGGCACGAGGTGCTGCGGTGTACGCTACAGCCCGGCAGCGCCCCGGCAATGATTCTGGCGGCCACCTACCTGGTGCCGCTGGAGCAGCGTCCGCTGCCCAGCGTAGCCGACGACGTAGCAACAGCCCTGCAGCCGTACGTGCGGCAGGCTTTCGACCTGTATGGCGGCGCTATGCACCGCCCGACGCTTTTCAGCGATGAGCGGGAGCAGCACTACCTGCTGTGGGTATTTCATCACTTCATCGCCGACCGGTTTTCGCTGCAAACCCTGTTTGCAGAGCTTATTGCGGTGTACCAGCAGCTGGAACAGGGCCGCGAGCCGGCCCTGGCCCCGTTGGAGTTGCAATACGGCAGCTATGCGCTCTGGCAAAAAGAATTTCCCGAGCAAACCGTGGAAGCCCTGCTCCTCTACTGGAAGCACCAGCTGAAGGGCAACGTGCAGGCCCTGGAAATTACTACGGATTATCCCCGCGACCACATCCACCTGTACGATGGCGACACCTTTGCCTTTCGCATCCCGGCCCCACTGGCCGGGCAGCTACAGGCCATAGGGGCCGCGCGGGGCCACTCGGGCAAAGAGGTGCTGCTGACGGCTTTTTTGGTGCTGCTGCACCATTATTCGGGGCTGGCAGAAGTGGTGGTCGGCACGCTCGGCGACAACCACCGCCAGCATCTGGGAGCCGCCGCCGGCCCGGCCGACAACCTGCTGGTCATTCGCAACTACCTGGACCTGACGACGTGCTTCGACGAACTGCTGGACCAGGTGTCGTACCAACTAGAAGAAGCCCAGGCGTACCAGGACCTACCCTTTGAGCAACTGTGCACGCTGCTGAACCCGGCGAAGGACATGAGCCGGACAGCCTTTTTCGACGTGCTCTTCCATTACGAAACGGCTAGCCCGGCCCGGCATACGGCGCGCACCGCGTGGTCGTACCTGGAAACCAACTACGGCTTGGGCAAATACGACTTGAACCTGCTGTTCAAGGAAGACGCGGATGGCCTGGGTGGCTACCTCACCTTCAACAAGCTCCTCTTCGACCGCACCACGGTTGCTGCCTTCTGCGAAAACCTGCTTTACTGGCTGAGCCAGCTCGGCGGGTTCCTGACGCAGCCTCTTATTCAAATTCCGTATCTGGCCCCGACCCAGGCCGCACAGCTGGCCACGGCCCTCGACTTGACGGGGGTAGCGTTTCCGACGACGGAAACCCTCGTCAGCCTCTTTGCTCGGCAGGCCCAGGCCGTGCCCGCTAATCCGGCCGTCGTTTTCAACGAGGAGTCTACCTCCTACGCGGCGCTGCATGCCTACAGCAGTCAGTTTGCAGCTTACCTGCAAACGCACCACCAGGTGCAGAACAAGGATTTCGTGGCCGTTTGCCTGCCCCGTTCCGGGCACTTGGTGGGGATGCTGTTGGGGATTCTGAAAGCCGGCGGCTGCTACATTCCCATCGACCCCGGCTACCCCCGCGAGCGCATCGACTACATCGTGGCCGACTCGCGCAGCAAGGTGCTCGTGAACCAGCAGATGCTGGACGAGTTCTTGTGCCTGCAAGCGCAACTACCCGCCACTGAAGCCGCCGTGGCCATTGCGCCGCAGCAACTGGCTTACGTCATCTACACCTCGGGCACGACGGGCCGGCCCAAGGGCGTGGAGGTGACGCACCGCAACGTGGTGCGCCTGCTGTTCAACGAGCAGAACCTCTTCGACTTCACCAGTGCGGACGCGTGGACCCTGTTTCACTCGTACTGCTTCGACTTTTCGGTGTGGGAGATGTACGGGGCCCTGCTGTACGGGGGTAAATTAGTGGTGGTGCCCGAAATGGTGGCCAAGGACACGGAGCTTTTCTGGCAGTTGCTGGCCGAGCAGCGCGTTACGGTGCTCAATCAGACGCCTTCCGCCTTCTACCGGCTGGCGCAGGTCGACGCGGCCCAGGCCATGCCCCTGCCCGCCCTGCGCTATGTTATCTTCGGTGGCGAGGCCCTGGCACCCCAACAGCTCAAGGCTTGGTCGCTGAAGTACCCGCAAACGCAGTTGATTAACATGTACGGCATCACGGAAACGACCGTGCACGTGACATACAAGCAAATCAAGCAGCCGGAAATTGAAAGCGGCATCAGCAACATTGGCCGGCCGATTCCCACGCTCGGCTGCTACATCCTAAGCCCTGGGCAGCAGCACGTACCGCGCGGGGTAGTGGGCGAGCTGTACGTGGCCGGGGAGGGGGTAGCCGCTGGCTACCTCAACCAGGAGCAGTTCACCGCCCAGCGGTTCGTGGAGCTGCCCGCAGTGCCCGGTCGGCGCCTATACCGCTCCGGCGACCTGGCCCGCGTCACGCTCAGCGGCGACCTGGAGTACTTGGGTCGCATCGATAACCAGGTAAAAATCAGGGGCCACCGGATTGAGCTGGGGGAACTGGAAAACAACCTGCTCCAGCATCCGCAAGTGCAGGCCGCCGTAGTAGTGGCCCTTCAAGACGAAGACGAGGACGGCTTCTTGGTGGCTTACTATACCAGCGAGAGCGCACTCAGCGCCAAAGAGCTGAAGCTAGATTTACAACTACGGGTGCCGCCCTACATGGTGCCGAGCTACTTTATGCGCGTGCTGACCATCCCGCTCACCTCGAATGGGAAGATTGACCGCAGTAAGCTGCCCAATCCCAAGGCCTACGTGGAAGAGGACGCGTCCCAGTTCGTGGCTGCCCGCAACGAGGTAGAGCACGCACTAGTGACCATTTGGCTGGAGCTGTTGGGCGTGTCCCAGGTCAGCGTCACCGACAATTTCTTCGAGCTGGGCGGGCACAGCCTCAAGGCCACGCAGCTGATTTCGCGCATCAGCGAGCGGCTGGGAGCCAGCCTGCGCCTGAGCGACATTTTCGCGCATCCGATACTGGAAGAGCTTGCCCATATTCTGCCGCCGCCAGCGTCGGCACCGGGCGCGTCGGCTGTAGTGTTGCCGTGCGCCGAGCGCGACGGCTACCCCTTATCGCCCGCCCAGAAACGGTTCTGGGTGCTCCAGCAGATGCAAGAGCACTCGAGTGCCTACAACATGTCGAGCGCTTACGTGCTGCGGGCTCCGCTCGACCCCGGACTGCTGGCCGAAGCCTTGGGCCAGTTGCTGGTGCGGCACGAGATACTGCGTACCGTATTCCGCCAGGACGAGCAGGAGCGGGTGCTGCAGTGGGTGCTGCCAAGCTTAGAAATTCAGGAGGTATTCACTCACCACCCCGGGGTGCTGCCGCTGGATGCCATAGCCGCCCGCTTCCGGGCCGACGCCTTGCAGCCTTTCGACCTAGCCGCCGCCCCGCTGCTGAAGATTGCGCTCTACCAAACCGAAGACGCGCAGTGCGTGCTGGGCTACGTGATGCACCACATCATCAGCGATGGCTGGTCGATGAACGTGTTTTTCACCGAGTTGCTGGCCCTGTACCACGGGCTGCAGCAGCGGCAAGCCGTGCCGTTGCCCGTCCTCTCATTCCAGTACAAGGACTACGCTGTGTGGTGCCATGAGCAACTCACGCAGGGGGCCCTGACCGCGCCGGCAGCGTATTGGCAGGAGCAGTTTCGCGAGGGCTGGCCCCGTATCGACCTGGCACTGCAAAAGCCTCGGCCCGCCGTCAAAACCTCTGCCGGCGCCCTGGCCGAGTTCATCATTCCGGCCCAGCAACTTCAGGCCTTCGAACACCGGTGCTACGACCTGGGCGGGTCGTTGTTTATAGGCCTTCTCACCCTAGTGAACGCCCTGATAGCCCACCACACGGCCCTGCCCGACGTGGTGCTGGGGGTGCCCACGGCTGGCCGCGATTTTGTCAGCGTCGAGCAGCAGGTGGGCTGCTATCTCAACACGTTGGCCCTGCGCACCCGCTTTAACCTCGATGACACGCTGGCCCAACTGTTTGAAACCGTGAAGCAGGGTGTGCTAGCAGGGTTTGAGAATCAGCGCTACCCGTTCGATAAGCTGGTGGAGGACCTGAAGCTGAAGCCCAACGCCAGCCGCTCGCCGCTGTTCGACATCATGGTGGTGCTGCAAAACACCCAGGATGTGCAGGTGGCCGCCGGTGCTGGCCGCCAGGCGCTCCCCGACCTGGACGTACGGCCGCTCTCTTACACCGGCGAGAGCAGTAAGTTCGACCTGACCTGGTTTTTCGTCGAAACCGAAGACAAGGAGCTGTTATTGCGCTTGGAATACAGTACCGACCTGTACCAGGCCGCCACTATCCAGCAGTTGGCCCGGCACTTCACGGCGCTGCTATCCCTGTTTCTGGAGCATAGCAGCCAGTCCCTACGCACGCTGGCTCTGCCCGCGCCGACCCCGGCCCAGGCGGCCCCGATGGAATACGCCGGCCTGTTCGCGGCGACTGAGCCGGTCACTAAAGGCTTCGAGGCCGCCACCGGGCTAAAAGAAACCACGCTGCTGGCCGTCTGGCGAGAGGTGCTGGCAGTGGATACTATCAGCCGCACCGACGACTTCTTTGCGCTGGGCGGCGACTCCATCAAGGCCATTCAACTGGTTGCCAAACTAAAAAAACACCACCTGCACCTGAGCGTGGTCGAGGCCATGCAGCATCCCACTCTGCAGCAGATGGCGGCCGTGCTGCGGGACGAGCAGGTGGCCATCGAAGAAGAAATTACGAGCGGAATAGTGCCCCTGAGCCCGATTCAACAGTATTTTTTCGCGTCCATGACCACCGCGCCCGCGCACTACAATCAGTCGGTGGTGCTACACAGTGCCCAGTCCGTCGACCTCAACTGGCTAACTGCGGTGCTGCGCACCCTAGCCGAGCGCCACGACATGCTGCGCGCCGTGTACTATCAGGAGGAAAACGGCGCCTGGGTGCAGGAAGTGCGTACCCACACCGAGGTTGCCCTGGAGGTGCATAGTTTCCTGGACCTGACCCTGGCCGACAACGGGGCCACGGTAGAACGCCTCTCCGACCACGTCCAAGCGAGCTTCGACCTCACCACCGGCCCCCTATTTAAGTGCGTGCTCTACCAGCACCACGACCAGGATGCCATACTGCTGTGTGCGCACCACCTCATCATCGATGGCGTATCCTGGCGGATTTTGCTGGAAGACTTTGAGACTCTTTACGCAGCAGCGGCAGCGGCGCGCGAGTTGCCACTGCTACCTCTTACGCACTCGTACCGCAAGTGGGTGCAGCACCTGCAGGCCCTGGCCGATTCGGCGCTGCTCCAGGAGGCCGACGCCCGCTGGCAGGCCGTGGAGCGCCGGCTCAGCACCTTACCCAGGGATACGCCGCAGGGCCCCAACCGCGAGCAGGATGCCGTACAGCTGCACGTGCGACTGTCTGCGGCGCAAACCCAGTCCTTGGTTCAGGCCGCGCGCCGTGTGCTGAAGGCAGACGTGCAAGACCTGCTGCTAGCTGGCCTCGGCCAGAGCCTGCACGCCTGCTTCGGGATAGCGCAACCGGGCCTGGTGATGGAAAGCCACGGCCGGAACAGCGCGATGCAGTTGGATCTGAGCCGCACGGTGGGCTGGTTTACGTCCATGTTCCCGGTGCTGCTACCCCGCTACCAACCCGACGCTCTCCTGTACCTGACGGAGGTGAAGGAAGCCATCCGGGAGTATGCCGGCGTGGGCAGCCAGTATGGCATTTGGCGCTATCTGGCTGCTGCCAAGCCAGCCCCCGCGCCGCCGGCTGATATATGCTTCAATTACTTGGGGCAGTTTCAGGCTGCCCCGGCCGAAGGCGAGCACTACTTTACCCTGTCGACGGAAGGCAAGGGGGCGGAACGGAATGAAGCACAGCCGCGCCTGTTTGCCGTCGATGTGACGGCGGCTATTGCCGACCAGGAGTTGCAGCTTTCTCTGCGTTATAGTGCCCGGCAGTACCAGCCGGCCACCATGCAGCGCCTGCTAGCGCAGTGGCACGAGCAACTATTGCTGTTGGTAGGCGTTTGCGAAGCCGCCGAAAACAATTTCTTGACCGCCAGCGACCTCACGTTCGATAAGGTAGAGCTGGGGGCCTTGCTGAAGCTGCAAAAGGAGTGGGTTCTTGAAGACGTGTACCCGCTGAGCCCCATGCAGCAGAGCTTCTACTACTACCACGCTCGCTACCCGGCTTCCACAGCCTATTTCGAGCAAACGCGCTACCGCTTGCAGGGGGCGCTGCAGCCTGCCCTGGTCGCCGAGGCCTTGCAGGAGCTGGCCCGGCGCCACGGCGTGATGCGAACGATTTTCAACGACCACTTGGGCGCGGAAGTCCTGCAAATCGTACTGGCCGACCGCTTGCCGGAAGGCGGATTTACTGACCTGCTGGGGGAGGAAGCACCCGAGGTCATCCTGGACAACTACGCGGCGAAGGACCGGGCGCGCCGCTTCGACTTGCAGCGGGAGCTGCCCCTGCGCTGGCACTTATTCCGCCTGCAAGAGGATGTGTTTGAGTTGGTTCTCAGCTACCACCACATCATAATGGATGGCTGGTGCATGCCCTTGATTATGCACGAGTTTCAGGCACTGTACACGTCCGCGAGCCAGCAGGCTCCGGCGGCCCTGCCAACGCCGCCCGCGTATGTCGACTACATCAAGTGGCTACACACCTACCCGGCGGCGGCCGGTCAGGAGTATTGGCGCCAGTACCTGGCGGGTTATGTGAACCCCACCAACATCGGCCGGGAAGAAGAAACCCACGAGCTAGTGCGGGATTTGGCAACCGTTGAGTTCACCGTGGCCGGGGAGCAGTTCGCTCGCCTGCAGCAAACGGTCCGGGAAACGGGTACCACCCTAAATGAGCTGACGCAAACCTTATGGAGCGTGTACCTGGGCAGCAAAAACCAGTGCAGCGACGTCGTTTTCGGGATTGTAGTGTCGGGGCGCCCGGCCGAGCTAGAAGGCGTCGAGTCGATGGTGGGCCTTTTCATCAATACCATTCCCGTACGGGTGCGCTTCCAGCGTTATGAGCCTCTGCGCGACGTACTGGACCGGGTGCGGGCACAGGCAATTGCCTCCCTGCCCTACCACTACACGCCTCTCAGCCAGATGCCACACGTGCGCTCCGCGCAGGCGTTGTTCGACCATGTGCTGGTGTTTCGCAACTACCCAATGGCCGAGGCCGGGCAGGCCCCCTGGGAACTGCTGCACGTGAAGTCGTACGAGCCCAATAATCTCGACTTTTCGCTGCACGTGCTGCCAAGCCCTGCGGGGCTGACGATTCGCTTCGTATACCTGCCCAGCAAGTTCGCCAAATCTGATGTCGAGCAAATGCGGGAGGCCTTCGCCGACATGATTGCCCGGTTCGGCCAGCAGCCCGCCCTCACCATAGCCGATTTGCAGGAAGGCATCGAAGCCCAGCGGCACGCCCAGCGCAAGTCCAGCGTGAAGCAACGCCTAGTATCGCTGAAAAAGTAATTCCCCCGACCGTCGGCAGCTGAGAAGGCGCCCAGGGCTAGGTGCCGCGCCCCAAACGACCACTCAGCGAAAGGCATTAGCCGAAACCGCTCCATTGCAATTGCTTTCATCCCGACGGCCTGGCCATTCATCGCCGTCGGACATTATCAAACAACCCTTTGCCAAGGCAAGGACAAAACCACTCGCCGCCATGCGTACCAGAGAAATGATAGGGGGCCTCAGCAAAGCCAAGGCTATGCCGGCCCAGTTTCTGAACTTACAGGAAAATGCCATGCAGGAATCCCTCCTGCCTGGAACCAAATCGCTGTTAGTGCTCACCTGCCAAATTCCGGGCCTGAATTTGGGCGGCTGGATGCAGGAAAACAAGCCGCTGGTAGCCCGTTACCTCCAGCAGTACGGCGGCATTCTCTTCCGCGACGTGGAGGTGGATACGGTGGCCAGCTTCAAAAAATTCGTGGACCAGTTGGAGCTCAACACGCTGGAATATAAGATGCGGTCGTCGCCCCGGCACGAAGTGGGCGATAAAATCTACCACACCACTACGCATCCCGCCGACCAGACCATCAACATGCACAGCGAGTCGTCGTACGCCAGCTCCTGGCCGATGCGGGTCATCTTTTGCTGTGTGACCCCGGCGGCCGAGCAGGGCGAAACTCCCATTGCCGACACACGCGAAGTACTGGCCAACCTAAGCCCGGCCCTGCGGGAAAAGTTTGCGCGGCTGGGTGTGATGTACACCCGCAACCTGTCGGAAAAGCTGGGCCTACCCTGGCAGGAAGTATTCCAGACCACCGATAAAGCGGTGGCAGAGGAAATCTGCCGTCAGAGCAACATAGAATTTGCGTGGCAAGGTGAGGAAAAGCTGGTGACGCGCTGGCGGAAAAAGGCAATTTATACCCACCCGGAAACGGGCGAGCCCACGTGGTTCAACCACGCCTTCTTTTTCAATAAGTATACGCTCGAAGAAGACCTACTCACCATCCTGGGTGCGGATAACCTGCCCTTTGATACCTGCTTCGGCGATGGCTCCGAAATCAGCCGGGCCGAAGTAGAGGAGATTGGCGAGGCCTACCAGAAGGCGCTGATTGTTTTTCCCTGGAAAAAAGGCGACGTGCTGTTTCTGGATAACATGCTCATGGCGCACGGCCGCCGTCCTTTCAAAGGCGACAGACAGATTCTGGTATCCTTGCTTGAACCTCTGGCAGACTAGGCCCCCGGGCCTGGACGCGCCCAATGCCCGCCCAGGCCCGGCAGAAGCTTGCCATCGCCGGCGTTGGCCTCCGCCCAACTCGCGGCTTGCCACGCATCATGGCCCGCTATCAGGCTTCCCCGCTAATTCCAATAAGCCACTTGACTGCGAGACCAGCGCTCCCGCTGGAGTTGGTGCGCCTTCCTTTTCCCCTAACTGCCAGGACCACTCATGGAAAATAATCCGCTTACCCTTCAGGGGTATTCTTTATCGCCGGCCCAAGTCAGAATCTGGGACAGCACCCGTCAGGTGCAGCATGGTGGAGTATGGGCCACCGCAGAAGTCGTCGGCGCTGTTGAGCCCGAGTACGTGCGCGAACTGCTCCAGCGGGTGGTGCGGCGTCATAACAGTCTTGCCATGCAGTTCAACCAGTCTTCGGCGCTGCACTACCCGCTGCAGCAAGCGCAGGAAGACGCCCTGCTCGCGTGCACCATCTACGACTGGCCGCTGGACAACGCGGCCACGCAGCAGCAACTCGCGGCCCTGCGAGCCACCTGGGTAGCCCCGATGCAGCTGAACGACTCATTGCGGGCAGCCATTATCAAGTTGGGTCCCGAGTTGACGCTCGTCTGGGTGCAGGTGCACCCGTTGCAGGCCGACGCGGCCAGCCTGCACCTGCTGCTGCGGGAAGTGGCTGACCTGGCCAATGGTGCCGCGCTGGCCGCCGAGGATGACTTGCTGCCGTATGAGAACTACGTATCCTGGCAGCAGGACCTGCTGGGGGCGGCCGAGGAAGACGCGCTAACCTACTGGAGGCAGTACCGCCCCTACCTTTTCCGCAAGTCGCTGGTACCCTATGAGCAGCCGGCCACCGAAGCGAGGCCCACTATTGCGCGCTGGCAGGTAGCGGCCGAGCCAGCCGTGTACCAGCAGTTGCAGCAGCAGAGCGCTGCTCAAAACGTACCATTGCGCATCCTGCTGCTGTCGCTGTTTGCCCGGTTCCTCTATTCGTTTGAGCGGCCCGAGCAGTTCATCATCGGCCTGCAGCGGCACCACCGGCTCTACGACGAGCTGAAGAACGCCGTGGGCGCGATGAGCAAAACCGTGCCCCTGCTGGTGAGCGCAGCCGACCTGGCCCCCGGGGCCAATCACCCCGTCCAGTTGGAGCGGCAGGAAGAGGAACTGATGGATTGGGAAGATTTCTTCGGCTTCGCGCACGTCGGCAAAGACAAGAATGACGGCTATTCCTACGGGTTTGGCTTTCTGCCCGCGTCGGTTTTTGAGCCGATGGGCGAGGCCATTACGGTCACGCTTACGGACTTGCACGCCGTAACGGAGGCCCATGATTTGCAATTGGTGGTGCGGGAGCAGGACCAGCAACTCGGGTTCGACTTCTACTACGCCAGTAACGCCTACACCCCCCAGACTATCGGCTTGGTGGCCGACCAGTGGCGCACGTTCCTGCGCCGAAAGCTGGCGCTGTCGTCCGCCGACCAGCTGGCCCAGTGCACCTCGGGCAGTGCGGTACTCGCGGCGGCCATCAGGCCCCAAACCGTGGTGGAGCTGTTCAGGGAGCAGGTAGCGGTCAATCCGAGCGCGGTTGCGCTCGTGTATAAAAACCTGACCCTGAGCTACGAGCAGCTGGACGCGACCAGCACCCAGCTGGCCCATATACTGCGGGAGCAGTACGACGTGGGGCCGGGCCACAACGTGGCGCTCCTGCTCAACCGGAGCCAGTGGCTGCCCGTGAGCATCCTGGCCGTGCTGAAGGCCGGCGCAGCCTACGTGCCCATTGACCCGGCTTATCCCGACAACCGCATCAGCCAGATTGTGGCCAGCGGCGACTGCCAGCTGGTGCTGTCTGAGGCCGCAGTGTGGAGCCGGAAGCAGCAGCTGTGCAGCCTCACCGCCCTGCTTGTGCATGACGACGTGCTGGCAGGGGCCCCGGCCGACCCGCTGCCCTTGCCGGCGCTGACCGACGTGGCTTATATTATTTTCACTTCCGGCTCGACAGGCAAGCCCAAGGGCGTGATGATTCAGCACGGCAGCCTGACGAACTACGTGCAGTGGTGTAACCACTACTATTTCGCGCCCGGCGAGCGGGGCAATTGGGCGCTGTTGACCTCCATTGCCTTTGACCTGACCGTGACAGCCATCTACGCCTCCCTGTGCCGGGGCCAGGTGCTCACTATCAGCGAGGCCGACAAATCCATTCTCAGCACTTTGGAAGAAGCCTTTAGCGCGACCGGGGGGCGGGCCATCGACGTGCTGAAGCTGACGCCGTCGCACGTGGCCATGCTCAAGAGTCTGCCGCTCACGAGCACCGGCGTCAAGAAGGTAATTCTGGGCGGGGAGGCGCTGGAGTGGGACCATATCCAGACCCTGCGCCAGCTTAACCCGGACATGGAGATTTACAACGAATACGGGCCTACCGAAGCCACCGTGGGCTGCGTGGTGCATCAGGTAAGCCCGCAGGATGCGCGCATCTTTATCGGCGAGCCCATTGCCAATACCACGGTGTGCGTGCTGGACGAGCAGCTGGAATGCGTGGGCAACAGCTGCATCGGCGAACTGTACATCGGGGGCGACTGCCTGGCGGCGGGCTACTTTCATCAGCCGGAGCTTACGGCCCAGAGTTTCGTCAGCCTACCCTGGGACCCCCAAAACCGCATCTGGTACAAAACGGGCGACTTGGTACGGCAGAACGCGCAAGGCCTTTTCGACTACTTGGGCCGGGCCGATAAACAGGTCAAAATCCGGGGCTACCGCATTGAGCCCGGCGAAATCCAGACCCTGCTGCTAGAGCTACCCGAAATTTCGAATGCCTTAGTGGGGGTGCTCAAGCACGCGGATGAAAGCTACCTAATCGCTTATCTGCAGGCCGAAACGCCCCTGGAAGTGGCCCGCGTGCGCAGCCACTTGGCTGAGCGGCTCCCGGCCTACATGCTGCCCACGGAGTGGCTCCAGGTAAGGGCCTTCCCGCTCACACCGAACGGGAAAGTTGACGAAAAAGCCCTGGCGCACCTGGCCACCGAGCAAAAGCAGGCCGAAGAGCGGCCCTACGTGGCCCCGGCGACGGTAGTGGAAGCAGAGCTGCAAAAAATCTGGGAAGCGGTGCTCAAGCAGTCCCCCATCAGCACCCAGGAAAGCTTCTTCGCGCTGGGCGGCAATAGCCTGAACTTCTCGCAGCTTATCCTGCGCGTGAACCAGGTCTTTGGTAAAAAGGTGAGCTTTAGTGAACTGTTCGACCACCTCACTATCGGGCAGCAGGCGGCCTTCCTGCTGACGGCTCAGCCCGAAGCGGCCGGCCAGCCGCTTCGGGCTGAGCCGTCAGCGCAGGCAAGCTTTCCCCTGACGCCCGCCCAGTATGGCATCTGGAAAGCCTGCCAGTCGACCGAGAGCACCATTGCCTACAACATGCCCTTCGTGCTACAGTTCACGGGCGAGCTCGACCAGGCCGCGTTGCAGGGCGCCATAGCGGCCGTGGTAGCCCGGCACGAGAGCCTGCGTACCGTATTCCGCAAAAACGCCGACTGGACCGTCAGCCAGCACGTGCTGCCCATCCTTGCCACATCGGAACTGCTGACCACGGTCGACCTGCGCGAAGAAAATCTCAGCCGGGAAGTCCTGGAGGCCCGGGTACTGGCCGAAATCCGCACGCCGTTCGACCTGGCCACTGGGCCGTTGATGCGGCTCAAACTATGGCAGCTCGCGCACCAGGAGCACGTGCTCGTGTACACGTTGCACCACATCATTGGCGATGGGTGGTCGATGCAGGTGCTGTTTGATGAACTAATGCAGGCCTACAATGCCGGCACGGCCGGCCAGCCCCTGCGCTTGCCCGCCCTCCCTACCCAGTACCGCACCTACGAGGCTTGGCTCGGCACCCACCTTACCGGCGAAAATGGCCGGCGCCTAGAGCACTACTGGCTGAGCCAGTTCGACGGCCCCGTGCCGGTGCTCGCCCTAGCCACCGACTTTTCCCGACCGGAGCAAAAAGCCTATCAAGGCAAAACCCTTACCACCGAAATCAACCGGGCCGATTGTCAGGCCCTGGACCAACTGACCGTGGAGCAGGCCGGAACCACATTCATGACCTTGCTGCTGACGACCCAGGTGCTCCTGGCCAAGTACACGGGGCAAACCGACCTGGTTATCGGCACCCCGATTGCCGGGCGGGAGCATCTGGAATTGGAAAGCCAGATTGGGCTGTACGTAAATACGTTGGCGCTGCGCACCCAATTGGCGGGCCTGCCTACGGTGGCTGCGCTTTACCAACGGGTAAAGCAGCAGGTAGTCGGTGCCTACACACATCAACTCTATCCCTTCGACACCTTGCTCCAGCAGCTCAACCTGCCGTTGCAGCCCGGCCGCTCGCCGCTGTTCGATGTGATGGTGGTGCTGCAAAACATTGACAGCCCCCAGCCTGCCTCGCAGCCCGCTGGCCTGACCGTTTCGCGTTTCGACTCCGACCTGCAAAGCAGTAAGTATGACTTATGCTTCTTCTTCGTCGAGGAGCCGGGGGCCATCCGCGTGCACTTAGAATACGATACGGCGCTGTTTCGGGAAGAAACCGTGCGGACCCTGCTCGCCAACTTCCGGCACGTGGCCAGCCAGCTGGCAGGCACTACCCGCTTGGTCGACATTCACCTGTTGACCTCGGCCACCGAAGCCGAAGAAAACGACTTGTTTCTGGCGCAAATGCTTGAAATGTAGCGCCGCCTTTCCCTAGCACACGAGCTGTAGCCGCCCAGGGCGGAAGCCCGGCCGGCTGGCTCCGCCACGAGCGTATCACGCAACTCATCAATTTCATCCACCTTACCGAGCACCAAACCCATGTGCGGGATAACCGGAATTTTTAGCCAGGACAAGCAACACGTTGTCCCGGAAGCTATCACCGTCAACATGACCCGGGCGATAAGTCACCGCGGCCCCGACGGCACTACCTTTCACCAGGAGCCTTACTGGGCATTTGGGTTTAATCGGTTAAGCATTATTGATTTAGCAGGAGGAACCCAGCCTTTTTACAGCGCGGATAAGCAAACCATTCTGATTTGCAACGGCGAAATCTTTAATTTCAAGGAGCTGCGCCAGGAGTACATCGCCAAGGGCTACAAGTTCACTTCCGAGTGCGATGTCGAAGTTATCATCCCTCTCTACCATGAGTACGGGTGCCGGCTCTTCGACCGGCTAGTAGGGCAGTTTGCCTTTGCCCTCTACGACAAGCGCACCGAAACGCTGCTGCTGGCGCGCGACCATTTCGGCATCTGCCCGCTGTTCTACACCGAGCAGCACGGCCACTTGATATTCGCCTCCGAAATCAAGGCCATTCTGGCCGTGCCCTTTGTCGAGCGCAAAATCAACATGACGGGCCTGGACCAGGTGTTTTCCTTCCCGGGGTGGGTGAGCCCGGTCACCATGTTCAAGGGCATTCACAGCCTGCGGCCGGGCCACTACCTGCTAATGAAGCAGAACGTGTGCACCGAGCACACCTATTGGGATGCTGACTTCCCGCAGGACGGCGAGTACGACTTGGGCCGTCCGGAAAAGTATTACGCCGAGGTACTGGAGGAAAAGCTTCTCAAATCGGTGGCATACCGGGTGCACGCCGACGTGCCCGTGGGCTTCTACCTCAGCGGCGGGCTAGATTCGTCGCTGATTGGGTCCATGATGAAGAAAACCCACCCCGCCACATCTTTCAAGTCTTTTGCCGTCACCTTTCCTCAGCAGCACAACACCCAGATTGACGAGGGCGTCTTCCAGCGCAAGATGGCTACCCACCTGGCCAGCGAGCACAACGAAATCTCCTTCGACTGGCAGAACATCTCAGAGCTGCTGCGCAAAACAGTGTACTACAGCGAAACGGCCCTGAAGGAAACCTACAACACGTGCTCGATGGCGCTTTCTTCCTGCGTGCGCGACCAAGGCATCAAAGTCGTGCTCTCCGGCGAGGGTGCCGACGAGCTTTTCGGCGGCTATGTGGGCTACTGGCTCGATGCCGTGGGCAACCGCACCGGCTCTGGCGGCGACCTAGCGGCCCTACTCGAAGAGCAGATGCACGAGCAGCTGTGGGGCGACAGCAATTTCTTCTACGAAAAGAACCACGCGGCTTTCCGGACCGACAATCAGGAGATTTATTCCGACGCGGTCAACCACCGCTTCGAGGAGATTGACTGCCTGCGGAATTTTCCTATCAACAAGCAGCAGCTCATCGGGCGCAACAACTTTCACAAACGGTCTTACCTGGACCTGAAGCTGCGCCTGGCCGACCACCTCATCGCCGACCACTGCGACCGGATGTGCTTTGCCAATTCCGTGGAGGGGCGCTACCCGTTCCTCGACGTGGAGCTGTTCGAATTCGCCAAAACCATTCCGCCCCAGTATCAACTACAGGGCCTGGCCGAAAAGCATCTGTTGCGCAAAGTAGCTGGGCAGTACTTGCCCCACGAGATAGCGCACAGGCAAAAGTTTGGCTTTGTCGCGCCCGGCAGCTGCCAATTGATTCAGAACAAGGACGAGATGATTATGGACCTGCTGAGCCACGACCAAATTAAGCGGCAGGGCTACTTTAATCCTGTGGTTATCGAGCGGCTGAAAAAGATGTACGGCCGCCCCGGCTTCAAGCTCAACATGCCCTTCGACAACGACTTGCTGATTGTAGTTATCACCTTCAATCTGCTGTTGGAACAATTTAACATGCCCAACTACAACTAGTTGCGCAGGCAGCAGAAGCATCTTTAATACTTCCCCAAGGCAAATCTCAGGTATTGTGCCCTGGCCTGGAACCGCTCTGCCAGGGCTACAAAATGCGCAGTGGAGATAATTCGACAAGCGGACACCAGATGGATGAGAGTGACCGGCTATTCGAATAGATTCAACGGGCTTTCGCTTCACGCAGGTTTAGACGAAATGACATGCAAAACAAGAGAGTAGGTATTATTGGCGGAATGGGCGCGCGGGCCGGCATGCTGCTGCTCAAGCACATCATTGAGAAGTCGCCGGCCAAAACCGACCAGGAATTCGTGGAAATCGTGTTGCACAGCAACTCGGCCATTCCGGACCGAACCCAGGCTATTTTATACAATCAGCCTTCGCCGCTGCCGGAGCTGCTACGCTCGGTGAAGCTGCTCAACGACCAGAGCGTTGACCTAATTGTCTCGGCTTGCGTTACCTCGTATTACTACTACGAGTCGATGCAGCGCCACTCCCACGCGCCGCTGCTCCACCCGGTGCGGCTGGTGGCCCAGCACATCCTGCAAAGCTTCGGCCGCCGGGCCCGAGTGGGTATCCTGGCTACCAGCGGCACCATCCGGACCGGCCTGTTTCAGGGTGCGCTAGCCCAGGAGGGCATCGACTATGTGGTGCTCCCGCCCGCCCTGCAGGAAGATGGCTTCATGCAATCGGTGTACATGGAAAACGGGCTAAAATCGGCCGTGATTTGCCAGGAGGCCAAAAACCGCTTTTTCGCCTGCGTCCGGTACTTGGAAGCGCAGGGGGTTGATGTCATCATCGGGGGCTGCACGGAAGTCGCTATCATGGCCGAGGAAGTAGGGCCCACCACCCCGTTGCTGAACGTGCTCGAAATAATGGCCCAGGAAGTTGTGAAACAGAGCTACCAAGTACTTCAAGAGCCCACCCCCGCCTGCTAATCCCGCTGGGCCCCGGCTACCCGCTGGCCGGCTGCGCACCCGCCGGCATTACCTCAACCTTTTCCCTGATTCCCTCCTTGGAATGAAAAACCTGGTCTATAAGCAGTTTGAAGATATCGCTGCGCAGTACCCAATGGCCGAAGCGCTGCGGTTTGGCACTGAGTCAATGTCGTATGAGGCACTGAATACTTACGCCAACCGCATCGCCGCGCTGTTGACCGTCACGGAGCCCATCCCGGCCATCATCAAAGTGCTGGTGCCGGCGGGGGCCGACCTAGTGGCGTCGCTGCTCGGCGTGTTCAAGGCGGGCCACGTGTACCTGCCCGTCGATTTGCACTTCGCCAAGCAGCGGCTGCAACAGATATTTGAAGAAACGCCTGACGCCAGCGTGCTGCTGCACCACAGCTGGTTGGCTGAGTGGCAGGCCCTGACTGCCGAACTTGGCCTGCAAGCGAGCAAACTGCTAGTTATCAATGAAATAAACGGAATTACAGTAATCGGGCAGGCCCGTTCTACCACGTACGCCTGGGAAGAGCTACCGGCCGAAAACCCGGCCCTAACGCAGGACCCGGAGGCGGCCAGCTACTTGTTCTATACGTCGGGTTCCACCGGCCGAGCCAAGGCCATTGTGGGGATGCACAAAAGCCTGGCGCACTTTATCGAGTGGGAGGCCCGGGAATTTGCCGTCGGCCCCGGCATGCGCGTCAGCCAGCTGATTCAATTCACGTTCGACGCGTCCCTGCGCGATATTTTCCTGCCGCTGTGCACCGGCGGCACCCTCTGCATTCCATCGCTAGAAACCCGCAGCAACCTAGCTCAACTGGTTGAGTGGATTGATGCCGAAAAAATTCAACTGCTGCACAGCGTTCCCTCGCTGTTTCAACAGCTGACTAAAGTTGCCCGGCAGTGTGAGTGCCGGCCGTTATTCGAGGCGTTGCAGCACGTGCTGCTAGCCGGCGAGGCGCTCTATGCCAAGGACATTCACCGCTGGCGTGAGGTGTTTGGTACCCGCATCGAGGTGGTGAACCTGTATGGGGCCACCGAAACCACGATGATTAAAACGTTTCATCGAATTGCCGAGGTGCCCGCCGCCCCCGGCCAGATTTTGTCGGTTGGCAAGCCCATTGACAACACATTTATCCTGGTTCTCAACCAAGGCAAGCTCTGCCGGATTGGGGAGATTGGGGAAGTGTACATCAAAACCCCGTTCATCACCAAGGGCTACTACAATAACCCGAGCCTTACCCAGCAGGTATTTGTGCAGAATCCGCTCATCGCCGACCGGACGGACATCATCTATAAGACGGGGGATATAGGCCGGTATACGGCCGACCGCTCCCTGGAAATTCTGGGCCGGCATGACCGGCAGGTAAAGGTTAATGGCATCCGCATCGAGTTGAACGAGATTGAAGCAGCCATGTTGGCGGTGGCTGAGGTGGACGAGGCCGTGGCCAAAACTGTCAAGGATGCGGAGGGGAAACAGCAACTGGTGTGCTACTACACCGCCCCGGCCCCCATTGTCTACCTGCGCGAGCAGCTGGCGAAGCGGCTGAATGCCTACATGCTGCCCGCGTTTCTGGTGCACATGCTGGAGTTTCCGCTCAACAGCAACGGCAAAATTGACAAAGCTGCCCTGCCCTCGCCCGAGGAGGTGCTGCTGGGGAGCGAGTTTGAGCTGCCCCAAGAAGGGCTGGAAACGGAACTGGCGGCCATCTGGAAGGAGGAGCTGGGCTTGAGGACCATCAGCCGCGACTTGTCCTTCTACCACATGGGCGGCACCTCGCTGAAGGCGATGAAAATAGTGGGCGATATCCAGCGGCACCTGCAAGTGGAGCTCAAGTTCATGGATATTTTTCTGTATCCGACCATTGCCCGGCTCGCCGCCTTTATAGCCGAAAAAGCCCCTACCGGGTTGGAGGGCGCCATTTTGCCCGCCCCAGCCTTGGGCTCCTACCCCCTGACGCACAACCAGAAGCGCCTCTGGATACTGAGCAACCTGGAAGCGGCCTCCGTGGCCTACCACATGCCGATTGCTTACACCCTAACCGGCGGGGTAAACGTGGCGGCCCTGCACCAGGCTTTTCAAACGGTGCTGGCCCGTCACGAAAGCCTGCGCACCGTGTTTCGGCAAGTCGAGGGCGATGTGCGCCAGGTAGTGCTGCCCTGGCACCAGGAGCTCTTCACCTTGCAGCAGGAAGCAGTGCCGACAACCTCAGGAGCGGGTGCCGAAGCCTTGCACCAGCGGATGCAGCGCTTCCAGGATGTTCCCTTTGACTTGACCCACGAGCTGCCCATTCGAGCTAAGCTGCTAGTGGTATCACCCACCGAAGTTGTGCTGCTGGTAGTAGTACACCACATCGTGTTTGACGGGTGGTCGACTACGCTGCTGCTCCAAGAGCTGCTGGTGAGCTATCAGGCCCTGGCCCAGGGCCAGCAGCCAGCTCTGCCGCCCCTGCCAGTGCAGTATAAAGACTACGCCATGTGGCAGCAGCAGCAGTTACAAGCCCCCGCCATGCAAGCCAGCGAGGCGTTCTGGAAAGAGCAATTTGCGGAGCAGGTGCCCGTGCTAGGGCTACCCCTGGATAAGCCCCGGCCCCTGAACCGCACCTACGCCGGCAGCCTCCACGAACATCTCATCCCTCAGGCCACGCTGGCGCCATTTAAGGCGCTGTGCCTGCAAGAGGCGGGCACGCTCTTCAACGGCCTGACTACGGCCGTCAACGTGCTGCTGGCCCGCTACTCCGGGCAGATGGACATCGTGGTTGGAACCCCGGTAGCGAACCGCGAAAAGGCGGAAATTCAATCTGTAATCGGCTTCTTCGCTAATACCATTGCCCTGCGCAACCGCCTTGGCGCGCAGGATACGTTTCAGCAGCTTTTTGCCCGGGTAAAGCACACTACCACGCAGGCCCTGCAACATGCCGACTATCCCTTCGACCGGCTGGTGGAGCAGCTGGCCCTCCCGCGCGAACTAAGCCGCTCCCCGCTGTTCGACGTGGCCCTTATACTGCACAGGGCCGCAGGGCCGGACCAGGAAAGCCCCGGGCCGGCCGCCGAAACCACCGAAGCGCACGAAGCAGCCGAGCTAAACGGCTACAGCAAGTTTGACCTGACGTTTTCGTTCCGCGAGGTGGCCGACGGCCTCCTGCTGAAGCTGGAATACAACACCGACCTGTTTACGGCCGCTCGCATGGCCCGGCTGTGCGGCCACGTGGAAGAACTGCTCCGCCAGGCAGCCGCCGCGCCTGGCACCAGTATTCAAGCTATCGATTTTATTCCGGCCGCCGAAAAGCAGCTCCTGCATCACTTCTCCCAGCAAGATGCCCTGCTACCCCTGCCCAGCGGGGCCGGCAGCCTGGTTCGCTTATTCCGGCAGCAGGCGGCACTGTACCCCACCAAAGTGGCGGTTTGCGCCGTAGCCACCGGCACCCAGCTCACCTACGAGCAGCTGGATAGGCAATCGGATTACCTGGCGGCTTACCTCACGCACCAGGCCGGGGTCCGGGCCGGGGCAAACATTGGCATCAGCGCCCAGCGCGACCAATGGGCCATTGTGGCCATGCTCGGGGTGCTCAAAGCCGGAGCCGTGTACGTGTTTGTAGAGCCGTCCTTGCCGGCGCAGCGCCTACGCTATATCTGCGAGCACGCGGCCCTGCCGCTGATGCTGACTGCTGGCCCGGCAATGGCCGTAGCGGCTCCCGCCGGGCTGGCCACAGTGGCGCTGCAAGAGGCCACCCAGCCCAATACCTATGCCCTGCCCGACGCGGCCGCCAGCGACCTGGCCTATATCTGCTACACGTCGGGCTCAACGGGAATGCCCAAGGGCGTGCTCATCCGGCAAGATGCTGTGGTCAACCTACTCGATGCTATACCGGGGGTGACTATTACTCCGCAAGACTGCCTGCTGAATGTGTGCTCCCTTGCCTTCGACCCGTCCGTTTTAGACATCTACTGGGCCTTGTTGAAAGGTGCGACGCTCGTCATCATGGACGAAGTGCAAGGGAAAGACCTATATGCCTACGAAGAGGTGATAGCCCGGTACGCCGTGACAGCTGGGTTTGTTCCTACTGCCCTCTTCAACATGCTCGTGGACATGAACTTCAGGGGCTTTGACCAGATGCGACACGTGGTGATTGGGGGCGAAGCCGCCTCCGCCAAGCACCTGCGCACATTTACGCAACGGTTTGGCCCCGGGCGCCTGGTGAATGCCTACGGCCCCACGGAGAGTACGGTATGGGCCACGGCGTACCGCGTAGAAGCTGACTTGCCGTACGTAACGCCGCCCATCGGCAAGCCCCTCAAAAACGTAGTGGCGCACCTGCGGGATAGCAGCGGCATGCCGGTACCAGTGGGCGGCATAGGCGAGCTGTGGCTTGGCGGCGCGGGCCTGGCCCAGGAATATTACCGCGACGAGCTGCTCAGCCAGGAGCGGTTTGGGCTCGACCGGCACATCCACCAGCGGATGTATCGCACCGGCGACCTCTGTAAGTGGACCGAGGATGGGCAGCTGCTCTTCAACGGCCGCAAAGACGACATGCTCAAAATCAGGGGTTTCTTGGTTGAGGTAGCCGAAATAGTGACTGCTGCCGTGGCGCACCCCGCCGTGCAGGAGGCGCACGTCCTCTACAAGCAAGTCGAAGGCGCGCCCGCCCTGGTGCTGTACCTGGTTGCCACCCACGAGGTAACCGACCAGGCCCTCCTAAGCTTCCTTGGCGCGCGGCTCCCTATCTATATGCTGCCCCAGTACTTGGTGCGCGTCGCGCAGATGCCGCTGAACAACAACGACAAGGTCGACCGGCAGGCCTTGGGCGCGCTGGCCCTGGGCCCGGCCGCCACCGAGGTAGTCGTGGCCGCCGAAACCCCGGCGGAAAAGCTGCTCGAAGCATGCTGGAAAGTATTGCTAAAAAAAGAGAATCTTAGCACCACGAGCAATTTCTACGCCTTGGGCGGTGACTCTATCAAGCTTATCCAGCTCGTGTCCATGCTTCGCCAGCAAGGATATCGGCTGAATATCAAAGACTTTATGGAAAGCCCCACCATTGCCGGCGCGGCCACCCGGCTGGCGGTGGCCCAGTTCGAAGTAGTGGAGGAATACACTGGCAAAGCCGGGCTCTCGGCCATTCAACTGCGCTACATGGAATTGGTTGAAGCGCCTTACCGGCAGCATTTCAACCAGTCGGTAAAGCTAATTCGGCCAGCGGGCTTCGATGCGGAGGCCGTGCGCGTGATTCTGGAAAAACTGATAGCCCACCACGAGGGACTGCGGGCGCAATTCCAGCAGCACAAAGATGGGCAGTGGCAACAGCTGATTCCGGCCGCCAGCCCCCGCTTTGCCGTGCCCGTCATTGACCTGCGCCCGGAACCCGCCTACGAGCTGGCTTTCGTCCAGCAGGCTACGGCCATTCAGCAGAGCATGAATTTGGAACGGGGCGAGTTGCTGAAGGCCGCGATTTTTAGGCAGCCGACGGAAGACGTTTTACTACTAGCCATTCACCACTTGGCTGTAGACGGCGTTTCCTGGCGTATCCTGTTCGAAGATTTTGGCGTGCTGTACGCCCAATACGAGGTCGGTAGCCCGCTGGAGTTGCCTGCCCCGAGCACGGCGCTACTGCGCACAGCTGCCTGGCAGCAGGCCTACGCCCACTCGCCGCAACTAGCCGAGGAGCAGGCTTATTGGCAGCAGGTCATGCGCGCGCCGCAGGCGGCGTTGCCCGTGAGCCACCCGCAGGGCAGCAACCGCGTCGGTGATAGCGCCACCGTTTCCTTCAAGGTAACGGCCTCCGAAACGGCAGTGCTGCAAACCCCGGCCGCCCAGGCCCTGCGCCTCGACTTCAATGCGCTGCTGCTGGCCGCCCTCGGCCTGGCCTGCCAGCGCCATTTTGGCATGTCCAACGTACCCGTGCACCTCGAAGGCCACGGCCGCGAAGAGTTGGACGGGGCCCCCGACTTAAGCCGCGTAATCGGCTGGTTTACCAGCGTTTTCCCGGTCGTATTGCCTGCGCACGAAACGCCGGGCGCTTTGGCCTACGTGCAGCAAGTGCAGCAGGTGCTGCGGGCGGTGCCACACAAAGGGCTGGGCTACGGCATTCTCAAGTACGTGGCGCAGGACCCGGCACTGACGCAGGTATCCCAGCCGGCCATCTGCTTCAACTACTTGGGCCAGTTTGACAGCCATATTGCCACCGGGCAAACCCCGACCATTCGCCTTGCGCTTGGCGAGAAAGGCGCCGAAGTGCACCCGCAAATGCCCCGCTTCCACGAAATCGAGTTTTCGGGCCTGCTTTCCGAGGAAGAGTTGCATTTGTCCATTCAGTACAGCCAGGCGCGGTATGCACCCGCCGAAATACAGGCACTGGCCGCGCACTTCTCGGCGGCCATGACGGCCATTGTCCGGGAAATAGGGCAGTCTGGTGAGCCGCAACTTATGCCGCTGTCCTACAATCAGCAAAATTTCTTCTCTCCTTACCGGGTAGTAGGGGAGTATTCCGAAATTGGACCGGCTACCTACCCCTCGTTCGACCAGCCAGCCTTGGAAACGGCCTTGCAAGCGCTACAGCAGCGCCACGAGATACTCCGGACCACCTTCGTACCGTCGGGCAGCGGCCAGATGGGCATGCAGCTTCAGCCGCCCGCCGCAGTACCCGCGCAGTGGGTCGACTGCCGGTCGCAGCCGGCCGGGCGCCGGCCCGCGTTGCTGCGAGACGCACAGCGCGAGGCGCGACAACACGTAACGCTGCAAGCCCCGTGGGTAGTCTGGGTGCTGCGCTTCGAAGACGAAGACGAGCTGCTGATTACTTTTTCTCACCTGATTTTCGACGGCTACTCCCAGGGCGTACTACAAAAGGAGCTCACGGAACTATATCAAGCTGCCCTGTCAGGGGCCGCAGCCGCCCCGGCCCCCCCGGCCGCCCTCCAGTACCGCACCTTTGTCGAGGCGCAGCAGGCCTACGTCGGCAGCCTCGAAGGCGCGCGGGCACTGGCTTACTGGAAAAAGCAATTGGTCGGCGCTGACTTCCCGGCTCTCCCCGTGGCGGCCCAAACCCTTAAGGTGACGATGTTTGTGGAGGGCGGTGCGCTGCACGAGTTCGAGCAGTGGCTCACTAGCCAGCACCTGATGCCGCTGGCGACCTTTACGGCGCTGTGCCGGCGTGTGCATCACCAAATCAGCGGGCAGGAAGCAGTGGCCATCGCCGTGCCCGTGTCGCTGCGCGCCCACGATGTGTACTACACCATCGACAACGAGCAGGTCGTGGGATTTTACTCCAACATCATCCTCAACCGCTGCGCCTGGAGCAGTGACGACTCTCTTACCGACCAATTAGATGTGGTGCAGGCCAGCCTGATTGCCGATTTCGAGCACTACCAGTATCCCTACGATAAGCTCATGCATGAGCTAAGCGTAACGCCCGGCTTCCACCCCGAGGTAGGGATAAACTATCAGAGTTACCGGTCGCTCCAGCAGGAGGTAGTCGACGTCAGCGAGCAGCTGTCGCATGTGGTATTGCCCCAGGAGTGCCGCGCGAAATGGTGGATTGACATCTTCCACTTCAAAAATGCCCTCCAGATTAATCTGCTGTTCCGGCCCGACGATTTCTCAGTAGAGGAGGCGTACAGAGTGGCCAACCTGTTTAAAGCAGAGCTTGGGTACGCCACTCAGTCTACCTACGCTTCCGTGCTGCAATAGCGTTTTTGCTTCGTCTCACCCTTTCAAAAACATTACTTCAAACAATATGAACTTACTCAAAGGGCATTTCGGAAAATACCTTCTATTCGTGGCGCTAGGCATTCTGGCTGCGGCCGGCAATACAACCATTATTTTCATCATCAACCAAGTAATCAACAAGTCTATTCAGGGCGTCAGCATTGCCAATAAAGAGTACGCCTACCTGTTTGCGGGCAGCCTGGTGCTTTTCTTCGTGAGCCGCTGGGTGGTCTCGCAAAGCATGATTGCCTTTATGCTGAAAATTTTGCGTCAGGTGCGCATGGAGGTCGTTGAAATGGTGCTTACCTCCGCGTATCATCCCCTAATCAAAAACAAGGAGCGCATTTATACTGCGCTTACCCGCGATGCCAACAACGTAGTCAACGCCTCGGTCAATGCAATTGACCTGATGACCAACTTTATTATTATCCTGCTATGCTTCGGCTACATGGCCTTTCTTTCCTGGAAGCTATTGGCGTGCACCTGCGTGTTAATGGCCTTTACCGTGCTGCTTTACACCCTGAGCGAGAAAAAAGCTATGGCTCTTTTCGACAAGGCCATGGCCATTGAGGACGGTTTCGTTCGCCACCTCAACGAAATTCTGGTCGGCTTCAAGGAAATCAAAATCGCGCGCAATAAAGGCGTGGACATTGTTACCCGGCACATGTACACATCGGTAGATGCGTCGTCGGCCTACAACAAAAAAGCGTTAGTGTACCACCTGAACAACCGGGTAATTGGGCAGATGGCCTTCTACGTTTTCATTGGCGCACTGCTGCTGTTTCTGGGCAGTTGGCTCTCCGTCAGCAGCGTGGTTACTATCAACTTCATCTTCGTGTTGATGTACATCTGGGGCCCCATCGAATCAGTCGTGCTGATGGTGCCTGGCCTGGCGCAGGCGCACGTATCTCTGAACCGGCTGAGTTCGCTGAAAGAGTCGTTGCAGGAAAAAGACGTGGCGGCTCTGCCCACCGCTACGCCCGGGGTATTTAATAACCTTAAGCTCTACAATATTTCGTATCAGTATGATAGCGAAGAGGACGTGCATTTCAGCATTGGGCCCAACGATTTTTCCCTGCAGCGTGGCGAAATAGTTTTCGTGTACGGTGGGAATGGTAGTGGTAAAACCACGTTCATTAACGTGCTGGTCGGGCTGTTTGTGCGCGAAAAAGGCCAGGTGTACATCAACGACGAAGAGCTGGAGGAAGCCAACTTCGGCGCCTACCGCGCCTTGTTTGCGCCGGTGTTCAGCGATTTTCACTTGTTTGAAGAATTTTACGGCATCGAGCAGGTAGACGAAGCAAAAGCCCTGGAATACCTCCAAGTGTTTGAGCTTGACCAGAAAGTGGAGATAAAGGACAAGAAGCTGACTACTATCCACCTATCAACCGGTCAGAAGAAGCGACTGGCGCTGGTTTGCGCCATGTTGGAGCGCAAGCCCATCCTGATTTTAGACGAGTTTGCCGCTGACCAAGACCCCTACTTCCGCAAGAAGTTTTACACCGAAATTCTGGACTACCTGAAGGACGAAGGCTTCTCGGTCGTGGCTATTACGCACGACGACAACTATTATCAGTATGCTGATAGGTTGTATAAAATGAATTATGGCAAGCTCGAAATTGTGACTAAGCAAGAGGCGCTCAGCGCTGCTTAGGCCCCTGAGCGCGGGCCGGGGCCCCGGCCCTGAGAAATACTTCCCGCCATCGCCCGAAAGCACGCTATCACCGTGGCTTGGGAGGCCAGAGAGTGCCTGGCCAACGGGCTTGTTCAACAAGGGCCTGCCCGACACAGGCTTACAAGCGGGTTTAGCGTGCAAGGCTTGCTCTCTTGAACAAGCGCAAAAAATCCTGGACCCATAGCTCGCGGGAAACCTCACGCTACCTCACCGCCTTAGCCCTATCCAAAAACCGGGAAGTGAGTGAGGCCATCATGCCTTCCTGGCACCCTAATAACGCTGAATCAAGCAGTTGCTCCATGAAAATTATCGCCTTACCGTTCGCTGGCGGCTCTAGCATATCCTATCAGTCTCTCAAGCAATACTTCTCGAAGTCGTGCCCCATCGAAGTGTTGGAGTACAGCGGCAGAGGCTACCGTGCTACGAGCAACTTGCTCACCAGTATGCAGGCGGTGGTCGACGACCTGTTCCCAGTCCTAGTCCAAAAAACCAGCTCTAGTACCGGCTACGTTCTCTACGGCCATAGCATGGGTGCCCTCGTGGGGCTCATGCTCTGCCGCAAATTGTATGAGCAGCAACAGCCTTTGCCGGCCCGATTGATTGTATCGGGCAAGGCGGGTCCTGCGGCGCGGCACACGCGAAGCACCATGCTGCATAAAATCGGGAAAGAGGCTTTCTGGAACGAGGTGTTCAGCATTGGCGGCACTCCCCGGGAGCTAAACGAGTCCCAAGACTTTCGCGAGTATTTCGAGCCCATTCTACGTGCTGATTTTCAAGTGGTAGAAACTTTTGATTACGAAGAATCCACGCCGCTGCCCATCCCCATTCAAGTGCTTTACGGCGATGGGGAGGGCCTTGACGTGGCGGTAATCGAGAAATGGCAGCATGAATCCGTATTTCCCATCACGCATCAGGCGTTGCCGGGCAACCATTTTTTCATATTCGATAATGCCCAAACCGTTGCTTCGGTAATTGAAATGGGCGCAATAATATAAGCCGCCACGCCTGTTAGGGTAGGTCAGCGGCTACGTAGCAGCAAGGTGCAGCCGTAGCTGCATGCGCCCGGGCCCTTTCAGTCTTCAAACAAAATGACTAAAAACATGATAAAGGTGCTGTACACTTGCTTTGAGCACCAACTTACGGCCAAGGAGCTGGCTACTTATCTAGCGCCGTTTCCAGCTAGTATCAAAAACAAGATTCTCCAGTTTCAGCGGTGGCAGGATGCCCAGGCAAGTCTATTCGGCAAGCTGCTTTTGCAAAAAGGGCTGTCTGAATTTGGTATCATCAGTGATTTAGAGAAGCTGCAATATACTTCTTACAGCCGGCCTTACATCAACAATAAAATAGACTTTAATATATCTCATTCCGGTAGCTACGTAACCTGCGCGTTGAGTAGTGTCTGCAAGGTCGGCATTGACATAGAGCAGGTTAATAAGATAGCAATTGAAGACTTTAAATGCAGCATGCTCCCCGGAGAGTGGAATAAGATTGCTGATTCGAAAAACAAATACCATGATTTTTACGACTACTGGACTCAAAAAGAATCCGTCGTAAAGGCAGAAGGCCGAGGCCTAGCTATTCCGTTAGAGGAAATAGTTGTTCGTGGCAATGAAGCGCGACTAGCCGACACCACATGGTATTTAAAAAAGATACACCTGGCCGACAACTACGTGGTACACCTGGCGTCGGCGATAGAATGCAGCAACCCGGTAGTGCGCAAGATTGAGCTTTGATAAACTGCTCTAACATCGCTTTCACCCCCCATTAATAAGGTTAGCGACTCTAACCGCCTGAGATAAGGGGAAATAACCGTATTGCCGGGCTGCGAGGCACGACAAGCCTGACCAGCGGGCCACCGCTACCCATACCAGCGGCAAGCGAACGGATGCAGTCGCCTACTTGCGTCCGGTATCCGCTTTTACAAATCCAATCCTTCCATTTCGACCCAAGCTGGCAGAATTCCATGACTGATTTGGATAGTAGAAAATATATACTACTCGCCTTCAAGGTGCTGTCCCGCCACGAAACATTAATAAGTCCGCTCGGCTCGGTAGGCGTGAGCATTGGAGTAGTCAGTACTCAAAATCCGAACCTGCGCTTAGTTGCTACTGCCCACGATGGAGAAACTGAATTCAGGTGGTATTCTTTCGGCAGGTCGCTTGTGCATCGGGGCCATTAATGGACCAGCAGCTTTTCTATGAAACGGTAAACACCCGGATAGCACCGGTTTGTACTGTGAATAGACAGCTTAGTGTAAAAACTTCCGTGAGGTATCTGGCAACATTCACCTTTGCATAGTCAATGGCAGGGTGTGTTTCGCCCTAGCCAATGGGTAGTAGCGCACAGGACATACACAACCCACGGCTTAGCTAACCGCCACTTTTTCTGTCTATCCGACCTGCTGATGCACGAGGGGCAGCGTGGGTAAACGGCTGCTTTTGTTGAGACCAACTTCTTTAAAGACCCTAATTAATGGACTCAATTAGCAAGCTTTCAATATTGCTTATCCTGGTGCTAATGAGTTACGCACCAAGTTTTGCACAGCAAGGAGGTAGCATTACTGGTAAGGCAATGGATGGCAAAGAGCCCATCCCCTATGCTAACGTGGTCCTCTTTGCAGATTCTGCCAAGCAGCATCAGGTGCAAGTGGCAGCAACTGACGACGCAGGAAAGTTTGTGCTTTCCAATCTAGCCCCTGCCACTTACACCCTAGTTATATCCTTTATTGGCTACCAGGGGTACGAGAAAAAAGTTGCCGTTACCGACAAACCCCTAGCCCTTGGAGAAATAGCCTTGCATGTCAACAGCAAGGTACTCAATGAAATTATTGTTAACGGGCAGCGCAACAACATCGAATTTCACATCGATAAAGAGGTTGTCAATTTCACGCCCGAAATGCTGGCGGGTGCCACTTCCGCCTCCGACGTGCTAGCTAAGGTGCCGCAAATAACCCTGGACGCAACCGGCCAGGTAAAGCTGCGGGGTGATGCGGGGGTACGCGTCCTCATTGATGGGAAGCCTACCATTTTAAGTGCGTCCGACGTGCTGGCCAACCTACCCGCCGGCAAGCTGAAGAAGGTGGAAATAATTACTTCTCCCTCCGCTAAGTACGACCCAGAAGGGTCAGCCGGTATAATTAACATTATTACGCAGGAACAGGGTAAGACCACTAGAGAGGCCCTGGTCACGCTGGGCGTCGGCCTGAACAAGAAGTATAGTGGCCTGGCTAAGCTCGATTATAATATTGGCAAATGGAGTCATTATGGTTCGCTTAGCTACCGCCACGAGGACCGGCCCGCCCAAACCTATCGGGAGTATTCCATTGGTAATTCGCTTCAATTTACGTCGCTCTACAAAGAGGCGGAAATCCAAAAGTTTACGAATGCGGAAGTGGGTACGGTTTACAAAATAGATTCTCTTTCCAAGGCATCCATAAACTATCAATATTCTCTGTTGGACCAGAACACTCCCTCGACCTACCGCCAGGACGGGCAAGGGCAGTTGAATACGGGTGATGGCAACGTGCTGTTCACCACCGGTGAAAACAAGGTGCGCACCGGCTACACCCACAACGCCGAGAAAAATACTTTTGGAGTAGATGCCTTGTATGGCTGGGGCTTGATAACTATTGATTCCAACAATACACTGCAAAATCAAGACAATAAGAATCTGAGTAGCTATTATTTGACCAATACAGTCGACTACCTTTATCTAGACTACAACTTGGATTATAGCCACACATTCAATCAATCTTGGAAAGCTGACCTGGGCTACGCCGGCGAAGAAGTGCGCATGAACAACGGCTTTACGAGCTACGTGAATAACGTGCACAGTGAGATAAACTATAAGTATAAAGAGAGTATTCAGGCCGTCTTCGGTCTGCTGTCCTATGCCAAAGACAAATACAAGGCGCAGCTTGGATTGCGCCTGGAAAACGTATTGCAGGAAATCGTCAACATTCCCAAAGACCCTTACTTCAACGTCTATCCAAGCCTGACTGTGGAGCGAAAACTCAGCGATTCTAAATCGTTGGTACTGAATTTCAGCCGGCGTATTTCCCGACCTGACCCTTTTGATTTTGCCCCGTTCGTGCGCTACGATAACGTCAACCAGCGCAGCCAAGGTAATCCGCTGTTGAAGCCGGCTTACTCCAATAACGCAGAGCTAAATTACTTATACGCCAACGACTTGTTCAACCTGAAAGCCTCGGTGTTTTTGCGCAACGGCCAGAATGTGATTAACAAGGTTATCCGTCAGGAGGGCGACCTGACGATTGTTACTTTCGACAACATCCGCCAGGTCAACACTGTCGGGACCAGCCTGGGCGGCGAAGCCAGCCTACTGGCCTGGTGGAAACTCAGTGGTGGGGCTGAGGTGTACTACAATAACATCTCGGATAGCGAGTACACGTACGGGCGCCGCGAAAGCGTGTATTCGGTTCTAAAGCTCAACTCCATCTGGTCGATTAAAAAAAACCTCAAGCTACAGGTGAACAGTAATTACACTACCACCACGTACGAGGCTCAGCGGCAACTACTGCCCTCTTATACCGCTGGGATTACGGCCAGCGTAACGACGCTGAAAAAACGTGGGAACGTCTCGTTTCGGGTCGACAATCTGGTGTACAACGGTAGCCGCAGTTGGACTAACGCGCAGTCTTACCTCATCTGGGAGCGATATGAGGCCCAGAACCCCATTTACCGTCTGACTTTTTCCTACAAGCTCTAGCGCCTGGTTTTCGGTAGCAACAGAACCGCTGCCCCTGCCACCCCGCTGCTGCCGTCGGCCATCTGAGCCGGCGATACTACGCTTAGCACTACCGGTGCCGGCAACCCGAAGCGGTGGTCGCCCAACGTTGCCGGTGCCTGTAGCTCACTGCAATGGTAAGCGTGGGGCAGTTTCGCCCCCCCCCTAGGGTAATTCTATCAACATAAATACAGGTCGATACCTTTCCCGTAATGACATGGAGCTAAAGCGCCCTTCCGTCACGCAGAAGCTTATCTGGAACGATCAGGCTTTTAATCGTGCCTCGCCCAAGTATAATATCGGTGGCTATGCATTGTTGCAAGGGCCGTTGCGCACGTCCCTCTACGAAGCCGCAATCAGAGAGGTATTGAAAAGCCAGGAAGTATACGCCTCAGTTTTTCAGGAAGTAGCGGGGGAGCTGCGTTACGCCATCCAAGATCCGGCCCCGGCTTTTTGGCTGGAACTGCTTGATTTTTCGGCGGCGCCCGGCCCCCTACAAGCGGCCAAAGCGTGGATGGACCATGAATTCGGCGTGGCCTTCCCATTGGATAATAGCCATCTTTTCACGTTTAAGCTACTGAAAATTGATGCGCAAACGCACTTGTGGTACGCCAAAATTCACCACCTGATTGGTGATGGCTGGTCGTTCAGCCTTCTTCTGAACGCCACTGCCGTACACTACAAAGACCTGCTCGAAACGGGCGTGACGGACGCCCGGCACTATTCTTACGAGCACTACATCGCCGACGACACGGCCTATTACCAGTCGCCACAGGCAGCTGATGACCGGGCGTACTGGGTGAAGCAATTTCAAGGCTATACCAGCTTGCTTCAGCAGCAAAATACGCTGAGCTTTGACCAGAAAGCCCACAGCAAAACGTTGATGCTGCCGAAGGAAACGGGTGCTCTGCTGAAAGTAACGGCTAATCGCTACGGAGTATCGCTATTTCAGCTAATTATCGGCAGCTTGCTTTTGTATTTCGGTAAAACCAAGCAGCAGCGTACCATCTCCTTCGGTATACCCGTGCTGAACCGCACGAACAAGCTATTTAAGCAAACGGCCGGCGTGTTTATGAACCTGCTCGCCGTACGCTTCCCGTTGGAAGAGGACGCGTCGCTGGCCGAGCTACTAAGTAGGGTGAAGCAAACGATGCGAGAAGCCCTTCGCCACCAGCGCTACCAGTATGGCAACCTCGTGCAGGATTTGGCCCGACCGGGCGAGCGGGGCAGCCTATACGACATTCGGATTTCTTATGAGGAATTCGACTTTACTTCTACTATAGGCGACTTAGCTTCCAGCGCTTTTGCACTGTCCAACTATTGGGAAGAAGACCCGCTTTCCATTTACGTGCGCGGCTACCACGACGATGGGTTTGACATCCGATTCGTTTACAACCAGCAGTACTTTACGGCAGCAGACATAGAATTGATTAGCCATCGGCTGCAAACGGTGCTGGCGGCTTTCAGTAATGATACCGGCCAGCCAGTCAGCCAGGTGAGTCTGATGGACGCCCAGGAAAAGCAGTTGCTCGCCGCTTCCGCCGTGGGCCCCGTGCAGTACTGGGCGCAAACTTCTTTCGTCGAGCTGTGGCAGGCCAGCGTGGCGACGCACGCCGAAGATATTGCCATCACCAGCCAGGGCCGGCAGGTGACGTATCGGCAGCTAAACAGCCGGGCCGTTGCTATTGCGCACGCGCTCACTCAGCGCGGGCTTCAGCCCGGCCAGACCGTGGCCCTCTTGCTGGAACGCTCCGAGTGGGTGGTGGCCGGTATGCTCGCCAGTATGATGGCCGGCGTTACCTACGTGCCCATCGACCCGGCTTACCCGGAAGCCCTAGTGCGGTACATGCTCGAAAACGCTGAATGCCAGCTTATCTTGACCAGCCAGCGGCCAATTACCGCCTGGCCGCTTCCTCTCGACTGCCTGGTGCTCAACGAGTGCTCACCCGCGCCTGCTGGTGTCGGCCAGTGCCTGCTCCCGCCCGTCCCCAGCCTCCCTGCCGACGCGCCCTGCTATATCATTTATACCTCCGGCTCGACGGGAAACCCGAAGGGCGTACTCATTCCCCACGGTGCGGTGGCTGATTATGCACTCAGCTTTAACGCGTATTTTGAGGTTACGGCCCAGGATGTGGTGCTGCAGCAGGCTTCGATTAGCTTCGATACGTCGGTGGAGGAAATTTTCCCGGTGCTGGCTGCTGGGGGGCGGTTACACATCCTGCCCAATCCCAAAGACTTAGACGCATTGCGGGCAGTGCTGGCAGACGAGCAAATTACCCTACTCAGCACTAATCCCCACGTGGTGGCGTACTTAAACGCGGGCCCGCTGCCGGCCTCGTTACGGGTGCTTATCAGCGGCGGCGATGTGCTGAAGCCGGAGCAAGTGTCGCACCTTACCAGTCAGCCGGTAGCTATTTACAATACCTACGGCCCCACCGAAAGCACCGTGTGCGCCACCTACCAACGGGTAACGAATTCGGCGCAACCCATTCCAATTGGCAGACCCCTCTGCAACCGGGAGGTGTATGTGTTGAATGAGGCCTTGCAACAGCAGCCCATTGGTGTTGAAGGAGAACTGTACATTGGCGGCGCGGGGCTGGCCCTCGGCTACTACAACCAGCCCGAGCTTACCAGCCAGAAGTTCATTCCTCACCCGTTTCGGCCAGGGCGGAAAGTGTACCGCACCGGCGACCTCGGCTGCCTGCTGCCGGATGGCTCCATTCACTTCAAGGGTCGGGTCGATAATCAACTCAACTACCGGGGGTACCGGCTGGAAGCCCACTACATTGAGTCAGCCATCAACGCGCAGCACGAGGGGCTCGACAGCTTGGTAGCCGTGCGGCAACTACAGGGCCACCCCGTGCTGGTGGCCTTCTTGCAGCACGCTACGTTTCTGCCATACACGCTCGCCGATTGGCGCCAGCGGCTGGGGAGCCAACTGCCTGCCTACATGATTCCGGAAGTATGGGTACCTATCTTGGCTTTTCCCCTGTTGCCGAATGGCAAAGTCGACCGGAAGGCCCTGCCCGAAATTCACGCCGGGCTGCTGGCCCCGGATACCCGACCCAAAACCGCCCCCCAAAACGAGTTGGAGCGGCGCCTATGCCAGCTTTGGGCGGAGATTTTGAACCAGCCCGCCATTGGCACTTCCGATTCGTTCTTTGAGTTTGGCGGGCACAGCCTCAACGTCATTCAACTGCTGGGCCAACTGCGCACGGAGTTTCAGGTGTCGCTGCAATTAAAGGATATTTTTGCCTATCCGACCATTGGGCAGCTGGCCCCGCTGCTACAGGCCGCGCTGCAGGCTCGGGCCCCGCACCAGCCGCCCACCTCGCGGATAATCGCGGCCGCGAGCCCGGCCGCCGCCCGGGTTCCGCTCACCCATGCCCAAAAGCGCATGTGGCTGGTCAGCCAAACGGAGGAGGCCTCCCGCGCCTACCACATTGCGGGGGCGCTGGAACTCAAGGGCGAGGTACACCGGGCCTGGGCCACCGAAACTCTCCACGCGCTGGTTCATCGGCACGAAGCGCTGCGCACTGTTTTTCAAGAAGATGAAGCAGTAAAACTCTATCAGCGAGTGCTCCCGTTCGAAGCCGTGGCGGATGCTATCGTGCGTTATTACGAGGTAGCGGGTGGGCCCGATGCGCCGGAATTACCAGCCTTGCTGCGCCGCGTGGTGTACGAGGCGTTCGATTTGGCAACTGGCCCCCTGTTCCGCGTTGCCTTGGTTAAAACCGGCCCAGCTAACTACTTGCTGGTGTACGTAATGCACCACATTATTAGCGACGGCTGGTCGATAGAAGTGTTGTTCAGGGAGTTCATGGCGGACTACGCCGCTCGGGCTACCGGGCAGCCCGTCGCCTTGCCCGCGCTGCCCATTCAGTTTCGCGACTACGTGCTTTGGGCGCAGGAGCAGCCTCTCTCGCCCGCCGAGGAAGCCTACTGGCAGGCGAAGTTCGCCACCAAAGTGCCAGCCCTGGACTTGCCCACTCAATACCCCCGCGCCGCGACCAGAACCTTTAACGGAGCAGAAGTAGCACTGCCCCTCTCGGCCGGGTTGCATCAACAGCTCAAAGCCCGTTGCGAGGCTGAAGGGGCCACGCTCTTCATGGGGCTGTTCGCCCTGCTGAATGCCACCTTGTTTCGCTTCACCGGGCAGGAAGTGACCGTCATTGGGACTCCGCTGGCTAACCGCGAGCAGCCCGAGCTTCAACAGCAGGTTGGCTTATTTCTGAACGTCATCGCGATTAAAACGGAATTCAGCGGCAGCCTGTCTTTCCGCGAACTGTTGCGGGTACAGAGGCAGGAACTGTTGCAAGCGTATCAGCACCGCGGCTATCCGTTCGATAAGCTGATTGAGCAGCTTCCCTACGCGCTGGAGTCTAGCCGCTCCCCCCTCTTCGATGTGATGCTGGTGCTGCACAACCAAGCCACGCTGCCTCAGCTACACGCCCCGGCAATTCCCACCGGCCTGCCCGGCATCGCAGTGGCGCAGTACACCAGGCTGCCTCGCGAAAGCAGCCAACTGGATATGGCTTTTAGCTTCACCTACGACCCCGCAGGTCAGGGCTTAAGCCTGGCGCTAGAATATAACAGCGATTTGTTCAGCGACTGGTTTACCCACCAGTTGGCGGCCTACTTCGTCGCCCTGGCCGAACAGGCCGTAACGCACTTCGATACGCCCCTCATATCCCTGCGCCCGGCCGGGGAAGCGGAGGAGCTGCCCCTGGCCGGCCGGCCGGCGCTGACCCCGAGACCGGAAGCGCTTGCCCTCACGTGGGCCACCAGCCTCACCACCTGGGCAAAAGAGAAGCCCACCGCTACTGCCATTGTCGATTCACACGAGCGCCTGAGCTACCATGACCTGGCTAGCCGCGTCCGGCGCATGGCTCACTACCTGCGTCACGAGCACGGAGTGCGCCCCGACGACCGGGTTGGCGTGATGCTGGAGCCCTCGGCCTGGCTGCCCGTGGCCATGCTGGGCATCTGGCTGGCCGGCGGGGTATACGTACCCATCAATCCGGCCTACCCGGTGGCCCGGAAAGAACTGATTGCGGCAGATGCCCAGTGCAAGCTCGTTCTCACCCAGCAGGAATGCGCGCAGCTAAGCGCCGACGGCCTGGAGGCCGAAGTGGCCTCCAGGCCGTCTTGCCCAACAGCATACCTGCTGTATACTTCCGGTACCACGGGACGCCCCAAGGGCGTGGCGGTGGGCCACGCGGCGCTGGCCGGCAAGCTGCAGGTCGAACTAGACCTGTTACGGCTGTCGGCTCCCATTCATTCGGTCCTCATTACCAACTACAGCTTCGACGTGTCACTGCTGGAGTTGTTGCTGCCCCTGCTCACCGGCGGCAAGCTCGTTATTCCCGACCCGCAACTTTTGCTGCAGCCCGAAGAACTGGCCCGGGTGCTCGTGCAGGAGCAGGTGCACGTACTGCAGGGGACCCCCACCTTTATCGAAACGTTCTGCCAGCACCTGGCACCTAATACACTCCCTTTACTGGCCCAGACGCTACGCGTGCTCTGCATCGGCGGCGAGTCGCTGCATAAAAAGCTGGTGACTCTGCTGAAAAGCAAGCTTCCCACCGTCCGGCTCAACAATCACTACGGCCCCACCGAGGCCGTAATCGATGCGGTGGTGAACGAGGACGTGCAAAGCTTCGAGCGCAACATTATCGGGAAGCCGCTGAAAGACACGAAAGCCTTCGTGCTAGACAAGCACCACAACCGCGTACCCCTTGGCGTTATTGGAGAGCTGTATATCGGGGGGGCGGGCCTGGCCGATGGCTACGTCAACCTGCCGGCCGAAACCGCTGCTAAGTTTCTCGACAACCCATTTACGCCGGGCGAGAAAATGTATAAAACCGGCGATTTAGTGAAGTGGGACAATACAGCTACTCTCGAATTTATTGGCCGGGTAGATGAGCAGGTAAAAGTGCGGGGGTTGCGCATCGAGCTCGATGAAATACGCCACACCCTCGAGCAGTGCGAAGACGTGCGGCAGGCCGTGGTGCTCTGCCAGGAATACGCTGGCGAAACCCACCTCATCGCCTTTCTCGTCATGGGGGGCACCGCCTTGTTTGCCGCAAAAATCAGAGATTACCTGCGCACCCAGTTGCCCGATTACATGGTGCCGACTATCCTGACGCCGGTGGACCAGATTCCCCTGAATGAAAATGGGAAAATAGATAAAGCCGCCCTGCTCGCCCAGGTCGACTTGTCGCGAAGTCGAACGGAAACCGTGCCGGCTGCTACCGAAACACAGCAAACGCTGGTAACCATCTGGCAGGAACTGTTGGGCCGGCCCAACATTGGCATCACTGACAACTTCTTCGACGCGGGCGGCAACAGCATGTTGCTCATCAAAATGCGGATTGCGCTGCAGCAGGCGTTCGATGTGCAGCTTAGTATCAAGGAGTTGTTTAAGCTCTTGACCATCGAGCAGCTGGCCGATGCCCTAGAAGCCACCACTTGGTTGCGAGCTGCCAGCCCAGCTATTACGGCAGAGCCCACCGAAGAATTCACCATCTGATTTTTTGCCAGCTATCGCTCCAATGAAAAATTATCTACGTATTGCTGGCTTGGCCAGCCTGGCCGGTCTGCTCCTGACATGGGTATGGGTAAGTCAATCAACGGCTTGGGGGGGAAATGCCGTGGCCAATATCATGGCGTATCGCGGTGGTATTCTCTCGTTGCAGGACCCCACCCCCCAGCCAGTGCTAGCCCTGCATCGGGCCAGCCACGAAGCCGTGGTGTACGTCGACACGTTGGCGGTGCCGCATATTTTTGGCCAGGATGCCCCGGCGACAGCTTATGCGCTCGGCTATATGCATGCCAAAGACCGGTATTTCCAGATGGAAATGCTTTGCCACGTAGTCAGTGGGCGGCTGGCCGAGATGGTCGGGGCCTCGGGACTGGACTCGGATATGGAATGGAAGCCCTTTGAGTTTGAGCGCAAAGGCGAGCAGATACTGGATAGCGTGCGGGTAGCTGACCCGGCCCTGTATGCCTACCTGACCGCTTACAGCCAAGGCGTGAATGCGTACCTCCGCCAGGAAGCGCCTACCCAGCGCGACCCCATGTACCTGCTTTTCGGCCGTTCGCCGCAAGCTTGGAAACCGTACTACTCTTTTCTGCTGCAATGGTACGTGGCCGCCCAGCTTTCCTACTACGACGACTACATCGACAAGCAGGAACTCTTGGATAAGCTTCCCGAGCAGGTGCTCAGCATTCTTTACCCCGACTACCCCACCAATCCGGACCTGATTGTGCCGGCGCGGGCCGGGCAGCCGCGCCCTTCCAAACCCACTGGTAAAGCAGCACTGGCCGTTTTTCGTCGGCAGGACGTAAATGGTTTCGCCACGCGGCCGACTAACAAGAGCCTGGGAAGCAATAACTGGGTCGTGGGGCCGCGGCGCACGGCCGCGCACCAAGTGCTGTTGTGCAACGACCCGCACCTGATACTGACTGCGCCGAACATATTCTACGAGGTGCAGATGAAGTGCCCGCGCTTTCACTTGTACGGCTATACTATTCCCGGCATCCCAATCGTGCTCACCGGCCACAGCGACCGCATTGCCTGGGGAGTCACCAACGGCAGTTGGGACGTGACCGAGCAATACGTCCTGCGACTGAACCCCCGGGACAGCACCGCTTACTGGCTCGACGGCCACTGGGAAAAAATGCGCCGCAAGGCATACACAATCCAGGTGAAGAACGGCAACGCGCATCGCGAGCAGGTAGACTACTCGGTATTTGGTCGGGTGGTGAGGAAGGGCCGGCTGGTTTATGCGTTGCGGTGGCATCCGCAGGCGGGCACCCAGGCCGTGCAGTCGCTCTGGCGAGTAATGCACGCCGCTAACTGGCAGGAGTTTCGCACGGCCTTGCGCCGGTACGATTATCCATCGCAGAACTTTGTGTACGGAGACGTGGACGGCAATATCGGGGAGATTAGCGCCGGCAAAATGCCCCTTAAACCCGCTGGCTACGCCGGCGGCATGCTCGATGGCACCACCCGTCCGCTGCAACACTACGTACCCTTCGACTCGCTGCCCCAGGCATACAACCCAGCCCAAGGGTACCTCTATTCTGCTAATCAGGAACCCCAGCGCGGCCGCTATTATTACGCCGCCCATTGGTTTGAGGATTTATACCGCCCGCACCGGATAAATACGCTGCTGCAGCAGGGACACGCTTTCACTAAGGACAGCATGGTGGCCATGCAGCGAGACGTGGTCGACCTGTCGGTGTACGACCTGCAACGGCTGATGAAGAAGTACGCCGGGACCCGGCAGCTATCCGCCAATTGGCAACGGTTGGCCCGCTGGAATGGCACCCTCACGGCCAACTCGCGCGAAGCACTGGTCTATAAATGCTTTCGCCGCAGTGCCGCCCTCACCAGCAAGAAGCTCGCGGCCCAATTGCAGATTAAAACCGCTCCCTCTTTCGACCAGCTTATGCACTTCCTGTTGAGCTACGAGGAACTAGCGTTGAACGGGAAGAAGATTCAAAGCGAGGCTGTATTCCAAGGCATCGTGGCGCAAACAGATTCTATCTGCCAGGCCGCCGGTAGCGCAGAGACGGCGGGCATCACTTACGATTTTTCAGTAGCTAACATCTCTTCGCTACCGTGGCTGGAGACGCCAGTTGTGGGTGTTGGCGGCAGCGAAAACACCATCAACGTGAATTACGATGCCCACTCCGTCGTCCGTACCGTCGTCGAGATGAGCCCCCGAGGCATTCGCTCTTGGATGGTAACCGCCGGAGGGCAAAGCGGCCGGATAAATTCCCGGTTTTATGGGCAGCAGCTCCACGACTGGACGAAAAATACCGTGCACCCCACCCAGTTTGTGGCCTCGCCGGCGGAGCTAAAATTTATCTCTTATAAAATCATCTTTGCCAAAGAATAAATTCCAATGAATTATCGCAAAATAGTTGTTCTGTGGATTGTCTTGTTGGCTATTCATATTTTGCTGCACGGGCCGGCGCAACTGGTAGCTTGGGCTTTGCTGGGCATAGGTGGAGCATTTTGGTGGAAAGACGCGCGGTTTTTTTGGGTTGTATTGATAAGTAATATAGTCATTGGCCTGGGCTATTCCCTGCTGATTGTTAATTGCCCGCAGCTCCTGTGGCTAACTCGCAATTCTGAGCTGTCGGCATCTGCTTGGCTAGCCTTGGTAATTGGTTTCAACGTGATTTCGTGTTGTATTTGCGCAGGGATTCCTTATGCAATTGCCAGCGGCTTACGGAAAATGCGCTCGGAGGAGAAGCCTATTGAGAAGCCTGCTCACGCATTGTCCCACTGACGTCTGGGCCACTTTACCGGATGCGTCGCCATGAACAAAACGCACAAACAACCCAACTGCCGCGCTGCGTATCGTGCATCCCGCCCGGCCAGGGCGGCAAGGCCCCGAAAGCTGAGGAGCCCAGCGGTGCGTGCAGCTTCTCATTGCTCAAGTCGCGGTTACGCGGCGCAGACGGAGAATGCCGCCCCCGTATGGCGAACAGGTAGTTGGTAAAGCTGGGCACCGTGTCGGTGAGGTGCTCGGCGCAGTTGCCAATGGCAATCTTTGAAATTATAAGAGGAAGGAACAGCCGTCCATGCTGTAGATTCATTGAATGTACTGCTATTACTGGACAGGGGGGCGGGCCATGGCCGCCATGCACCTGAAGTACGGCAAGTGCCTCTCATTGAATAATTTCCTGGCCAAGCTACAGCCTCAACTGGCCCGAATCTATTCCGCGTAACCAATCAAGTTAGAAGTTTTTCCCGTATTTGTTTAACAATACTCAGCGATAGGGATAGCTGCGTCAGGCGGCCGGCGTTCACCCTATCCGCAAGCCCCTATCTTAGCCGTCTAGCGCGAAATCTGCCCGTTGGCCCCGCTTCCGCGCTCCAACCTCCGTTGTCGCCCTGCTGCTTTGATTTCCTACGCTTTCCACCCCACGCTGGTGCTCCGCACCCCAACGCTGCCGTTCAGCCGCTACCCCGAACCAGCCCAGGCTGCCGAATGGCTGGCCGACCCAGCCTTCTTGGAGGCGCTCTATCTGGCCTCGCCGGAGCTTTACTCCGAGTGCCAACGCTGGCAGCGCGGCGAGCTCGTAAACCCACAAAAAATTGACAAGCTGGTGGGGGCGCTCTGCCGCTACCGCAGCCGCATGAGTAGCCGCTGCACGCCCTTCGGGCTGTTTGCCGGGTGCTCGGTGGTGTCCTGGGGACCCGGCAGCCAACTTGAGTTGGACACCACGGCCCAGGCCCGGCACACCCGCCTCGACATGCACTACCTGGGGGCCCTGGTTGCGCACCTGGCCACGCAGGAGCCCCTACGCAGTCGCCTTCGCTATTTTCCCAACTCTAGCCGGTACGCGCTGGGCAGTGAGCTGCGCTACATTGAGTACGGCTACGCGGCCGATATTGCTGCCCCCGAGCACCGGATTAGCGCCGTGGAAACCTCGCCAGCCCTAGAGCGGGTGCTGGCTGTCAGTACCGGTGGCCATACTCGGCAGGCGCTGGCTGCTAGCCTATTGGTTGGAGACCAGGCCGAAGGACCGGCCGACTCGGCAGAAGCCCTAGCCTTCGTGGATGAGCTAATTGCCGCGCAACTGCTGTTGAGCGAATTGGAGCCCACCGTAACCGGTCCGGAATTTTTGGACCATCTGCGCCGGGTGCTGCGCCAAGCCGACGACCCCGCCGCACCCGATGCTCGCCTGAGTGCTACCCGGGCGGTGCTCAACGACGTGGAGGCCCGGCTGCGCGCCCTCGACGAGCCGGGGAGCGGACCACACGCGGCCTCGTCCTACGAGGACATTGCAGCCCGACTACTGCCGCTGGGGGTGCCGTTCGAGGCCGGCCGGCTTTTCCAGGTAGACCTGCTGCCCGGCGTGCGGGCCGGGGCCACCTTGGCGCAGGAGCACCAGCCAGCGCTGCTGGCCGCCCTGCGGGTGCTGGCCCACCTCACGCCGCCCAGCCGCCCGGCCCGGCTAGTCCAGTTCGCCGAGCAGTTTGCCGCCCGCTACGAAGAGCAGGAAGTGCCCTTGCTCGTGGCCCTCGATTCGGAAAGCGGCATCAGTTATTCTGAATACGGCAGCCAGCCTTACGCGCCGCTGGTGGAGGACCTGCAGCTGCCCACCCCGGTGGGGGCAGCCCCGGCAACCCCCACCCCGCTCATAGAGGCCCAGCAGTGGCTGGCGCGGCGCCTGCGGGCGGCCGAGCAGCACGGCCACTACAGCATCGAGGTTACGCTGGCGGAGGTGGAGGGTCTGCCCAGCGTGGCCGAGGCCTTGCCGCCGTCGCTTTCGGTGGTTTTTCGAGTGCTGGCCGACGGGCTGCTGCTGCTGGAGCACGCAGGTGGGTCCAGCGCCGTTAACCTGCTCGGGCGCTTTGCTCACGCCTCGCCGGCCATTGCCGGGCTGGTGCGTCACGTAGCCGATACCGAACAGGCCCGCAACCCCGCCGTGCTGCTGGCCGAAATCTGCCACCTACCTACCAGCCGCTCCGGCAACATTTTGCAACGCCCCTGCCTGCGGGCCTATGAGCTGCCCTACTTGGCCCAGTCTGGGGCCGCGCCCGAGGCGCGCTTGGCGCTGCAGCACCTTACGCTGCGGCAGCGCCAGGGCCAGCTGGAACTGCGCGACGCCCGCACCGGCCGCCGCGTGATACCCCGGCTGGCATCGTCGCATAATTACACCCACGAAGCCCTACCTGCCTACCAGCTGCTGTGCGACCTGCAAACCCAAGGCCTACAGGCCAGCCTGGGCGTGAGCTGGGAAGTCATTGCGCCCCAGGCCACCTTCCGGCCGCGGCTCAGCAGCCAGGGCGTGCTGCTACAGGCGGCCAGTTGGCAGTTCAGTGCCGCCGACCTGGCCCCACTGCTGGCACCGGCAGCGGCAGCCGCCGCCTGGACCGACTTTCGCCAGCGCTGGCAGTTGCCCCGCTATTTCACCCTGGCTGATGGCGACCACGAGCTGCTCGTCGATGCCGACCAGCCGGCCAGCGTGGCGCGGTGGCTGGCCCTTGTGCGCCGGCCCGAGGGCTGCCTGCTGCGGGAGTTTCCGTTCGACCCCGCCACGGCCCTGGTGCGCGACCCGGCCGGCCAGCCCTACACCAACCAGTTTGTGGCGGCCCTGGTGCGCCCAACCGCCTGCTACCACGAGGTGGCCATCTCCGCCGCGTCTCCGGCCGTACCGCGCACCTTCTCGCTGGGCTCCGAATGGCTGTACTACAAGCTGTATTGCGGCCCCCGCGTGGCCGACCGGCTGCTGGTCCAGGCCGTGGCCCCGCTCACTGAGCAGCTGCTGGCCGAGGGCCTCATTGACCAGTGGTTTTTCATCCGCTACGCCGACCCCGACCCCCACCTACGCTTGCGCCTGCACCTGCCCGACGTGGCCGCGCTGGGTCAGGTGATTGCGCTAGTGGCGGAAGCACTGGCGACAGAAGCAGCTAGCGGCAGTCTCTGGAAAATCCAAGCCGATACCTACCAGCGCGAGCTGGAGCGCTACGGTCCGTGCACCATCGGACTGAGCGAAAGCCTCTTCTACTACGACAGCCGCCGGCTGCTAGCCCAGTTGGCCCTCCTCGACCATACGGAATCTGACGGGTCCGTGGCCGGGCATACGGGCTGGCTACTGGCGGCGCGCGGCATCGATGAGTTGCTGAGCGCCTTTGCCCTGGACCTGCCCGCCAAGCTGGCCTTCATTGGCGCTCGGCGCGAGGCATTTTCCCGCGAATTCGGTCTCGACAAGCCCCTGCGCCGGCAGCTCGATGCACGCTACCGGCAGCACCGGGCAGCCCTGCGCGCGGTCCTGTCCGCCCCCGACCCGGCTTCCTTGCCGCTCGAGGCACTGTTGCCCACTGTGGCCCGGGAGCTGCTGGCCAGGCAGGCACAGGAGCAGCTCGAAGTGGCCCTGCCGGCCCTGCTTGGCAGCTATGTGCACCTACTAGTGAACCGGGCAGTTAGCAACCGCCCCCGGCTGCACGAATTGCTGGTATACGATTTTATGGCGCGCTATTACCAAAGCCGGCTAGCTGGACAGCCGGCTTTGGGCTAGACCGGCTACTTCTTGGTGCCCATCATTTTGTGGTGCAGCACTTCGAAAAAGGACGGGCGGTAGGTTTCGCCAAGGGGTACGTAGGCTTTCAGGCCTTTGAAAAAAATCTGGTTGCCATCGATGGCGCTGATTTTATCTAATGATACGATATAGGACTTGTGCACCCGCATGAACTGGCGCGACGGCAGCCTCTCCTCCAGGTCCTTGATGTTGAGCAGGGTGATAACGCTTTCTTCCAGGGTATTAACGGACACGTAGTTCTTCAGCCCCTCTACATATACGATATCGCTTACCCGGAGCTTAATCATCTTGCCCTTGCTCTCGGTCTTAAAGAAGATGTAGTCTTCGGCTTTTTCTTCGGGCTGCCAGAGGGGGCTGGGCACGAGGGCGGCGTTGAGGGCCTTCTGGGCCGTTTTCAGAAACCGTTCGAAGGTGATGGGCTTAAGCAGGTAGTCGAGCACGCCCAACTCGTAGCTCTCGATGGCGAACTCGCTGTAAGCCGTGGTGAGCACCACTTGGGTCTGCCCTTTGAGCAGCTTCAGAAAGTCCAGCCCCGAGAGTTGGGGCATGTGAATGTCAAGAAACAGTAGGTTGATGGGCTGGTTTTGCAGCATCGCCAGCGCCTCGAGGGGGTTGGTGGTGCTGCCGGCCAGCGAGAGGAAGGGTATGCGGGCCACGAATGTGGAAAGGATGTCGATGGCGCTTTGCTCGTCGTCGACAATCATGCAGGAAATCATGTATTAATTTATTATAAGTATATTACCAACCTGCAAGTGTAGTGTTCGGCGGCATCGTCTAGGGTTAGGGTGTAGCGGTCGGGGTACAGCAGGTCGAGCCGCTGCCTAGTATTGGCTAGGCCAATACCGGCGCTTCTTTCCTTGGGTCCGAGCCGCTTGCGGTTGTGGGTTTCAAACGTGAGTCGGTTTTGCTCCAGCTCCAGCCGGATGCGTAGTGGGTTTGCCACGTCGGTCAGCTCGCCGTGCTTGAAGCAATTTTCGACGAAGGTGATGAGTACCAGGGGCGCAATGCGAAGGTAATCGATTGCTGGGCATTGCTGCAAGTCTATTTGTAACTGATTATTAAAACGCAGCTGATTAAGGGCAATGTAGTTGTGCAGGTGGCGCACTTCTTGGACGAGCATGACTTTGCCGTTGGTTTCTTCGTGCAGGGCGTAGCGCATGATTTCGGCGAGTAGCACGATGCCGCGGGCGGCGGTTTCAGAGTGCGGGTATACCTTGGCGTAGAGGAAGTTCAGAGAGTTGAATAGAAAGTGCGGGTTGATTTGGTTTTTGAGGAAGGCCAAGTTGGCTTCAAGTAGGCTGCGCTCGGCAATGCGCAGTTTCTCCTGCTGATGGCGCTTCTGCACCTCCAACTGCACGGCCCGGTAGGCAAACCAGTAGCCCGTGCTCAGCAGTGCGAAGAAGACCCCGCGGTAAAAAGACTGGGCCAAAAAGAAGGTGAACGGCGTGATGCCGGCTGGCACCATGCTCGTCACCGCCCCCAGGGCCAGTGCGGGCACCACATACAGGTAAAGCGCGGTGCGCAGCAGGGCATAGGTGCCGAGCAGGCCCAGTACGGCCGCCAGGTAGAAGCTGTAGTAGCGACGCTCGTACACCCGGGGCAGCAAAACCCAGCTATTCATATAGAAGAGCCCGATGTTGAACAGGTAGTTGAATAGCATTGAGGCTAGCGAAGGCGGCGGAGTGCCCGCGAGCAGAAACACGGCCTGCTCATACACGATGAAACTCAGCCAGATGAGGGTATGAATGAGTAGTCTGCGCAGGGCGCGGGAGTCGAATGGCATATGGTAAAAGTACACGGGCCACCCCGGCCGCGCAGATGCTGCCACCCCAAGTGCTCCGAAAAGCCGGTTTGGTACTGGCAATAGTGGGCTTGGTGCAGGTAAGTTGAACGAGTGGGGGGCACGCCTCTAGGTTTGTTTCACCGCCTTACCACAACCTTTTCCACTACCTTTTTCAATGAACAAGTCTGCTGCCACCTCTCGCCTCACCCTCAGTAAAAAAACCATTACTCGTTTCACTAAAGCGCCGCAATCAGCAGGCACGCCGAACTTCAGCAGCATCGTGGCCACCAGCAGTAGGTTCTAGGTAGCTCTACCCGAACGGTCGACGGGCGGGTGGCGAGTAGCTACCCGCCCGTTTGGCTACCGGCCCGCCTCACTAACCGCGTCAAGGCACTTGACGGGGGTAGTGAGGCGCAATGCTTTTCGTTGTTGGCCAGCCAGATATCAGGCGCTCTTCATTTCGCTTACTCGCCCAATATGCTGCCCGCTGCTTCCACTCCTGCCCTATGGCCCCCCGCTGAATCAGGCTGGGCACTGGTTCACGAACTGCTGCCCGACCACCCGACTTCGGCCAGCTCCCTGGCCGAAGTCGGGGCGCTGCTGCTGTATTACCAGCGCGTGGCCCAGGTTTCGGGCCAGCCCGCCGATGCCCAGCGGGCTCGCGCCTGGCTGGCCGACCTTAGCGCGCGCCTGCTCTCGTTGCTGGCTGCGGCGGGCCCGCCCGAGTACGCCGACCAGGCCTGCCTGCTGGCGTGGCTCGATGCCGACGGTGGCCTCAGCGTGGAACCAGCTCTGCTACATGAGCTCGATGAGCACCTGCGGCACGCGGCCCTGCGGGCGGTGGCGGCAGCCGGCCCGGCCTGGCAGGACTTTTTTTTCCAAGTGCTGCGCTACTTCAGCCTGCGCACGCCCACGCCTATCGTCCGGCTTCACTTGCAGGTGCTGCTTGATGCCTGGCCCTATTTGCGCACCTCCGAATCGCGGGAGCTGGCGGAGCCAATACTGAGTCAAACCGGCCAACTGCTCGTGCTCATTCGCCTGGCCCGCGCTGGTTATCAGGTCGAGCAGTTGACGCCTCGTATCCGGGAGGGCCTGCGGCAACTATTGGCCACCCGGCGCAAGGTTGATTTCCTAGGGCAGCACCGTTCCATCTTCCCTGACGAGCGCAGTGCTGCCACCGCACAAACGGCTTTCGGTGAGGAGCTTTCCTGGCGTCTGGTAGACCTAGCGCACGCCCTGCTGCTCTACCAAGCGCACGATTTGTTGCAGGACCCAGAACTGGCCAAATTTGCCGAGCTCACCGGCCTGCATACGCTCCTGCGCACTACTGACCTGGCGACCCGGCCCGATGCCGAACCGCTCTACCGGGCCGCGGCAGCCCTGGCCCGGCTTTACCGGCAGTTGCGGCGGCTTGGCAACTACCCAGCCTACCTGGAGGGCTACGAGTTCTGGCTGGACCGAACGCACCACTGGGTTCTGGCCACCCAGGCAGCCAACGCCGGTACCCTGGCTGGGGCCGGGCACGCGCAGGGCCTGGCCGAAGCCGGCTTGGTGCTGCTGGTAGCATGCACACCCACCGAGCCGAGCTGGGAAGTCGGTTTGTTGGAATTTAGCCAAGCCCCGCCCGCCAGCCCTTGGCCGGCCAACTAACTTATCCCCGGTACTTTCCAGTGATGGTTATCTTTTCATGCGCTGACGGTTCGGCTAGGATGCTAGTTATATAGTCCCGAAGGATAATGGGGAGCCGTGGGGTCTGCTTTCCAAACAAGTCTGTGGGCAATTTAGCGTCGACCCCAACCGGTGGCCAAGTGGCGTCGCCGCCCCACTACAGCGGATGCGTCAGTGGAACCCAAACCAGCCTCGACGGTGCTCACGCCCGAGTAGGAAGCAGTGGCCTTGGCCTTTCGCCTGCACAGGTAGCTGCCCTCGACAATTGCCCCTGTGCGTTGCAGGACTGCCAGCGATAGAGCAGCTTAGGGCTGATACCTAACTGCTAGGCGGCCGCCTGCGTGCTGCGGCTCTCCGAGGCCAGAAGCAGGGCTTCGGCTGTGAAGGCATCATCGTATTTGCGTCGTTTAGCCGGTGTCTTCTTGCTCTTTGCTGCACTCATGACTCAGGAAAGTTACTTCCTACTTCTGTGCGCTCTGCCTAGACTGTACGCTTCCCCGTTCGATAAGCCAGTGGTAGGCAGAGGTTAAGCGGCTTTGACCTCCTCCCAAATACTAAGCCGGTTGAAAGTGGAGCATCAGGCGTTCTGAAGCTCGACAGTAGTGGCGGCAGCCACTAC